>DAOUFE010000018.1:0-30722 GCA_034430215.1 Anaerolineaceae bacterium | reverse complement strand
AACCACCAGCTGGATTTATTGAATGCACTCGTGGATTAACCTCCAAGATTATAAAATTAAAAGACTTGGGAGTTGATTTGACCCATTTACAATGGTTAGTAGACTTGCGCAATGAATATGTTCATAGTTGTAGTATTTATACAGGCTATAGTGAAAGAATTGATGAAACTGAGGATATCATCCAAGTCAAACCATCAGGACCAACTATATCTTTCCCACTATCTCCAATGACTTATATTCACGCCCAAGAAATTCAAAATTACGCCAATGGAATTGTGGAATTAATTGGTTCATTTCTTGACCAAACAGATTGGTATGAAGGATGGTTTAAAATAGCTGAGAATGTAAAAAATCTTCTTAGTAATCCTGAACCAGAAAGATTATTTGAAATTTTGAGCGCTCTTAATGACAAATTTGTTGGAGATGGAGCAAGACTATTGTTAAAGTAACAAAAACAACCCAACAAATTGTGGAGTATATGGTGGGGCAAGGCTCCACTCTACTGACGGATTTTGCGCTTGGTGCTATTGGCCACCAAATCGCGACCTTGCCGGTAATGCCTGCCGTTAGGCGATCGCTTTAGGTGACAGCAAAAACAGTATTGATTTTTGGGGATATTAAAGATGTGTATGGAGGTAAGCCATCGTATGAAAATTGAGATTTGTGAAAGATGTGGCGGCGGGGAGTTTGTTGATCAGGGTAAGTATAGAGTCTGTCAATATTGCAACTCAAAATATCTTATAACGCCTGAAGATGTAACACGGAAAGAGTCAAGTATTGCTCTTGACAATGATATTAAGATGTTGTTGCAAAAATGTCAGGACTATCCAGCAAACGCACGCAGGTATGCAAGTTTAATTCTGGATATCGACCCTGGGAATTTGGAAGCTTTAAAATATATATAAACAGGAAGATTGGAGGAAAATTTGAAAACAAAAGATGTCGCTAGCCAATTTGGTTTAGACCAGGATAGATTTGAAGAGTTTTTGCGAAAGTCAAATTACCAATCGCAAATTAATGATGGTTTTCTAAGCATGTCGATTAAAGATGGCGCAAATATAAATGCAATCGTCGCAGAATATAAAAAATTTGAAGATGATCTTGCTGCCGAGAGGGCAAAAATGGATCAGAAGCAGGCAGATGAAGAAGCAAGAATAAAAAAAGCTGCAGATGATAAAAAAGCTGCTCTAGCGAGCATGTTAATTACATCTGGATTCAGCTTTGATGGTTATACAATTACTAAATATTCTGGTTATATTTCAGGCGATGATGCTGTTTCGGTGCCTAGAACGGGGGGGTTATTTGACTTTGGTACAAACGTTAAGGATAAACTTATGGAATCTTTGGTAACAATTAGAAGGCAAGCCTTAGCAGAATTGAAAGAAGCAGCATATGCTTTAGGATGTAACGCTGTGATAGGTGTGGATTTCGATTACTTGACTCTCAATCCACAACATGGGGGTGGTCAGGTTACATTCTACGATCCATACATCTTTGGCGTTACTGCAAATGGGAATGCTGTTGTTATTGAAAAAGACAAATAAATTACATAATTTAATATTGGCAATTCAATTTTCAAGAGGTGAAAAGTGCTAGGAGAAACAAACAAGAGGGTTTGAATTACTCAACTACATTAGTAACCTATGTGCATTAATAAATATATACTTAAATTATCAGCCTTACTATCACTTTTTAGTTAAGATCGGATTTATGGGTATAAGATCAGGCCGGTGGTTGGATAGAAATATTGTTGAAAAGCCAAAGCGCCTTCTGCGATGCACACAAAGTGCTTAGATGGAAGGCGTTTTTACTTCTATGGAATAATTTCAGCGTATTAGGAATCCAAATAATTATCCGTCAGCCCCCTCACATTTCGCAGAAAACAACTTAATTATTCAGGTAGTTAGATGTACTATATTATTAATACAAAGAGAAAGATAGCTTAATCTCCAAGCTTTAACATTATTCAGGAAAGGAGAAAAATGAGTAACCTTGAAACCGCTAAGATATTTGCCAATTTGCTTGAAGTGGGAGACATTAAAGGATTGCAAGCATTAATGGCAGATGATTTCAGAGCAAAGGGCGCATCGCGAGATCTCAACAAACAACAAGCCCTTGGTTATCTTCAGATTTTTTTCGCAGCATTCCCAGACCATTCTTTTGGCTTTGCTGATTTTATAGAAAAAAGAGATCTGGTCAATTGCTCTGGGCAAGAAACAGGCACCCATAAAGGCATTCTGGATCTCAATGCTGTTGGAATACCCATACTGTTACCCCCGACGGGTAAATCTTTTAAACTTCCGAAAAGCATTTACACATTTGGAATAGCAGGAGATAAGATTACCTTCTACGGTGAAGAAACGGTACATGGAGGCGGTTTAACAGGAATACTAGAACAATTAGGAGTTAAACTTCCTTAGTATTTTTATACATGGCATTACTTAGTAAGCGGCAAAAACAGTCAGTCGGTTCCCTAAATGAGAGGAAAAGATTCATATGGAAACCAGTCATATCATTTCAGCAAAGGATGGACGCAATCTTCATGTAATCGAAGCAGGGTTGCTCGATGGAACACCTGTCCTTATTCATCACGGAACGCCAGGTTCACGGCTTCTTTACCAGCCTTGGATTAAAGACGCAGAGGAGCGCGGTATTCATTTAATCAGTTATGAACGTCCTGGCTATGGAAGTTCTACACCTCAACCCGGTCGTACAGTCGCAAATGTTGCCGATGACGTTGCGGCTATTGCAAAGAAACTGAATTTAAGTCAATTATTAGTTTGGGGAGTATCGGGAGGAGGCCCACATGCTTTGGCTTGCGCAGCCTTATTACCACATCTAGTCGTAGCGGCAGCGGCTCTCGCATCACCTGCGCCTTATCAAGCTGAGGGATTGGATTGGCTTGCTGGTATGGGCGAAGATAACATTGCTGAGTTTGGTGCAGCACTTAAAGGTCGCCAAGCATTGGAACAGTATGTAGAAGAGACGACACCAGCAATGTTGGATTTCACCCCCGCAACTGTTGTCCAAACATTTCGTTCGCTTTTGAGTTCTGTTGATGCGGCAGTACTTACAGAAGAATTTGCGGGCTATACGCTTGACTGCATCCGTGAAGGCATTCAACAACACAGAGACGGTTGGATTGACGATGACCTGGCTTTTGTTAATGCATGGGGCTTTGAATTAAATCAAATCAAAATTCCTGTCATGATAATGCAGGGCGTGCAGGATCAAATAGTACCGTTTTCTCATGGAAAATGGTTAGCCAACGCAATCCCCAATGTTGATTTTCAACTACTGCCAGAAGATGGTCATCTTACTCTCAAAGCAAATCGCATTCCTGATGTTCATAGCTGGCTTCTTGATAAGATTTAAAGACGGACTAACAAAGCATTCAGCCTACTGGTGGGATTCGTAGCTATTTTTGAGTTTTTTAGCTTTGGGTTTTTCTACCTTTAATTAAAATCTCAGTCCACCTACACAGATAACTCACACTTCGAAAACCACTATTACTTCAGTTTCGTGGACCGAGTCGGATGTAAGGGAATAAGTTTAGACCGGTGATGCAGGCTTAAGGTTTTCTTGAAACAGTTAACACCTTCCATCTCTGGAAGGCGTTTCTGGTTTATATACTTATGGAATATATGGTTTGACATGAAATTGGTTACGTATTTGTTCAAGGAATTCTTTGTCCTGAGTTGGTTGGGACATTTTACGCTGACCTTTTTGTTAACGATCTATAATAATTGAAGTATTTAATTTATCATATAGCCAAATGATCGTATCAGAAAACTAATCTGCGTTTCATACAGGTGACTGGATAAAAAATAGTTGGGCAGACAAATTAGCCTGGATTACAGGGAGAATGAACATGCCCGAGGTGGCTAATCAAAACCTGAGTGGGGTAGCGGAAACGTTGCTCCTCCCACTCTATATTCGAGCAATGGAATCGCGGCTTCCTGATGCCTTGATCAAAGACGATAAAGCTGTGGAGTTGATCGAAAAGCTGAATCCTGACGCATCGTGGATCGCCAAGATGAGGGTTGATGAAGACGATAAGGTGGGGCTTGTATTACGCAATCGTGAATTCGACCGTTATACGCGAAATTTTCTTAATCGCCACCCAGACGCAGTTGTAGTCCATATTGGTTGTGGACTCGACTCGCGCTTTGAACGTGTAGATAATGGCACAGTAGACTGGTATGATCTTGATTTGCCAGAAGTCATTGAACTGCGTCAGAAACTCATTGGCAACGAAGGAGGACGTTATCATTTCCTCAGTGGTTCAGTTTTCGACAGCTCGTGGCTAGACAAGGTCAGCATTCATCGCCATCGCCCTTTTCTCTTCTTGGCTGAAGGTGTTTTTATGTATTTTGAAGAAGCACAGGTTAAGTCATTATTCCTAACTTTGCGGGATCAATTCCAAGGTGCGGAATTAGTCTTTGATGCGTTTTCGCCGTACTTAATTTGGTTGAACAACATCAGAATCGCCCGCACAAAAATTGGCGCTCGTTATCACTGGGGTCTGAGACATGGCAGTGACATTGAAAAGTGGGGAAATGGCATCTCCCTACTCGACGAGTGGTATTATTTCAGTCGCCCTGAGCCACGTTTGGCTCATTCACAATGGATTCGTTACATTCCACTGCTAGCCAAAGCTTCAGGCATTTTCCATTACCAACTTGGAAAGGCAATGGAATAAATAGATGACACCTTGTCTGCGTCCACGCTGCCCAACACAGCGTGAACCTGACGTGTGGGACTGCCGCTTCGCCGCGTGCAGCATTTTCAAGCATTTTCCTCGTTTCGAGTTTATTCTTTTTCCAGACAGAGTCCACGCCCGCCGTTAGATTGTCACTTTCACCTCTCCATCGCGGACCGAGTTGGATGTACCCTGAAGCATCAGGGCAGGTGTTTATGCATAGCACTCCCTTCGATCGTAAGTTTAGACCGGTGATGTGGGGGTAATTTAAAATATGTGGGTTGAAGTGCTTTCAAAAATGGAGGGGGGGTTATTTTACGTAGATACAGGTATACAGGTCATTTGTATAATTGAAACATGCAGCAACAAATTAGAATTAAGTATCGCCCGTAAGCAGGTAACGCAAACCGTTCGGCGGCTTTGTTCGATAATCATCTATAACTGGCATGAAGTGCATAAAAATGAAAAACCAGAAAATATGACACCACATCAAACACGAAGGGTTGAAGTTTTCATTATAAGCGGGATGGCATTGGTCCTTTTAACTCGTCTAGTGAGACCCCATTTGGGAATATTCCCTTCAAGCATTGTTTTTATTTTTGGAATACTTCCGAATTTTGGTGCGGCACTCTCCTTACCGTTTTTAATCTATATATTTATAATACGCTTTTTACATATTGAACTTGGAAATGCAAAACATCTAATCTACTTTGCTTTGGCAATTGTGATTGCATTTTTAAGTCTATCGGTATGGGAAATTGCACAATTCAAATTATGGGGATATCCTATTGACATAGACGATATTATTGCAACAGGATTTGGATTAATGGTTGCGTTAGGTGGATACTTGGCTCTAATGCAGATTTTCAAAACCCCTAACCAATCATAATTCAAGAATTCATTTCAAACGGATTAAAATCAGGCAGGATGCAAGAGAATTCAAGTCATACCATCAGTTCAAAGTTCGTTCCCCAATAAATGCACCCAACAAAGCGTGCACCTGACGTGTGGGACTGCCGCTTCGCAGCGTGCGGCATTTTCGAGCATTTTTCTCGCTTCGAGTTTTTTCTGTTTCCAGGCAGAGTCCACGCCAGCTGTTAGCTTGTCACTTTCACCGCTCCCCCGCGGACCGAGTCGAATGTACAGGTATAAGTTCAGATCGGCAGTTCGAGCATAACACCCGGGATCTTCGAATTTTTAAGCGCCTCCAATCTTGGAGAGTGTTTTTTGTTAAGTTGGAAAAAACCAAATATAATTTATTAGAAATGAAAAACCATGTCGGTTATCCGATAACACCCTTCCAACACAGCGAGTAATGGAGAGATGCGTCCGGCTAAAATTAGAGGATTCACCCCCCCCCCGGGCATTTTCAGTACAACCAGTACCTAACCCAGCAGCTTTGTTAGAACCGCTTTCCGCATAGCCTGGAAGGTGGTTTTTATCGTTCTTTAAAAGATTGATATGGTATTTAAATTTTCATCCCGATTGATGCAACCAGAAAAAAGAGCAAAATCAGCGCGAGGATCATACCCCCCAGTATGAGAGAGTAATTTTTCGGCTGGACCTGACCCTCCCGATCCATCTTGCGTGCCAACGGGAACATCCGCCAGTAGAAGGTAAGGGTTGCAAGACCCAGCGCTACCAGACCCCAACGCTGTAAATTTTGATCAGCGAATACCACAATCAGTCCCAGCAGAAAAAGAAAGATTAATTTTGTCCCCGCTACCCAATAAACCAGGTAACGCATGAGGTCATGAATCTCAGGGAATTGCTTGGATTTCTCCCAGGCAGAGAAAACTCCTACCGCATTCGCTCTTTTTGATCCCGGAAAGAAGTACAATGCCACGACATTTGAAAACTCCAAAAGGATGAAACCCAAGAGCAAGATTTTCATCATCTGCTTTTTACCTTTGATTTCTTGAGAATTTTTTGATAGGCATGCCAGGCGGTCAACATAGCAATGGGTACACCAGCAGGAGCATAAGCCCATAACCCGGCTTTATATACATTCGGGATTGAAGTAAAAACAGATTTTCCAACATCTGTGAGCTTATAGATAACAGGTGGTTCAGCCTCGAAAGACCATCCAGTAATTGCACCTTCAGAGTTACCGGAAATATAGTTAATTGTCAACGGAGTCGAAGAGAAACTAAAAAGGACATCTTTTTCAATGTCCTTGAATATTGTGTTTGACAAAATACTTAATATTCGTTTTTCCAGTCGTTCCTTGAATTCATCATACCAGCCAGCGTTTTCAACATTTTTCATCAACTGATAATCAAAAAGACAACTAACCATCACACCGGTTTGCCCTTCTGGTGCCAGAGAATTATCTCTTAGAACTGGGATGGAGATTTCATAGGTAGTCAGATCACAATAGCTTTCAAGCCATTTAATCACTTCAGTTTTTGATATCTGGTCGAAATTTTCGATGAGGTTTACCCGCTCCGATCTGTTCGTTTCTCCCAATCCTTGTTTTGAGGGAGTAAAGAACAGGTGCGCCCCGCCATGATCTTTAAAATAGGAAGGCAAGCGATTGACACCAAAATTCAATATAAAGACAGACTCCGCCCCTTTTGAAGAGAGAACCCTTTGCTTCTCAAATTCAAACGTACGGATAGTTTGGGCATCCAAACCGGTTGGATCTAGGTTGTAATAAAACGCCTTCAAATCTGCTGCCCAAATCAAATGGTCATAGTGATATTCAGTACCTTCTGCATCAACGATTTTCGATTCCGCTGGAATGATCCGTGTGACCAGTTTATTCAGGTTGATTTGCCCTCCCCCCTGGTAAACCTTCTCCGTCAGCAGATCCTTAATAGCGCCTGTACCCCCCTTTGGGTAAAAATAATCCAGGTAAACATAAAAGTATCCCAAAACAAAATAGGTCGGCATGTTTCTAAAGAAGTGTTGGGTCAGAATGTCTATGAGGGATTGATTCCCAGTTAACTGATGTAAAAAATCTTCCATCGGCATCTTATACTGGTTAAATTTTCTCAAAGCCTGCAGAAATTTAAATGTCCAAGGTAAAAGTCTTTTTATAACGTATTCCTTATTACTGAATTGATCACCGAAATAAGGGTTGTCAAACTCATAAATGGTCTTAGTGTATTCAGATAATTCATTCGCTGCGTTGATAATCTTTTTAACGTCTTCTTGGTTATCCGGATATAGCTCCGTTAATATTCGCTTATACTCATGCAGATCATTGAACGAAGCTACTTTAAAGAGCTTATCTTCGATACCGATTGAGATTTTATTTTCAAGACACTCCATGTCTATTCCAAGCTCTTTCAGGATTGGCTTCACAATGCCCGAGTTGATCAATGCTCTTGGGCCAGTGTCAAAGTAGAAGCCATTCTTGTTTATCGTTCCAAGTAGACCCCCGGTTCTTTCATTTTTCTCCAGTATCTGCACATCATACCCTGCTTTCGTCAGGTACGCCCCTGCTGTCAGCCCTGCCATCCCTGCGCCTACGATAATGATTTTCTCAGTATTTTTTTTCATAAAATCCACCTAATTCTAAACTTATCTCCCATAATTTTTCAGCAGCCACCATATCCAGCGCTGGAGGTGCGGGTTCTTCCTCGGTGGTCAGGTTGTAGAATTTTCCAGAAGAAGTTCTTACTTCATTAGATACACCCAGATAATGAAGTGCATCAGTAGCAAAATTCATTGGCTGAGAATTGCGATCTAGAAGCAGTTTTTTGTAATACTTATAAAATCTTCCATTATTTTGTCCGCTATTAGTTTTCACGTTGCCGGGATGCATGGCGTTTATTGTGACACCACTTCCCTTGAAGAACTCATTAAATTTCAACATAGAAAGTAATTGGGCCAGTTTTGCTGATCCATAGCCTTTAATTCCTGAATAATGATGCTTATTCCACGAGAGATCATCCAGGTGCAGGCCAAACGCAGCAAACCGATAGGCTTCAGAATTAACAAATAAGATACGCCCGCTTGCCTGATTCTTAAATTTCTCTCTGAGGGAATAATTCAAAATAAAAGTGCTCAGGTAATTGATTTGAAATACTGCTTCCAGGTGGTCTGCAGTTAGAATCCTGGTGGTGTTAAAAATACCCGCGTTATGGATCAGGACATCAATACTTCTATCTAGATGAAATAATGCTTCTGCCGCCGAATGAATGTCAGTCAACTTTGCAAAGTCAGCCAGGATATAGTTGCAATTCACGTTGTATTCATTTTTTAATGCTTCACAGAGAATTTTTGTTTTTTGTTCATTCCGATTGACAAACAAGAGATCAGCTTTGTGCGCGGCATATTTTTCTGCAGTAGCCAGACCAATCCCAGAAGTAGCTCCAGTAATCACTACAAGGCGATGGCTAAAGTCATCAGAGCAGATGCGAGGTTTTGATCTTAAGTTACGGATCATTGTGAAAACATTCGACCATTTATACTCTTTAATATACCGATTCAACATACCTCCAATTCATTTAATTATTCAACGCTACACTGATATTTAAATTTATAATATCTAATCCAGCTCATTTCAAGACCTTGCGGCGCTATGTTTTTTTCCTTGTTAGAAAACAGCTATAATCCGGCTTGTTTCCGATTGTCCAATAACCAGTCAACACAACCCATCTCCGGAATGTGTGACATACTGATCACATCTAAAAGCCACATATAAATTATTCAATAACCTTAACTTCGCCCGCGCAGACTGAGTCGTTAGTACGGGTGGGCACAGCACCCCCTTCGGTCGTAAATTCAGACCTGTGATGCAGGAATAAGGCTTTCTTGATATGGTTAACGCCTTCCAGAGATGGGGGGTGTGTTTTATATTGGAACGTATAATTAACTTTATTAAAGCGGTGGGTTCAAAATCGAACCCACACTCCTAGATGTGGGTAAATTTTTCCAAGGGAGGGAGTATGAAACGGGGTTTATTTATCGCAATAAACTTTATATTTATACTTAGCATCACTGCCTGCCAACCTGGGCAGGTGCTAGGTCCAACCTTTACCCCAACGGCAACCATCACGCCAACACCGACAGCGACCTCCACACCAACTCTTACAGCTACCTCCACGCTTACCCCAACACCGACCCCCACGATCCCCCCCAGCCCGACACCCACACCGTTGGGCGGGTCGGAAGAGATCATGATCGAGGCAAGTTTATACTACGGTGCTGAACCGAAAATCTTCAAGGTCAACACCCACAGCGGGAAGGTTGACCTCATCATGACGGGTTACCACTTAATTGACGTTTCTTCTGACGGGTTAAAAATGCTTGTGTACCGGGACCCGAATAACGATTACCATGGGGAAGAATTGGTGTTGACGAATATTGACGGGAGATCACCTGAATTGATCAGCTCGAACTATGTTTATATCGATCTCATCTGGTTGGAAGAAACCAACAGTATTCTCTTTCCCCAGGAAATAAATGGAAAGATACAGATTTACTTGTATGAACCTGGAAAAGAAATCAAGCAGCTCACCCAGACAGAAGGGCAGGCTATAATTGGCGATCCGTTCGTTGTAGATGGTGGATTCACCTGGTATGATTTCCCCAGTTTCCAAAAAAAATGGACCTCACTGGATGGCGAGATCACCAAGAATATTGAAGAAATCATTGAAACCGGAATCCCGCAAGAGGTAGACCCGGTTCGGTGGAGTAACATTTATCCACGGAAGGTTTGGTCAGCAGACGCTTCAAAATACGTCCGATGGATGATGGAATTCCAAAATACATTAGAGAATGATTACACTCTTTACTTATTCTCTGGTGATGGAAAATATATCGATCAATTTAATCTGACAGAGGTTATCAAGGAAGAAATCTCAGAGAGTTTTGCTATGTATACTGCTTATAGGGAAGCCATTATGAACGGTGGGTTCTCGCTTGACGCAGAATCGTTCATTTTTGCGGTAAGCACTTTTTTTGAAGAGGGTCTTACAATCAAGATCCTGGACTTTACCACCGACAAAGTCAGGGACGTGCCCATCGAATTTCCAGAGTCCTATAACTACATTAACAAGATCGTCTGGATGCCATAGAAAAAAATCAGAATACCAGTATTAATCTTCTTTTGCCTGAAAGCGGAAAAAATTGAAAGGAAATAGAATCAGAAGAGGCAAAGGCTAGGCTTCGGAAAAGCATTAAGCTATGAAAGCAAAAATGTATCCTTACAAAGCGTGTATTCTACGTATGGGACGCCGCTTTGCGGCGTGCAATGTTTTCGATATTTGAGTTTTTTACCACACTGACGCAGAACCCTCACCCGCTCCCATCACAACCAACCATAAACCTGGACCAGTAGACTAATACTCTACCCTCCTCACCGCATACTGAATCGTATGTAGAGCTATGCACAGCACCCCCTTGAGTCGCTAAATCTCATCCGTAATAAGGGTCTGGGGCATTTGTTTTATGAATATCAGTCGTCTTCCATCACCGGAAGGCGCTTTTTGTAATTTTGGCGATATTCACTGTTCGTTATTGTATAATTTTTTACCAGAGTGGTATGTACTTTAAGGGTTGGATAATTATAGCGTTCTTACAGTTAGATGATTCCTGAAGGGATACATGGCGTAGACCAGTTACAAACGATCAATATTCCCAATAATTGATCATTGGGCATCTCCGTTCAATCGATAATCTACAATTGAAAATACGATTGCTTTGAAAAGGAGAAAAATGGACAACAAAACTATCTGGAAAATTATCACGATTGTTGAACTTGTTATTGCAGCGGTGGTAATTCTGCTCGACCTTTTCATCCCAACAATAGTTGTTTTAGGCATGATTGTTATATCGTTACTCATCCGCCGCGAGAACATACGTTCATTGGGATTTAAACGCCCTCAATCTTGGGCGCGCATAATTGGCTTTGCCTTCGTCGGTGTTATTTTCCTGCAACTATTTGATGTCGGCGTGGTTTTACCGATCATGAATCGGCTAACTGGCACAACCATCGATTACAGTAGTTTTGCCAATCTCAAGGGAAACACAGACCAATTGGCTCTTCTTTTGGTGCTTTCCTGGACTCTGGCTGCTCTGGGCGAAGAAATCGTTTATCGCGGCTATTTTCAGAAATTACTCACTAATTTATTTGGCAGCAACATACCTGGGATCTTACTCACAGTCGGGATTTCAAGCCTGTTGTTCGGTCTGGCTCATACTGAGCAGGGCATCGTCGGTGTAGTTGCAACTACTATCGATGCTCTGTTTTATAGTTGGCTGAAACTAAAATTTATAAATAACTTATGGGCTACCATTCTAGCACATGGCTTCTACAATTCCATCGGGGTAATCATTTTCTTTTTTACAGGACCAATCTATGGTCTTTGGTGAGAACACTGTTATTAATCTATAGTCAGTAGTTATTGAATAAAAGCATAAGACAAAAAAAGTGTGCAATTAACGGGTAGTCCTGCTCACATGCAAGTCTGTTCCTTGCAAGGGTATAACGCACACCAGTAGATAACTATCTTCACATCCCAAAGGTGGAGAAAGTATCATATACGGATGCAAGCTCCGGCCGGTGATGCATACCTGAGAGGTTATCTATATAATTACAATGTGAGACAAGTAAAACGAATTCGTGCTGCTCGTACATAAATAATCCAAACTGTTGCTCTGCTCGCTTGACAGGAGGTTGAAGATGGACCAATGGAAGTACTATGACATCACACATCGAGAACACGTTATCTGTAACCCGATGAGTATTGAGAAATTTGAGGAACTCATCGCTTTATTGCGCCTGGAGCCCGGAGCACATGTGCTTGAGATCGCCACAGGTAAGGGAGAGTTCATCATCCGTCTGGCAGAACGGTACGAGATTGAAGGAATAGGGGTTGATCTCTCACCGTACCATATTTCGGACGCAGAGAAAAAGTGCAAAGAACGCGTTCCAGGTGCTCATTTAACGTTCTTGGAGATGGATGGGGCGAATTATAAGCCGGAAAAGCCGGAGAGCTTTAATCTGGTAGCCTGCATTGGAGCGAGCTGGATCTATGGTGGTCATAAAGAAACGCTTAAGGCACTGAAAGAGATGGCAGCCCCCGGAAGCTGGGTGGTGGTAGGGGAGCCATACTGGCGACAAGAACCAGCGGCAGAGTATCTGGAAGCCATCGGAGAAAAACGGAGCTCGTTTGGTATGCACTACGAGAATGCAGAAGCAGGAAAAGAGCTTGGGTTGGAGTTGGTCTACACATTGGTAAGTAACCCCGATGATTGGGACAGATATGAGGGGTTGCAGTGGTATGCAGCGACAGAATGGGCAGGCGACCATCCGGATGATCCTGACGTGGGAGAGGTATTGAAGCGAGTAGGGGAGAATCGGACAAACTACTTGAAGTGGGGTCGGGAAACAATTGGGTGGTCAATCTATGTGTTCAAGAAGGATACTGTTATAGCAGATAGCGAGCAGCCCAATAAAACATAAAGCAGATACCATCAAGAATCTGGCCGAGAATTTCCTTACTCTGGAGGGAAGTGCACATTCACAGGCATTTAATTCTGATTCTTTTTGATCTATAACCTTTTTTATGATTGGTTTGCAGGTTTTTACCTGGAATAAACAGGTATCATTACCGCAAGACAAACTTTTTTGACAGTAAAAATGCAGTGGGTTCATCTACACAAAAGCCCATTCAAGATTCGAGATTGGTTTTAAATTGGGTAAAAAATTAATGAAAAACCCTGTGCTGCTGCAAATTCCGGTTCATGCTTTTTTTATTTGCCCGAATACTCCTGGCAGCAAAATCCCAAGCCATGGGATAGATAAATACGGCGTTGAATACGCGATCGACTTTGTGATTGTAGACAACAACGCAAAATCTCAAAAGCCTTACCGTTCCAGCTTTTTCACGTATATGACGAAAGGATTACCTCTATCAGATTTTTACGGATGGGGGATTGATATCTATTCCCCCGTAAAAGGCGTTGTTGTTCAAGTGGTTGATGGCATAGATGAGCGAAATCCGGTGAACGTTGTCGATGATCTTCGCTATGCGGTAGAAATCACGCAATCATATAATGACAATTTAGTCGACCCAAAATACCTGTTGGGAAACAGCGTCATCATAAAAACCGATAATCTGGAATATATCGTATTGGCTCACCTGCAAAAGAATTCTATCGTGGTAAAACCCGGACAAAGTGTAGATGGTTCAACGGTGATCGGCAAACTGGGACATTCGGGTAATTCCACAATGCCACATCTTCACCTTCAAGCAATGGATGATTTGGATTTTCGAAAATCAAAAGGATTGCCAATCATTTTTTCACAGTATTCCGTCATAAAGAATGAGAATACAGTCGAAATTCGTGATTCCATTCCATTAAAAAATCAGATCATGTTTTTTACGAAATAGCTTTATCTGATAACTGCTTATACCTGGGCAGTGTTGAATTCCCTTTTCCCCAGGGCTTCCGTCCGATTGAGAAAGCTTATCTCAAATACCAAAATTGATTCTGATAATGGATCAAAAACGATCGTTTAAACAAAAATACAGTAGAAAATCTATAACTCTGATAATGAACACCAGGTGGAAAAATAAAGCTGAAAAAGCGTTACAATTTAAATTGACGAACGTGCTATGAAGGTTTTAGCAGGAAGGAGAGCACCCTTATGCCGTTTAATGAAAAATCTCGTCTTGATCCCTCACAGGTTCAGGATCGCCGTGGCCGACGTGTTGGGCGAACAGTGGCATTTGGTGGTGGCGGTCTGGGGCTGATTATTCTTGTAGTTGCACTGCTCCTGGGAGTAAATCCAAACAACCTGTCAGAACTCGTACCAACTGAATTGCCGGCATCCGATCAAACCTTAGGCGAAATCAGCGATCTTCAGACAGAATGTCAGACAGGCGCCGACGCTAACACCAGAGAAGACTGCCGTATCGTGGGTTATGTTAACAGTATCCAGGATTATTGGTCCACAGAATTTGCCAACCATGATGTGCAATATACCCAGGCGCAAACAGTGCTGTTCAGTGGAGCAACGGAGGCGGCGTGTGGTTATGCTTCTGCAGCATCCGGACCTTTTTATTGCCAGCGTGACCAGATGGTCTATCTGGACCTGTCTTTCTTTGAAGAGCTGAAATCCCGCTTTGGAGCTGAAGGTGGTCCATTCGCGGAAGCATACGTTTTAGCTCATGAATATGGGCATCATATTCAAAACCTTCTCGGTTTACTCGACCAGACCAGTGGAAGGTCCACGGGTCCGCAAAGCATGTCAGTGTTCATTGAGCTTCAAGCAGACTGCCTTGCTGGCGTCTGGGCATACCACGCTGCAGAAACCGGATATCTGACAGCGCCCACAAACGAGGAAATCGCACAAAGCCTGGATGCCGCAGCGGCAGTGGGCGATGACCGAATTCAACGAGAGACACAGGGTTATATCTCTCCCGAGTCATGGACTCATGGATCATCTGAACAGCGCCAGGCAGCTTTTATGGATGGTATACAGTCTGGAGATGTCAATTCCTGTGACACTCCGGGTTGGACAGAATAAACGATTTTCCGCTTCATATCTGGATAAACTATGAGCAGCAACAAAGGAAATAACGGAAATAGAGGATCTATTGATCCGATACGGGGCGAAAGAGTGAAAAGCACCGGTTGATTGATCCAATATCAAGCAGAAACATGTCGTAAGAATGAGATGGCGAGGCAAGTTGCGAATGTGCCCATGACAACCCAGGAACCGATCAAACCAATGTAGGTTCCAATTGGAAAAACAAAACCAGCCAGGGATTGATAAACTGTCTGTCCAATCACTACTAACCCGATCTGAGTGCAGAGGAGAAGCATTGGAGCAGCCAGTAAGTAACCAAGAGGGCGTTTCTTTAGCAAATTGACACCTGCGATGATACATGCTGGAGTGATGACCGCTGAATCAAAGCCATGTGTAAATAATGTCGTGTAAGGTCCTAGTATTTCTGGGGCATTTCCACTAAACATGGAAGGTAAAATTTCACTCATCCAAATAAAAAGGGTTCCAATCCCTGCGATAAATAAAAAAATAGCAGTTGCTTTATGAGAGAATCCAGGTTTTATCCTTTTGCTTAGTGCGCCACTATCAATGGAGGTCATAACCAATATCACGGCAAAAAGACTGGTTGAAAATAATGCTGCATAAACTAAAAACAATGAATTAAAGGCAGCAGCGAAGGTCATCGAAGCGCCTTTATATAAGAAGGCTAAGAGTGCTCCAAGCATTAAAATACCGCCTTTATCAGAGCCCCTGACGTAAGCGATAAAGGTGATCAACAAAAATGGGATCAATAAAAGCAGCGTTACAGCATCTGTTCCTCGAAAGCCAGCCGCAACAAGGAGAGAATCGTACTGGTAGATGCCTCGACCATCCATCTGTACCGATTGACCATGAACATTAATGAAATCGTGAGGACCAATTCCCTCGTGACTCAACAGACCGACAATTGATGCAAAAGCAGCCAGGATAATGATGATTGGAATAAGCCAAAAAAGAGCTATGTTCTTTTTCATTTGAATTTCCGAATCCCCTCTCCAATTAAAAATAGAATTCCATAAATTTTAAAAAATACTAACGGTAGTAAGTATTTCATTTTATCAAAGGAAACCCGTTGATTCAACCAATTGCTCGCAGGATGTTATCGAAATTCAAATTTAACATATAATTTTATTTAAGAGTGGGATGTATTTAAGGGTTGGAAAAGTAAAGTTCTCTTATAGTTATTAAAACACAGCGAACAAATAGGTTAGGTCACAAATTATTAATGACCCTAATAATTAGTAATAGTTTGGTAATTATATAAAAAAACATGATTACTGAAATCACTCGTCGCAATATTTTTGATGTTCTTCGTTTCCAAAATATCAATTGGTCAGGGAGACTTAATGAACCTGATTTTCTTGGAAGAATTTTTGATTTAAAAATTATGCCTTCATTTGATGGGCGTTTTAAGAATGCAGCGGGAGATATTTGGCAGCATAGAATAAATAATCCTAATGATTGGGAAAACGATTGGATTTTTTTTGACAGCAGGTTCAATCTTTTACAATGTGATGATGAATTATTCTTAAGTTTTTTGTGTGAAATGATCCACCCAGTGGTAAGGGACGACTCACAAGAAGTAGAGCAATTGCTTCAATGGTTTAATAAATATTTAACAGAAGATGGGTACGAGATAGTCGAAATAGCAAGAATTTCAGGGTATCCAATATATGCCGGCAAACAAAAACTTGAAAGTATGCCAATTGGTGTTAAATTAGCTAAAAGTAATGATGTATTTACTGCTGAATATTTGAGTCACCAAATTAATAGAATTGAAGCTGCAATTCCTAATGATCCCGACTTAGCAATTGGCACATCTAAAGAACTTGTCGAAACTTGTTGTAAAACGATTTTGCAAGAACGTGGCATTGAATTTAATGATAATTGGGAACTGACAAAAATAGTTAAAGAAACTTATAGACAATTAAAGTTATCACCCGATGATATTCCCGAAACTATAAAGGCTTCAGATACAATCAAAAGATTATTAAGTAATTTAGCTACCGTCACACAGGGCTTAGCAGAATTAAGAAATTCATATGGTACAGGTCATGGAAAATCTGCAAAGGCAAAAGGATTATCATCTCGACATGCAAAACTTGCAGCAGGTGTAGCAACTACTTTGGCAATATTTCTATTTGAAACCCATAAAAATCGTGAAGAATAATATTGATCAACACAGCATGTATATAATACTGAGGGTCCGCAAAAATTAAAGATCTTTTCTAAATTAAAAAGAGAACCTTGCTAATAATTCAGGTCAATGCCCAAAAATCAACGGGTATCTTTATTCAACAATCCATATCCTCCAAATAAGGTAAATATCTAGAAAAAGAAAGAAATGCCAGAAATAAGTAAAGATGCTTCCATTTTGATTGGGATTAGTTACCAAGCATTAGACCGAGCAAAAAAGGGTAATCAGCTTACTGAAATTTCAGATTGTACTGTTGCCTTATTATTTGCTAGCTTTTTTATAGAAGCAAATCTAAATCAAATCATTGATAAATTAGGTAAAGAACAAGAAATGATTAATTTCTTAAAGAAGGAGCACCCTGGTTTACAAGATAAAATGGCCTGGTTTTATAATTCCTTCATTGCCCAACCAAAATTAACTTCCAGAAAAGGAATTAAGGAATTGTATGAGAAACTTAAAACCGAATTTCCTGGGTTTGAAGAGCTATATAATTTTCGCAATAATATCTCACATGGAATAATCGATCGATCAATTGCTAATCTTGAAGATACTGAACGTCTCCGTGTATTAGCCAAAGAAATCGTAGATAAACTAATCAATATTGCTGAGCAGGCTACTGGTCAAACGATACAAAGAAACACCACTTATTATGAGGCAATTTCCTAAAGGTTAATATTCTAGATAAAAAGTGGGGTAAACAAATATCACTTTTACCTGACAGGATCTACACCATTTTCAAGCATTTTATATGACCTATCAGGTAAAAATAGGTTTGCTCCAATTTATTTTTCATTTTGTAAACCCTACCTACATGCTTGTAAATCAAATCTTGAAGACACAAGAGGTGATAAAAATGACGAAAGATCTAGATTGCTTTATACTATGGTATGTTGAACCGCTACACGCACTCGAAGCAATGCCATTAGGTCAAGGTGGTTTTATCGCTCTCGCAACAGCATGTTTTTTATATGAGCGATACGTAACAGCTGCATTGATTTCCCAAGGCAAGAAGACTGTTAAAGTTTCAAAAATAAATCAATTAAGTAAAGATTTCAACGTTGATGAAACAACAGCCGAAGTCTTTTGGAAAGTAATTCGGGATGGGATGCTTCATCAAGGGATGCCTCTTCAGGGCAAAGAACTACCCCCATGGGGATTTCATCATACGTATCCCGCAATGGCACTCGATATCATCCAATGGCTGTCCTTTTCTTAAAGTTCAACCCTGGAAATTCACTGATAGAGTGTTAGAACTGTGGGAGGAAAACTTTGATTTGTTGAAGTTGAGTGGTAGCTTTCCCTGGGCAACAATTGGCACAGTTCCAGCCTAACAACTAACTCAATAGGATATCAAGCTGCCCAGTGAAGCATGCACTCAAATCCATTGCACTTATCGAAGCGGAATACTAGGCAATACGAATTCTGTATAGTTTATAATATTGTTCACGCCTTTACCTTTCCTGGTTAGTCCATTCATCGCACTTATCCTCCTGCTAGCGATCTAAATAAATTTCCATTTTCGCAACCACCTCTTGAGTAATGCCATAGTATTCAGATTAAGATTTAGTTCCTAGTGCATGATACAACCCTGATAATTGTTTTCAAACGCGACTCTCCTTGTATTCATACTTAATAATGGTATCTTGCCTGTAAAAAATCTATCCGGTCTTCCCGAACCAGGTAAACAATTCGCTGCTTCTGGGATCAGGTAGATCAGATCGAATGCCCTTACAGTAATGGGTATGTCTAATTGCATTGGGTGGTATGTATAATGACAGGAAGTGTAAAGTTGAACATTATGAAACCGAGTTGGTTGATCTTCTCGAACAACATGGCATGCAAACGTTAATCATAACTGGCTGTGCTACTGATTATTGCATAGATACCAACATCTGTGCTGCTGCCAGCAGTAACTACGAAGTGGTGATCGTGAAAGACGGGCACACAACCAGGGATAGACCGCACCTGGATGCCAAATCAATCACCGCTCACCATAATTGGATGTGGGAAAACCCGATCCTTCCAAGAAATGAGGTAAAAGTTTTACCAACATCAAAATAAAAGATTGGTTGCAGCCGGTAGATCGGGCATAAATAAGGCTGACCTTTACCTCTTTCCATAGGTATAATGAAAATAAGCTGATATGTGCTCTACTGTAATAAAAAAGTGGATGCTTTTT
Organism: Anaerolineaceae bacterium; assembly: GCA_034430215.1. GTDB lineage: Bacteria > Chloroflexota > Anaerolineae > Anaerolineales > Anaerolineaceae > UBA4782. Next base: position 11,134 of record DAOUFE010000018.1, on the reverse strand, counting down.
AAGGAGCTCGATCATGGATACAAAAAGAGAGATTTCACCAGAACAACGTGAAGACCTGCTTAAAACTTTAAGAAACCGTTTTGAGAAAAACACGAATCGCCATGAAGGTATTGAATGGGCGAAAGTACAGCTAAAGCTGGACGCAAATCCTGAAAAACTATGGTCGCTCAACGAAATGGAAAGAACCGGGGGCGAACCAGATGTCGTTGGCTATGACAAGGAAACAGGTGAAACTATTTTCATTGATTGCTCAGCAGAAAGCCCTGCAGGACGCAGAAATATTTGTTACGACCATGAAGCGCTGGAATCAAGGAAAGAGTTCAAACCTGGCGATAACGCAATTGATATGGCAAATGATATGGGTATCGAGCTTTTAAACGAAGAACAATATCGAGAGCTGCAAAGCCTTGGAAAGTTTGATACGAAAACATCCAGCTGGTTGAAAACACCACCAGAAATTAGAAAACTTGGCGGAGCCATCTTTGGCGATCGGCGTTACGATCATGTTTTTGTGTATCACAACGGTGCATCCTCTTACTATGCTGTCAGAGGATTCCGCGGTGCGTTGAGGGTATAGCTTTTTACTTAACAATCATGGTGTGCTCTCTGGTCGATTGGAAACCTATTTAATGCTCGCGAAAATGTAATTCACAAGAATTCAACTCTGAGTGTTAACCCGATAAATAAGCAATTTCTAATAAGCTCTCGAGTTTTTAACGACGATCATTGAAATTCCTTATTCGCTCTGATATTGAATCACAACCACTTCGCTATTGTGTATCATACGATCTGGTTATTTCAGGAAATCATTGCGAGTTTGATATTTTATGGTTTGAAAAATCTTCGATTTCCATTCTGTGCAGGAACACGTGCAGCATTACCTGCTATTGCTAAGAATTTATCTGTAACGTCAGAGTCGGATGGTGATAGACAAAATTTTCCCGCATTGAATGTATGGAAATTCGATCTGGCAAATATTCTTTGCTGGATCCGCACAAAATAAGAAAATATCCATTAACTTCAACAGATTGAATAAATTGATTATGACATTCCTGATCCCTAATAAAGTACTGTATAATCAAAACTTGGTCTGTCTGTTACAAACAATATTTTCCAATTTCAGAACAAGAAAATCCTTGAGTATTGAATCACAAATTAATCATAGCAGGAAAGGGGTTAAAGCAATGAAGAAATTCCTTAAGATCCTATTAGGCGTAATGCTTTTAATTGGTGTGATTTTGATAATTGATATGCTTTTAAAGCCAAACATTAAAAGCCTTGAAAAATCGCAAGATGTTGATAAATTAATCCAGGCTTTATATCACAAAAGAATTAGTGTACGAAACGACGCTGAAGATGCACTCATAAGAATCGGCTCCCCTGCAGTGGAATCGCTTCTTCTTAACTTGAATGAAAAAGATGCAGACGTTGGGCGAATTGCTAAAATATTAGGCGATATTAAGGATGAAAGAGCTATTGAGCCACTAACTTTACTTCTCAATGATAACGATGAGAACAAAGCCAGAGCAGCAGCTAATGCATTAGCTAATTTTGGAGAAGCTGGAGTAATTCCACTCATTGAGGCTGCAAAAAAACATCCAGAAAATGATTATTTATATGTGGCATTAGTACGAGTTGGTAAACCGGCGGTTGACACTGTTTCCGATTTATTAAAACATGAAAACGAGACTGTAAAAGAAAAGGCAATTTGGGTTCTGGAAGAGATCCATGATCCAAGTTCTGAAGAAGCATTGATTGAAGCCCTGGAAGATGCGGCTCTTGTATTCAAAGCTTCGAATCTGATTGTATCTTTTCATAATGAAGATGCTACTGTACTATTGCCATATCTTAAGAAGAAATCATCAGTTGGTGTATATAAAACAATAATTCTTTACGGAGATCCAACAACGATAAAACCATTAATTCAAGCTCTAGAAAGCTATGGAGATGAGCAAATGGCAGAATATTATTTTAATTGTGGAAATGAAGAGCTGGAATCATCCGCCAAGGCATGGGCAAAGGAAAACGGATATTCAGTTTTTAGTTTTTCAACCTCACTAAATAATGGCGGAAAATGGGGATCAAAGTAAATCATATATGTATTGCCATCTGACATAGATTGCACTAAATTAGTCTAAGCATTCGAAAATAAATTTCTTTTGCCAGCAACCCTATTGATTGGGCTCTACATATCAATTTTTTTCATTCAGGAGGATTTTCCGCAATGATCGTTGAGCTTGACTCATCCCAATATGCCAGAATCCTTCCCTTGCTTGATACTGAATATTCAAATTACTTTACCGTAATAAAGTCAGTGATCGAGTGTAATACCCGGGGAAGGATCTTTGCTGACGATCCGTTAAACCCAAAAACTGCATTGGTTTGGGCAATCAATTGCCTGTTCTATTTTGTTGGAGATGGTAAAAATGGGGATTTCAACAGATCACTTTTACAGCTTTTCAGGGATACCCTGGCGCCAATAAACCTGGAGCAGGGTTGTACTACATTTATTGGAGCTATCGTAAATGACAACGGTTTTTCCAATGCTTTATCTGAAATATTAAAAGACGAAAAATTTGTAACAGGATATCGGCAAGATTTCATTTTCAATGAAAAGTTGTATGGAGAAGAAAGAAATCCTCTCAACCAGAATGGGGAAGAAATAAAGATCAAGAAGATCGAAAATTGGGCAGACCAGTTCGCAGAGATAGAAGAATTATCAGAATGTATTCTTGAGTTCTGGCCGACCCTTGATGATTTCATGAAGAAAGGAATTGGCTTTTATCTTGTAAAGAATGATCAAATAGTCAGCAGTTGCTTCTCCTGTGCAGTTACAGGAACTGATCATGAGATCGTCATTGAAACCTATCAAAAGGAAGAAAGAAATAAAGGATATGGAAGGCTTGTCGCACAGGCATTCATTGATGAATGCTTAAAAGGTGGCTTAACACCCCATTGGGGAACAGATGATGAAAATATTCCTTCCAAAAAACTTGCAATGCATCTTTCTTTTCAGCCCGCCCAAAAATTTCAATATTATGAATTTCGATTTGCGGATATCAAAAACTAAAATATTGACCGAGAAGATGGATTGCGATTCTTGCTTTGCGAATTAACAGTATGTCATCGCATATAATGGGTAGTATGGGTTATCGTTGTTTATTCTGATTTCGAGTTTTATCTACCAAGAGAATTGTCTCTATCAGCCTTACCTGTAGTAAATACCAGCTAGACGGACATCATTTTTATATGCATGGGAGTCTTTATGATAAAAGAAGCAATAGATGATCTTGTAAATAATATCGCTCGTGTTGAATCTGTAAAAGCAATAGGTTTGAGCAGCAACCCGATTCCCCAAAATAGCTCGGAAGGAGACATTGATCTTTCTGTCTATTGTTCAGAAATTCCACCTGTTGAAACTCGCGAATTGCTATACCCACCATATTTGAAGGAAAACGGCTCACTGAAAACAAGGGTAATGGTTTCTAAATACTGGGGAGATGTCGATTTTCTACTTATCAATGGAATTGATACCTGGATCATGTATTTTACCGAATCCGATGTAACGCAAGATTACACATCGATCATCGAAGGTAAACAATACAAAAGAGAGAATGGGTATTATCCAACCGGACGATTGGCAATGTTCAAGAACATTCAGATTCTTCATGAAAAGGATGGTTTCCTGACAAATATCAAGAATATACTGGATGTCTATCCACCAAAATTAAAAGCTGTCGTTCTTAAACGTGCGTTGGCTTTATTGGATGACGATGAGGATTTACTGCGGGCAGTCAACCGGCGTGATGTTTTGTTCTTTCATATCTCGATCGACGATGCAATCGATAATCTTTTACAGTTGGTATATGGAATGAATGAGGTGTTGTTCCCAAGCAGAAAACGAGTGCAAGAGATCACCCGGAATTTCCATTTCATTCCGCAATCTTTTTATGAACGGCTTTGTGAGATAGTCAAATTAGGGTCAGATGCAGATACGATAAATATGGCTTACGAAAAATATAATGTGTTGCGGCAGGAAGTAAAAGAAATATACAATACGAACTGCGTCTAGCGCCTACTTTAATTTGAAGATAAAAGCCCCCCACCGCACTCTCCCCGAATTTTTTCGAAATTCAGGGAGAGAATTTTTATCCATAATGGAAAATTCTTTGCGACAAAATCACCAGGTTCAATAATATGCTGGAACTGGTCTATGGTGTTTTGAACTCTTTAATCAGTCGTTTTTCTTCTCCTTCAACAAGATAAGCACAGACGGTTACGTATTTTTCGATCCCAGATCCAAGTAGCTTGCGCCGCAGCAGTTCATCCACCTGAAAAATTCCTGCATTATTGTTCATCCAGATGTTGATCTGAATGGGGCAATCAGTCCCTTCCAGAATATCCACCTTATTGATCGCCGCAGCAGATACAGAATGGATATCCATTTTGCCTGCCTGGTAAGGGATGCGTGAGCGACCCTCGCTCATATCCAGGGCATCTGCTACACGTACAATACCAGCTTCGATCGTGTATGGCATTCCACCGCTCCGGTGAGCAATGATGGCATGCAGTATCTCTGATGTGATGATTGTTCTTTCTTCAACGGACAAGAAGTCCAAAATCCGGTGCAGGATACCATTCGCAAGGATCAAGCTGAATTCCTCATGCCCATCACGGCTGATGGTCATACCAAGGTCATGAAAGAGACTGGCTAATAGAATGATCAATTCAGCATGGTCGTATGAGAGACCATAGTTTTGTGTAACTGACATTGCCACCTTGTTCTTGTCAAGGATGCGAGCTAGACGCATTGCAATGTTGGATACGATTTGAAAATGAACAACCCCGTGATCAGACATTCCAAGCCGGTCAATGGCATTGATATTGATCACTCGCCATAAGGTTTTAATTTCAACATCATCGTTGATCAGATCCAGGGCTTTCGCCACCAGACTATTTTTATTCGCTGGAACTCGGATATCAATGTGTGAGTACTTTCTTTGCTCTACCGTCATATTGTCTCTCTTTACCAAACCAACTTAATTTTTATTCTTCTGTTTGATTATCTCATGAACCATGTCTAGATTCAATTTCTGTTGATCTTCTTCGTGTATATCTTTTATAACTGAACATGATGGAAATGGAATGATGCTTGCAATCCATTAATGAAGAGACGGAGGAATCAAGAATGGAATCATTTCATGAAAATATGATGGAATATCAGGTACAGATGAAAAAGGGGATCATACAAAAAGCCTACAGGGGATTGATGGAATACATCATGGATTTAAAGACCCATTTTAAAAATAAGTATCCCAAATATGTCATTCCGGGAAATATCTATTACGGGTATATGGATATGACCTACTTTTCTGTCATTCCTGAAGCTTTGAAACAGCGAAATCTGAAAATTGCAATTGTTTTTCTTCATGAGGCTTGTAGCTTTGAAGTCTGGCTGGCTGGATATAACAAAAATATTCAAGAGAGATACTGGAATTTGATCAGGGAGAACAACTGGAATAAATACTCTATTGTTCCATCGATTAAAGGAGCCGATTCGATCATTGAGTATACCTTAGTCGATAAACCGGATTTCAGTGATCTGAATGCATTAACCAATCAAATTGATCATGAGGTTTCCAGTTTTATTTTCGATATTGAGAGCTTTTTACAAGATCATGAAGATTAATTTTCATCTACGATGGATTTCATGGCAGGTTTTTCATGCTGTGACAGAATTAAAGTGTCAGTTATTAATGGATGATTTCCTCGCAACCTTTGATCAAGAAATTGGCTTGTCGAGACTTCATACTACTAACTGATTTATTAATATAATAATAACAAAATATTTATTTGTTCTAATTTTAAATTTATTCTATAATTACATAATACTTACTCCAATTTTTTCTTGTAGCAACAAGGTGGACATCATGGCAAAATCGCGTCATAGTATCGTTGGTCTGATTTCAATAATTGCAATTCTTCTTTCACAGTTTTCTGTCTCCCCAGTCCTGGCTTTTCCAGCAACAGAAATTTCAAGCGCAGCACAGTTGAATAATATTCGCAATACGAGTTTATCGGGCAATTATGTGCTGGTAAACGATATTGATTTGAGTGAAATTGGTGTCTGGACACCCCTGGGAACATCGAGTACACCATTTTCCGGTACATTAAATGGCGCGGGGCATACCATTTTCAACCTTGTCATCTCCAATACGCAAACCAGTGATCAGGGATTATTTGGAGTAATTGATACTGGAGCATCTATCAGTAACTTACAGATCAAGAATGCCAATATTACCGCAGCAGATAATGCGGGAATTCTGGCAGGTACCAATAAGGGAGCGATCAGCAATGTTTTTGCCCAGGGAGTGGTTTCTGGTGCCACATCGGTTGGCGGTCTTGTTGGAATGAACAGTGGCTCCATTACCAATTCGTATGCTATGGCAACCGTCTCTGGCAAGGACAAAGCTGGTGGGTTGGTAGGCACTAACGATAGCACAGGAACACTGACCAACACCTATGCGGTTTCAACGGTATCTGGAGCTGTCACCAATAATTATCTTGTGTTTGATGGAATTGACGATTACATTTCCATCCCACATAATGCCGCATATGATATTAATGATTACACTCTTGAAGCATGGTTCCAATGGACTCCAGTAAAGGAAAATGAATCTGACACGAATGAATGGGATAATGTTTCGTTTATCGTTGGAAAAGGGTTAGAAAATTTTGAAATCCACACCGGTGGTGGATCAGGAACTTATGGCATCAGGTTCATCCCAATTAATAGAGCAGAAGAAGCAGGTGGAAGTATTGCCGCCTATAATGATGTTCACAATGTACTTCAACCAGGCTGGAATCATGTTGCAACTACCTGGCATTTGGCTAATGGTTATGGAGAAGTAAGAGTCTATTTGAATGGTATTCTTCAGGACATCTATCAGAATACTGTAGAAAATAAGGGCACAGTGGCAACTGTTCCTCTATCTGTATCAGACCCGTTTTCTGATAATACAGAGGAGCTTTTTATTGGAGCAAGAAACGATCAGAATTATGGATTACCCTGCATGTTCTTTAGAGGTAATATTTCAGATGTGCGGTTCTGGAACAGAGTAAGAACTCCTCAAGAAATTTCTTCAGACAAATTTAAACAATTAACAGGAAATGAACCTGGGTTGATCGGTTATTGGAAACTGGATAACCTCAGCGAGGGTGGTTATATTGAGGATAGTTCACTTGTGGGGAATGACGGCATCTTGTATGGTGCTCCTGCATGGGTACATGTTACAGGAACCAATGGCGGATTGGTAGGCGAAAATATTAACACCGACCCATCAGCAATTACCAGTAGCTTCTACGATACGACAGTTTCAGGACTGACAGATTCTGACAAAGGTACTCCCCTCACCACCACAGCAATGAAAACGCAAGCATCCTTCAGTGAATGGAGTTTTCCCGACATATGGAAAATGATCGATGGCAGTACGTATCCCAGCTTATTCACCATAAACGTTGCCCTTAATCAGGCTGCAGGCCAATCCGATCCATCCAATGCCAATGCCATAAACTTTACTGCTATATTTGATGAACCCATAAATACCAGCAGTTTCACAGCAGAAGATGTAACTTTAAGTGGTTCTGCGGGCGCTACTGATGTGACGATTAGCCAGATCGCTCCCTACAATGGTACTACTTTTAAAATCGCAGTCAGTGGAATGACCGGTGATGGCACAGTTGTTGTTGCAATCGCAGAGAACAAAGTGATGGATGTGGCAAATAACCTTAATACCGAAAACAGCACCACCGATAATACTGTAACTTACGATGCGACAACTCCAACCGTGGCTATCTCTTCTACCGCCAGCAGTCCAACAAAGAATTCTCCCATTCCAGTAACCATCACCTTCAGTGAAGATATGACTGGATTTGAGCTTGGGGATATCACTGTTGGCAACGGTACTGCAGGCAATTTCGCAGGTTCAGGAAAGACCTATACCGCAGATATCACACCTTCAGCAGATGGCGAGGTAACCGTAGATATCGCTGCCAATGTGGCGGTTGATGCTTCTACAAATGGGAACACCGCTGCTGCACAGTTCAAGATCACTTATGACGCGACTTCTCCAACCGTGGTTATCTCTTCTACAGCCAGCAGCCCAACAAAGACCTCTCCCATTCCAGTAACCATCACGTTTAGTGAAGACGTAACCGGATTTGAACTTGGTGATATCACTGTTGGCAACGGTACTGCAGGCAATTTCGCAGGTTCAGGAAAGTCCTATACCGCAGATATCACGCCTTCAGCAGATGGCGAGGTAACCGTAGATATCGCTACCAATGTGGCGGTTGATGCTTCTACAAATGGGAACACCGCTGCTGCTCAGTTCAAGATCACTTATGATGCCACTGCCCCAACCGTGGCTATCTCTTCTACAGCCAGCAGCCCAACCAGGACTTCTCCCGTCCCAATAACGATCACTTTTAACGAAGACGTAACAGGTTTTGAGCTTGGTGACATCACGGTAGGTAACGGCGTGGCAGGAAACCTCCTGGGTTCAGGAAAGACCTATACCGCGGATATCACCCCCGCAACGGATGGTGAGGTAACAGTTGATGTTGCTGTAAATGTAGCTTTAGATGCTGCCAGCAATGGGAACACCGCTGCTGCTCAGTTCAAGATCACTTATGATGCGACCCGTCCAGGAGTAACAATTAACCAGGCAGTTGGTCAATTGGATCCCACTGGTGCCAGTCCGATCAACTTCACTGTGGAATTTGAAGAGCCTATTGACGTCAGCAGCTTTACTGCAGCCGACATTTCTTTGAGTGGTACCGCGGGAGCTACCACAAAAGTAATCAGTCAGATTGCACCTGACGATGGTACTACATTCAATATTGAGGTTAGCGGTATGACCGGCAACGGCACGATCATCGCCACGATTGCCGAAGGCAAGGTGCTGGATACAGCAGGGAACACTAACAGCGCCAGTACCAGCACAGATAATATCATCACATACGAAATTAGTGGTCCCGTCATTACCGTTTCTACCTTAAATACAAAATATACAAGTAAGGGTCCTGCAACTTTCACAGTAACATTTAACGAAGAAGTATATGATCCTGAAGGAAATACCGATCCGGAAGATGTAACCAATCCAGCAAATTATCTACTGGTGGAGAGAGGGGTAAATCGAATATTCGATACAGTCTCTTGCGCTGAAGGTGTGACACCTGATGACACGCAGATTACCATAGACATGGTCACTTATAACAGCGATACCCTAACTTCAACGATTACCCTGAATGAACCTCTTCCCATAGGGAAATATCGACTCTTTATTTGTGGAACAACATCTATCGTAGATGTTGCACGGAATCCTCTCAACGGCGGGACAGACGCCATCTATAACATTACCGTACTGCCTGCCACTGATGATGATGTTACGATTGATTCCAGCACTGTCCTACCTAATTCAGGCTTTGCTCCCGGTAAGATAACTCCGCTGGCGAAACAACCCATAGAAAAGGCATATGCCAATACTGACCTCATCCTCGAAATCCCATCACTGGGAGTAAAAACATCTATTGTAGGTATTCCACAGGTTGACAATGAGTGGGATGTATCCTGGTTGGGTAAAAACGCGGGGTATCTCTATGGTTCTGCTTATCCCACCTGGGAGGGCAATACCGTGATCACGGGACATGTCTGGAACGCTGACAATACAACTGGTATTTTTGCCAACCTGAAGACTCTGAAATATGGAGATCAATTCTATATCCGTGCATATGGCAAAGTTTACACTTACGAAGTACGGGAAAACAAAAAGGTTAATACCCACAACACTACTGAAGTGTTCAAATCAGAGAAGCTTGATTGGGTTACATTACTGACCTGCGAAGGATATAACCCAAAAGGTGATACCTATACCTCAAGGCGTATGGTCAGGGCGGTTTTGATCGATGTAAAATAGAGACTTTTCGATCGTAAAAACAATCCTGTCTCGTCTGTGAGACAGGATTGTTTTGTTTTATGTGTTTCTCATCCTATGCCATAATAAGTGTGAATAAAAGATCGATATAATCATCGGATAATTGATGGGAGGGAGGTAACAGATGCATGGTCAATTGGCTTTGTTTGTCTTTTTTATTCTAGGAACACTTATCGGTTATATCCATGCGTACTCTTTACTGAAATCCACTCCAATACCCATTCAGAGACCTGACATAATATTTGAATGGCAAGAAAAGCCGCTCTCCGAATGGAAATATGAACCTTTCATCAAATCAGTGATCTTACTCCATACCCTGGCAATTCTGGCTTTAAGCGGTATAGCAATTCATGCAACGTTGAATCCCGGATACGATCTTTCGCTCACCGGTAACATGATCATCATTTTAATGGACTATTTCTCTCAATATGGCAGTATAGCACTCATTGGCTACCTGCTTGGAACTATGATCTTCAATCCGTTGAAAGGTAGAAAAACTATTTCCCATTCGATCATCACTGAAACGGGAGTAACGTCAGGAAAGATCATGCTGCCCTGGCATTATTTCAGCCATTTCACAATGGACAATCAAAACAGAATATTGCGGTTATTCTCTACCTTCTCTCCCGACCTTCAAACCGTGATCACCAAAATCCCCGGATCGATTTCCCTGACTGAGGTGAGTAATACGCTGCAAAAATTTCTGCCTGATCATCCACCAGAAGGAAGGCACGCATGGTATCGCACAAAATTCATGCTTGTACCAGCAATGCTTCTGGTTTGCCTTCCTTTACTCGCATTAGGCTGGTTGGCGTCTTTTCTACCTCGGAGCCTGGCGTTATTTGTTTTGGCGTCCATTACAGTATTGGTGGTCTACCTGGGACAGCGGGTTGTGGTCTTGTTCGCTTTCGGTAAGCAAGGAAAACGAAGAACGCATAACACTGAACCAATTGGATGAGTATTCGAAAACAGGTTGTATAAATAGCAAAAGCTGAAGAGATGGGTTTAGACCATTGGATAAAAAGCAAGTCAAATAAAATTTTCTAGCTACCTGACAGTTTAAAAAAAGAAGGTTGAACGACATTGAATCTCCAATAAAATAGTTTTTGCGAAAGCATTTTATAAAACGGAGTAAGACA
>DAOUFE010000017.1:0-129093 GCA_034430215.1 Anaerolineaceae bacterium | reverse complement strand
CCCCAGCGCCGGCAGGATGTACTTGTGAATGATGATCTCGTAATCGCAGCGAGTGGATTCTTTCAACTGCGAGGAATGGTTCTCAAACCATCCCAACATGTACTCTCCGAGTGTCCTCTCCGCATCAAGCGCTTCTTCTGCTTCTATCATCTTCTGTTGTAACCAGTCACGAGCTTCAGGTTTGGTAGAAAGCGTCTTGCTGATCCGCTTCCCGGACTTCAACGTCACCCAAGCCCGCCAGGTCCCATTGGGAGTCGGACGGATGCTGCCCTCATTATGCCCACGATGCCTAGTTTAGCTTTTTCTGGATTGCTGAGTCTTTGTTTCCTCCTGTTGCGAAACATCTGGCAGCAATCCACGTTTTTCTCGATATTCATTAATAAAAGGTACAGTTGTTACAAATCATTGTTGCATCTTTTCTCAAAAATGGAACATCAGTTCTGTCTATCGCGCCCAGCAATTAGGCTGTTTGCCCTAAATTCCTGGCGATGAATTCCTCCATGTCCGCTGGCCGCACGCACACACTGCGTCCTATTTTGACCGTTGGAATGATCCGTCTGAAGGGAAACCGACTTTAAGGTCAGTCATGCCCTGTTTCTGATACATTACACAGTCATGCGAGAAGATGATCGCAACAGCAATCTCACCACGACCAGCCATTGGTCCAGGTGCTGAACCAGTTTTTGTGTACTGAAGAATATTATTGTGGAGTTCTTTAAAGTAGCCAAATGTTGCTTCTTCATCAAGATTATTCAACGTGTTTACTGTCCAAAAGGCAGTAAATGCAGTACCCGAAGTTGCCGGGTGAGCCATTGCTATCTGTCCTTTAAGTGCTGGATCAAGTAAATCTTGCCAGGAATCAGGCGCTTCTACGCCAAGACTGCTCAATACTGAGGTATTCGAGCAGAAACCGAGTGCACCTACATAAATTCCCGTCCAATAACCATCCGGATCCTTCAAATTATCCGCGATCATCGCTGCATTTGGAGAGACATATGCTTGTACTAAACCCTGATCTTTGGCTTGCTGGTATCCATCCACAGGACCTCCCCACCAGACATCGAATTCGGGGTTATCTTTAGAAGCACTCAGTCGGGCGATCGCTTCACCGCTGGAAAGGCGGACATAATTTGTTTCTATGCCGGTTTTCTCTTGAAATGCCTGGGTCGCAGCAATACACCAATCTTCTTGAGGACCACAAAGAACAGTCAGCTTCATTCCGGTCGTGTCAATGGTAGGTTCTGCAGTTACAACTACCTCAGTAGCAGGTGCTTCTGTCACTGCGGGGGCTTCGGTTACCGCTACCGGTGGTTCAGTTTTGGCTGCATTAGAGCATGCTGCCATAAGAGTCACTAAGATCAACAACGAGAATACAGCAACATAACGTTTTGACATATTTTTCCTCCTTCGGTATTGTGATTTTGGGACACTTACAAAATACCACAAGCCCGATCCGCTTTGGTCACGCCTGCGTTACGTTTGGTAACAAAAGGGTTACGAATCTTCTTCTTCATGATTGATCATGGTATAGCCAATACCACGAACAGTAAGAATAAATTCGGGATTCTCTGGATTGTCTCCGATCTTCTGTCTTAATCTGTAAATTGCCATTTTCACCATCTCTTTCCCGCCTTCCCAAATTTCCAATCCCCAGGCACTTTTCAGTAACGATTGCCACGATAGAACTCTACCTGCATTGCATGCCAGGCTTACAAGTAGCGAGAATTCATTGGGTGTCAGATGTATTTGATCTCTACCAATGCTGGCTGAATGGGTGTTCTGATCAATCTTAAGCTTTCCTATCGTGATTGTCTGTGAAAACATTTCACCAGAGCATCGCCGACATACTGCCTGTGCACGTAATGCCAGCTCTCGAGGACGAAAGGGTTTGGTGATGTAATCATCAGCACCCAGTTCAAGCCCGTGAATGATGTCCTCGTCCTCTTTTCGGGCAGTGAGCAGGATTACCGGAGTGAATGTGGTTTCTCGAATACGATGGCAGATGGCGAAACCATCCATTCCGGGTAACATCACATCCAGGATGACCAGATCTGGTTTCTCCTTTTCAAATTTATTCATAGCTTCCATGCCATCGTACGCCTGGATCACCTCAAACCCCTGAGTCTCTAGCGCATAAGCGACAATTGAAACCATTTGTACTTCGTCATCAACTACCAGGGCTTTTGGCTTTTTCATCTTCATCCCTCCAATAAGGCAAGCTAAACAGCACAGTAGTCCCACGTCCAAGACTGGTATCAATCATGATCTTGCCACCATGTAGTTCGATGATCTGCTTGGTGATCACCAGCCCTAATCCTGTTCCATCTCCCAATGGGTGGCTACTGGAAAATTTTTTAAAAAGATTGCGACGGTCTTCGGGCGAGATACCAATGCCGTCATCGTTGATCGTTACCACCGCACAGCTATCGTTTCTCGCCAAAGTGATGTATATATGCCCATTCACCGAGGTGTGCCGGCTAGCATTCAAAATCAGGTTGTTTAGCGCCTGTAAGATTAGTCGTCCATCCGCATATATCCAGAGGCTGACCTGTGGAAAATTGGTGACGAAATGTTGTTGCTTTTCTTCAGTAAGAAAACGTGATTGTTCCACTGCCAGGCGAACAATGCTTTTCAGGTCAACCCGATGAACATGCAGTTTGAAAAGACCGGCTTGAATTTTTGCCTGGATGAGCGAATCTTCTGCCAGAGAAATGAGATGTTCGCAGTTGTGACTGATCGTGTTGAGGAATACCGTCTGTTGTTCTGTGAGTGGACCAGGATTTCCTTCAATCAAGAGTTCAGTTGAGCCTTTGATCAATGACAATGGTGTGCGGATTTCATGCCCGAGCATGGCTATCTGATCAGCCCGGACTTCGATCAGCTTTTTTTGCCGCTGTACTTCTGCTTTATAACTCTTATACTGCTGGTATAAAAACAGGCTGATCACCAACGAACGAATAAATACCAGGTTCATTACGATTACAGTTATGGTTGGATCAAGAAAAAAGAAAGAAACTCCCCCAAACCCCCACAATAGAGCAATGCTCAAAAGATAAATATATACCTTGCGCTGGTAGCCGCCGTGTGTAAAGAACCAGATCATGCCAGCCAACGGTGATATAAAGCCGATCGCAGAGAAAATGATCGCAATGATATTCAGGGGCACAATAAATTCTATAACAGAATTTCGAAACCTGGAAATTACTAGAGATCAACCTGCTGCTACACTGCTTTTCAAAACTAGATCTGATTTTTAAAGAAATTTTCGGAGATAGTTTTTTCCAGAGTGAACCTGGATTAATGAATTTACCAGCAGTGGCAAATTGGCAGCACCTGGATAAATTAAATATCGAGGTTCCCACTGAGGGTGAAATTTTTCTTTAAAATTATGTAATCCTTTAAAATTAAAAAACCGAGAAATGTATTCGGAAATTACATGCAAAGCTTTTTCAACGCGGGGATCCTCGGGTTTTTCGCCTACCCCTACAAGTGCGCTTAATCCCAAACTAAAAGTATCATACCCTTTCTCTTTTGCGAACTCCAACATGCGAGTAAACAAGAATTCCATTACGCCATGTTCCACATGCGGGTAATGGCGTATTAAATCAACGGTAATTTCATTTTTTTGATATTCTGGAACAAAATTCACAAATGCAATTGGTTTTCCATTGGAAGGCTGCACTGTCATTACTGAATTGTTACGAATTTCTTGATCATCGAACCATCCATCAGAAAAATGCATTTCACCACCTTTGCGCATGGTTAACCACGCATCGCTGATTTCACGCAATTCTCGCAGTAGATCGCTAGTAAGTGGTGGGATATGAACTTCTGATCGATATTGCCCTCGTTCCATACGATTTACTGCATTTCGCAAATCTTTATTTCTGCTTCCCTCCAGAGAAAAAGTCTCAAGGTGCACAATCGCTTCATACCCTATGCAAAGTGAGTCAAATCCAGCAGACTGGTATTCGTTCAAGTAATCCGGCAATGTAGCGATAAATGCGGGTTTCCAATCCTTGTGCATGCAGAAATCACGGAATTCGATGATCGCATTGGCAGTCTGATCCGCTGGGCTGATGGGATCTCCCAAAACTATTGCTCCTTGCCCGCGTACCGCGTACCCAATGACTGTATTTTCTGTATGAAAGAAATAGGATTTATCTGTAAACAAAACAGCATGTGCGAGAGATGTACGACCATATTTACCAACAATTTCTTCTGCTTTGTGATGTTCTTCAATCGAAGCTGGTTGCCTTACCAGTACCGGACGAATTAACATGAGTATCGCAAATCCAATGGTCGACAACCCGATGACATAGATTGAATCTGCGAAATACTTTCCAAATCCTGTAACGGGTTGCAACCCTGGATTATAAAACTCTGTGAACATCACAATGGTCTGACGGAGGGCATCTATCAGATTGAAGTTGACACTGAAATGCCGATCGAGCAAATCAAATCCTATTGTGCCATATGCCAGGGTAAATAGAAAAGTAGCACCAAGGGTAAAAAGTCCCTGTTTGATCGATGGTGGATCCGATTCCGCATGAAAGCTGTTTCTTAAACAGAACAATAAAGTGAACAATGCCAGTGATAAACTCGATTCTTCAATATCCAATCCCTTTAAAAGATGAGAAACTATAGATATCAAAAGGAGAGTCAGTGCCACTACCCAGGCAGTGCGCTTCCTTCGCGAGAGCCCGTTTGCTAATATTACCAATCCAAAGCCTGCCAAAGCTGATGTTATCCGACTGCCATGAAGAATTTCCAGGGGAAGATAAGAACGAAGAAAATCCAAACGGTTGTGCAATGCTGGCTGTACTGCTGAAAGCAGGTCTATACATCCCATTACAAATATCAATAGGGCAGAAAAATGTACACCCCATTTTTCGATATGAAAATTACTGACTTTCTTTACAGGTGGTTTATCCATTAATCGATCAGACAGTATGATGAAATGTAAATTCAAGTTTTTATGATGTTCTTAAAATGATTATTGCATTGATTTAAAAGAGCATAAGCAAAAAAGAGATCCAGTTGATATAACATATTTTCTGTAAAATCTAGAACCTTAACAAAAGTGATGAGTCAGAAGTATCCTAGATTAGCTACCAAACCAAAATAGGAGACAAGAAATGACTCACCAAAATGATTATACCTTTGCAGACGATTTTGCCAAAAAAGGGCTGGATGCAATTCCGGAACTGATGCGAGTATTGATCAACAACGCCATGTAAATAGAAAGATCAAAGTACCTGCAAGCGGAGCAATACGAGCGCACTGAAGATCGAAAAGGGCACGCCAACGGCTTCAAACCCAAAACCGTAAAGACTCGCGTGGGAGAAATCACTTTTGCAGTGCCTCAAGTTCGAAAAGGTGGTTTTTATCCTGCTGCCTTGGAAAAGGGATTGCGAAGTGAAAGAGCCCTCACGTTCACGCTGGCAGAAATGTATGTTCAGGGGGTATCTACCCGAAAAGTGAAAGCTATCACAGAACAGCTTTGTGGGGGTTGAGGTCTCGTCCACACAAGTCAGCCAGGCAGTAGATCAACTGGACGAAGTCCTTCAAGAGTGGCGGGAAAGACCCCTTGGATTAATACAATATCTCTATGTGGATGCTCGCTACGAGAAAGTTCGTGAGGCAGGACAGGTGCGTGACGCAGCCGTTTTGGTAGCCACAGGGATCAACTCTGGAGGGTGAAAGGCAGGTTTTATGGGTTTCAGTGTCACTCAGTGAGCATGAGACTCACTGGAAAGCCTTTTTGAAGAGCCTGAAAGATCGTGGCTTGAATGGAGTGAAGCTGATCATCAGTGATGACCACGAAGGGCTTGGAGCTGCCAGGAGAGCTGTATTAGGCAGTGTATCATGGCAGAGGTGCCAGTTTCATCTTCAGCAAAATGCTGGTGCATATTTTCCAAGCAAGCAATGAGACTGGAAGTGGCTGCTGATATCAGATCGGTGTTCAATGCACCTGATCGAAAGACAGCAGTAGAACGATTCGGACAACCAACAGTCTGGAAAGGATCAACAAAGAGATCCGCAGGCGTACAAGGGTGGTTGGTGTTTTTCCAAACGAGGCATCTTGTTTCAGACTGGTCTCCGCCTTGCTCATGGAGATCAGTGAGAAATGGCAGATTGAAAAGTGTTATTGTGCTGGCAAGTCATTGAATTGTTAAAGATCTATAGGTATTTCTGCCTCGAATTTACAGAAAAATAGTTGCAAAATCTTATTTTTACGTAAACAGCTTAGTACTGCTTCAAGTGTTGAGCCAGGTTCTATATTTCAAATTGTGATTTCAAATTCTTTATAAAATCACGCGATAAGATGCCAGCCTGAATGGCTTTGTGTAATAGATCAACCAGATCAGTTTCTGATATTTCCAACGGGCGAGCAAGAGGTTGTTCCAGCTTATGGGCGGATAACCGTAACAGAATGGTTTCATTTTCCAGACAAAAAATCTCTTCAATCTTTCCCTCTGTGTCACCCATATTGATGGAAACAGAGCGTAATTTTACAGGCTCATTATGCTCACCCATTCTTGACTCCTTTTAAATTCATCTTCTTAAGACAATCATTCTTCATTGATGTAGACAGAATCAACTATACCAACAATGACTGAAATGACACACGCGTCTGGATTACTCAAAACCTGGCGGGCTCCATTGCCTTCGCGGTTAATTAAAACGATATCACCTATGCCCGCCTGAGTGTTGTCCAGCGCAATAAAATCTTCATCAGGGGTTTCACCGGGTAATGCCAGTGGTTGCACTACCAACAGTCGACGATTCTTGTAATCGCGATGACTGATGGTTGTAACAACAGTGCCCACAACTTTTGCCAGGATCATCGCATCCTTTTCATGTGAATTGGTTGAAACCTCGTTTTAATGTGATATTCAGCGTGTTATCCGGGCAAACGACCAGTTCATCCACAACTCCGACTAATGTCAGGTCCACCGGCACAAATTTTATATCTGGTAAGGCAAGCGAAGCTTCACGGGAACGCACCATGATGCAGAGGTCACCGATCCCTGCGTCCACAACATCTGCAGCCACCTGGTATGGGCCAACCTTCTCCAGATTTTTGTTGAGTGGTTGGACGATCAGAAGCTTCAATCCTTCTGTCCCAGGGTATTTGAGCGTACAGACAACAGTTCCCTTCACTCTGCCTAAAAGCATTGGTTATTTAACTCCGGTATTCTTAAGAACTCGTGTGATGATCACATCCAGAAGGTTTGCGTCTACCTGGTTCCCCAGACGAGCTATGACAGCATCGCGGATCCTCTGGTGAAGTGCCATGCCGTCAGGTTGTGGTGGAACTACTGGCTGGACATCGTGGATGATAGTTTTTGCAGGTTGTGGTGTACCAGAAGGAGCTACTGCAGTAAAAGTTGGAGGTGATTGCTGGGCAATATATGGTCGTACTGGTGCGGCAGGGGGAGTGTAAGGTTTCTCCTGTACCAATCGCATGCCCAGCTTATTCGCTTTTTCAAACGCAAGATCGGTTAAAACGACACTACCACTGAGTTCAAGCGACAGAATACCGCGCTTAACCATATCCTCAATATCTCTTTCGGTATAGAACTCTTTGGGCATTTATTACTCCTATCAACCCTCAAGAAGAATATTCATCAAGCGCCTTCACGACCATGCAGGCTTTGCAGGGCACGAATAGCGGCATCTCGGGCGGTCATGATCTCTGCTTCTGTTCCCGATAGCCACATTCGTCCGAAACGCCCCACGGAGGATACATGGATCAATTTGATACTGGCTGTCTTTTCTGCTTCGTTACAGGCAAAATTGATATAGGCTGCTGGCGCACACTCCAGTACAAGCATGGTTTCACCGGGAACAAGCATGCTTCCACGGCGAAACCGGTTAAGCAATTGAGATTGGTAGGGATCGATGCGGGTGATGACCTGTGTCGAAATCACCTCAGGGCGAATACGGTCTTCGATTGTCAGTCCCAATCTATCCAACACGACCCTTCCCGCTTCTTGAACAGCAGCCTGGTTTGGAGAATGTACCTCAAACATGCCAAACTCTCGCTCGACAATCTGTGCACCAGGTTTGGCTTCGGTCGCCTTGACAGCGATATCCACCACCCGGAAGACTTCATTTCCAGGAGCCATCTCTACATAGAGCGCCGCCATCCCTTCAGTGGGCAGGTCACCCTGGGTTACTGTGCCCACAAAGGCAGCATATTGAGGCTGCATACGATCGAGATAACAGTAGCAGCGTAATGAAAATGTTTCAGCCATTATTTTTCACCTTATCGTTATTTAGCTCCTTTAGCAGGCTCCACGCTTCTTCCGCCAATACTCCCTTTTGTTTCCTTTGGTAGGATCATCTCGACGTCGTTGTGAGGGCGAGGGATGACATGAACCGAAACGATCTCGCCAACTCGCTTGGCAGCAGCCGCTCCAGCATCAGTAGCAGCCTTGACTGCTCCAACATCTCCTCGTACCATAACGGTCACATACCCTCCACCTACATATTCTGAGCCGATCAGGGTGACGTTGGCAGCTTTCACCATTGCATCTGCTGCTTCGATGGCAGCCACAAGGCCGTGTGTTTCAACCATTCCAAGTGCAATCAAAGAGGTGTCTTGTGTCATTTTCTTCCTTCCTTTAGATTAAAGATTCAAATCCTTGTCAAGAGATTCTCTTACTCTCGTTTAATTCCAATACAACCTGTTGAACAATCCTCTCCAATTCATCAAGAGAAGGTCCGATTTGTTTTTCGCCCGGAGCGAATGCTTCGGATGGGGGAGGGATTGTTTCATAAGCAAGACGCTTTACGTTGATCAAGTGATATGCGGTGATATTGTCCCCTGTGATCGAACCGCCAACACCTCCCGAACCAAGTGTTAATGAAGGCATCAAACCTGTAGTGAGACCAATTGCACCTAGTGTTCCCATCGTATTGACCAGGATGCGAAATACAGGTTTTTCCAATCCAAATGCCATGATGACGCGCTCATCGGTGGCATGAATGATCTGGGTATGGCCGCGCCCACCTGTCTGGATCAGGGCAATGGAGGTTTCACAACCTTGTTCCCATCCATCCACTTCGTACCATCCCAATACCGTGGTCAATTTTTCGTGTGAAAGCGGCTCTTGTTTGCCAACTTTCAAGAGAGGCGCTACCAGAACGCGAGTATTTTCTGGTACGTGAAATCCTGCATAAACAGCAACATAAACAGCTGATTTTCCAACCACATCCGTGTTGATGCTCCCATCCGGATGGAAAAGTGCCATCCGCAATGCTTCAGTTTCCCTTGGATTGGTAAAATAAGCACCTTCCGATTGCATCTTTTCAGCCAGCAAGCGGGCGATTGGGTGGTCGGCAATGACCGATTGTTCGGTCGCACAAATCGTCGAGTAGTCAAATGCTTTTGAAGCAACTATGTATTTTGCTGCTTTTTCATAATCTGATGAACGGTCAACATATACTGGTACATTCCCAGGACCAACACCATACGCTGGTTTTCCGCATGAATGAGCAGCCTTGACCATTGCAGAACCGCCTGTTGCCAGGATCAAGGCTGTGTTGCGGTGAGACATCAGCTCCTGCGTGCCCGCTAATGATACCTGCTGCAAGCAGTTGATCAAACCCTTTGGTGCGCCAGCATTTTCTGCTGCCAAAGCCATGGTTTGCGCAGCATCAAAAACACAGCGTTTTGCGGAAGGATGGGGTGAAAAAATAATCGCATTGCGGCTTTTGACCGCGATCAAGGATTTATAAAACGTCGTTGATGTTGGATTTGTGGATGGAACAAGGGCTGCGATGACTCCCATAGGCCAGGCAATTTCGTACAGGCGATGATCGGGGTCATGGCGAATGACTCCCACGGTTTTCTGATCACTGATGCTTTGCCAGACCATTCGAGAGGCAAATTCGTTTTTTAATTTCTTATGAGACGCAACACCAAACCCTGTTTCTTCTTGCGCAAGGCGCCCCAGTCTTTCTGATGCCTGGTAGCCAGCTTCAGCCATTGCTGCGCACACACGGTCAACATCAGCCTGCGATGCATGAGACCATGTTTTCCAGGCTTCAGATGCTCTTGCGACAGTGTCTCGCACTTCTTGTATGGAAGAAAGATCCTGATCCATCGTCATAATCCTATATGCAAGAAGAATCGTCAGTACTTAGGTTTTTCGAAAAACTACTTCTCCTTCTACTTCCAATGAATCAATAATTGACATAATCACAGCGTCCACCGGTGTGTCTTTGGTGATGCTTGTTTGACGGGCTGAAGAGCCTGCACAAGTCAATACCAAATCTCCAATTCCTGCATCCACGGTATCAACAGCAACGTAGGGTTTCCCTATTGCATTTCCTCTTTCGTCTGTCTGGCGGACGATTAGTAATTTTCGTGCGTACAGTTTTTCATCTTTGATCGTTGATACAGTTGTTCCAATTACTCTCGCGATCAGCATGGGAATCCTTTTCGTTAGTAGGTTTTCGTAGGTTCGGAAGAAACTGCAATGGTTGGTTTTTCACTGCTCGGACCCTGAATGATCTTAACTCCAGCACTGGCACCAATGCGCGTTGCGCCGGCTTTGATCATGTTTTCTGCATCTTCATAAGTGCGCACACCTCCTGCTGCTTTAACACCCATTTCGGGTCCAACCACGCGGCGCATCAAAGCAACATCGTGAACGGTTGCACCACCACTGGCAAATCCGGTGGATGTTTTAACGAAATCCGCCCCGGCTTCTTTGGAGATCATGCAGGCGATGGTTTTCTCTTCATCCGTTAAAAGCACCGTTTCGAGGATGACTTTCACGATCGCCCCTTGTGAATGTGCCACTTTCACCACACCATGAATATCTTTTGCAACCAGTTCCAGGTCTCTGGCTTTCAGGGCACCGACGTTAATGACCATATCGATCTCGGTTGCTCCGTGATCGATGGCGTTCTGTGTTTCGAATGCTTTTACTTCTGATGCAGTTGCGCCTAGTGGGAAACCGATCACACTGCAAACCTTGACCGGTGATCCTTTTAGTAATTCAGCACAAAGTGAAACCCATGCCGGGTTGACACATACAGAGGCAAAACCATATTTACGAGCCTCAAAACAAAGTTGGGCGATCTGATCGGGGGTGGCGTCGGGTTTAAGCAGAGTATGATCAATCATCTTTGCAAGGTCCAGGTCTTTAGGTATACCTCCCAGGGTTGATGAGAGTCGTTCTGCCCCGGCACTTACAACCTCGCCTGTTCTATCAAAGCAAGTTTTTACACATAATCCTTCAGAACAATCCATCTTGCATAGTTCACCATCTGGAAGCAAAGTACGCTGCTTTTGCTCTGCAATGGCGACCAGGACTTCATGGGTGATGATTTCAACCAGTTGTTCAACCGTTTTTGCATCAGGTTCCATATCACCTCTACTTTGAATACATTCTTTCCACCGTCATGATTTTATCCACGCGACGTTGGTGTCTTGCACCGCCAAAATCCGTTGATAACCACACCTTCACTATTTGCTTGGCGAGATTTACACCGATCAACCCGGCACCTAATGTAAGTACGTTGGTATCATTGTGCTCCCTACTATTCACCGCTGAGGAATAGTCATAAGCCATACCAGCGCGTATGCCCGGAACCTTATTGGCAACAATGCAGCTTCCAATTCCTGCTCCATCTATCATAATGCCCCGCCAGGCTTTTCCAGTGCTAACCAGTTTTGCAACCTCAAAAGCAAAATCGGGATAATCCACCGAATCCTTGCTATTTGTTCCAACATCAATCATTGAATATCCCAGAGCTGCCAGATCTGGCTTGAGTATTTCTTTTAATTCAAAGCCACCGTGATCTGCGCCTATAGCAATCACTTTTGGTATTGATAAATTTTGATTGTTCGGGGAAAATGCTGTTTCAGATTTTTGGGGATTTTCGGTTACTACCACACTGCCAGTCAGGAGCCCGGAGTACTGTTCGAGCACCTTATGAACAATCTGATGGATTTCTTCTTCAGATCGATCGCTCACTTCAACTCCACGAAACGTTTGGGAAGCTGAAAATGCAGTTAAATCATTATCCGCTTTTCCAGGTTTCGAGTCAAGTAGCACGAATTCTGGAGTTGCCGTCACAAATATCCATAGAAGGCATTGAAAAAAAAGAGAGAATTCCAGTCACTATTGAAGTTGGCAACCAAAATAGAGAAAGGGACTCTCAGTGAAAGACATAGCTGTCAATATTGGCATAACCAAAAAAGTAGCGGAATGTGAAAAGGAAATTAACAAAACACTCCAAAGAATAGCTGTTAAAATTGGGTAAGAAAGTATGTCAATGAGTATAAGAGAGAAATATAAACAAATATCGACATAAGAACCTAAGAATGGTGGAATGTTGGAACAGAAGAACGATGGTTGGTCAGCAGCCTTGGAGCCATGAGGTACAGAGGGCAGATCTATTTGGACAAAGATCATAAGTGCAGAAAACTGATGGATGAGTATTAAAAATAGAAGGATATTGCTAGATGAGGAGAAGTTAGGTTCATGAAATGAGTAGTTATTAGGCAAGTGGTAAGAACTACCAACGAATAACAAATTAAAATCTAAAATGGCTGCAATATGTTATAACTTTCCAATTAAAATCTAAAATGGCTGCAATATGTTATAACTTTCCAATAAAAACTGCCCACTTCCTCAGTGGGTAGTTTATCAGGTATCCAATAGTCAGGGTTATCTATTTACCACTACCCCTTTTCTTGAATATTGCCTGTCCTATCCAGACAAGTAAATAGGTGATAAAAAAATAGATAATAAAACTGGTGATAGTATGGAAAATTGCATCTGGTACAGTGGTTTGCACCATACAACTTGCCAATCCTAGTACCGCTCCAACAATTATGCTTGCGATAAGTCTGGTTTTTCTCTGTTTGTCCATTCCCTCTCCTTTCTATTTTTGATTATATATGAAAATTGTATCTATCCTTTGCTTATCGTTCTTGTTCTATCCAAATTCTATTGAATTCAAGTCCGAATCCTGTGTTAATATTTATTGACAGGCTGGCTGGCGCGCCTTATAATACTTATTCGTCTGCCCTGGCAGCCATGCTGGGGCAGTAGATTGCATGCCAAGCTTCCCCGTGAACAGGCGGTTCAACATCACGCATGAGTCATGGTGAAGTGAAGATTGGAGAGGAAAACCATGAAATACGCAATAGTCGAAAGCGGCGGAAAGCAATATAAAGCCGTTGAAGGCGGGGCGATTGAAGTTGATCTTCTTTCGGTTGAACCCGGAGACGAGGTCGTTCTGGATCAGGTATTGCTCCTGGTTGAAGATGGCAACGTTTCTGTCGGTACCCCGTTGGTAAAGGGTGTGCGCGTTTCCACTAAAGTGGAAAACCACATCAAGGGTGAGAAAATTGATGTGTTCCGATATCGTCCTAAAAAACGCATTCGTGTCAAAACCGGACATCGCCAGCAATACACCCGTTTATTTGTTGAAACCATTGGTAAGGAGTAGGAAAAATGGCACATAAAAAAGGTGGTGGTTCCAGTCGAAATGGCCGTGACAGCAATGCGCAACGGCTGGGTATCAAACGATTTGGCGGCGAATTTGTTCTTTCAGGCAATATCCTGGTACGCCAGCGTGGTACACACATCAAACCCGGTGAAAATGTAGGCAGAGGAAAAGACGATACTCTTTTTGCCACAGCCGATGGACAGGTTGTGTTCGTTACTTTGCCAGATGGCCGGAAAGTAATCAGTATTGATCCGGTGAAAGCCGAGTAATTCAGTTTCACAGCACCGTATGCGACGATTTCAAGTACGGAGGTTGTGATCGTAGAAAGGAAATAATTATGAAGAAGGGCATTCACCCAACTTATTATCCTGATGCAGTAGTAACCTGCGCCTGTGGGAATACCTGGACTACTGGATCAACCAAACAGAAAATTCAGACCGAAGTTTGCTCAAAATGTCACCCATTCTTTACGGGTCAACAGCAGCGGTTGTTAGATGTTGAAGGTCAGGTTGACCGCTTCTATCGCCGTCTGCAGGCTCGCCAGGAATATGTGGAAGATGTGAAGACCCGCCAGGCAGAACGAACTTCACCAACCCGTCCGATCGCAGAGCTGGAATTAGGGGCACGCCCAACCGAAGCGCTTGCCAAAGCTGGCATTACTAATGTTGGTGAAGCTTTAGCAAAACTGGCTGAAGGCGAACAGAGTATCTTGGAGATCAGCGGCTTTGGTCGAAAGAGTTTGATCGACATGAAAAAACGAATGCGCCAACTTGGGTACGATGTACCTGAACCAACCGCATAAAGTTTATTCTTAAAAATATCATCAGGGACGCAGATTTACTGCGTCTCTGTTGTTTAAAGGTAGTATTATCGTGTACAATCCTGATAATTCCATTTGGGAGGTTTTTTTGTGAAGCATCATACCGGTTCGATCGATGTTGTGTGTGGTTCCATGTTTTGTGGCAAAACAGAGGAATTGATCCGTTTATTACGCAGAGCGGTGATTGCCCGCCAGATTGTTCAGGTTTTCAAGCCCGCTATTGATATTCGGTATGATAGCGGTGTGAAAGTGACTTCACATGCCGGAATGGCATTCGACGCCATCCCGGTAAAAAATGCATCCGAAATTTTGGAAAAGGTGAATAAAGAGACCACAGTGGTTGGAATCGATGAAGCCCAATTCCTGGATGAAGAAATCGTCCCGGTTGTACAAAATTTGGCAGATAGAGGAATTCGGGTTATTGTGGCTGGTTTGGATACCAATTTTCGAGGAGAGCCTTTTGGCTCTATGCCGACGTTGATGGCGATTGCTGAAAACGTACAGAAGCTGCATGCGATATGCATGGTTTGTGGTGAGCCAGCCTCTCGAACGCAGAGATTAGTGAATGGTAGACCAGCCCGGTATGATGAACCTATCGTAGTCGTAGGGGCAGCAGAGATGTATGAAGCACGCTGCAGGAAACACCATGAAGTTCCCCGTTAGTAGGAGAAAAAATGAGAGATTATAAAGATTTCTTATTGGAAGTTTTGGTCGATCCAGATTCTCTTCAAAAACGAATTACCGAGCTGGGTGCTGAGATCAGCAAGGATTACACGGGTGGAAATTTACTTCTGGTTTGTATTCTGCGGGGCGGCGTGATGTTTCTCACCGACCTTATGCGTTCGATAACCATACCTCATGCGATTGAATTTATGGCAGTTTCAAGTTATGGAGTGGGTAAACGCGAATCTGGAGGGAATGTCCGCATCACCCTGGACTTGAATATCGATATCAGTGAATGGGATGTATTGATTGTCGAGGATATCGTAGATAGTGGGCATACACTGGCATCTGTTATGGAATTGCTATCAACCAGGCATCCCAAGAGCCTGGCGATTTGCACCCTGTTGGATAAAGCGGAACGGCGAGAAGTACCGATCCCGATCAAATATCGCGGTTTCATTATTTCAAATAAATTTGTTTTTGGCTACGGTCTGGATATTGATGAATATTACCGAAATCTGCCATTCATTGGAGTGGTAGACCTAAACAAATACCAGGCGGAGTAAGCATCTCTGTTTTTTTGAGAAGAAAATTATCTCTATCATGAATAGAACCCTTTTTCAGGAAAATATTCGAGCATTGTTAGATGTCTTGCCTGAATCTGTTCAACATGAAGAAGGTATTTTTCTGATTGGTGGTTGTGTTCGCGATGCATGGTTGGGGAAACCCATTCATGATATTGACCTGGTTGTACAGGGGGATACAAAGAAAATAGCAAGAGTAACAGCCAATGTATATCATGGTGCATGTTATTTATTAGATAAAGAGAGACACACCTGGCGGGTGCAGATCACCTGGCACGAAGAGCCAATGGTTATCGATTTTGCTGCACCACGTGCATTGACTATTGAAGATGACCTGAACCATCGTGATTTTACAATCAACGCGATGGCAGTTCCTGTATGGAAACCTGAAGAATTACTAGATCCATGCAACGGATGGATGGATCTGCAAAAGAAAATCATCCGGGCATGCTCTGATAGCTCATTTCTTGAAGACCCTGTCAGAACTATACGTGCTGTTCGTTTTGCAGCAGATTTGAAATTCCGGATCGAACCTCAGACATTGACCCTTCTGAAATATGCAGTATCCAAACTGCAGGCAATTTCACCAGAGAGAGTAAGGGATGAGCTATTCAAGATTTTCACCTGCAGGCAACCAAGTGCAGCTATCCGTGTTCTGGAAACATGCGGCATCCTTTCAGTGATTCTCCCAGAACTGATTAACTTAAAAAGATGCCATCAACCATATCCAGACCCGCTTAATGCATGGGAACATACCCTAGGCGTAATGAAGGGGATGCAGTCTTTACTCGAGGTTCTGGTAGGCATATATCATAATGATGCTGCGTCCAATTTGATCCTGGGCAGTGCAGTGCAGGTCTTAGGGCGATACCGGTTTCAATTTGAGGATTTTTTGAGTAATGCTTTGGTTCAAGAAAGACCTCAACGTGGATTACTGCTCTTGAGTACTTTGCTGCATGATGTAGGTAAAGACCAGGTGGTTCAATTAGATGATGATGGGCATTCATATTATCCCGGGCATGCTGAGGCGGGGAAGAGTATTGCAGAGCAGATTTGCAGCCGTTTGAAATTCAGTAATGCAGAGATCTTGCGCATAGCAAATTGTGTTTACGGGCATCAGATCATCCATCAGATGGCAGAAGGGAAGATTGGATCAACACCCTTGGATATCTATCATCTGTTTCGCCAGTATGAGGATGGAGTATTGAATAGCTGTTTGATCGGATTGGCAGACACTCTTGGAAAATACCAGCAGCAACCCCCTTTGGAATATTGGATGAAAGAATTACAGGCTTCACGTGCTTTGATGGAAGCCTGGTTTGAAAAACGTCAAGAGCTGGTCGATCCCCCGCGTTTACTGGACGGCAGGGAGTTGATGGAATTGTTGAATCTGAAACCAGGACCGGAAATTGGTGTATTGCTCGAATCCATCCGCGAGCAGCAGGTTTGCGGATTGATCACAACCCTAGATGATGCGAAAGCGTGGCTGCTAAAAAGTCTACCACGCTGAATCAGGGTATTAATTAATCGAAAAATACCGTTTATGGATAGATCTCATCCAGGATCGGCTCATAAAAACAGCGACAGCCATTCTCGTGTGAGCACCCTTTAACAGGCAGATCAGGTACTTCATTTTTATCATAAGCTTTCTGTAACTGTTAACAGGCAGGGCAGGCGTCCTGACTGACTGCAATGAGGATTTTTTTTACTCTCGGATTGGCTTTTAGTCGCATCAATGCGACTGCACGTGTAGAATTTGTCGCCATCTCGGCGTGACAGGAAGGGCAGGTCAGGGCTTCATCAGGGGTCTGTGTGTTACAACGGCTGCATGTTTGCATGATTTAAGCTCCTACGAAAATAAATATATCCTTTGATCAGAATACTTGAATGGCATTCTTGAAAAGGGAAAGTAGAAAATTATCAGATAGTAGATCAATCCTTATGAAGAAGAACCTCTAAAAATTATTTTACGAAGAAATACTATAAGGTGTCAACGGATGGGTGACAAATCGCCGGATCGCAGCATGGATCTTGGCTTCCAAGACACGTGCACTCACCGGTTTAACAAGATAATCATCTGCTCCTGCATCGAGTGCAGTGATCATGATACTGGGATCATCCAGCGCAGAAATAATGAAGATTGGGGCACTGCAGAATTGCCGAATAACTGTACAAACTTCAATGCCAGTCATTTCATCCAATGTGTAACTGATCAGGATCAAGTTCGGTTGCTGCAGTCGAGCCAGTGTGATTCCTTCACGACTTGAATTGGCATAGATAACTGATAAAGGTATATCAGCCTGCACCTGTTTAATGATATTTGGTAAACCTGGATCATCATTGATGACCAGAAATTTCATTTATCCCTCCATGATATTGGATTACCTCCATTATCATGGAAACTTGCCATTCTGAACCTTTCAGGTTCTTTACAAAACTTAATTGGCAAAAAGATGGGATAATTCCATCTGGATTACCGTCTGGACATTTTTTGTGCTATTCTGTCTCCTAATAGCTGGATACCTTGAACAAGGGCGATCAGTAGGATCACGGTTGTGATCATCACCTCTGTTTCATAGCGCTGGTATCCATAGCGGATCGCCAGATCGCCCAACCCGCCACCGCCAATTGCCCCAGCCATAGCTGAATAGCCGATCAAGCTGATAATGGTGAGTGCAACACCCAGAACGAGTGATGAGATGGATTCGGGGATCAATACTTTAACGATGATCTGCCAGATTGTACATCCCATAGCCTGTGCTGCTTCGATCAACCCCTTGTCTACCTCACGCAGAGAAGTTTCAGCAATGCGTGCAAAGAAAGGTATTGCCGCAAGAGAGAGTGGCACGATGGCCGCAGTAGCACCAATGGTTGTGCCAACGACCAACCGGGTAAATGGGATAACCAATACCAACAGGATGATGAAAGGTAGTGAACGTGCCATATTAACGATCGTACCAATGGTCTTATTGAGGACAGGCAATGTTACCAAGCCATTCTTATCGGTGATCACAAGAAGAATACCAAGAGGAAGACCAAAAATGACTGTAAATAATGTTGCAAACCCTACCATGTAGATCGTATCGATGGTTGCCTGTGTAAGGGCAGGGATCATTGTAGATATATCCATCAGATCACCTCCACCCGTAAGCCAAGACTGCGAAGATAATCCAAAGCTTGTGGAGCTTGCTGACCTTTTATCTCAACTTGTAGCCTGCCTATGCGGTTAATCCCAACATTTTGTATGCTTCCGCCCAGGATATTGACATCCAGATCAAATTTTCTCACCAGGCTGGCAATGATGGGTTGGTCGGCTGCATCACCGAAAAAATAAATAGTGACACCGACTGCGTCTTGATGAACCAGCATAGTTTCTTCAGAGGGAAAAAGGGATTTTGCAATATAGCTTTCTGGTTGAGCTACCAGTTCGTTCAGAGTACCCGATTCCAGGATCTTGCCATTCTTCAAAACTGCCACCCGGTCACAAATCTGCCTGACGACCTCCATCTCATGGGTGATGAGCAAAATGGTCAACCCCAGTGTACGGTTTAACTCTTTGAGTAAATTAAGAATAGAAATAGTTGTCTGGGGATCCAGTGCAGAGGTTGCCTCATCGGATAACAAAATATCCGGCTGGGTTGCCAGAGCGCGTGCAATACCGACGCGTTGTTTTTGCCCACCGGAAAGCTGGGCAGGATATGCAGAGATTTTTTCTGAAAGGTCCACCAGCTCAAGCAATTCTTTCACTCGTTTTTCACGGGCAGGTTTATCATAACCAGAAATTTCCAATGGGAAAGCCACGTTCTCGGCAACGGTACGTGAAGAGAGCAGGTTAAAATGCTGAAAGATCATCCCCATGCGCTGCCGGGCTTTTCGTAGTTCAATATTGGAAAGGGTGGTCATCTCTGTGCCATTCACTTTTATGGAACCAGAGGTGGGTTTTTCGAGCATATTAACACATCGAATCAGAGTGCTTTTACCAGCACCGCTGGGACCTACCACCCCAAAGATCTCACCCCGCTCGACGGTCAGGGTAACATTGTCCAGCGCATGAAGCTGATTCTGTCCCTCTCCAAAAACTTTTCGTACATTTTTTATAGATATCATGCTATTGAACCTTTTTGATATCACCCGGGATCATTCTGCTAAATTTTTTTCATGAATGATCCCAGGCGAATGAAATGTGACTTGCTAGAACGCAGGGATGACTGAACCGTTATACGTATCTTCGATGAATTTTTTCACTTCTGGTGAGGTGATCAGTTTGACCAGGATTTTTATCCCTTCGTCATTCTCATGCCCCTGGTCGACTACCAGTACGTTGGCATAAGGATTATCCTCGCCGCTTTCCAACGCTAATGCATCTGTTGCGGGAGTTAATCCACCCTGCAAAGCGTAATTTCCGTTGATCACAGAGATAGTTGTATCTTCCAATGAGCGAACCAACTGGGCAGCTTCCAACTCAACAATTTCGAGATTCTTTGGATTATCCGTGATATCTGCCACAGTAGCTGCATACCCCACGCCATCTTTCAGGGTGATGAGACCGTTCTCTGCCAGCAAGTGCAAGGCACGTCCGCCATTGGTGGCATCATTGGGGATGCCAACAACTGCGCCATCGGGAATTTCATCCAGGCTTTTGATTTTGCTGGAATAGATTCCCAGAGGTTCGATGTGTATTGCGGCTACAGAGACAAGGTTCAGGTTATGCTCTTTATTGAAATCATCCAGATAGGGAACATGTTGGAAGAAGTTCGCATCGATCTGACCATCAGCTAGAGCCAGGTTTGGCTGAACATAATCGGTGAATTCAACGATTTCAATCTCCAACCCGGCTTCTTCTGCAAGGTTTTCTTGAATAAATTTAATAATATCACCATGGGGAACGGGTGAGACGCCAATTTTAACAGTAATCTTTTCCGGTTCTGCTGTAGGTGTAGCTTTTGGTGAACATGCAGTCAGAAGAAGAGTAAAAACGACCACGAGGATCGCTATTGTGGAAATGGGTGTTATTTTATTCTTTTTGATTTGCTTCACGTTTATGTTTTTCATGGTTTTCTCCAATGAGTTATGGTTGATTTAAAGAAAAATCCGCCAGGATGACTGGCGGTATGATCGTTCAGAACGGAGTTATTTATTAATAACCCACCGCAGCATCCAACTTCTTTGAAAAGGCGATGGGTTCGTTTCTATCTAGTTGCAAGTCTGGTGAACCGGCGCTAGAGACGAACTCCATCGCCAGGGCATCAACCATAGGCCCATATCCATTAAATACTGAACCAGAGTAGTAAACATGCCGATTATGTTACCATCGAAGAGAGATATGTCAAGGATGAGCAAGAAGAATTAATAAGATTTTTAGTTTTATTGTGAGGTTTCAGGTGTGTATTATCGCATCAACGGGAGCCCTGTTTTTTTGCTGATCAAGGTTACTTTACAGAAGGAGATCGCTTCATTACATCTGCGATGACCCACTCGTTCGTCTGGGGAGAAGAGAGTTTCCAGTTTAATCTCTTTAGTGCTTTTTGTGGTTAAACAAAAGAATTCAACACAAGCGAATCATTATAATAGACTCATATCGTTTGTTCTATATGTGCATGAAGGTTGTCCTAACAAGATGAAGTCAATTTATGGTAAAATGCTCTAGTTTTGGCAAAAAATTACTCCCCCGTGGAGATTCAGCACTATACAGGAGGTTGTACTGTGACAAAGAAATGGGTATATCTCTTTAGCGAATTAGACCAGGCCGAAAAGTATGTTGGCGGCAATTGGGATAATGTTCGTGGCTTATTGGGCGGTAAAGGCGCAAACCTGGCTGAAATGACACGCATTGGCGTGCCAGTTCCCCCTGGTTTCACTGTAACCACTGAAGCATGCAATGCATATACTGCTGCCGGTTCAAAATTCCCCGAAGGACAGTGGGATCAGATGATGACTGCACTTAAAGCAGTGGAAAAAGAAGCAGGGAAGAAATTTGGCGATGCCAAGAATCCTCTGCTTGTTTCCTGCCGTTCGGGTGCAAAATTCTCCATGCCTGGCATGATGGATACCGTGCTTAATATTGGTCTCAATGATGAAACTGCACGCGGCATGGTCGCTCTGACTGAAAATGAACGGTTTGTATATGACTCTTACCGCCGCTTGATTCAGATGTTTGGTTCTGTGGTACTTGAGATCCCAGATGAAGCCTTCGAAGAAGTCCTCGATGCCTTCAAGGAAGCCAAAGGAGCCAAGGCCGATACCGACCTGGATGCAGCATCGTTAAAAGAATTAACTGAGAAATTCAAAGCTGTTGTCAAAAAAGAAAAAGGATTTGATTTTCCTCAGGATCCTTTCAAACAATTAGAGCTGGCAACCGAAGCCGTCTTCCGCTCATGGATGGGGAAACGCGCTATTGATTATCGTCGAGCTACAAAAATTCCAGATGATCTTGGCACTGCAGTAAATATCGTGACCATGGTTTTCGGCAACATGGGTTGGGATTCAGGTACAGGTGTTGCCTTTACCCGCAACCCTGCAACCGGTGAACGAAAACTGTATGGTGATTACCTTTTGAACGCTCAAGGCGAGGATGTCGTTGCCGGTATCCGCAACACTGAAAAGATCGATACCCTCGGTGGACCATTACCAGAAGCCTACAAGCAATTCCTCGATATCGTTGAGAAACTTGAGAAGCATTATAAAGATATGCAGGATGTGGAATTCACCATCGAGCATGGCCGCCTGTGGATGCTGCAGACCCGCAATGGCAAACGCACCGCAGCCGCATCCGTTCGCATCGCGGTTGATATGGTCAACGAAGGTATGATCACAAAAGAGCAGGCAATTGAACGAGTCAGCCCCGATGACGTGAATACACTGCTTCACCCGCAGTTCAATGCAGAAGATCTGAGGAAAGCACACAAAGAAGGTCGTTTCTTTGCCTCTGGTGTGAATGCGTCACCAGGTGCTGCTGTTGGTCAGGTTTACTTTGACGCTGATACAGCCGAAAAGATGGCAAAAGAAGAGAAACAGGATGTCATCATGGTGCGTCCGTTCACCAAGCCAGATGATGTTCATGGTATGCTCGCTGCCAAAGGTATCCTCACCAGCGAAGGTGGCGCCACCTCTCACGCAGCTGTGGTTGCCCGCCAGTTTGGTGTACCATGTGTCGTAGGTGCTTCCATGGTGAAGATCGACATGAACAAACGCATTATGACTTCAAATGGCAAGCTAGTTAAAGAAGGTGAATGGATCACGGTAGATGGTGGTACCGGTGAAGTTTTCCTGGGCAAAATCCCACTGACCAGCCCCTCTTTGGAAGAGCAAAAAGAACTAATGACCCTGTTGACCTGGGCAGATGAAGTTGTTGACCGCGAGGGTATCCGCGAAAGTGTCAATGGTTCACCTACCACAGGTCTGCAGGTATGGGCGAATGCTGATTATCCTAAGGATGCCCGCCGCGCCCGTGCATATGGTGCCCGTGGTATCGGACTTTGCCGAACTGAGCACATGTTCTTTGAGCCTGTTCGCCTTCCAACCGTTCAGAAAATGATCCTGGCTGAAACCCCTGAAGAGCGAAAAGCCGCGCTGGATATTTTATTGCCTTATCAGCGACAGGACTTTGATGGTCTGTTTGAAGCGATGGATGGCTATCCTGTGATCATCCGCTTGATCGATCCGCCACTGCATGAGTTCATGCCCGATGAAGAAAAACTCTTCGAAGAGATCGTGACAATGCGCGCAAAAGGCGAAACTAAGGGTCTGGCTGAAAAAGAAAAGATGCTTGCAGCCATTCGTGGATTGCATGAATCCAACCCGATGATGGGCTTACGTGGTGTCCGCCTGAGTATCTATATGCCAGAGATTGTTGAGATGCAGGTTCGCGCCATCTTTGAAGCAGCCGCCGACTGCACCCTGCGTGGCATCAAAGCCAAACCAGAAGTTATGATCCCTCTGACCGGCACTGTTGGTGAGCTGGATTGGATCCAGCCTCGCCTGGAAAGAATCGCCGCCCAGGTAATGGAAGAAAAGAAGATCAAATTCGGGTATAAATTCGGCACCATGATCGAGATCCCACGCGCGGCAGTTACTGCTGGTGAGATCGCCAGCCGCGCTGAATTCTTCTCCTTTGGCACCAACGACCTGACCCAGATGACCTTTGGATACAGCCGTGATGACGCTGAGCGCAACTTCCTTGTGAAATACATCGAAGAAAAAATCCTGCCCAAGAACCCCTTCCAGACATTGGATCGCGCTGGCGTTGGAAAACTGATGGAAATGGCAGTCAGTGAAGGGCGTAAAGCACGCCCCAGCCTCGAGGTGGGTATTTGCGGTGAACATGGTGGTGATCCGGAATCTATCGAATTCTGCCACCTGGTTGGCAACAACTATGTGAGCTGCTCTCCCTTCCGCGTACCCGTTGCCCGCCTGGCAGCCGCCAAGTACGCATTGAAATACGCAAAGAAGTAAGAAGAGTTTTTAATAGGATTTTTAGAGGAGCGATCATTTGATCGCTCCTCTGTTATTTAACAAGACCGTGCTCCTGCTTAACCAGCTTTATGATTGTTTGTAGAATGATACAGTAGATTTTGGAGGGTATGCGAAGCCGGATGAGGGGAGTAACTCACTGATACTATGGATAAAGGGGATTTTTCATGAGGTATAAAAAATCAGAATTACTCATCGTGATCATTTTCTTGACTGGTATTCTTGTCTCATGTAGTTCTTCCCGACAGCCTCCTGTTACGCTGGATGAAAAATATGTCAATCAGCAGATATTATTGATAGCTTCAGAAAACAAGATATATACAACCAGTGATTCAATCTTGCTGGAAATGAAGTATAACTCGATAAACGAAATAGAATATCCAGGCGATTACTTTTTGCGCTTATTTGAGAATACTAAAGCTGGATGGATGGAAATTTTACGAAAAACCTGTAGAAAGAACGCCACCTGATGATACAGTTTTATCGTCCAAAAGTTGTTGCGCTCTACGCAGTTTCAGACTGTGCTTCCGCTGAAGCCGGGCGAATGCCTGCCATCATCAGCCCAAGTTCCTCCACGGTGGTGGTGGCGCAATCCACGATGCCAACGATTTCCCCTTCATAGATTACCGCGATCCGGTCAGATAATGCCCGAATTTCATCCAGGTCTTCAGAGATCAACAGGGTGGCGGTACCGGCGCTGCGTTGCTTGAGCAGGCATTGATGGATGTATTCACTGGCACCGATATCCACTCCACGGGTGGGTTGAGCGGCGATCAGTACCCCGGGTTTGCGTGAAAGCTCACGTGCCAGGATCAGCTTTTGAATATTTCCTCCCGACAGGTTCTTCAATGGTGTGGCGTTCGAAGGCGTCTTGACGTTGTATTCCTCCACCAGTTCGGTGGTTTTTTTATCGATCGTTTTAAAATCCAGGAAGGTGGCATGCGCATAAGGCTGGCGGTTATTATCTTCGAGAATGACGTTATCCGATACAGAAAAATCCTTGATGGCTCCTTCTTTCATCCGCTCTTCGGGAATGTACGATTGACCTGCCTCAATGTGCTGGTTGGGTGATGCGTTTGTAACATCTTTTCCCATCAGCGTGACCTTTCCCTGACGTATCGGTCGCATCCCCGCCAGTGCTTCTGCAAGCTCGCGTTGCCCATTCCCTGAAACCCCTGCCAGCCCGAGAATTTCACCCGAGTACAATTCAAAAGAGACAGATTTCAGGGCATCTGTGCCGCGGTCACCTGCAACGGTCAGGTTTTCCACTTTTAATCGGATTTCACCAGGTTGAACTTCTGCTTTCTTGTATTGAAGGATCACAGGTCTGCCAACCATCATCTGCGCCAATTCTGCTTTGGTCACCCCCTCATTTTTAACTGATCCAACCACCTTTCCATCACGCAGTACGGTGATGCGGTTGCTGATCTTCAATACCTCATGCAGTTTGTGCGAGATAAAGATCAAAGCATGCCCGTCCTCTGCCATTTGCTGCAGGGTGATGAACAACTCATCTACTTCCTGTGGAGTAAGCACTGCTGTAGGCTCGTCCAGGATAAGTAGATCAGCACCTCGATACAGGGCTTTCAGAATTTCAACTCTCTGCTGCTCGCCCACGGCAAGCTGCCAGACAAAAGCATGTGTATCCACTTTTAAATGGTATTTTTCGCTAATCTCCTGCAGACGTTTTTCTACCCTGTCGAGATCAAGAATGGGACCACGGCTGGATTTCAACCCTAAAGCCACATTTTCCACTACTGATAGGGAAGGTACCAGCATAAAATGCTGGTGGATCATCCCGATTCCGGCAGCAATCGCATCTTGAGGTGAGCGAAACGTGACTTCTTCATCATTGATTTTTATTGTGCCTTCATTGGGACGATACAGTCCGTATAGCTGGCGCATGAGAGTGCTTTTTCCTGCGCCATTCTCCCCCAACAAGGCATGAATCTCACCTGCATGGACATCAAAATCCACATGATCGTTTGCCAGCACTCCTGGAAATCTTTTTACTATTCCATTCATGCTCATGGTTTGAAGGTGATGTTTATTTGGAACCATGTGATCTTTTTCCATAATTTCCTGCTTCCTGTTATGAACCCTGCCATAATAGTCTACTCGAGTGCTGTTCTGGCTGGGTCCGGATGGTCTGATTTCAGACCATCCGGATTGTGTTGCATGTTACTGTTCTACTGGTCCCTTGAGGGGATCGATCGTGCCATCCATAATTCCCTGGATGGCGGCATCCACCGCCGCTTTGGCTTCGGCAGGGACTTCGATTGCCGGGTTGTATTGGATCATCAACCCTTCATTTTTGAAGGTCAATGTGTAGGATTTATTCCCCAACACACCTGCTTTTCGGCTGGCGATCATATCTTTGATTACGCCAGTCCAATCATATACCTGACTGGCAACGACTGTTTCGGGTGCCAGACTGGTTTGATCCCATTGGGTACCATACCAATATGCGCCTTTATCTTTAGCAATACCAATGGCGCCGACAACAGATTGTGAAGAACCTGTCAAAACATCTGCACCTGCCGCGATGTGGGTTTCAGCGGCGCTTGCCATCAGGGCTACATCAGAGAATGATCCGGTATAGGTAACCTGGACGTTGGCATTGGGGTTCTGCACTAATGCACCGGCTTTGAAGCCATCTACGTATAGTTTTGCGTCACCGGCTTCAACAGGACCGCAAACACCCAGCACACCAGATTTTGACATGGCTGCAGCCAATACCCCCAGAGCATATCCGCCTTCCTGGGCTTCTGCCTGATAAGCAAAAACGTTGTTGATGCCATCCGCCTGGAAAGTGTCCAGAGAGGTACCCCAGGCAAAACTGGTTTCAGGGAATTCAGGAGCGATCTGTTGCAGGGATGAGCCATATTGCGAACCATGTGCGATTACCAGGTCGTACCCCTGAGATGCATAGTCACGGATAGCTGCAGCAGCATCGGGGACTTTAAACATGCCTTCTGAATAGGCAATTTCCATTTTGGTTTCACCGCCCATTTCTTTCTGAACTGCCAGCAAGCCTTCATACATGGATTGGCTGAAAGCTGCATCCGTAATGGAACTGGGCATTACCACCGCAACCTTGAAGGGTTTTTCTTCTACTGCTGCAGTGGTGGGGGTGACTACAATGATCTCCGGAGTACCGGCAACAATACGTGTTACTTCGACTGGCGGGGCGGCGGTTGGTGTAGTGCAACCTACCAACCCTAAAACGATGATCAACAAACCAAAGATCAGGTATCCTTTTTTCATTTTTCCTCCATACAGGTTAGTTTGATTGCGACAGATTGAAATCAAACGACTTCCACTTCCTCTCCTGAATTTATCCTCCTTTCGTTCTCTTGAAGGGGTAGATCGATGGATGATCAGTTTTCACCTCGTTCGAATATCTTTGTCAATGCGGCAGGGGCTGCCACTCTTTTAACGGCAAATGCCAGGGCTGCAATAGTCAGAATATATGGCAGCATGACCGCAAAGTCAGAAGGAATATTGATCCCTTTTACCTGAATCCACAACTGGAAAGCATTGACAAAGCTAAAAATGAGCGAACCGAGTAAAACACCGGTTGGTTTCCAACCGCCAAAATAAACCAGTGCAACAGCAATGAAACCCATTCCATTGGTCATGTTCTCTTGAAAGAGATTGATCAATGCGATGGAAAGAGATGCGCCTGCAATTCCAGCCATCAGCCCACCGTATGAGACGGTCAAATACCGAACAGCCGTGACACTGACACCCAGGGAATCCGCAGCCTGTGGGTTTTGACCGACTGCCCGAATTTTTAAACCAAAGGTGGTTTTGTTCAGTACGAAGTTCGAAATGGGCACAAGTAAATAAGCGCCATATACAAGCAGATTGTGATTGAAAAAGGCTTCACCAATATAGGGAATATCTCCCAACAGGGGGATTTTAATCGCCTGAAATCCGTTGATTGATTCCACACTTCCCATGGTGAGTTTAAAAAGCAGAGTGGAAAGACCCAATCCAAACAACTGCAGCCCAATGCCGCTAATACCCTGTTCGGCTTTGAGGGTAATACTGATGAAAGCCATTAAAAGTCCCATCAACAAGCCGGTAATAGCGGCTGCCAGCAGCCCAAGCCACACTGAACCGGTCTTCATTCCAATAAAGAAGCCGGAATAAGCACCCATGAGCATAATCCCATCCACTCCAAGGTTAAGTACCCCCGATGCCTGTGCAAATGTCTCACCAAGCGATGCATACAGGTAAGGTGTTGCCAGGCGGATGCCAGAATAGATGATGCCAAAGAGAACAGGAAGGGTAAATAACTCAGCCATGTGACTGCCTCCTTCGGGCGCGATATCGAGACCAGATATCGGCACTCACAACAAACAGCACGATCAAACCAAGGATCGTATCGATCAGAGCAGAGGGAACCTGCATGGAGCGTTGCATTTTATTCCCCCCGACCAGCAATGCACCAAATAGGATCGAGGCGGGTATGGATCCAAGAGGATGCAGCTTGCCAAACAGGGCAGCTACAATGCCGGAGAAACCATACCCGGCGGAAAGGTTTTCGAGCATGCGGTGTGAGACGCCGGTGACCTCCACCGCACCAGCCAGTCCAGCAAATACACCTCCCAGGATAAGGGATAATGCCTGATAAAAGGGCACAGGTATCCCTGCATACCGAGCGGCTTCCGGGTTTGAACCTACAGCTCGAATACGGTATCCGATGCTGGTTCTCCATAAAAAGATAAATACTAAAACAGCCAGGATCACGGCGATGATTGCTCCGGAATGCAACAAGGTACGGGGAACCAGTTTGGTCAACCAGACGGCTTTTGGAAGGAGAGCGGATTGGGCTATCTGGGTACCGGCTTCGAGTTCCGCCGGGTCGATCATGGGTCCACGCAGCAGGAAGTTCGAAAGCTGTACAGCAATGGCATTCATCATCACAGTGCTGAGTATCTCATTGACGCCAAGCCGTGATTTCAATACGCCGGGTAATCCTCCCCAAAGACCGCCAGCCAATACACCACAAAACAGCGAGAGAGGGAGAATAATGAATCGCGGCAGGTTGGGAAAACCGACAGAAAATGCAGTCGCTGCCAGTGCGCCGACAATGAATTGACCCTCGCCGCCGATGTTGATAATTCCACCGCGAAAGGCGATGCAGACCCCCAATCCAACCAACAAAAGCGGGGTGGCTTTTACCAACGTCTGTGTGATTCCAGAGACGTCTCCAAAGGCGCCTTTGAGGAGCTGCCAGTAGGCTTCTAAGGGGTTGACTTTGAAGATAAGTAAAAGAAACGCTCCAATAAGCAATGCTGCTGGCACTGCCAGCAGAGGGAGCAGGGCATCGACTGTCTTATTAAGAAATTCTTTGACATTCCATTTAGTCTTCATCGGACAGGTTACCCTTTCGTTGCAAAGAATAGCCCCAGGCTCACACAAAAAAGAATGGAAAGAGAACTACCCTCGAGTGCGAACCAGACGCAAAGACAACAATTTATCGTTGTAAATATTTAAGCCAAAAACTACAGGGATGTTCGCCAGATTGAAAAACACATCTTGAAATCGGATCAAAGAAGCGCCAATATTCAGGTGAAAAATTTTCGATAATTCTTCATCGACAAGAATACTGCGTATATCTGAGGTCGAATAACATAATTCTTCTGATGCAAACTGATGCATAAAATCATAGATTGAAAGCGAATAATCTGCATCAGTTTGTTGCTGCTTGATCAAACAGGCGGGGATGAGGTTTCTCGAAAAGATTACAGGGTGACCATCAGCTA
The DNA here is from genome assembly GCA_034430215.1 of Anaerolineaceae bacterium. GTDB lineage: Bacteria > Chloroflexota > Anaerolineae > Anaerolineales > Anaerolineaceae > UBA4782. Next base: position 99,298 of record DAOUFE010000017.1, on the reverse strand, counting down.
AGAAGAGCCGTTGAATTTCCAGAAGGAATGATCCAGAAGCAATTTCAAGCTCGGCAGCTATCTCTTTTGTAGCCGGGATCATGCCTGTTGTCAATACTTTTATTGAAGGGGTATAGCCACTATCTTCGATGAGGTGGGGGAAGCTCCACAGGTTCATCAGTTGAGTGCGGAACTGAAGGGATCGCTTGTTGATGAAAGTTCCGTCTCCATGCCGGCGGATCACCACACCTTCATTAACAAGGGAATCCATCGCAATACGAATGCTCGTGCGTGAAACATTGAACTCTTTTGCAAGTGTGGATTCAGAAGGCAGGCGGCTGCCAGCCGGATAGATACCCTGCTGTATACGGCTGCGGATGATCTGGTTTATCTGGTCAATGATAGATTCAGGCTTCTTGAGTGCCATGTATCATCAATCAAAAATAAACAACTAATCAGATAGGGAAAGCAAATAGATGACAAACGTCTAACGTCTTGTTGATAGTAGCATTTTTTACAGGCAGAGTCAACGATGAAAATATAGAAAATGTGGTTAAGAAGGCAGATATCCATAAAAAAGTCAGAAAATTGTTAAAATCAGACAATTAAGGTATAATTTAGATTAATATGATAGAATACTAATATATTTATTGCTTCCAGTTGGAGGTGTTATTCTTATGAAAATGAGCGAATATCTGGAAATCTATCGTCAAATGGTGGTCATTCGGCGATTGGAAGAGCAGGCAGCTGAACTGTATCAACAGGGAAAAATTGGCGGGTTCCTGCATTTGTATATTGGTCAGGAAGCCGTCAGTACAGGGTTGATTTCTGCCAGAAAACCTGAAGACAGGGTGATCACGGCATATCGTGATCACGGCGTTGCGATCAATTGTGGTTTATCTGCGAATGAAGTGATGGCAGAGTTGCTGGGAAAAGCTACCGGAGTTTCCAAAGGAAAAGGCGGCTCGATGCACATGGCTGATGTGAAGAAAAATTTCTGGGGTGGGCATGCCATTGTGGGTGCACACCTCCCTCTGGCGACTGGTTTGGCGCTGGGGGATGCCTACAAGGAAAGAAAAGCCGTGACCATCTGTATGTTTGGTGACGGGGCTACCAATATCGGATTCTTCCACGAAGCACTTAACCTATCGAAAGTATGGAATCTACCAGTGGTCTGGGTATGTGAAAACAACCAGTACGGCATGGGAACCACAATTGAAAGAGCTTCTGCCGTTTCAGAAATCCGGCAGAAAGCATGCGGATATGGGATGAAGAATGATGTGGTGAACGGCATGGATGTAATGGCTGTGCGCGAAAAAGCTCTGAGTGTTTTTGATGAAGTACGAAATGGAAGCGGTCCTCAACTCCTGGAAATCGAGACATATCGTTTTCGCGGACATTCCATGGGAGACCCAGAGCGATATCGCAAACAAGAAGAAGTACACGCCTGGCAAGAAAATGATCCGATTGGAATCTACCATAAGTATCTTCTTGATCAGAAAATTGCCACTGAAGCTGACCTGCAAAAGGTGGTTCACAATGCTGAAGATGAAGTGAAAATGGCAGTCGAATTTGCTGAATCCAGCCCGGAACCGGCACCTGAAGCGTTGTTTGAAAATGTTTATGTAGAGCCGTAGAGAAGGGAAAGAACTATGGCAAAGATCACGATGCGCGAAGCAATCTCACAGGCGCTGTGGGAGGAAATGGAACGAGACCCCGATGTTTTTATCATGGGGCAAGAAGTAGGTGTATGGGGCGGTACCTATGCGGTGACAAAAGGATTTTTTGATCACTTTGGAGCAAAACGGGTACGTGATACTCCCATTGCAGAAAGTGCGATCGTCGGGTCCGCAATTGGTGCTGCGTTGACTGGATTACGACCGGTGGCAGAATTGATGACGATCAATTTCGCTTTTGTGGCGATGGATCATATTGTCAATGAGGCTGCTAAACTGCATTATATGTTTGGCGGACAGATGGTGCTTCCCCTGGTCATCCGCACGGTAGGCGGCGGAGGTCGCCAATTGGGTGCCACACACTCGCAGACACCTGATGCAATTTTCGCTCATTTTCCAGGTTTGAAAGTAGTGTCGCCGGGCACACCGGCAGATGCGAAAGGATTACTGAAAGCAGCCATCCGCTCGCAGGATCCGGTTTTGTTCATCGAGCATGCCACGTTGTATCAGATGCGAGGAGAAGTGCCCGATGGTGAATACATCGTTCCGATTGGGAAATCGATTGTGCAACGACCTGGAAAAGATGTCACGATTGTGACCTACAGCAAAATGCTTGAAATCTCACTTAAAGCCGCAGAGAAGCTTGCGGCAGAGGGAATTGATGCGGAGATTGTCGACCTGCGAAGTTTACGTCCACTGGATATGGATCCAGTGATAGCAAGTTTTAAAAAGACCAATCGGGCAGTAATCGTCGAAGAAGGATGGTCTTCATACGGGGTGGGGGCTGAGGTATCTTCTCGTATATACGAACAGGCGTTTGATTATGTGGATGCGCCAATCAAGAGGGTGGCGCAAAAAGAAGTTCCCCTGCCATATAACCGTGCATTGGAGCAAATGGCTATACCGGATGTGGACAGTGTCATTGCAGCAGTGAAGGAGGTGCTTTGATGGCTGAAGTGATCAATATGCCAAAATTAGGTTTTGATATGGCTGAAGGCACTCTGGTGCGGTGGGTCATTGCAGAAGGCGAAACAGTTTCAAAAGGTGCGGTACTGGCAGAGATCGAGACGGATAAAGCAACCGTAGAAGTGCAATCCAGTGCAGATGGTGTGGTTTATCGCCACCTGGTAGAGACAGGCGCAGTTGTGCCGGTTGGAAAGCCTATTGCCATTGTGGCAGATCCGGGTGAAAAAGTGGATGAAAGCCAGTTGCCTGCTGCAGCAAATCCTGTGGAAAAAGAAGCTGAACCATTGGTGGAGAGACCATCTGCTGCATTGGAGAAACCAACCAATACATCAGGGCAAAAAATGCCTGAGCCAGAAATGCTGCGGATAAGCCCCATTGCCCGGAGGATGATCCGTGAGAACAATCTTTCGCCTGAAGGAATCAGGGGAACCGGACCAGATGGAAGGATTGTCAAAAAGGATATCGAGCAGTTGCTTAACCAGCCAAAAGGTACAGGTCAGAATGTTTCAACGGTTCCGATAAGCCCCTATATACTGAGAGAAATCCCTGCAGATGAGATCATCCCGATTAACCGCCTGCGGGCTGCCATTGGAAAACGGATGATCGAATCAACCCAGAATATCCCTCAATTTTATGTGACCCATGAATTTGATATGGAAGCACTGATGGCTCTTCGCACACAGATCAATACCATGCTGCCAGAGAATGAAAAAGTTTCGGTGAATGATTTCATTATCAAAGCGGTGGCTCTGGCTTTACGGCAATTCCCCAATCTGAATTCTGTTTTACAGGAGAGTTCCATCATCCACAAGGGGCATGTGAATGTGGGCGTGGCTGTAGCAGTAGAAGGTGGTTTGTTGACGGTGGTGGTGAAAGACGCCGATCAGAAACCCCTGCGGTTGATCTCTTCTGAAGTAAAAGAAATGTCAGGCAGGGTGCGTTCGGGTAAGGTGAAGCCGGAGGATATCGAAGGCTCGACGTTTTCCATCAGCAACCTGGGCATGTTCGATGTGGAAGAATTCGTTGCCATTATCAACCCACCAGAATCAGCTATTCTGGCTGTGGGAACTGCCAGAGAAATGCCGGTGGTGAAAGATGGTGTGGCACAGGTGGGAATGCGCATGAAGGCAACACTTTCAGCCGACCACCGCATCACAGATGGCGCAGAAGCTGCTCAGTTTTTGCAGGCGCTGGCAAAGCGGATCGAGAATCCGCTCAGTATGTTGATATAGAGAAATCACTCCCCTGAGAATGTATCAGGGGGGTGGGTTTTCTGCAAAATAGTAGAAAATTTAAGGGAATGAATTGGAATCTTTGAGTGGTTAGCCAAGATCCATAAATTGAATACAATTATAAAATGAAACGTAGACGATTTAATGTTTCATTTCATGTTCTTGTATGCATATCGCTTATTATTTTCTTTACAGTTTTATACTCGTTATTTAGTTTTCAACTTAGAGATACAAATGCACAACCGTATAACCAAAATGATTTATTATTTGAAATGGATGTAGCACGCAATATCCGCTACATGACAACAACAGATACCAACTTTTACAGAACCAGTGTTCATCCCCTTTTTGTTATTCTTGTAAATCCAATTGGAAGTTTACTAACGAGAATTGGTTTTTCTCCTTCAACGAGTTCAATACTCATTAACTCATTCTTTGCAGCAATTTGTATTGGTGTCTCTTATATTCTTTTTGAGTTAATTTCAAAGAATCGCTGGGGCTCCTTGATACTCAGCATAATATTTGGATTTTCTTCAAGTCAATTAATTCTATCAATAGTGCCTGATACCTCCGCGCTAGCAACGTTAAGTTTGTTAATAACATATATAGTATTTCTTAAAAGCATTGAGAACGAGCATTTACCAAAATATTATTGGCTCATTGCTGGAATATTCACCCTTGGAATAACCATAACCAACTTCATACAAACGCTTATTTGCTTTCAAGTAAGTCAATTGGGGAGAAAAAGTCCGAAGAAAATTATTACATCGACAATACTTTTCTTTGGTGTTGTAGTATCAATTTCAATTGTGCTTTCGCTTATACAAAAGATGCTTTATCCAAGTAGTGCTCTATTCTTTATTCCCTCAGTATATAGAGAAGAATTAAATTATACAAGCACAATAATTCTTTCCCAGCCTTTGGTAGTGATCAGGCAAATATTCACACACTTTTTTCTTGCAAATATAGTATCTCCAATACCGGAAATTATTAGTATTCATCCTCTTTATCCCGCTATCACTTTTTACAATTCAAAATATGGAAATATCTTTGGGGTACTGGCATTGGTATTTTGGATGGGATTGGTATTATTGGGTATTTTTAAGTACAAAACAAGAACCAATAAGCTCTTATCATTTGGATTTTCAATGTGTCTATTATTTAATATTTTTCTTCACAGTGTCTATGGAGTTGGAGAAAAAGGAAAAATTGAGTTATTTTTATACACAGGAAATTTCTCTATCCTTGTAATACTATTACTTTTTGGTTGGACACTTTTCTATAAAAGGAAGTGGATAATTGGAATTCAAATTGCATTTTCTCTTCTATTGATTTGCAACTCTTTGTCATTTGTTCAGGGGGTAAAAGAGATTTTTAATAATCCTGAATATATTACTGCAAGAGATGCTGAGATGCGGAAATTGGTCGAAGATGCCTATGAATACCGAACTGAATTACGGAATTTTAGAAACATTTTTGTGCATGAAAAGAGCTTGCCAGGTAGTAATTTCTTTCTATTTGGCATGGGTAATCGTCAAAAGTATCTTTATCGCAATGGCACATTAGTGGATATAACTTCTTCAAAAATAGTAAAGCAATGGGAAGTGAATAGTGAAATTATCGTTCCTTCAGAATATAGTGTAGGCATAATCAACCAAGAGGGGAAAAATATTTATATAGTTGAAGATGGGTCTTCAATTTATATTAGAGATGGAATGGAAATAGAGGAAATATCAACTGGTTGTGAAATTAATCTTCCAGAGTTTAGAGATTTCCAGTATCCCAAAATCATGAAAGTTTTTCATCACGAAGTCCTTATCAACATCATCGATGGAAAACCAACTCCCAATTTTGTTGCATATCCTGAACCCTGGTATAGAGATGCCGCAATGATGGCAATGGTATTAGAAAGAACACAAAATATTCAACTTATTGAAGATTGGATAATGAACCTGGATGAAATATATGATATGCAAAATGGAGAAAAGGAATCCGATAATTTAGGGGAGGTACTGTATTTAATTTCTCTTGTATCCGAGAAAAATCACCCGTTGGTGCCTGGGATTCTCCATGAAATTTCATTACTCAATTCATCAGGTTTTATTCAAGGAAAAACAGACAATGGATATCATCCTGTTTATCAAACAAAATGGGCGAAATTTGGACTTGCTGCTCTTGGCATTGAAGATCAGTTAATTATTCCAGGAGTAAAAGATAATTATTCTGTATTAACCTGGTGGTATTCGGACAAAGATGATATGGCAATGAAGGTACATACTCAATTCCGACAATACCCATATTTGATGTGGGCTCAATCACATTACTTCAACCAAAAAGAAGGAATCATAAGCAATTCAGACTATCCGTTAACGTGGGAAGCAAATGCGAGCAAAGCTAATTACTTTTTATATAGACAGATATCCCCTTTACTTGCAGAAAAACATATTGCTGCACCTCACGCATGGCATGCAGCAGAAGCCTTTCTTTATCTAATGGATATAGATTAGCAAAAAATAGCTTTTTATACATGCATTATGCCCAAAAATACTCTTCTACATTTATGAAAAAATATTTTTCTAAAGGTTAAAATCTACTTACATGATTACATGCTACGCAAAATCTAAGTCATAATTGCTTTTAAGGATATTCACTTAGGAAGTCAGGAAAAGGGGGATGCAAATTAAACTTCGTTGGATTACTACAATTGCGTTTGGTTATATCATCGTTCCAAACAAAATATTCTACATGTTTTTTAAAGTATTCGATAGGGTTACCTGCTTCTATTCTTAAGTCTGGAATCGTTGTTTCTTCTCCATAGATGGTTGATCGTTAATCTCGATAATCTACAAGATCAAATCGTTTTTTGTGTGTTGCAAAGTTGATACTAGGGTCCTGCATCATACAGTCGTTGATAAATATGATAGAACTCGCAAATCTGCTGGACGTACTGGCGGGTTTCTTCGATGTCGATCACTTCAAAGAACAGGTCGGGGTCATCCCCCGAAAGCTGTTTCCAGAAGTAAGCATTTCCGGGTCCGGCATTGTATGCTGCCAGTCCAAACAGGGCACCTCCGTACTCTTCAATTTGGCGAGAGAGATAGCGGGCACCCAGCCGGATACTGACATTGGGGCGGTAGAGGTCATCGGCGGTGAAATCCACAGGCCAGCCGATCCAGCCAGCGATCTCAGCACCGGTATCGGGCATGATCTGCAGTAGCCCTCGGGCACCAGCACTGGAATAGACAAACCCCTCGAACATGCTTTCCTGCCGCATGGAACTATAGAGAAGGTAGGGGTGTAATCCTTCTTCTTCGGCTGCACTTTCTACCAGATCAGAGAAATAAACACCAAAACGGATGTGATTAAAATACAGAGGTGCTGTAAAGGTGGCATCATCGCTCATTCCTGCCAGGGTCAGTACCTGGCGGCTGGCAAAGATGGCTGTGCGATAAAAACCGTGGTCGAGTGCCCAGTTCATGATCAAATAAGTTGCTATTGGATCATTTTCATACCCTGTGCGCAGGTTTTCCAGTTCCTGACGGGCTTCTGTAAATAAACCGACCTCCCAAAAGGCGATAGCACGTTGCATGCGGGCATCCTGTGCCAGGGCTCCAAGACCGGAAAGGTCTGTTTCGGTGGGAAGGGTGAAGGTGGTACGCAGCCAGCCTTCTGCCAGGATACGCTCCTGATTGAGGTCGTATTCGGTGGAATAGTTAGAAATGGATTGCAGTGGTTGTAACCCAGCCAATACTTCGTGTGCCCGTTCAGAATAATAACTGCCCGGATCGAGAGAAGCTGCCAGGTTGAAAGCTTCTTGAGCTGCATCGGTGTTGTTCTGTTTTTGCTGTACTTTTCCGATCCAGAATTGAGCCATCGCCTGGTCTGCGGCATTGGTGCCCAACACCATCACACGTTGAAAGATTTGCAGTGCCTGCGCATAGGCTGCAGTGCGGTAATAATCTATCCCTGCAAGGAAGAGAGCACGATAGGCATCTTCAGAGGTGGGATATTCATTGATAATGCGCTCAAAGGTGGCTGCGGCATCAGATATCTGGTTGTTATCTTCTTGAATACGGGCAGCGTAAAAAAGGAATGTGGGGGCTTCGGTGCGAGTGGGGTAGCGGGCAACGAAATCGAACAGCGTCTGGGCTGCCTGGTCATATTTCCCGAGCTTGTTCCACTGTGTCCAGGATTTTTCATCCCAGGCAGAAGCGAAATAAGTGTCATCCGGATGATCACGGATAAGATTATCCCATTCGTTGATAGCAGCATCGTATTGACCGATCCCATTCAAGCTGAGGGCATAGAAATGATGAGCTTCACCGGGATGGTCGGGATTTTCTTTAATATACCGGTTGAACAATTCTGCCGCTAAGCTGTACTGCCCGGCGTAATAGTCCACCTTGGCGCGCTGGTAATCATCCACAGGCACATCGTTTTCTACCAAAACAATCAATCCGGCGTAGGCGTAGTAAGATCGGGGATAATTAATGAGGGATTCTTGAAAACGGGCGAAAGCCTGTTCGGTCATGCCCAGCGCCAGGTATTCCTGCCCGGCGAGATAGTTCATCTGAGCTTTAATGTAATCATTGTTGGTGCTGTTGAGGATTCCCATGAAGGTGCGCAGCGCATTCTCGTGATCACCCATCGTGACATACGTTTGACCGACCTTCACTGCCTGAAAAACCGGATCGCTGATCTGGTCAGAAGCGAAGGCAGCTTCGTATGCAGCCAGCGCACCGTTCAAATCGCCGGCAGCGGTCAGGGCATCTCCCCGCAGCTCCTGTACATATGCATTGAGTACACCGGGCTTGGCATCAAGGTATTGTTGAAAAGTGGCAGCCGCTTCAGCATTGCGAAGTTGAGCCAGATATACCTCACCCAAAAGAAAAAGAGCAGTGGGGTAAACGGCTGTTGCCTGGTAATTTTCAGTCACAGTGGTCAGTGCCTGAATGGCAGCGGTGTAATCTTTTTTAAGGTATTGCGAGTGACCAATGCCGGTAAGCGCGGCTGCCTGTGTCTCGGCATCGGTTGCCTGAGAAAATGCCAGAGTATATTCCTGAAGAGCTTCATCGTACTGTCCGCTGAAGAGAAGCCAATCAGCCTGGTCAACCCGCACAGCAGGGACCGGAGTGGGTGTTGGGGTGGGCGTTGCGGTGGGCGATGGAGTAGAGGTGGATGTGGGAGTATCCGTTGGCCCAAGCAGCCCGGATTCGCGAATGCTCTTCGGAATGAGGTTGCAGCTGCTGATGAAGGTCAGAACAATAATGGAGATGATCGTGATAATTCTAAAAAAGCTGGCTTTTTGAGCGTGCATGATTTCCTTGAAAGGGGGTATTGTTTTTTCTTCCCTGAAGAATTATATCCTATCCAGGGATGGGATATGAAAAAGCAAAATTTTTATATGTTCGAAGTTCTGCTTGAAACTCAAATCGCGAAGCGTTACGACACCTACCAGCTAATATTTCAATCATCATCAACCAGTTATATGTGGGTCAAGGTCTTCCGATAAACCAATTTACAATGCAAATCTTCCACCCGGTTAAACCCGCATTTCTCCAGCACGTTGATTGAGGCTTTGTTTTCGGGGTCAACAATGCCATAGATTTCCGGTAAGTGCATGTTCGTTTCCAAAAAATGCACCATCAGAGAGACAGCCTTACGCGCATAGCCCCGCCCCTGATGTTTTTGCTCGATGGCATAACCGATCTCGATTCCCTGCTCAATCTGGCTCAGGCCAACATGCCCGATCAATTCTCCTCCGTCCAAGATCACCCCCAGAACAAAGGGCTGCTGCGCCAATTCGATAGGCGCTGTATAAGCTGCGATTAAATGGGCCAATACCTCCGCAGCTTCTTGCTCATCCCGGTAAACCTGATCAGGTAAAAACCTGGCCAGAGAATTTTCGCGGCTCATCCGGAAGATCTTCTCGGCATCTTCCGGCACGAATTTACGTAGAGAAATTTTGCCTGATAGTTGAGATTGCATCGTTATTCTTTATTAAAATCGACATTAGTCATATATTGCACTGATGACTTCAGATAAATGCTTGATCTCATCATTTTAATTTTATTCGGTATATTTATACAATTCAGTGCTTTTTCCATTTCGATCATTTCGGACGAAATTTTCCTGAAGTTCTCTCTTGAAGCATAGATGCTATTTATCAAATAATCATTTCTCAATAATTATCTTATGATACCCGTCTTCTTCAGAATAGCTTTTCGTTTGTTACCCAATAATAATCCTTGATTTTGTGTTCATCTCCTGTTGGCAACTATCAAGAAAATAGTGCAGTAAACACATACCCCCCGCCGACCATTAAAACATTACTGAAACTATGCATTAGTATCGGATAAAGTATGCTTCTGCATCTTTGATAAATAATTCCCTGGATTGTTCCCAGTAAAAATGAATAAATTATCTGAAAATAATTTATTTCAAAAGTTAATGGCATTAACGACCAATTGATATGTGCAAATGCGAATAATACCGATGCCAGTATTACCTCCAGGGTTAAGTTGCCTTTGATTTTGATACTTTTTCCGAATGAATAGGTCAGAAGAATAATTGGCAGTGCCCGAAATACAACCTCTTCAGCTGGTCCGCTTAAGAGTAACTGGAATCCCAAAGTTCCAAAAATATTCTTTTCATCCAGTGGGAACGAATAAACAGGAAGCTGGTTGTTTACAGCCATCAAGGTGTGCTGTGCAATTGAAATCGCAGTGAAAGCGAGCGTAAATAGTATTACGGATTTAATTCCTGTTTTCTTGTCACCGAAATGGAAAAAGAAATCGAGTTTCAACAGCTTGCTCAAAAAGAGAATAATTAACAATGTGGCGATTAATTCGAACGCATGATGGATCGAAATTTCAGCAAAACTGTCATAGGGATCGATTGTATGATAGGGGATAAAAGAAGCAACTAAATGTCCCGTTTTCCCCAGAATAATCTGCATAGCAAGCAATAAGATAAAAACGATTATTCCGAATGCTGCTCTGTTGCATTCTAAAATTTTCATTTATCAACACTTTCTTGAAGAATTATTTGCTTGCTAGTAATTTCCTTTTTTCGCATTTCGCCAATGGGAATGGTCATTAAGTATGAAGCAATCATTGCCAGGATTACATCGATAACGATCCGCAACAAAGCATCGGCAATATAACCAGAAAATAATAAGGGCATAAATAAAAGAAATGCTGCCCAATTTAGACCGAAAATAAGGAGCCCAAATTTCACTACTCTGTGTTTAATTGATTGCTCAATTCTATTGTTGCCTAGTAAAACAAATGCCACTCCGATAAAGAAGCCCATCAGGATTGTCCAGATTAATGTAAGCAAAGGTCTGGTTTGAATTCCTGATCGGATAACACCAGAAAAATAAGCAATATATCGACCTATCAAGAATATTCCTGAAAAAGCTGACATTGTTTTGATTTTTTGGCTAAGGGTAAATGCTGTTGTTGGGTGAACCTCAACTTTATCAGTTTGTAGCAGGCTCAGCAGAATGCTCATCATAAAAACGGGTATCGCATCGCTGAGACCAACAACAAATTCTTTAATGAGCGGATTGCCAAACAGAGAGACTCCCTCGAGCATTGCAAACAGCCAAAGAAGGGCTATTGCAGACCCAAAACGCAACCCTTTTTTTATACCTTCTCCAGGTATTTCATTCCTGATGCGTAAAAACACAAACGCGACACCCGAAAAGGCGAATAAAGCCCAAAGAGAAGCGGTGATCTCTGTACCCAGGATACCAGCAACAAAGCTAAAAGCTGGATTCTCAGGAATGGTGCTGAACGGGCTTGTAACAACATGCAGAATAACATCCAGTACTACACCAACCAATACGATAGCTACAACTTTAATTATTTGACCTTTTTTCATATAAACCTCACTCCCGTTGAGAATTTATGAATTCTCATCATCATCGATAACCGATTTTTCAATTTCTGCCAGATTCGACAGTATTTTTTCAAGCAAATTTCTTGTTCTCGCTATTTCTTTTGAATCAATTTCCTTAAACATTTTGTCTCTAAATATTTCTCCTTTTGCCTCCGTTCGCTTCCAGAAATCATGGCTCTTTTCTGTCATTTTTAATCTGGTGGCTCTTGCATCTTTCTTATCTTTTTCAGGTGTCAGTAGCCCTTTCTGCTGAAGTTTGATAGCTACTTGCTTGACGTTCTGGTGAGAACTCCCCATTGCATTGGCAACTTCTTTTAGAGTAGGGGGAGAATCAAAGAGGCTATTGATCGTCTCGGATAAAAACCATTGTGTGGTTGTTACATCAAATTCCTTGAATTCCCTTTCAAGAAGCGTATTCATCTTGTTTGAAATGATCAGTAATAGTCCAAAGATCATCGCCTGATCAGGAATTAAATCTTTCTTATTAGAATTCACAGTTTCACCTCCAGCAAAAAAATTGAAGCACCATGGATTTAATAGGTAATGTATTACATAAAAAGATAATATATTACTTATTAAATTTTGTCAAGGGTTTTTAAATAAATTAATTATTCAATTTCTCTACATCTGATCGATGTAATTGTGAAAACTTTGACAGTTTATTCATTGCATGTTAAACTTCATTTCATAGCATGCAACGCTCTCGGGTGAGGGCGTTTTTTATGCAAAAACACTGTACTGTGGATAAAGATTATGAAAATTGTATGCACCGGTTCTGTAGCATATGACTACCTGATGAAATTTCCAGGTTATTTCAAGGACCATTTACTCCCGGATCAACTGGAATCTGTATCCCTCTCTTTCCTGGTTGACCAGATGGTGAAACAGCGCGGTGGCGTCGCTCCCAACATCGCATATACACTGGCTTTGCTGGGCGAAAGACCGCTGTTATTCGCGACTGTAGGAGAGGATTTCGAGGATTATCGCCAATGGCTCGAAAGTAAAGGGATTGACACGCGCTATGCCCGTGTGATCCCCGGTAAATTCACAGCTTCTTTCTTTGTGAATACCGATCTTTCCAATGCGCAGATCGCCAGTTTCTACACCGGCGCCATGGCAGATGCGGCAAGCATGTCCATTGCGGAATTGAAAGACGAAAAACCCGACCTGGTGGTGGTTTCTCCCAATGCACCGGATGCGATGCTGCAATATGTTACAGAATGCCGCCAGTTGGGGATCCCATACCTGTATGATCCCAGCCAGCAGTTAGCCCGGTTGGGAGGGGAAGAGTTATGCGAGGGCGTAGCGGGTGCGTATAGCTTATTCGTGAACGATTACGAGTTCGGGTTGTTGAAAAAGCACACCTGTCTTTCTGATAAAGCGATCGAAAATCAGGTAAAGATCCTGGTGATCACACGCGGTAAAAATGGTGCAGATATTTACACCGAAGAGAAGAATTATCACATTCCGGTGGTGCCCGAGACACGCATCACCGACCCAACAGGTGTGGGAGACGCATTCAGAGGTGGTTTCTTGAGCGGTTGGCGGATGGGATTGGACTGGCAAACCTGCGGGCAAATGGGTTCATTAGCAGCTACCTATTGCCTGGAAAACGTTGGCACCCAGAGCCATTCTTTCACCCCGGCTGAATTTGTGAAGCGTTATCGCGAATACTTCGACGATCAAGGTGCACTGGATGTGTTTCTTAAATAGATGATGTTTCGGGGGTACCTGGCTTTTTTATACTGGAGGAATGGTATGTCAAATTATGATGTAAAAGATATGAATCAAGCAGAAGGCGGAAGGCTGCGCATCGAATGGGCTGAACGAGAAATGCCCGTGCTTCGTCAGATCCGTGAACGCTTTGCCAAAGAACGCCCACTGGAAGGTGTACGCATGTCAGCCTGTCTGCATGTTACCACCGAAACAGCCAATCTTATGCGAACATTACAGGCGGGCGGGGCAGATATCGTATTGGTGGCTTCTAACCCATTATCCACGCAGGATGATGTGGCTGCGTCACTGGTTTCTCATTTCGAGATCCCGGTACATGCCATCAAGGGTGAAACCAATACCGTGTATTACAAACACATCGAAGCTGCTTTGGCTCACAAGCCACAGATCACGATGGATGACGGTGCAGACCTGGTGAGCACACTGCATAAATCTCATCGTGACCTGCTGGATACCATGCTGGGCGGAACCGAAGAAACTACCACCGGTGTGATCCGCCTGCGCGCTATGGCTGCCGATAAAGCACTTGCTTTCCCGGTAATTGCTGTGAATGACGCCATGACCAAGCACTTCTTTGACAACCGCTATGGCACCGGACAGTCAACCCTGGATGGTATCGTGCGCGCGACTAATGTGCTGCTTTCTGGCAAAACCTTTGTGGTTTCTGGATATGGCTGGTGTGGTCGTGGACTTGCATCACGTGCTCGTGGAATGGGAGCCAATGTGATCGTGACAGAAGTAGATCCTTTGCCCGCTTTGGAAGCTGTCATGGATGGTTACCGGGTGATGCCGATGGAACAGGCAGCTGTCATTGGTGACATTTTCTGCACACTGACTGGTGATTTGAATGTGCTGGATAAGCATCATTTTGAACTGATGAAAGACGGCGCCATCATTTCGAACTCTGGCCACTTTAATGTAGAGATCAACATCCCTGCATTGGAAGCGATGGCAGTAAGCAAACGACTTGTCCGCCCATTTGTTGAAGAATATGTGATGAAAGATGGACGCCATATTTATCTGTTGGGTGAAGGCCGCCTGATCAATCTCGCTGCTGCTGAGGGGCACCCTGCCAGTGTGATGGATATGTCCTTTGCTAACCAGGCACTCAGCGCTGAGTACATGGTGAAACATCACAGCGAGTTCGAAAACAAAGTGTACTCAGTACCAGAACCCATTGACCGTGAGATTGCCCGACTGAAATTGGAATCAATGGGTGTCAAAATTGATGAATTAACCGATGAGCAATTGAAGTACTTGAATTCCTGGGAATCAGGTACATAGTCTTTTTTGATCGAATAGAGCTGTCCTGATATTTTTACACTGGTCGAAACAATTTCTTAAACTGAGGTAATTTTTTACCAGACCGGAGAATAGGTATCAGGGCAGCTTTTTTGTTTTATCGTTGAAGGTATTACTCCACCAAGATTCCCATATTTCCTAGAATGCTCCAGGAACTGAGAAAAGTACCAATATCCCTCTGGTAGATCAGATTTCCATCCAAAATGGTCACATATTGGGGATCGTATCCGATGACCATGACGGTATGTTCCCAATTGGCTACCGTAACACTGGCACCACTGGCTGCTACATAAGTCGAGGATCCAGATCCTGGCCAGACATTACCAATGACCCAAACCATCACCGGTCTGCCATTTGCTACTTCACTTTGGATGGTATCGAAATTCATCCAGTACTGGTCCCAGGCATTCAATCCATAAGCGCGTAACAAAGCTGCCACTGGTCCTGCATAGACACCATACGAAGCGGGCGGGATTTGTCCTTTTTCATCATAAATGCTCCCAACGAAACCTTCATTCGGATTATCTGATGAGGGAAGTTGGTTGATGAAATCCGTTTCGGAAATGGAAATCCCGAAATATGCCGCGAAATCCACTGCAGTGCGTGATTCACAATCCAGATTGGCAAATTGCGGATACCCGGTAATGTCTGTGATATACGCTTCTGATGGCAATCCTTCAGGAGGAGGAACAGTAGGCAAAGGTGTCTCTGTAGGAGAAGGTGTGAATGTAGGGGTAAACGTTGATGTGGGTGTGGGGGTATCGGTAGGTGTTGGGGTGTATGTTACCGTAAAAGTTGGCGTAGGGGTTGCGGGTTGAAAAGGTGTAAAGGATGCTGTAGGTGTCAGGCTGGGAAATTCAGTCGATGTGTTTGTCCTGGTATGGATCAAATTGAGGGGTAAAGCTGCTTTAGCCGAGTCCACCTGTAACATACCAAAAAAAGCAGCGCAGATCAGTCCGGTAATGCATATCACTGAAGTAAATAGAACCGTCCAAATCCAGGCTTTTTTACTCACAGCAGTATTCCTGATCTTTCCTTTAGGGGTTTAAACCAAAGTTTATTCGACGATGATGTACATGTAAAAAGGATCGCCAAATGCCAGACCATCTGGATTATATGCTGACCAAGCGCTTCGATATTCACCCGGCTCTTCAGGAGCGGTAAATGTGATTTGAATAGTCGCTTCTGAACCAGCGCGGGCTGGATAGAGTGCCTGTGTGGTATCAGCGCCCATTTCGAAGCCGCCTGTAAAACGTAGTTCGTATCCTTCATCCCAGTTACAGGTTCCACTATTCTTTACCTGCCAGCGTTTATCCAATGTTGACCCAGGTGCAACTACGGTGCCATCCTCGATTGTCAGGTCAGATAGATAAGTTAGATTATCAACACAATCCAGGCTGTTTTTTTCAGGCTCCTGTGTGATGACAGCAGTTTTCGTTGGCACGAGGGTAGGTGCTGCCAGTGTGACGGGGATGTAAGGCACTGGCGTATCTTTCTTTTCTCCTGTATTGGTAGAAGATCGTACACAAGCAGACGAAAACAGGGTTAGAAACAGCACCAACCCTGAAAATATTCTGTTTATAAGAGATTTATGAATATTCACTTGTTTCAATAGCATCCTTTCAGCTTTTCCTGCTGTCAGGCGCAATTATTCTTCGTTATACTCGCCTTCATCTTCACTGGCACCAACATTCAAACCAAGAGGTATGTCACTGCCGGTTCCACGCTGACGGATAAGGTTCTCCAGTTCTGCACTGATCTCAGGGCTCTGTCGGAGGAATTCTTTGGCATTCTCGCGACCTTGACCCAGGCGGACATCACCATAAGAATAGAATGCACCACGTTTGACAACAATATCCAATTGGGTTGCCAGGTCAATAATGTCACCTACTTTACTGATGCCTTCATTGTACATGATGTCAAACTCAGCGGTGCGGAAGGGGGGAGCTACTTTGTTCTTTACAACACGCACCCGCACTCGACCACCGATCACCTCCGCGCCCATCTTGATCGCCTGGATACGGCGAATATCGAGCCGGACGGAAGCATAGAATTTCAAAGCCATGCCACCAGTGGTAGTTTCAGGGTTGCCGAACATGACGCCGATTTTTTGGCGGAGTTGATTGGTGAAAATGACTGCAGTTTTTGTCTGGTTGATCGCACCGGAGAGTTTGCGCAAAGCCTGTGACATCAAACGAGCCTGCATACCCATTTGCGCATCACCCATATCACCTTCAATCTCAGAGCGAGGAACCAATGCAGCAACAGAATCAATCACAATGACATCGATAGCACCAGAACGAACCAGGGTTTCGGTGATCTCGAGCGCCTGTTCACCCGTATCGGGTTGGGAGATCAGAAGAGTGTCAATATCCACACCCAGACGAGCTGCATAGGCGGGGTCGAGAGCATGTTCCATGTCAATAAATGCAGCAGTTCCACCCATCTTTTGGGCTTCAGCTACGATGTGCAAACACAGGGTTGTCTTTCCGGAGGATTCGGGACCATAAATTTCGGTGATACGAGCCCGAGGGATACCACCCACACCTAAAGCGAGATCGAGTGAGAGAGATCCGGTTGGAATGGCTTCCACCGCAAGGTGCTGAGCGTTGCCCAGACGCATGATGGAACCTTCACCATAGCGTTTGATGATATCTCCCAGGGCTTTATCCAAAACCGCTGCTTTAGCTTCATCCATGGGGTTCTGATTGAGATTTGAGGTTGTAACAGGTTTACGAGGCATTGGCTGGCTCCTTTAGGTGGCTGATAATGCAATTATAGACCGAAAATTCAATTTATATTCAAAACAATTATATAGCACATATGTTCAATATGCAAGAGGATGTATTGATGCAGGGAAAGGAATGATATTTTTACCACGAAATGCAATAAAGGTATGAAAAGAATTCCCTTTCCCAGCCTTCCCCCAAATCCGAAAAAGCTGGATTTAGGAGAAGGAGTCTGATTCCGTGACCAATAATTAGTAATCAATAATGATGAAGATCTCGATGTGTCATTTCTGCGTGAGATGCTTTACTTCTTTCGTCATGACAAGATTTTCATTTCTATTGGTTCTAAATCTGGACATCACAGAAAGATTTCTATGAATAAAACTAAAAGTATGAAAGGGAAAAAACTATATATCCCATGAGTTTTGCTGGAAATATCCAAATTAATTTGCTTTTTAAAAAGAGATCATCGAAGCTTACCTGAAGAACTTCGCAAATCTGTGTATTTCTCATCATGTAAAGCAATGATGATTTTCAGCTTGCCTCACACCTGAGAAAGATTTTTCAGGTATTAGTAGATCACACCTTCTTTATCGTCATAAGGAACTCCGGCATCATTGCCTACTATTATGTTCGTTGGTGCCAGATAAAAATCTGTGAATTGATTGGCCACATCAGCATACAAACCTGCGCCACTGTTTCCCATGATAACGCTGTTGTAGATATAGAGACGCCCAGATAGGGTTGTTACGGAAATACCCTCGCTATCATTTGTCACAAATCCATTTTGTAATGCAGTTACCCCATTTAAGATAATGTTGCCAGTCGAATCTATCTCTATTCCGGTTGAATCGTTACCAGAGAAATGACTTTTAGTTACTATTACCGTACCTTCGGAATTTATATAGTTGGTTTCGTTCTCAATGGCAGTGATACCACTTACAGTTACGGCGCCATGACTATGGAGGTCTATTCCTTTCAAACCGTTATGTGATATTTGATTCGCACCTGAAAGTACTATAGGACTGAGTACCGTTGAACCCGAATTATCTGCTGATAATCCATGAGCACCATTATCTGACGCGTTTATATTGGTGAGAGTGATCTTTCGATTTGAGATAATGATCAAACCAGTACCAGTTATTGTGTTATTGAAGGTGGATTTTGTAACAGTAATCGCCTGTGGTATCTGGGTAGATACCAAAAAATCATTATTCGACAGATAAGCTCCACCCAATTCATTCTCATTTGCAATGACATTGTTCAACGAGATGAAACCTACAGACTCAATAAACAAGCCATAAGTTTCTGTCCCTGCATTGGCATTAAATGTACTATTGGTTACCAAAACACTTTTTGTTGTAGTAGCTGAATTATTCACAATTTTCATGCCAGTGTTTGCATTTCCCGATGCTGCTATTTTTGTGGCTGTAACGGTTCCCGTGGTTGTTACTTTTATGCCTTCACGAATATTATTCTGGCTTTCAACTCCTGTTAAAATTACATTACTGGATGTTCCGGTTCCATAAATGAAAACACCTGTGGATGAATTCCCATTTGTCTGTAATGAGGATACTGAAATGTTGCGTGAAGATGCAGCATAAAATCCATAATCACCATTGTTGTTTATTTGGTTTGCACCAAATGTACCAAGCAAAGTGATATTTCCTGTTGAACCAGTTATGAAATTCTCCAGATATAAACCATATGAACCATTACTATTGGCGGTAATGCCGCTGGCAGTAATAGCACCTTTACTGATAATGCTGCCACCTTTTAATGCATTCTTATTTAGTACAACATTTTTTAATGTTACTGCCTGTGGTGTCGAGGAACCATCGTTCGCAATGTATATGCCATTTCCAGTGGCACTATCTGTGCTGGTCAGGTTGGTAATAATTACAATACCAGACGCTATGATATTTAAGTTAGTGCCTACATTATTGTCAAAAACACTGTCAGCAACGGTAACATTCTTTGCACCAATTGCAGATGTGTCGAAGCTTTTGTTAATGGTTATGCCTTCAGCTTGATTATTTTTTACGATAGCATTTTTCAGAATAACATTCCCCAGGGTAGTAATTATCGCTCCTCGTTTCTGATTGTTTGCCAAATATACATTGTCTAACGTAATGGTCGCATTGCTTTCTTCGTATATCAAGATACCATTTCCAAAAGATTCGCTATCTGGATCAACGGTCATATTCGATGCGACGCAATTTTTCATGACAACGGAGGTCACATAACCAGATATCTCGAAACCGTTTCCGACATTTCCAATTGAAGATACACCATTGATCAATACGGCACCTTTTGATCGAATAACCACCCCCCCGTTATCTGAAGAACCAGCAATACCATTCATCATGAATTTACTGTTTGTTACGGTAATTCCCCCAACATTTACATAACTACTCCCGTTGTAGTAATAATTATCAAGATAAGCACCCTTTTTACTGTCGTGAACTTTTGCCTGATCAAGGGAGATCGATCCTTTTTGATTATTAACATAGATCCCTATCCCTGTGGAATTTATAATTTCAAGATTTTTTAGAATAATGGTGCCAGCATTATTTTGCATGGATATTGCTGCAGGGTCATCTGAAATAATAGTTAAGCCTTCGATCTTAAATCCAGAAACAAAATTAGTTACTGAAATGTAACCAGTCAATTTTGGTTTAACAACTGATGTGGTCTTGTCCCACACGATCCCTTTTAACGTTCCAAATCCGGGTACAGCGCCATCAATGGTGATATCCTCAGTTTTTATTGATCCCCCTTCCAGATAAATCATGCCATAACCCTTTTTGGCTGCCCAATTATTTAACGCTTCCTGCAGTGTCAGAAAGCCATCGTTATTCGGGGGTACAAGTTCGAGACCTTTGCATACACCGCCGGAGCATAATGAACCATAGAACCAGGGATCAGGGTCAGTCAGCATATTTATAGTGGTTTGCGAAGCCAGGGGTACTATAGAATTGTTCTGGGCAACAATGGCAATCTGACTATCTGCCAAATCTTCTACGGTGTCGTGATCATAATTTTCTTGCAACAATGTTTCTACAGAGGATGTCTCATCAGGTGATGTTTCGGGAGTTTCTCCTTCAGCAAAAGCCAATGATGGGTTTATGGCTGCCAAAAATAATGTCAAGAGAACAGCCTTAGGCAACAGACTGTGCAGTGTTGAAAGCTTGTTCATAACTTCTCCCAAAAACGAATAGTATTATTAAAACATTTTGAAAGAATATATATACCCCCTCGAACCACTCAGGGCTTACCCTGGGGATTAACGGGTCTTTCAGCGAATAGAAGGTAATATCAGTTTGAATTTTAAGCCATGCAGTTGGAAAAATCAATCCGGTTATATTGATTTTAGATGATAGACAGGATTTGGTTTAATTAGCGAGACGATTTCTCCCCAAATGTTAGGATTCATAAAGATCAATTGAATGTTAATAATATTTCGAATAGAACAAAGAGATGAGAAGGTTAAAATTACCTTGATCGCGAGTAGATGTACAGATAATCTGGGTCAAGGCTCACTGAAAGAATCTATACTTTATTTGGGAGGAGATTATGGAAGCATGCTTTTTTAGTCTGTTAATTTTGGCATTTTTCTTTTTTGAAACGGTGAAATTAATTCAAAAATCTGGAAATACACAACAGCAAAGGAATTCTGAGATATATTCCAGACAGGTAACCAGCGAGGATTCGGATCAGAAGTATTTACAACGAATATCTATCCTTGATGCGGCTGAAGATGGTTATTTTTTCCCTGGTGGTGAGAAAGTTTTTGAGGATGAAGATGACGAGAAAATGTAAGAAGATTGTTGGTTCCTGCTGGCACCTGTGGAGTTGACCCTGCCTGAAAATTGAATCTATATTTCCAGATGTTCCATCCCTACAGAGACCTGCAAAAATCGAAGGTCATCATGACGATAAGTTAGATTACTCACATACTAGTACTATATATAATATTTATATGAACCATTGAACAATCCAACAGGAGGAAAAATGAAAATTAAAAATGGATTACGAATAGCAACTATCAGCCTGGGGGTTCTCTCTTTAGTAGCAATGGTATTCAGCCATCTAGCATTGGTTGATATATACCATGAAGGAGAGAATGTTTCACTGGAATGGGTCATAGTACAGATTTCTGCGGGTATACTTTTTGTGTATATCTGTTTAAGCCTTTTCAGCATGTGGAAAATTCAAAGAACGGGGTAAAATTCTGAATCAAGGAGCACTATTGACTAAAGGAACCATTATTATCCTGAATGGCACATCGAGCGCCGGCAAAACCAGTCTTGTTCACGAATTGCAAAAAATCATGCCTGAACCGTTCCTGGAAGCAGGGATAGATATATTTCTTTGCATGCTACCGAGGCGATATTTTCACCAGCCTTTATGGGATGAAGTTTTAGGGAAAGCAAATCAATCTGGCAAAATGGGTCATGAGCTGGTTATCGGTATGTATCAAACCGCATTGACTCTTTCGAATATGGGAATGAATATCTTAATGGATCATGTGCTGATCGAACCAGAATGGATCAAAAAATGTGCAGAAACGTTTCAAGATTCACCTGCGTATTTAATCGGGGTTCGCTGTCCAATTGATATTGTTGAGCAACGTGAAGCAACCCGGCAAGAACGCACCCCTGGTCAAGCGAGGAAGCAAATTGAAATCATTCATGATCATCTTGTATATGACTTTGAAGTAGATACCTCGCGTCATACCATAGAAAGTGGTGCGAAGGCGATCAAAGCCTTTCTTGATACAGGTATTCCTCCAATGGCTATCAAAAAACTATACACAACTTCATAAACATTTCTGCTTGAATTCTCATTACAATCTCTATAGAATGTACATATAGTTCCTGAAAAAATCAGAAGCATAACGAATTTCCCCATTCTTAAAAAATCAAAGAGGTGATTATGAAAAAAGCATTGCCTTTGATGGTCACCCTCACTGCTTTATTTTTCCTTCTTTCCTGTAATCTTCCAATGGTAAAACAAACAGAGACCGAAGGAGTTACATCTACTTATGAAGAAGCGGTGAAATCAACCAAAACTATAGAACCAACTCTTACAATTACAATAACTGCCACATCTACTCCCATCCCTGAACCCACCACCCTGAATGATGATAGCCCATACCTTTTATTCAGCGGCGAAACAGGAATCTGGATTTCTAACCCTGATGGAAGTGTCTTAACCCAAATTACCACTTACTCAACGGATCACTATGATCTTCGTAAGGCAGTTTCACCACAAGGTGATAAGCTGGCATTGATCATTGAACAGGAGGATGGACAATATCTGGTGATCATTTCCATCCCTGATGGAGAAATGCAGACAATTGCACAATTAAGTAAATTGACCATGTTTGAGGCTGAAAGTGAAGCTGGAGAAACAGCAGGGAACGCAGCTCTAATGATAGGGTATTACCCAAACGTAGCATGGCAACCTGGAGAAGGACGATATCTGGCATTCGTGGGGGCTGTCAATGGACCTACTTCTGATGTATACATCTATGATACCCAGACTGAAGAAGTCAAACAGTTAACCAGTGGCCCGTCCCATGCGATCGTTCCTATCTGGTCACCCGACGGGCAGTATATCTATCATTTTGGGGTTAACCTGGTACCTCCTATTGGTGGAGCATTGGTAGGGTATAACAAAATGGAAGGGGCATGGGCGGTCAGAATATCGGATGGGGAAGTCATTACACAACCCACACCTAAATCTTCCCATTATCTCTTCGTAGGTTGGCAGGATGACAGTCATTACATCATATATGACAGTGATGAAACCTGTATTTCCAAGAATTTACGTAGCGTTGACGTGACAACTGGAAAAGCAAAGCCTTTGATGAATTATAGTTTTTATTTTGGAGCTGCTTTATCACCAGAAAATGGTTCCATTCTGTTTGCGGGTTCAGAGGGTTGTTCAGATTCTGTGGGAGAGGGTGTATTTTTATTATTGCCCGGAGAACCAGAGCCGCAGAAATTGATCAGCACAAAAGCATATGAAGTATCTTGGCTGCCCGAAAGTAAAGTATTCCAGGCATATCCAGAAGCATTGTTTTCTTCAGACGGAAAAACCGTATATGAATCACCTGTCTATGATGCCTCTTATCACCCAGCTATTTCGAAGAATGGATATCAGGCATGGGAGGTGATCGAAAACCGCATTGGAAGAATAGAAGTAAAGATTCCCGGAGAAGATTGGCAGAAAATCGCTGATGGCTTTTTTGTAGATGCCTTGATCTGGGATCCAGTGAATGGTGATCAATTGATCATTGCCACTGAAGATGGAATAATCTACAGGGCACAGTATCCTGATTTTGCCATGAAAAAGATGGGGAGTATCGATGGTTATGTATCAGAAGTGATCTGGTTGGAATAGAAAAAATGGAACTGTTAATACAATGGCTGCTGCAAGGAGATCCCTGGGTGGTTTATCGCACGAGATTGGATCTGCTTCAACAAAATCCTGATGATCCAGAAGTAAGCAAAGCTCGAATGGAGATGATCACTCACCCCCTGGTGAGGAAGATTCTCGATGATTTAAATGGATGGTCAGGAGCTGCAATATCAAGCCATAAAAGTGCCAGCCAACCGATGCATAAATTGAGTTTTCTTGCTGATCTTGGATTGAATCGGCAAGATAAGGAAATTGATTCCATTTCTGAAAAGGTCATGCAACATCAGTCTGATCAGGGACCTTTTCAAATGATGATGAATATTCCAACTCATTTTGGTGGAAATGGAGTAGATACCTGGGCATGGGCGTTGTGCGATGCTCCTATCCTCCTTTATGCGCTGGCAAAATTTGGTTATGATGATGATGAAAGGGTGAAACGGGCTATCCAGCATCTTACAGGGCTGGTTCGAGCGAATGGCTGGCCATGTGCAGTATCACCTGAAGTCGGAAAATTCCGTGGTCCAGGTAGGAAAGAAGATCCCTGTCCTTATGCGACCCTGGTAATGCTGAAACTTTTAAGGGCATTACCAGATTGGCAGGATAGTTCAGAAGCTCTTGCTGGTGTAGAAAGTCTTCTATCGTTGTGGGTTAATCGACAAGAGCGACATCCTTATCTGTTCTACATGGGTACTGATTTTTGTAAATTGAAAGTTCCCTTTGTGTGGTATGACATTTTGCATGTCTGCGAAGTTCTCACTCAGTTTCCCTGGTTGCGGGGTGATGAAAGGCTTCAAGAGATGGTGAATATCTTTACTCAAAAAAGGGATAATGAGGGGCGTTTTACTTCCGAATCCATCTGGGCAGCCTGGAAAGAGTGGGAGTTTGGACAGAAAAAAATACCTTCGCGCTGGCTTACATTTCTTGTAATGCGAATGCAAAATCGAATGAAATCAGTGTAAATTAATAATAGATGAAAAATTCTTAAAATTCCTTGACACGACTTCAAAAAACGTGTACTATCGCTTTCAGAATTGCAGCATAACAACTGAATATGGATGAATTAGCGGCTGAATCTCATGGTAACAACATGAGACAACGAGGTGGAGGTTCCCCTCTGCGAAGAGGGAGTTAACCCGGCGGGGGCAAAACCGGGGAAAATCGATCGATCAGCGGATGCCTCTGAGGCCTGATCACAGGCTTCTTTCTTCCCATCAAAATGCAACAGGTCAAAAATGTCTGGTGACAGGCAGAACAAAACTGATGCAGTGATCTGGTGTTAATTCCAGTGATTTCATAATTGTTGGATCATTCCATACAATTCATTGTCCAATTTGCTGCAGATTGGAGTCTTTTTGATTTTGATTGGAGGTTGCGATGGATAAGAAAGAGTTACTTGAGCGTGTGCAAGCGGATGGCGTAAAGTTCATGTCGTATCAATTTACTGATGTGAACGGTATGGTAAAAAGTGTTGAAAGTCCTGTTGAGCAACTGGAAGGCGAATTGG
The DNA here is from genome assembly GCA_034430215.1 of Anaerolineaceae bacterium. Classification (GTDB taxonomy): domain Bacteria; phylum Chloroflexota; class Anaerolineae; order Anaerolineales; family Anaerolineaceae; genus UBA4782. Next base: position 73,842 of record DAOUFE010000017.1, on the reverse strand, counting down.
AGAACGGCGTATGGTTTGATGGGTCTTCTGTTGAAGGTTTTGCCCGTATACAAGAGAGCGATATGCACTTACGCCTTGATACCGATAGCTATGCGGTGTTACCCTGGAGCCCGGTTGACGCACGCAGGGCTAGAGTGTTTTGCGATATTTATTTACCAGATATGACACCTTTTGCTGGTGATCCACGCGGTACATTGAAACGCATGACTGCAAAGATCAAAGAACGTGGCTGGACATTCAATGTGGGCCCTGAGCCTGAATTTTTCCTGTTTCGACCAACAAATGGTGGCAGCATCCACCCCGTACCGCATGATGTAGGCGGATACTTTGATTTTTCACCCCATGATGAAGCAGTACGAGTGCGCACCGAATTAATGCAAGCTCTTATGAGTATGGGATTGGAAATCGAAGTGGGGCACCATGAAGCCGCAATAGGGCAGCACGAAATAGACTTTCGCTTTACTGATGCAGTAAGAGCAGCTGATAATGTTCTAACATTGAAATATACTGTCAAAGCGATTGCAGCACAGCATGACCTGGTTGCTTCCTTTATGCCCAAACCGATATTTGGAATTAATGGATCGGGTATGCATTGTCATCAATCATTATCTGACACCAGCGGAAATAATCTGTTCTTTGACGCCGATGATCAATATAATCTTTCCAAGATTGCTTATGAATTTATTGCAGGGCAATTGAGCCACGCGAAAGCACTTTCTGCAGTTGTGGCACCCAGTGTAAATTCATACAAACGTCTTGTACCAGGTTATGAAGCACCAGTTTATATTGGATGGGCGCAAACCAATCGGTCTGCTCTCATCCGAATTCCGCAGCACACAAAAGGGTTGGATAATGCCACCCGTGCTGAATTGCGCTGCCCGGATCCTTCCTGTAACCCATACCTTGCTATGGCTGCCATGCTGGCAACTGGCTTGGACGGGATCGATAACAATATTAAAGTTCCAGAACCTTTGAACAACATCAATATCTATGACCTTTCAAAAAGTGAACGGAAAGAGATGGGTATCGATGAACTACCAGGTTCTTTGATCAAGGCATTAGATGAACTGGAAAAAGATACTGTATTGAAAGACGCCCTGGGAAGCGAAGTTTATGAATCCTTCCGACGTGCAAAACTGGAAGAATGGGAAGCCTTCCGTATCTGTGTCACCGATTGGGAAATTGAACGGTATATGGAAGCGGTATAAATCCTATATCGAATTGTAGAAAAACTTGCTCCGAATTCTTTTCGGGGCAAGTTTTTCTTAAGGTCAGATTTTTAGAGGAGATTTGTAGGTTTAACCAGATAATTGTGTACGATTACTTGTAAATATACATACTATATCCAATTTCAGGATTAGCGCTCACCAAATCCTGGGAATCAGCCGATAGCGAACCTTTTGCGTGTATTCAGTGTAACCGGGAAGCTCGCGATGTAAGAGTGATTCTTCATCTTTTATACGCAGTATGATTATAGGCACAATAAACACTACAGGAATGATTGCCCAGTATGAACCCAAAGCAATAGGTGAAAGCAGATAAAAAACGATTGTGCCACTGTACATTGGGTGACGCACTACCGCATAAGGTCCACTGCTGATCACTTTCTGTTCTTCAGAGACCTCTATTATTCGTGAGGCGTAGCGATTTTCTAGAAAAACCCTTACGATCAGAAGATATCCCAACAACGTGCCTGCTTCTGCTGCAATAGAAACCCAGGTTGGAACCTGCGACCAGTTCCACCGTTGGTCAAAACCTGGTAAAACGAGAGCCAACAAGATGGCTATGTTTCCGTACTTGAGAATGTTCTTTTGAGCTTGTCTTTGTTCCTTAAATTTCATGCGCCGTTCGAGAAAATCCGGATTGTTTTTATAAAAGTGGACCAGAACAAATACAGCAGGGATAAGCAGAACTAGAACATACATCCATGCCTGCCAGTATGTCACTTTCCCTGAAGGCAGGAGGAGAACGATCAGGAAAATGAGAAAGAAAAGGCTGACACGTGTAATCAAGAATTTCTTCAACGAAGAATAGTCTTTTGACAAGGTTCCCTCCAATAATGCGGTATGCATTAAAAGTATTATACAGTTCGGAATTATTATTTCATTCTACTTTTTAATACCAACGATATTTTCATTTAGTTTTTTGGTTAATTGTGGATATTTTTCAGAAGATGGCGATCAGAGAGTTTTTACTTTTATTAAATATTTTTAATAAAACTACAAGGGAATTACCTTTTTGAAGAAAACTGGTAAAGTGATAAAATCATTTTCGCGAGGGGTGTGAGTCGTTCCAATCCACATCAATCGAGTTGACAGCCAGATTCAATCTTGCTACACTTATTTTGACATTTCAGAATACTGGAGGATCAAATGATCCCAAATTATCGAATTGCTGTAAGAACCGGCCCAAACGCTGGCAAATCATTTCCTTTGATCAAACCAGAAATGCTCGTTGGACGTGAATCTAACATGGATGTGGTGATTAAAGACCCTGAAGTCAGCAGAAAGCATGCCCGGGTATTTATGCAAGGCTCTTCATATTACATAGAGGATTTAGGCTCAACAAATGGCACATCTATTAATGGGCAACGGATCAGTGGCGCTCATTTATTACAAGTTGGCGAAGTCATCACACTGGGTGAAAAGATCACCCTGGTATTTGAACAACTAACAGAAAGTGAGATGGCTGCTGCGAACATGGAAGCAGCGAATCCACCTGCCACCGTACCAAGACCCGGCACACCATCCCCATACCAGCAACCTTTTCAACCTCCAGTCCCTCCATCATATCAACAAGTTCCAGTACCACCGCCTTATCAACAAGCCTCAGCAACTCCGCAATATCAGTCAATTCCACCTGCTCAACAGCCTGCATACTTGAGACAGCAACAACCTCCGCAGGCTCCTCAACCTGTACCTATGCCTCCTCAAGCTCCGATTTCTCCTCTGGTAGAAGAACCTTATCCTGATGAACCACCAAATAAGAAAAAATTCCCTGTTTGGGCTATTGTATTGATCATTTTGGCAGTTCTGTGCCTTTGTCTGGCACTCATAGCTGTAATCGTAGTCACTCAAACAGAATGGGGCTGTTCTATCTATGAGTTATTTGGTTTTGCGTGTGTTACAACCTGATTTAATTGAGTAGACTTACCATTTTCTTCCTGTATATTTTTTCAATGGAAGAATAGACGGATACATGAACACTAACGATTACAATTCGGCTTCAGAATCATTGACACCATCAATCGATAATGGAAGTAAGCCGCCTGCTGAAAAGAAATCGCCGCCCTGGACAAATACTACCAAACTGATTGTTGGTATTGCCCTGCTGGCGGTCAGTGCCTGGATTTTAAACCGGTTTCAAAATATTTTGGGACCATTATTAATGATAGGGGTAATTGCATACCTTTTATACCCTATTGCAAGCTCACTTCAGAAAAAATTAAAAATTAGTTGGCGATTCTCAGTAAATATTCTCTACCTGATCTTCATCTTGATCCTGGCTGGTCTATTAACCTGGGGTAGTTTTGCTCTGGTAGAACAGGCAAGTAGTTTGATCCGTTTTCTACAGAACTCGGTCGCTGATCTTCCTGCATTTCTCGATAGAATTACATCTCAACCGTTAATCATTGGACCTTTCACGATTGATTTACCTACCATGGGTCTAGAAAACCTGGCTACGCAATTATTTGGATTATTGCAGCCAATCATGTCGAATGTTGGTTCGGTTGTTGGCAGTGTAGCGGGTGGAGCTGCAACGACCATTGGGTGGATTTTCTTCATTATATTGGTTTCATATTTCATCCTACTAGAAAGCCGAAGCCCATTAGGAAAGATGTTGGATTTCAAGATCCCTGGTTATTCTTATGATTTTCAAAGGATGGGTTTTGAATTAGGCCGGATCTGGAATTCATTTTTGCGTGGACAATTGATCGTTGTATTCATTGCCATGGCGATTTATGCAGCACTTCTGGGTGGGCTGGGTGTGCGTTACTTTTATGCGCTGGCGATTTTAGCAGGAATAGCTCGATTTATTCCATATCTGGGAGCCTGGATCACCTGGATATCCTATTTTCTAGTAACCTTCTTTCAAGGGTCCAATATTTTTGGACTGCAACCAATTTTCTATTCTATTCTGGTTGTAGGTATTGGTTTCATTGTTGATTCTTTGATTGATAACTTTTTGAGTACACGCGTAATGGCAAATACACTGCGAGTGCATCCAGCAGCGGTCATGGTAACGGTACTCATCGCTGCCAGTTTATTTGGAATTATTGGTGTTCTGCTGGCAGCACCGGTATTAGCATCTATTAAGTTATTGTTTAACTATGTCCTTCGAAAAATGTTCGATCTTGATCCATGGGAAGGAATATATAGTACAGCACAGGTGCAAAGTTTTAAAAACATTTTTCCCTGGTTAATAAAGATCGCAAATTTCTTTAAGTCAATACTATTAAAAATAAAAAGAAAGGGCAAGGCAGCCAATGGACGCCCAAAATGAACCTGTAATTGAAATTGTTGTTGAGACTGAAAATTACTCAATCTGGAAAGCAGAAGAACCTGATGGTGAGGTTTCGTATAACCTCCAATTAAATAATGTCACGATCAATATGTTCCAGGAAGAGTGGGACGAATTTCGTGAGCTGGTTAAACAGCTTTTAGCAAAAAAGTAATCTGATAAAAAAACAGCACAGAAGATATTCATTTATTATCCGCTTTGCCTTTTTTCCGAGAAGGCAGGTGAGTGTATCTGTCAATGTTAAAAAACGCCATTTCAATCAGCCCATTATGTTCTTTGGATGAGAGGGATGGGGAAATGCGGTACAATACATTCTAGTTCCATTTTCTGGAGGATTAGTGAATTCACTTGATGACCCTGCAATTTATTCAACATTAGATCAGCACAATATGCTTGGTCAAATTGAAGCTTTACCTTCACAATTATTAAATGCATGGCAGTTTGGCTTAACTCAATCCTTGAATAACGTTCATATGCCTGATAAGATTATTATTGCTGGGATGGGTGGATCGGCAATTGGTGCTGACCTTGCCGCAGAATTTGTACATGATGCCTGTCCAATCCCGATAATAGTTCAACGTGATTATGGATTGCCCGCATGGGCAAAGGGAAATGAAACCCTGGTAATTGCCTCTTCTCACTCAGGTAACACTGAAGAGACTATTTCTGCATATGAAGAAGCTCTCCGTCGTGGATGCCAGACCATTGTGATCGCCAGAGGTGGTAAGCTTGGATCGCTGGCAGAGAGTGAAAAGAGAAATTGGTGGAAATTTGAGCATAGTGGGCAACCCCGGTCTGCGGTTGGGTGGACATTCGGTTTTTTGATTGCATTGTTCCACAGGCTTGGTTTAATTGGTGATGCTGAGAAAGATTTTCATGCGACATATTCCAGTATGATGGAGCAAAAGGAAAACATCTCCACAGATATACCGCTCCGTAAGAATCCTGCAAAACGACAGGCAGGGCAGTTGATGGGACGCTGGGTGTGTGTGGTTGGCTCGGGCATCCTTTCAGCTGTTGCCCGCCGTTGGAAAGGTCAAATCAGTGAAGTAGCTAAAGCCTGGGGGCAATTTGAATTTTTACCAGAAATAGACCACAATACATTGGCGGGGACCTTGTACCCGGCTGAATTGATGAATAAACTGGTTGTCTTATTCTTACGAGCAGATTCTGATCACAAACGGAATAGCCTGCGAAGTGAACTAACCAGACAGGAATTCAACCAACAGGGGATTGGCACTGATATGTATCATGCAAAAGGAAAAACCGCCATGGAACAGGTATGGACAACGGTCCAATTTGGTGATTATATGGCATATTATCTGGCAATGCTATATGGAGTGGATCCCACTCCTATCACTGCCATGGATAATTTAAAAATTGCGCTAAGCCAGGAATAGTTTATCGCCTAAAATAATGCACTTGCCAGTTCATTACGATACTCGCGCGTTTCTGGATCTTCTTCCCCCATCATTTCCAGAATGCTGAGATAAACCTGACGGGCAAGTCCATTACGATAAGATTTGTTTTCTCGCAGTACACCTAGCAAGCCATCCAATGCTGCGGCAAAATTTCCTCGCATCACCAGATTGAGGCTGTTTGTGAATGTTTGATCCTGGTCTGTTGTAGCCTGGAATTTCCCTGCAGTAAATTTTGCCAATGTTTCTACAAGGGGTAGCAATGCTTCTGCTTTGGTGTAATATCTGCTTGCAGGAAAATCTCGCAAAATTTCCAAAGCTTTATCAGGTTGTTTTTTGATAATATAGATCTTCACCATACCAAGCAAGCAGGCTGGATTATCAGGAGCTTGCTCTAAAATATCTGTGTAAAGTTTTTCAGCTTCTGACCATTGTCTTAGGGCGAGCAGACTATTAGCTTTTTCGATAGCAAGGGTAAGTGGGCTGGGTGGCATGATGCCAGCAATGAAATCACGTAGTCTGGGTTCAGGCTGAAGTCCCACAACTTCGCCTACAACTTCTCCTTGTGAAAAAGCTTTAATAGTAGGGATCGTACGCACCCCAAATTGAATAGCAAGATTGGGGCATTGATCTACATTTACTCGTGCCAGGCGGAAACTGCCACCTGCTTCATGCGCCAGCATTTCGAGCAAGGGGGTAAGTGTTTTGCATGGCTTACACCATTCTGCCCAGAAATCAATGACGACAGGAGTATTGAGCGAGTATTGAACTACTTCATACTCGAAATTCGTATCGTTGATGTCAATAATATATTCAGATCCCATAAACTCACCATACAAGCCTATTTTAATGGCTGTGTATAAGAATTATATCTGAAATTATAAGTATTCATTCCAGATATAGCATTGATTATCAAGAAATCATGCGAAGAGGTTATTCGCCTTCTTGCGGTGATGCAGTGGGCTGGTCTACCCGAACTACTTCCCCATGTACATTGATAACTACTTTAAACCCCATCATCCCAAGATATGTTCTACCTTCAGCAGGAATACCTGTTTTTTGAAGGTTCTCAAACTGCTGATCGACATTTTTTAGTTGATTCTCAATCAATGCATGAGAAAAAAGGTCATCCTGACCGAGCATTTTCGCAGTTTCGTCAGCCAGCAAGTCTTCTTTGCCTTTGATCTGCGCGGTCATAATTTCCCAAATCTGGCGATCGACATACTCGCTGGAAATATGGCGTCTAAATCCCGCATCATCCACAATATAGCATGGTTCATTACCAACAAAACCAGTTTCAACCAACTGGTCGTTCTCGTCAAAGATCAATCCTTCAAAAATTGGTTGTACCATAATACACCTGCAATCTTCTATTTGATTTATACCACATCTAAAGCAGTTCCTGTATCTTCTGACCAATAATCTTCATTTGGTGGCACAGCGGGAGAAGTCCAGAGATATATCCATTTAGATGCTTCACAGGATACATTGATACATCCGTGACTGCGTGGTTTCCCATAGTCATTGTGCCAGTAAGTGCCATGAATAGCGATTCCGCGTTTGGTCAGATATGTCACCCAGGGAACACCAGGAAGGTCATAAGTTTTTGGGGCAGCCAGATCACCATCAGCCATGTGCCTGGTAGGTCTTTTACGGTTTAAGATATATTTACCAGCCGGGGTGGTGAAATTACCATCGATGAATCGAGCTCCTGTAGCGGTGCGGGTCATAAACACTGGCTCATTATCCTGATATGCGATTAGAACCTGCTCAGGTCGGTTGACCTGTATTTTCTTGATACTTTCTGGGACTTCGGGCGCACTGGGGGCAAGCTCGCTTGCTGGAATCATTCGAAGATGAGTGGCATCTGCATAAACGTAGAATTTAAACTTATCATCCCAAATTTTATACCAGATTTTTCCATCGCTCGATCTTACCACATCATGCACCCAAAAAACTGAACTGTAATAGATCCGATAGATGACATTGTCTCGCTTTTCGATATCCGTATAGGTATCCGAATAAGGAACCGTAAGTTCAGCAAGTTGACCATCTATAGGGATTGTCGAGGCAATCGGGTTTGGGTTAATCTGAACTGGTTGAATCCATCCAGAATGGGCATAACCAATATTGTCAATGTAATACCAGATACGATTATAGGTTGGTTCATCCTCACCAATTGTAATATCATCGATCTGCACGATCACATCTTTATATAGCATTTTAATGAAACGGCTGTTGAAAGACGGTTTTTCATATACCCCAACCGCATCATTCAATATCCTTCCCAATCTTTGAGAAGGATCGCCAGCCATTACCGGGGTGGATTCGGGCAGAAATGCGCTGAACAACACTGCAAGCAAACCTGCACCGGTAAGCTTGATAAATTCGCGCCTAGATATCTGGGATAGTTGGTCAGTAAATAGTGTGTTCATATTAGTAGTGTATGTTAACCAATGTGCCATAGGAAGCGCGTTCGTAGATCCAAGCTGCATCTGGAATGGTGAGATTAACACAGCCATGACTCATGGGAACACCAAAATTACTATGCCAATAAGTGCCATGCAGACCATAGCCTTTATAAAAATACATCACATAAGGCACTTTGGAAAGATAATAACCAGGGCCACTCATATCTGCATAGCGATACATCACATAAATGTTAAACTGACCGGTAACTGTAGGATGATCCCACGTACCCGTGGAAACCACAAAAGATGCCAGCAGGGTATCATTCTGGTACGCATAGAGCATTTGTTGAGATAGATTCACATCGATCCAAAAGCCATCTGTTCCGCCACTACTGACCACACCATCGGAGGGTGGCTGAACCTCTATCGGTGTCACCTGTACAACGGGTATTTCTGTTTCAGTGGGGGGTACAGGAGTATCGGTAATTGTTGGAGTATAGGTGAAAGTGGGTGTGGGAGTTGGCGTTTCAGTGGGTGTAGACGTAAATGTTGCCGTTGCTGTAGGTGTAGCGGTGTTAGTTGGTGTGGGGGTATATGTGGGTGTAAATGTCTGGGTAGGCGTTGATGTGGGGACAAGAAAAGCAGGTACAGGTACCGGCAGCGAGCTTTCAGCAAATACCAGCCATTGGTTTGCCAGACCTGCCCATATTCCCAATCCCAGACAGAATGCCATTACTGCAAACACCCAGGGAAGTATCGCAAGCCAGAGTCTGGATCGTGTTCTTCGCTTCTTTTCTTTCTTTCCTTGGTTTATTCGACCAGCAGGTTGTTCTTTAGAAGATGTTTGAGTGATTGCTTCGTCAGGCTTTCTGATGATTGCTTGTTCTGAATCGGTGGATTTTTTAATAATGGGTTGCTTTTCCGCAGGAACAGGGGAAAAGCGGATACGGATTGGCTGGGTGATATCTTCTGAAGTTTCTTTCTCGGGAATATCTGATGTTTTATTCGGCGTGAGCTTTTCTGAAACCTGTGGCAGAGTAGCTTGTTTCTGCTGACGTGCTTTCTGTAATGCCCATTGCATCCCTTTACGAGCTGTTTCATTTTTAGGATCGATCTCGAGTGCACGTTTCAGGTATCGAATGCTGTCATCTGGATCGCTGATGCCCGCAAGGATCAACCAGGCGGTGATCTCATTGGAGTCCAGGCTGATGGCTTCCTGTGCCCAGGAACGTGCTGCATCACGATCACCATGCTGGATAGCTATCCGCGCCTGGTGAATGGCAGCCTGCACTTGAGAAGGATCGGGTTCATTCATGGAGTAGGTGTGGGTTGAGTTGTTGACTCATTTCGAACATAGCAGAGAATACCGTCTGCGACTCCACGAGCGACTGTTTCAGTGTTCTCTGTCAGCATTTGATAATCGAGATTGAGAAAACCTGTTTCGATGATGGCAGCAATGGTATTCGAATTGATCTCATTAAATGCATGATAGTAAGTCATATCATCGGTAATGGTGTTGTAATGGAAGTTCATTCCAGTATCAGCCTTATACCGATCGATTAGACAGGCAGTCAATTTATTGGCTTTTTCAGGATAAGCATTGGAAACTGCAGCAGCTACTTTGAAGCCGGTCGCATTTTCATCAATATATTCGCAAGAATCATTGTGGATGGAAACTAGAGCCACCGCATTGTATTGATAAAGTTTTTCGTCGAATTCCTTTAGCAAATCAACATCATAACCGGCTTCCATCAGATATTGGCGGACGAGGGTGGCAATACGCAGGTTGACATCTGCTTCGGTTGTTCCATTTTCGCAAACTGCACCACTGTCATAACCCCAATGACCAGATACTAATCCGATGCGGGGGCGTGATGATGGTGTTAAGGTAGGTAGGATGGGAGAGGAGGATTCATTCGAATCGATTTCCGCAAGCATCTGGCGTAAAAGGTTATTTGAGAAAAGGTTACTGGGAGTCCATAAGGTAAGTAGGGTTGCAATGAGAGCGGCGGTGAAGAGTAATGTCTCTATTGCGTGCAGGATATTAAACCGTGCCGATTTTGCCGGTTTTTCATCGGGTTGTTCAGGTGTTGGAACCGGATTTTCTTTAATTTCAGGAATGTTTTCACTCATACCCATAGTATAAATGTGTTTTGGATTTTCCACATCCATATTTTTATGAAACTTGACGAAGGGTGTACCTCATTGTATAAAATAACTAGATTTATGTTTTAAAGAGAGTAAATCAATGATCAGGTAATCATTTCCGGGAGGGTGAATGGAATCTCTAACTGATATGGAAAAGCAAGTTCTTCTTCAACTGGCACGAAAGACACTGGAGACCGTGATCCGTGACCACTCTAAATACCATGTTGATCTGGAAAAGTACACTCCTCGACTTCAACAGAATGGCGCTTCTTTTGTTACCCTGACAAGGCATGAAGCGTTGAGAGGATGCATTGGAACATTAGAAGCCTACCAACCTTTAGTGCAAGATGTATGCGAACATGCTGAAGCAGCTGCACTGGAAGATTACCGTTTTCCTCCTGTGAGGAAAGAGGAATTAGATCAAATTAAAATTGAAGTTTCGGTATTAACCCCTGCAGTTCCACTAGAATACTCAACGTCCGATGAGCTAATAGAACGTCTACGACCAGGGATAGATGGTGTTGTACTGCGTGATGGAATACACCGGGCGACATTCTTACCTCAAGTTTGGGAGCAATTACCAGAACCTGAAGATTTTCTCAGCCATCTTTGCGCAAAAATGGGTGCAGCCAGCGATCTCTGGCGAAGAAAGGTCTTGCAGGTAAGCATATACCAGGTAGAAGAATTTCACGAGTAAATAAAAACAGGCTTTCCCAAAATAGGAAAGCCTGTTTTTCGCGAAAAGCAAAAAGAATTACCTCGTGTTAGAGAACTATTTAACTAACATAGTTATCAATAATGGATATATTCATCCACTTTTAAAACAAACATAACAACTCTTTTTTGGTTTGGTTCGGTAGCTGGTGCGAGATTACTGCGGATGATATCTAATGCTTCATTGACTTTTTCATCCTCCGTGCCGACCAGTAAAGTGCTGTTGCCGCGCCGGATGAACCCACCCGTAGATGCGATACAGGTTACTTTAAAATTTGCGCTGGTCAAAGCATGGGAGACATGATCATTATCAATATCACGGACAATGGCAAGTATCAGTTTCATGGCTAAATCTCCTCATAGTGTTCGATTTCCAGACCAAAAATTGTTGCTCCTCCAATAGTAACAGGGGTTGGAGTTGGCAGAGGCAATGGCGCGCTTTCGAGAGGTACAGCGATGTACTCAATTCTCTGACGGCAGTTTTCTTGAAGGATTACCAGGGCGCTTTCCATTTCATCTTCAGCAATTGGTATCAATAAAGTGGCATTTTTCCGTCCTAAAAAACCACCAACACTGGGTAAATGATTGGCTTGAACCCCAATCTCTTGCAGACAGTTTTCTGCATTTTCTACATCTTGAGATTGGACAATCGCCATCAATAACACTGTTTTAGTTTTTTCCATTTTCCCGCGCCTCCTTTATTCAGCTTTATATAATGTTATGTGATGAGGACCTGGTCCATGTACAGTAATGGTTTCTCCAGAAGGAAAGGTAATATCACTTTCTTCCTTCTTGCGAGTAATGGTCATTCCTTTATATTTTACTGTAACTGGCCAGGGAAAAGGATTTTCTCCTGATAAATCTGCCTGGCCATCTCCTAATTTCTGAATACCAATCCCATTCAGAAACAAACCTACAGGTGCAAGACCGTTCAATGCATTTATTTTACCGCCTGCCAAACCGGTTTCTGTATCAAAATATTCAACTGTTTGCAGGCTTTGATTAATTTGTAGCACAATCGCAGACATAATTCTAGTAATTATTTCTGCCGATTCCATTTGATGATGATATGTGAGCATTCCTTGAACAATAGGCAATACCCAGGGTAGTCTGCAAACCAAATCGGTCACGCCATCTGGCAACAGAGAATCTGGGGTGGTCATGGGTAAACCAAATTCTCGCAAATAACGAGGCATGATCTGCTTTTCGATCAAAATATCAGCAGCAGGTGAAGGGATAAGTTCTGCCCATAGAGGCAGATATAGCGATATATCTTCTGCTCGATAATCCTGGGTTATTACCTGTATCCGATCGTTTTCACCTGCACCTTTAACAACAATTTTATCGATGGAAAGAAAAACTTTAGTAGAAATTGCCAATCCTTTATTCTTATTCCAGATAAATCCACCAGGAGCTATTATTTCCGAGATTGGCTTTTTCTTTTCAGACTTCCCTTTTATTGTGACACTGATCTGATGTGCGCAGGTATCCGTAGCACGAATTAAAATCACTGGTCTTCCTGGTTCTGGTAACTGCCTGTCACAGGGAATTGTGCCATTCCCTGTGATTGCACCTAATCGTTGACCTGCAACGCATTTATGTGTTTGATAATCGAGATACTGAGGTTTACAGGTCCGTGGATCGTAAAATTTCTCTATCGATGAATTTATCTGATTGATTTTTTCCAGCAACCAGGCTGCATTATTCTCATCTTTACATTTCAGTGCAGTCGCATAAAGCAGCGAACACTCACGATACAGCATGGCTGCAAGAGAAGGTGATTCGAAGTGGTGCAGGCGATATTCTCGGGATTGTACAAAATTTTTCTCCATAACAGGAGAGGTTTCTATGCCTGTTTGTAGGGGATGATCCCATTCGGGAAATCCATCCTGGTCGTGATCATGGGCAGGGGAGAACCAGCATCGGATAAATCGAAGCAGCTCGTGAAAATATTTTTCACGTAGGTTGAGGGATGGAGAAGCCTGTTCGATCTGCCAGCAGCAATATACCAAAAGCGGTTGAGCCAGGAATTGACTGCGCTGCCCTCCAGCCCCAATGAATAGATCCGAGAAACCATCTACTTGAATTGACTGTAAAACATGCTCAAGCACGCTGGTACCAACTTCTGGAGCACCTGGGAGAATCAGGCTTAGCCAGTAACTCAAAGCAAGTGGCGTGATATTGCTCCAACATGGGTCACAATCTTGACCATCACCACGGGAAGAGTAGCCAAGATCGGGGACACGGTTGCTGATTATCGCTGGGAAGTGGTCACGAGTACGGTGAAATAGCCCGAAAGCTTCTTTCTGGCTGAGTGCGAAAGCAATATCCCAATTCAGGTCCCCTGTGATGATATCTACCGTCTGGCGGGTGTTTTGCATTTCAAGGCGAGAGATTTCGGCATCCCACTGACGGGTGGTTAACCTGCGTGCCAAGTCGAAAGACTGTTCCTGTTCACGCAATCCCGCTACCGCCCAGGTCAGCTTGCGGGTTTGCCCTGCTTCCAATTCCAACGATACAGAAAGTGATGGGATGGTAGTATGAGAAGCAGCAGGACTACCTGTAAGATAGCATACTGGAGTTAGTTTTCCTGCATTTCCTGTAAGAACATATCCGGGTCCCAGTGAATACACCAGCATACTCTGCCCCCCACCAAGAGGATTCATCAACCCAGCCCACTCGAAGGTAAGACTTTCTGGTTCACTGGTTCTATTGATGAAAGAAACTCTTCCGGTCAAACCATTTGATTCGGGAACCCAATATTCAAGCTGTACCTCAATACCAGGAAATGGTAAACAGGAGATAAGAACATAATTCGGTGCAAATTTTCTCAGGAGGAGAGGGCTAGAAAATGATGCGGGATCCGAAAGACGAATTCCTTGCCTGACGAAACGGGGGAAAAAGCGGATTCGCTTAACCCGTAATCCATACGTGGTTTGGATGGTAATGAGGTTATTATCATTCTGGTCACAGAGCAATTCCCAAACCTGATCATCACAAATATTGGGTGAACAAAAACGTGCATCTGCAGCCAGATTTAATTTGTATCCAGGTTTGAAGGGAACTTTCCAATCACGCATATCGTATTGATTTTACGTTACGTTTTCCGCATGGTCAAACGAAACGGTAAAGTGTGCTAAAATTTTATTATTAAATATTTGAGTGAATGGCAAAAAATCAAAAATGACGTCAGAAATTAATCAACCAAAAGAATCCTCAGAAAATGAGGAAAATTTTGAAGAAAAATGGAAAAACGCAGAAGAAAAATCCTCTCCAGGTGGGCGGATTCGAAAAATATTATCTGAAACTGAACCCGAAGAAGCTGGCCTGCCAGAGTATCCCATTATCAATCCAGAAGAACCCACGATACCCCATTTTGTAAGCAATTCGATCCAGGCACCTTTCGAAAATCATGCGATCCTTCCAAATGATTTACCAATAAAACCTATTGAAAATAATGAAGAAATACCAGAGAATGAAGATGTTTCAGAGAAGCCAAAAAGTGAAACAGGCATTGACCCATTGGATTTAAATGCTGATTTTTGGGAAGAAGGATCAGGCGAGGATGAGACGCCAGTAAATGTCAATAATGAAAAAACTATCCCTCCAGATATCACACCAGTTCGATCTTCGGAGCTCCCCCATTATGTAGAAACCATAGATTCTGATGCCACTCGGGTGACACGTGCTGCATACGGAAATGGTTCCTTGGATTCCGGAAGAACAGACTACACAACAAATGGAATTCCACCTCGTAAAGGAATACCTCAACCTTCACAAACCCTATCACAAGGAATTCCTCAATCCAAGCCTTCTGTCCAGATAAAAAAGAATCCACCTGCAGAGAGGCAACAACCTGTCTATCGCCCAGCTCCCCAACCAATTCGGCAGGAACGAAAAACGCCTGTACCCCCTGTAAAACAGAAAAAGAAACGAAAACCGTTTGGATGCTTTGTTCAAATGATGATCATTTGTTTCTTTATCATCATTGGCATCCTGCTCGCTGGAGTTTCTTACGGTGTTTTCCGTTATTATCAGGTCGCTTCGACCTTGCCTGATGTGGCAACCCTCCGCGAAAGAGCGTCGCAATTTGAAACGACTCGAATTTTGGATCGAAATGGGAATTTACTCTATGAAATGCTCGATCCAAATGCTGGTCGAAGAACCTATGTAAAATTAGACCAAATAAGCCCTAATGTGATTGCGGCAACATTAGCAACCGAAGATAAGGATTTCTACAATAATCCCGGCTTCGATCCAATTGCGATCATACGTGCATTATGGCAGAACTATACATCCGGTGAGGTAGTCTCGGGGGCATCAACAATCACGCAGCAACTTGCCCGCCTGGTCTTAATGACCCAGGAAGAACGATATGAGATCAGTGCAAACCGAAAAGCGCGTGAGATCATTCTGGCTGCAGAAATCACCCGGCGCTACACGAAAGACGAAATACTCGAGTTATACCTTAACGAGATTTATTACAGCAATCAAGCGTATGGAATCCAGGCGGCAGCGGAGACTTATTTTAATACTTCTGCTGCAGACCTGACTATTGGGCAGGCAGCTTTTTTGGCTGGTCTACCGCAAGGCCCTGGAGTGTATGATATTTATACCAATCGCGAAGCGACACTGGAACGATCAAAACAGGTATTGGTATTGATGTACACTCTCAGCCAGGAGAGGAATTGTATCGATATTCCTACTCATGGCATGAATGTATGCCTGGATGCTGCAGGGGCTGCTCAGGCTGCGGAGGAAATTGAAAAATATCCTTTCAAAAAAGCGGATAACACGATTAAATTCCCCCATTGGGTTTTCTACATCCAGTCTTTGCTGGAAGCACAATATGATTCTCAAACAATTTACCGCTCTGGGTTCACAGTATACACAACTCTTGATCCTGATCTGCAAGAGTTTGCTCAACAAACTGTTACCAATCAGGTGAATAATCTTGTAGAAAATCATGCAACTGATGGGGCGCTGGTTGCTATTAAGCCATCTACGGGTGAAATTCTCGCAATGGTTGGATCTGCAGACTTTTATAATGAAACCATATCAGGTCAGGTAAATATGGCGGTCAGTCCTCGCCAACCGGGGTCATCTATCAAACCCCTGACCTATGCTGCTGCCTTCGAAAAAGGTTGGACACCATCAACGTTAATCTGGGATGTGCCAACCGATTTTCCACCCTCTGGTGATCCTTCAGATACACGTCCTCCCTATCAGCCAGTGAACTATAACGGGAAATTTAACGGACCAGTAACAGTAAGAACTGCCCTGGCTAATTCTTTGAATATTCCTGCGGTGAAAACGCTGCAGTACATCGGTATATATGATGATCCTACTACACCGGAAGCAGATGGATTCATCAACTTTGCAAAAAGAATGGGCATTTCCACCCTCACCCGGGATGATTATGGACTTTCTCTGACTCTGGGTGGTGGTGATGTTTCTTTATTGGAATTGACAAGTGCTTTTGGGGTGTTTGCAAACAGCGGTGTGCGAATGGCACCTGTTGCCATCTTGAGAATCGTAGATTCCGATGGGAATGAGGTCTATTCCTATCATGCACCTCAAGGAGAGCAGGTGATCCGTACTGAGCATGCATATTTGATCAGTGATATCCTTTCGGATAATAATGCTCGTGCCATGATGTTTGGGGCTAATTCATTGCTCAACCTTCCTTTCCGGGTGGCTGCTAAAACAGGCACTACGAATGACTTCCGGGATAACTGGACGTTGGGATATACCCCTGACCTGGTTGTGGGTGTCTGGGTTGGAAACGCGGATTATACTCCCATGCAGAATACCACAGGGATGACAGGCGCAGCGCCGATCTGGTCTGATTTCATGCAATATGCCATTACCAAACTGACTGGTGGAATCCCAACTGCGTTTTATCGACCAAATACTATTGTCGATCGCGTGATTTGTTCTGTTTCTGGAACCGAACCTTCAGAGTGGTGCCCTGAACAGCGGGGTGAATCATATGCCATCGATCAGCTACCTCTTCCTAAAGAAGACGATCTATGGCAGAAAGTCAATATCGATACCTGGACGGGACTTCTGGCTTCTCCGTATTGCTCAGATTATACCGAAGAGAAACTGGCGATCAACGTCACAGATCCTTACGCCATCCGTTGGATCAAAGAATCGAGCGATGGAATAAACTGGGCGGAAAATTTAGGATTTGAACAGCCATTTTTCTTCCGACCGAGCCGTGAATGTAAAGATACCGACGCAAGACCACATATTGAGTTCGCAGGTATCTCGAATGGGCAGACGATAGAATCCTCACCGTTGGATATCTACGCAATTATTGATGCAACAGAGAATTTTGGCAGCTACCGGTTGGAATTCGGATATGGAGATAATCCTTCAAACTGGAAAATGTTAAAAGAAGGAAACAACCAATTCGATCAGCCCGAGTTGATCTATACATGGGATTTATCGACTCTAACAAAGGACACCATCACCATAAGGATCTATGTAGAATCCACGGTGGGCACTTATGCAGAAAAAAGAATTACTCTCAAATTAAAATTACCCACTCCTACACCCACTGAAACCTTGTTGCCTACTTTGACACCTACTATAACTCCCACTCCAACAGAAACGATCGTTCCTCCGGAAGAAACTGCAACGCTTGCACCACCAGCAGATACGCCGGAGAGCCAACCAACTCATTAAAATTTTTATTGAGTGAAAATTGAGAGCTGCTGCGGCTGTTCCCATCGAAGTGGATCAGCATCCAGCAGCTCTTTCCATTCTTCCAGGGTTATGCCAGGGCGAGATGCCAGCGAGCGAAGATGACGGAATTTTAAGAAATGCCAACCCGAAGCAGCCTGTTCAGCAAGGTGAGGATTCTTTTGTAACTTATAAGAGAGCAAATTGCTGCGGCTGCCAGGGATAACTATCACTCCCCGTTCTGCATCATTTGGTGAGGTTTTCAAGATATGACTGATGCAAGCATGAGATTGTATAAAATATCTGAAAAGGGTCTCTTCATCTTGAGCAAGCCAATCAAGATAATCAGATTCTGAAAGAAATGACAATCCAAGTTTTTGCGCACAATAAATCAGTGTTTGCAGTGTATTGATTTCGTCCATTTCTCTAGCCTGAGGCATTTCATCGGGAAGAATTCGCCAGATTTCAGGCGAGTCAGGATCATTTCTGGCATAAGAATGGACGATCATGTCAACCAATTCTGGCGAAGGTGTCAGAAGGCCTGGAAATAGTAAATTTAATTTTTCTTCCAGCACTTTGATACTAATTTGTTGTTCTTTTTGAAGAAATGACCGGATTGCTCTTTCAACTCGATCCGAAAGGGATTCATCCATTCCATTTGGTTCATCTTCCAGCCAATACAATCCAGTTTCCTGATTCTTTGCAGTGGATTCGTATCGACGAAACATGGTGCGAGAGGTAAAAACCTGGCTGAATTGATTATGTATTAATGTGATCTGATTGAAGGGTAATTCTCGTTGACCTTTTACTAACGATCTCTCCTGAACCAGATGCAGCATGCCAGCAGAGAATAATGATGCATAGGTGGATGGCTCAGCCCTTTCTAGCAGGCAATTTATGAATCCTTCACGAATAGATTTATCAAGATCTTGTTTCATATCAGAAGGTTCTAGCAGAGGGGCAGTTACCCATTGGAATTGGGTGATCTCGGTTTCTTCCTGATAGGCAAAACCGTTGAGTTTCAAGTAATTGTTTTCAGATGCCAAAAAAATGGCAGTTAAAAAACCCGGGTTAAATTCTTCCGCCAACGCAAAAAAAGGAATCCCTGATGGAAGGTGTGTCTGAAGTGCTTGAAAAATGCTTGAAAGAGCATTGGCATGCCACTGCCAGGTATACCGCTTTCGATGGAAGGATCCTTTGAGTGGGATCACAGCTTCATTTCCCCAGATCCATCCTGACCAGAGAGCTGAATATGTCCAGAAGGGTTGATTGGGTCGTGGAAGGATGGAAATGATTGCAGCGGGTATATTCTCAGTGCTCAACGGTAGCAGGTCACGCAACCTTCCTTGAAAAAGAGTGATGCCAGGCTCGATTTTTATTGTTTTTTGAAAGGATTGAACAGAGACTGGTATGGAAGAATATTGCCATCCTGCTGCAAGTTCTTCAAGCTTTTGCCATAAATTTGCTTCATGATACTCATTAGGAATGGAAAGTTGTTTTGGACGGGTTCGACTTGCAGGGTGACTCCAGAGCTTATTCCCTTCATCACACAATAAAATGAAAAGAGTCCATAAGAGTGCTTTTCGTCTGGGAGGCAAATCGAGACCTTGAATCTTATTGAGAAGTGTGAATAGAAAACTCAACTGGCGTGGGAGGTAAGTATCCACAGCCTCCAATGCACCTTCCCGTGACTCTTCATCTCCATCGCCAACAACCTGCAAGGCACGAGCCCGGTGCATGGAGTCATTCCTGTTTCGCATTAAAACATCCTGGTCTGTTTGTAGAAAAGTTGTCTCACCCTCCCAATGGCAGAACGTACAACGGATGAATTTCGCATAAGGAGATGTTTCCTCGCGTCGCCAGTAGTATTCGCTGGCAGGAACCTTTTGCTGGCAGTTTGGGCAAATAGAATCATAAAAAGCTTGAAGTGAAGTCTCCAATCTTTCAGTACCTCGTTTTTGAGAAGCTAATTCTGCCAGCACCGCTTTAAAATCTCGTGCTGTTGGTGATTCTGCGAAAAATTTGAGAAACAATTGTGTGATTGGATTGTTGCAGGCTACAAGCACTCTATACCCTGCCTGTGCTGCTTCAAGGGCAGGGAGAGGAGAAGTACAAAAAGGATCTAGAATTATGCTGCCAGCAGGTATATTTCGTTGAAGCCAGGCAGAGAACATGCCTGGAGGAATGGCGGGAAAATACCTTCCCAGGGGGAGGGGTAAAGGTTTGGAAGAATCAGGTGGAATAAATGGCTGCCAGTATTTTTCCATTCTGCCTATCAGTATAGCGAGTTTAGAATGAAAAAGCCATTGCTGTTACTTACCGATAAGAATTATGGGAAAGAAGAAGCTACTCTACCTTCAAAAAATGCTCATCTTGAATACTTTGCCAGGTTTCATCCTCATTAACATGCAGAGTCTGCCCGATACCTGGCAGCACTGAGCTGACACATTCAGCCATACGATGGGCTATCCTTCTAATTGAAAAATGAGCGGATGGGCGTGTTCGAAGTCGAACCAAATGGATCAAGCTGCGTAAATTAATGGTAACAAGCGCTCTGCGGTTATATCCATTGGGTATCCCATAAGCTGCTACTTCAGGATTGAAGTTTGAAATTTCCTGCCAGGTAATCCCGGCAGTATCCATAGCTTTACAATACTCCTCCAGCATACCTGCTGAATGGATCAGAAGAGGAATGCAATATCCCAAGGAAGCACCCAGGGATTGTGGACTGAGGGTCATCATACGATGGCGTTTGAATTCATAATAAGCACCCTGATCCATTACTAATTCAAAGGTAAAGGTTATGTGTTCAGCTTCACGCAACGGGAGCTCGTAAGATTCAATTTCTGCCAATAACTGGGTGATCAGGTCTGCCCGGTTGATCACATCCATCGCACTTGCCTGAGCCAATGCTGTTTCATAATCCTGATTATGGTATCGGAACAGGGCTGCTGCAGAAAGCCTGATCTCTGCCTGCGGATCAACATCCTGTAGAATGCACCAGTCTTTTCTGCCAATATTCGAAGCAAATGAGGGAATGATTTCTGGAAGGTGTTGCAGATAGCTGCTGGGTGAGGCATACTTTACCAAAGTAGGTACTTCAGCCTGTGCTACCTGCTTCATCTCTTCACCAATCTGGCGTACTTCTGATAATGGGTGGCTGAGCATCTTTACAATTGCATGCTCGAGTTCACGTGCGTTGACTGTCATTCCAACATTTGCCAGCGAAGAGGCTGGTAGTAAAAAACGGCAAGCATCGATTGCTTCGGTATGAAGGCGTCGTTTGCGGGTAACAGAATCTTCGCAATCCTTAACAGGTGCATTTATCAACAGCCAGCTTTCAACTTTTTCAAGGCAATTTAGATATGTGTCAAACAACTGCCTGCAGGTAGCAACATATTTTTCTTCATAGGGTGAATGAGCAAGTTCAATAGGAATGTAAAAATCCTGCGCTCCCCATTTCTGGTAGCGGGTGGATTTTTCAGTAAAAGATGCCAATCGGCAGCTTTCGATTGTTTCGACAGCCAGACGGGAGACATTTTCAAATGCGATATGCAGCACTGCATGCTCTGCGACTGATGCATGACCATAACCAACCACCCATTTTTCATGGAATTCACTGCTTTTCGCTTCTGTGAGCCCCTCAGCAATTTCTTTGAAGGATTGAGGTGAGCGGGATGTCTTTGCGAAAGTAACTGCTATGGTCTCAGGCGCCAGGTCTTTTGGATTGAGTGTATAGATCTGACGAGTGCGTGACATGGTTTTCTCCCTGGTAAAAATGAAGATCTTATGATGAAGTAGTTTGTAAAAATTCTAAATTGGCTGGCTCAGAAGAAGGAGGGCAATCAAAATTCAACATTTTTAATTCAATCAACGGCTCCGTGCGATTCTCACGAGAGGTTAAAGTTGCCACGCATGAAAATTCAATCCCTCCAAGCCATAGAGCACAGGCGTATGAGCCTGCAGGGGGCAAGAGCTGCTCTTCCCATGTTTCCAGGAAAAAAGAATGTGCAGCCTGGGCTGTTCTTTCTGTAGGTGAAGAAAGAATTCCACGCACAGAATAATTTCTGCCCAGCATCTTTTTCACCATTTGTAGATCGCCTGCTCCAAGCCGTTCACGAATAAAGGAAGAGGATACAAATGTATCACCAACCTGTACCTGCTCAAAGACATGTAGCGTATAGCCAAATATTTTCCCCAACCTGCCTAGTACTTCCAATGAACCCTGACGATTTTTTCCAAGGGCAAAATCATCACCCACCCATAATTGATGAATGGTCATTCTATCTGCCAGCGTTTGAAGAAATTGTTGAGGACTCAGGTTGGATACATCTCTGGTAAAAGGATAGGTGAATAACACATCGACGCCCATTTTTTCCAGAAATTGAGCACGATCATCCGGACTGGTCAGATAGAAGGGCGGATGAGTCCTCCCCAGGATCAATGCAGGGTGGGGAAACAGGCTGACAACTACTGCTTGTTCATGAGATTTATGAGCCTGGGAGACTAATTCATGGATCAGAGCCTGATGCCCCAGGTGGATGCCATCGTAAGCGCCAATAGTGAGCCAGGTTGGGGTATTATGCAATCGAATGTCCAGGGTGCGGATATGCTGCATGAAAGTATCTGTTTCTGGGAAATGCAGAAATGATGATGGATTAATCTATTGGATGAAAAAAACCTTTTTAGGCTTCCATTCGCTTGTCTCAACATCCAATTCCATTAGCGCGACCAATTCACCTTGTTCACTGACTCCACGCGCCAGATTTCCAATAGAAGGATCGGCTGGAACGCGATTGCCATGCCTGATGGTTTCCATCTGTTCCTGGGTCAATTCTACTGCCGGCCATTCAGTAAGCGCTTCTGCCGCGGGAATGAGGTATTGGTACCAGGTACCTTGTTCAAAAGCTTCTCGCAATTTATTCAAAGGCACCGCATCACGTAAAGAAAAACGTCCACTTTTTGTTCGTCGGAGACCAATGAGGTGTGCACCACAACCAAGGTCTTCTCCTACATCATGTGCCAATGAACGTACATACGTCCCCGATGAGCAGTAAACATCAATCACAACTTCTGGTGGAGCCCACTCTAATAAATCGAGGTTGTAAACTTTGATCTTGCGTGGAGCAAGTTCTACATCTTCACCATTCCGTGCCATATCATACGCATGGCGACCTTGAACTTTGATCGCAGAATAGGGTGGTGGTACTTGTTCGATCTCTCCAATAAATTTTGCCAATGAGGTTTTAAATTGCTCTTCGGTAATATCAACTGGAGATGTGCGAAGAATGGTTCCTTCAGAATCATAGGTATCGGTGCGAGTACCCAAACGAATGACAGCCTGGTATCGTTTATCCGATGCAGAAACATATTCACTAAGCCGAACTGCTGGACCTAAAAGGATTACCAAAACTCCGGAAGCTCTTGGGTCAAGTGTTCCAGTATGTCCCGCTCTTCGAATATTTGTACCATTTCGAACAACTTGAACAACGTCATGTGAGGTTAAACCGACAGGTTTATCAACAACCAGAACACCTGAAATTGCATTATTAATATCTGTTTTCGTATCACTCATTTTATAGTCTCCCCGTTTGAGGCGGATGTACCATTATTTGAAATCAATCCCTCAGCGGAAATTTGGGCGGTTTTCTGAAGTACTTTTTGAATTACCTCTTCTATCGTACCAGAAATTTGTGCACCAGCAGCAGCCAGATGACCACCTCCACCAAATTGTACCGCAATTTGTGCTACATCGATACCAGGTTGTGCCCTCCAGCTTACTTTGGTCAAATCCTTGCTCTGTTCTACAAAGATCATCGCAATGTCAACATCGTCAATCGTGCTCAATAAGTTGATCAGATCTGCGTCATCGTTGCCATTGTATCCAATCTCACGTTTATCTTCCAGTGTCAAGCAGGTATACACAAGTCGATCCTGTCTTTGTAATCGTGCCAACCCTTTTCCCCATAATCCTGCTGCCTGGTACGATTGTCTGAGCAGTGTGTGATAATATACTTCTGAAAGGGGGGCTCCCAATTCCATTAAGCTAGCAGCACATCGCAGGGTTTCAGGTCGGGTGTTGGAAGTGCGAAAGCCGATTGTATCCGTCACTATACCAGCCAGAAAAGCTGTGGCAGTCTGCTGATTGATCTGTAAACCCCAATCTGGCAACATGAGGGTGAGTATTTCACATGTGGCTGCAGCTTCTGGTTGTACCCAATTGATCTGAGCAAAATTCAGGTTGGTGACATGATGATCGATCGCAAGGTTTGGAACCTTTTCACCCAGCACATCACCCGTACGCTGTAAGTCTGAACAATCCAATACTATTGCAATGTCATAATCTCCCTGGATCTTCTTTGTCACCATATTGCTGTTAGGCAAATAGCGAAATACTGCTGGAATTCCATCTGCCATCACTATTTGAACCTGCTTTCCAGCGTCTACCAGAGCAGTGCCAAGACCAAGTACCGCACCAATTGCATCGCCATCAGGGCGGATGTGTGAAGTGATCACGATCCGATTAGATTCTTGAAATAGCTGACGAATTGTCTCAGAGGTATTTCGATCCATATCTATTCTTCAGTGGATTTATTTTCATTTTTTATCTCAATTAGCAGGCGTTCAATTTTATCTGCCCGCTCGGGAGTATAATCCCAGCGAAAACGCAATCGAGGAAATGTACGCAACGGGATTTGCGCAGCTAACGCACTTCGCATGAATCCACTGGCACTCTCAAGACCTTCCAATATTTCAGATGACCTTTGTTGACCTTCAATCGCTGAGACATAAATATCTGCAAAAGCCAGTTCACGATCTACATGAACATCGTTTATAAACACACCACCCAGTCGAGGATCATTTATCTCGCGAATGAGCATTTCCGATAAAATTTCACGGATCCTACCTTCGATCCTTTGTAACCGCATTTTTGAGGGCATGGGTACTTCTCCTTCTCCAACGTACTTCTATTTATTCGTTGGATTGCTCCATGATAAAGCACTCAATGATATCGCCTTCTTTAATATCGTTTGTTCCCTTCAATGCCATACCGCATTCAAAGCCCAGACGTACTTCTCGAACATCATCCTTTTCGTGTTTTAGAGAGGATAGTTCACCTTCATAAATCACATCTGCACCGCGGATCAAACGTACCCGTGCATTGCGGCGAATTTCACCCTGGGTGACTTTGCATCCAGCAATATTGCCGATTTTGCTTATATGGAAAACTGCAAGAACTTCTGCTTTTCCGATCACTACTTCTTTACTGATTGGGGCGAGCATACCTTTCAATGCTTTTTCGATATCTTCTGTCAGGCGATAAATAATATCATACAGACGTATGGATACACCTTCAGACTCTGCCAGACGTCGTGCTGCGGGATCAGCCTGAACATTGAAACCGATCACAATTGCTTTAGAAGCTACTGCCAGCATAACATCGCTATCGGTGATATTTCCTGCTTCAGCATGAAGGATGTTGATGTTGATGCGAGTTTCCTTAATATCTTTCAGAGTTTGAATAATGGGTTCCAATGAACCCTGAACATCTGCTTTCAATACAAGACGTAATTCCTGAACTTCACCTGCTTCGTACTTCTGGAATAATTCTTCCAGAGTGGCTTTCGGTGCTGCAGCAGCTACTTGCCGAGATTGTTCTTTCTGTTCCTCAATAATTGCTCTGGCTTCTTTTTCTGAAGCATATACTTGAAACAGGTCACCGGCATCCGGAACATCACTTAGCCCCATGATCTGCACAGGGGTGGATGGACCTGCTTTTTGTAGTTTTCGCCCTTTGTAATCAAACATAGCACGGATGTGTCCCCAACCTTTTCCAGCAACGATTACATCACCCATTGCCAGTGTACCGTTTTGCACTAGCAAAGTTGCCATGACACCTTTGGCTTTTTCGATGCGGGCTTCGATTACAGTGCCAATGGTTTTTCCTTTGGGGTTTGCCTTGATCTCTGTGCTTTCGGTTACCAGAAGAATTGCCTCTAGCAAGTCTTCCAGACCGATACGTTGTTTGGCGGATACCGGAACAACCATGGTATTGCCACCCCACTCATCGGGGATCAGATCATTATCAGCCAGTTGTTTTTTTACAAAGTCTGGATTGGCAGAGGGTTTGTCAATTTTATTCAACGCCACAATGATCGGAACACGAGCTGCACGGGCATGCGAAATTGCTTCGCGGGTTTGTGGCATAATGCCATCATCTGCTGCTACCACCAAAATAACAATATCGGCACCCTGGGCACCCCGTGCGCGCATAGCAGTGAAGGCTGCATGACCTGGTGTATCCAAAAATGTGATGATTTTCCCTTTGTGTTCTACCTGATAAGCACCAATATGCTGGGTGATTCCACCTGCTTCACCGGCTGCAACTTCGGTATGCCGGATCGCATCGAGCAGGGTGGTTTTTCCATGATCAACATGCCCAAGAATAGTAACTACTGGAGGGCGTGTAACCAGTTTGGAAGTATCTTCATTGGCGATTAATTGACGCCAACGCGGAACTTCTCCGACTTCTTTTAATTCTTCTTCTACAGGTACTTCCAATGAAGCTTCA
Source organism: Anaerolineaceae bacterium (assembly GCA_034430215.1). GTDB lineage: Bacteria > Chloroflexota > Anaerolineae > Anaerolineales > Anaerolineaceae > UBA4782. Next base: position 47,368 of record DAOUFE010000017.1, on the reverse strand, counting down.
AAACCCAACTCACTGGCAACAATGGCTGCAGTATCAAAATCAACTTGCTGATTGATATTCGCCATCACACCATTGGTCATTAAAATTTTTATGATCTGGATCGGACTTGTTTCCAGTTGTTGAGCTAATTCTCTTACGGTCAGATTATGAGGGAAGATGATCGTCTTTTTCCCATTATCACTCATCGTGTACCTCCTCTAAAGATTTCCCGAGTAAATTCCGTTCTGACAATTCACTCGGGAAAAATCTTATATTCCCGGTGAGTGCTAAACGGGTAAATTTATTCGTTCATTCGTTCTTTTCCATATCCAGAGACGTTTCATTGGGATCCGCCAGTAACTTGTTCAAGCGTGGCAGGTTCTTCAGTTAACGTCGCTGCAAATTCTTCCAACCGCAGGCGGTTCTCAGGCGTAATTTCAATCCGTAATGCAGAAGCCAGAGAGCCTTTCAAACCTTTTTGCCAGCAGGCAGGTCTGTCGTGTAGGTAGGCACCTCTACCAGGGGTTTTCCCTTCCAGGTCTACAATCACACCTTCAGGCGTACGAACTACCCGGATGAGTGTTCTTTTCGCCAGAATTTCACGACAACCCACACAGGTACGCTGCGGTATATGTTTCACTCGCTTTTTAGTTTTCTTAACCACGTCCTTTTTTACCGCTTTTTCTTTTTACTTTACCAGTCCCAATCTCCTTCGTCGCCTTTTTTGTGTTTCTTGCGTACGTAGGTTAAATCACGATCAGGATCGTATTCAACTTCTTTGAATTTCTTCTTTTTCTTTTTACCGGATTCACTCTTTTGATTGGTGCCAGAAGTCTCTTCTTCCTCTTCAGAGGTAGCGGTTATTTCAAGCATTTCCGGTTTAAGAGTAAAGATCTCATCCAATGATGCGTATTCTTCCATTGGTTCAGGCTCTGGTTCTGTTACTGCCTGAGCTTCTTCTACTTCCGGTGCAATTATCTCTGGTTCTATTGGAGCAATTTCTTCTACTACTTGCTCAACGGCTTCTGGTTCAGGTTTGACTTCTTCTACAGGAGCAGGGATTTCTTCGACGGCTGGTGTTGCAGATTTCATCTCTGCTTCAAGTGTATCAATCAACACATTTATCTCGGAGAGAGCTTTTGGACCAATACCATTGATGCGATAAATGCGATCGGGATTCAATCTAAATTGTACTGCCAGGTCACCAACTGTCTGGTAACCTGCTTCTTGCAGCAAGTTATTAACATGCTCGGGCAGGTTGCTATCAAGGATATTCTGAGTAAAGATACGTTCCGGGAAGCTATTTTTGATTTCTACTTCCAATGGAGTCACAGCAGGCTCAACTGGAGTTTGAATGGCTACCCGACGGCTTTCGACACGATCTACAAATCGTGACATCTGTTCGTATTCTTCAGGAGTAAGTGGACGACCTTCTGCCTTTTTGGCAAGCATGGTTTCTAATTGAGGCAAGAAATCTTTTTCAGCATTGGCGATTTTAGCCAGGCTTTCGTCATCGCGTAAGCGGCCATATGCATCAGCAGCGGCTTCAGAAAGGCTTTTGATATCAATACGCCAGCCAGTCAATTTTGCTGCCAGTCGGGCATTCTGTCCATCCCGACCGATTGCCAGGCTTAGCTGATCTTCTGGTACGACTACCGTCGCTGTTTTGTTTGAAGCCGAACGATCGGTAAGGTAAACCCCAACAACACGGGCAGGGCTGATGGCTTTGGCAATGAACACTGCTGCGTCGTTATTCCATTCGATCACATCGATCTTCTCATCATGTAGTTCACGTACAATTGCCTGAATGCGTACGCCACGAATACCTACACAGGCACCTACAGGGTCAATCCCTTGCTGGGTGGCAGAGACGGCAACTTTCGCTCGTTCACCTGGTTCACGGGCAATAGATCGAATTTCTACCACACCGTGGTAGATTTCTGGAACTTCAGTTTCAAGTAAACGGCGAAGAAAATCACGATGAGTGCGAGAAAGAATGATCATCGGTCCACGATTGCTATCTTTCACTTCGGCAACTAACGCACGGGTGCGGTCATGAATGTGAAAACGTTCGCCCGGGATCATATCTTTGCGCATCATGGTGCCTTCTGCGCGTAATTCTAAGCCAATGGTAAGACCTTGAGAGTTAACTGCTTGCACAACACCACTGATGATCTCGCCTACTTCTTTCTGGTAGTAATTCAACTGTGCCTGTCGTTCAGCGTCACGGATGCGCTGTTGGATAACCTGCCGGGCTGTTTGCGCAGCAACACGTCCCAGATTGGGTGGGGTGCTGTCAACCATGACCATATCACCAAGTTGGGCAGTGGGGTTATATTTGCGAGCTTCTTCAAGCTGTACCTCGGTACGGTCGTCCTGTACATCTTCCACAACTTCTTTTTCTGCAAAGATGGACATTTTACCGGACTCGGCATCGATTTTTGCCTCAATATTTTGCCCAGCAGATGCATTTACTTCTCGGCGATAGGCTGACACGAGGGCAGATTCCAGCGCCTGGAGAATGATCTCTTTGGGAAGCCCTTTTTCTTCGATTACTTCGTTGAACGCCAGAAAAAATTCGTTCTTCATCCCTTACTTACTCCAAATATATTGTCCGTTGTAATTATGTTAATTATGCAGAAAAGTGGGGGTTGCCCACTTTTCGATGCGCACATTATTGAGTTACCAACGCGACTACTATACCACAACATCAAGGGTTAATCAAGAAAATTGAAACATCAAATCAGTAGCTATAACGCTAAATGAAGCAAGCCCAGATACTCTATGCTAAAATCACATAAATAGCTGGAGGAAACTATGGCGAAAACTCACTGGTGGCGTGATGGCGTGATCTATCAAATCTATCCCCGTTCATTTGCGGATGGGAACGGAGATGGTATAGGTGATTTGCAAGGTATCATTTCACGGCTTGATTATATTCAAGACCTGGGGGTGGATGGGCTCTGGCTTTCTCCGGTTTATCCTTCTCCTATGGTGGATTTTGGATATGATGTAGCGGATTACTATAACATCGATCCGGTGTTTGGCGATTTGCAAGTGTTTGATAAGTTGGTAGAAGAAGCACACTCCCGAAATATTCGCATTATCATGGACCTTGTGTTGAACCATACTTCTGACCAGCATCCCTGGTTCCTGGAAAGTCGCTCCAGCCGCGATAACCCGAAAAGGGATTGGTATATCTGGCGAGATGGAAAACCTAACGGCAAACGACCAAATAACTGGGCTTCGATCTTTGGAGGATGGGCATGGGATTACGATGAGAGAACTGGACAATACTATTATCATATGTTCTGTCCCCAACAACCAGACCTGAACTGGCGCAATCCTGAAGTACGCAACGCCATGATGGACGTGTTCCGCTTCTGGATGGAACGTGGGGTGGATGGTTTTCGGTTGGATGTATTCAACGAATATTTCAAAGATGCCCAATTCCGTGACAATCCAAAAAAGATTGGCATTCGACCTTTTGAAAGTCAAGATCATATTTACGATGCAGATCAACCTGAGATGATGAGTGTAGTTGAAGAGATTCGGAAGGTGACGGATGCATACCCTGAGCGGTATGTAGTGGGTGAAACTTTCCTGGCAGGTCCGGAACGTGCAGCGAAATATGTTGGAGATAAAAAGCTACAGGCAGCATTTAACTTTGAGTTATTAGGATGCCCGTGGGATGCAGGGAGAATGCAAACTGCCTTACAGCGTTGGGAAAATACTCTAGCGGCGGATGCGTGGCCAACGTTGGTATTGAATAATCATGATAATAAAAGATCCGCTTCAAGATATGGAAAAGGGGAGAACGACGATCGCAATAAAGCAGCCGCAGTGTTGCTGTTGACTGCACGTGGGACGCCTTTTCTTTACTTTGGTGAAGAAATCGGGATGCGAAATATTCATGTACCTTATTCAAAAATTCAGGATCCACCTGGCAAGCGATACTATCCATTTTTCCCTACACGGGATGCATGTAGAAGTCCAATGCAATGGGATGCCACTCAATATGCAGGTTTTTCTACTGTAGAACCCTGGATGTCTGTACATCCGAACTACCTGTTCAGAAATGTAGAGGCACAACAAAAAGACCCTGAATCATTATTAAATGTCTATAAAAAATTGATCCAATTACGGAAAGAGCATATTGCACTTCAACAGGGGTTATACCAGCCTTTGACATTCGAACCACAAACGCTTATGTCTTACCTTCGCCAGACTCCAGAGGAGATGATCCTGGTGGCGATTAATTTTGGCAAGCGACCCATCAAGTTGTTCCTGGGAAGCAATCTTATTGGAAAGAATTGGGAACTGTTGTTTTCGACCAAGCGTAAAGAGGTAGAAAAGGTAAAGGAAAATGCAATCCGGTTGATAGGGAATGAAGCTATCATCGTGAAGTTAGAATGAGGGATAGCGACGAATTTGGCAACAATTAGAGGGAAAAAACAAAGAAAATAAGGGATTGGTTGAAGCAATTCTTTAACTATCAACCTGCCTTGAGCTTACAGAAATAGCAGGTGCGGTTGAGCAGATAGTTGAACTTGAACAGAGTGAATAAGTTTTATTATTCAATAAAACTCATGTCGTAAAAAAATTCTTCTGAAAAGGACATTTTGCTTTTTGAATAATCAGGAGGGCGGGTAATTCGCCCTCCTGATCGACTCGTAATAATTTGTTTCTATTTCCCAGTCACATTGGCAGGGAGCTTAAACTGATTCACCACCTGTTCAAGTGCGTTAGCCATCTCAGACAATGATTGTGCAGATGCTGTTACTTCCTCAACCTGTGCAGACATTTCTTCTGCAGATGCAGAGACTTCTTCTACAGAGGCGGAGTTTTCTTCTGATACAGAAGCAATATTTTCGATAGCCCGGGTAACTTCTTTTGCCCCAGCACTCATCTGCTCAGTAGCTGCCGTATTCTCTTCGACTACTGCGGAGACAGAATCCATGGCATTGACAAGATCAGTAGCTGAATTGCTCATACGGATGGCAGCTTTTACAGCCTGTTCTGCCTGTATCTGAACGCCTTGGAAAGCCTTTAATATTTCTTCGAGCGCGATTCCGGCACTATTGGCACTGTTCACGCCATGCTCAACCTCAGCATCGCCTTCATTCATAGCGTTTACCGCTTCATTAACGGTTTCCTGAATTCCTTTGATCAGTGTAGTAATTTCTTTTGTGGCAGAACTAGACCGCTCAGCCAGTTTTCGCACCTCATCAGCAACCACTGCAAAGCCTTTCCCATGTTCACCAGCTCGAGCCGCCTCGATGGCTGCATTCAATGCTAGCAAATTGGTTTGACTGGCAATGTCATTGATGGTTTCAATGATCATTCCAATCTGTTCAGAGCGAGATCCCATTTCTTGAACTTTCTGAGCAGAGAAACTGACTTTAGAACGAATGGATTCCATTTCCTGGATGGTTTCGGAAACGGTCTGAGAGCCGCGCAATGCAGTTTGCGCGGCGTTTTTGGAATCTTCCTGTACAGTTTGAATGTTGGTTGCTACCTGTTGAGATGCGGAACCAATTTCACTGGTGAGGGTAGATGCTCTCGCAACAGCATTGGCTTGTTCTTGTGATCCCTTTGCGATACCTTCAATTGCGCGTTCCATTTCATTTACTGAGCTGGCAGTTTGAGTAACGCTATTTGTCTGCTGTGTGATTCCCCCTGCAACCTGCTGGATCGTAATAGCGATTTGACTGGTTGCTTGCTCAGCCTGGCTGGCAGCAGCTGCTAGTTGACTGGAAGCATCGTTCAAACTCAAAGAATTTTGGGCTACTTTTGCAACAGCACTACGCAGGTTGGTGATCATCTTGGATAAAGAGATGCCAAGGTAATCTTTATCAGAATGTAATTTAATATCAACTGTCAGGTCGCCCTCTGCTATCGCTTCGGCTACCTGGCTGACCTGTCCAAAATAATCAAACATCTGGTTCAGATACCTTGCAATTGAACCGTATTCGTCTTTTCGACCGAAGAAAGATGCTTTTTCTTTTTCAGTTAATTCTCTTTTGATATTTCCAACAGCCAGTTTTCCTGTAATCACTTCCAACACATTTAATGGTTGCTTAATAGATTTGATAATGAATACATCATAAATGGTTGCCAGAAGAACACAAATAATCGAAATATTGATCATTGTGCGTTTGGAATTATCGGCGCTAGAAGTTCCTGCAGCTAAATCATCGCTAACAATCTGTTGTTTAATCGATGATATTTTTTCCAAATTAGCAAAGACAGCCTGACTGGCATTAAAAAATTCGCCACCATCGCCAAGACTCGCTTGCACTTTGGCCCCATTTGCAATATTAACCCAACTCATAACATTTGCCGTAGCTTCTTGAAAAGTTGACCAACTGTTGTAGAAATCGCTTAAAGCAGATTTTTCTTCTTCAGATAGATCAGTTTCACTATAAGAGTTGATTGCTTCATTAAATTCAGCAATATTCTCTTCAATGCTAATGCGCGTGTCATCCCTTTCAATGGGTAAAGCGTAATATTTGAATATATTCTCCTTTAAATTTGCTAACAGATTCTCGGCTTTAGAGATATATTGAAGTGATATCAAGCTGTTTTCAGCGACTGACACCAGCCTTTCCTTTGTTTTATTTAAAGCTGTTATATTCACGATTATGATAGTCGTAAATGCGATACATAAAAGAGCCGCCATCAGGATTAATCTGAGTCTTGTATTCAGATTATTGATGAACTTCATTGATTCCTCCCATGATTAAAGCAGAATGGTTTTGAACGACCAGTGCAAAGTATCCTTCATTTTTTTTCATTTGATAAATTTAATAAGGCAAAAAAATAGCGCTGCAGTAAAAAAATCGCTACTACAGAAAAATATATTTCTTAGACTAAATTCTATGAAAAAGATATTTTTCCCCAAATAAACATTGCATTAAATCGCTATAAATTGAGCGGGAAATATTGATAAATTAGAAAAATCCCATCTTTAAATAACTAAAGCGAAATTATTACTTTCATTTTTCGAGGTTTTGATTCTTTAAAAGAGGATTCTGTTTAATTAATACATCATGCGAAAAAGAAATTCCAGGTATTAACAAAAAGACTGACTTGTTTTATAAGCCAGTCTTAACTAGTACTGATGTATGGATTATCTAAGGAAATTTATGAAATTTTGCTATATATCAAGATTCCTTACATCTTTTGCGTGAGTTTGTATAAAGCGGGTACGCGGAGGAACAGCGGAGCCCATAAGAATATCAAAAGTGCCATCGGCGGCTGCAGCATCTTCTATAGATACCTGCAAGAGGGTTCGTGCTGCAGGATCCATGGTGGTTTCCCATAATTGTTGGGGGTTCATCTCTCCCAGACCTTTATACCGGCTGATGCTTGCTTTTTCTGCATTGCTGCCCAATTCCTTTAATACACGATCTTTATCTGCATCCGTGTAGGCATAGCGCACTGTGTTTTTAACAGCAATGCGATAGAGAGGAGGTTGGGCAATGAATAAATGTCCTTCTTCTATCAAAGCGGGCATATAACGGAAGAAGAAAGTTAATAGTAATGTACGAATGTGAGCGCCATCAACATCAGCATCGGTCATGATAATGATTCGACCATAGCGCAAGTTGGAAAGGTCAAATGTATCACCAATTCCTGTGCCTATTGCTGAGATGAGTGCTTTCACCTCATTATTTCCTAATATCTTATCCAGGCGAGCTCGTTCCGTGTTAAGGATCTTCCCGCGCAAGGGAAGGATTGCCTGGAAATGCCGGTCACGCCCCTGTTTAGCTGAGCCACCGGCGCTGTTCCCTTCGACGATGTATAACTCTGTTTTGTTGGAATCACGTTCAGAGCAATCAGCCAGCTTTCCGGGAAGGGTAAGACTTTCGAGTGCTGATTTACGGATGACCAGGTCACGTGCTTTGCGTGCTGCATCGCGGGCTCTGGCTGAAGTAAGGCATTTCGAAATGATGGTTTTAGCTTCTGATGGATTCTCATCCAGATAGGTATTAAATTTTTCTAAAACCACCTGTTGGACATACGTTTGTACTTCAGGATTCATCAATTTGACTTTAGTCTGGCTTTCAAACTGTGGGTCAGGATGTTTGATACTGACGATTGCTGTCAAACCTTCGCGAGTATCATCACCAGAGAAGTTAGGATCAGCATCTTTTAGCAAACCGGTACGACGGGCATAATCATTGATCGAACGGGTGATAGCAGTACGCAAGCCAGTCATATGAGTACCACCGTCGATGGTATTAATGGTGTTGGCAAATGAATAAATTGATTCAGCGTATGCATCTGTGAATTGAATAGCAGCTTCTATCCCTATATTGTCAATTTCTTTACTGGCATACACTACTGGGTGAAGAACTTCACGGTTGCGGTTCAAATATCGAACAAACGAAACAATTCCGCCCTCAAAGTAGAATGTCATTTCTCGATGACTGCGTTCATCCAGCAGGTTGAGGTTGATCTTGCGCGTGACAAATGCCATCTCACGGAAACGTTGTGTGAGGGTATCAAAACGAAAATCAAGATCGCCCTTAAATATCTCGGGGTCAAAGCGAAATGTTGTTGTCGTTCCATGCTCATCTGCGCCACATGTGCCAATTTCTTTTACTGGTTCAACAGGGCGACCTCGTTCGTATCGCTGAAAATGGATGTGACCTTCACGGCGTACGCGTACCTCACACCATTCAGAAAGTGCATTCACTGCTGAAACACCAACGCCATGCAAGCCACCTGAAACTTTATAGGAACCCGCACCAAATTTTCCACCGGCGTGCAAGATAGTCATAACGACTTCCAGGGCAGATTTTTTCTTTTCAGGGTGAATATCGACTGGAATGCCACGTCCATTGTCTTCTACCGTGACGCTTGAATCAGCGTGAATAGTAACTTTGATGCGATCACAAACCCCTGCCAGCGCCTCATCGATGGAGTTATCCACAACTTCATATACCAGATGATGAAGAGCTTTCTGGTCGGTTCCACCTACGTACATACCAGGGCGGCGGCGAACTGCTTCCAGTCCTTCCAAGACGGTGATATCACTGGCTGAATAGTGAGTTGGGCTTTCGGGGGTCATAAAATCCTCCCATTTTCTTCAGATGCAGGTTTTGGAGCTTGCTGTATGCGGGATTGTATCCAAATCAAGCCATTGCGATAGTAGGCAAAGGTGGCTGCCAATAAAGCCGTGGAAACAAATGCATGTCCAACAACACCGATGATAGCCATCCAATTATTTGCGGGGGGAATCCGCCAAATGATATTTAATCCTTCACCGATCAACACAACGATCATTAAAAAGAAACTGGTGCCAGGTAAATAAAAACGTACCATTCGGACACTGGAAAGTATTGAAGATAATGCGCTTTGCTGATTGAAGTAAATCCCATGTGGGGCAAAGATCATTGGAACAAGTAGCCATAACAGGAACATGGCAATGATGATCAAAGCAATTTGAGCAATGGTTGGGCTGATGATCACCAGGAAAGAAATAAGCATCACCAACGGGATTGCAATGAAAAATAGCAATGCAATAAGAAGCAGCGTTAAAACGACTGTTTGCAAGTAATGCCACGAAGTTGGGCGAAGTTTTGTAAAAACCGGCATGCTTCCTGATAGACGAGCTATTTCGCGAAAGAAAATGGTTCCGAAAAGTAAGCCAATAAGAGTTATGACAATTATGTAAAGGAATGCACTGCCAATCGAAGGTACTTCAAGCATGATCGGTGTACCTAGTGGGTTATCAATAGGAGCCGAACTGGCGAATAAACTAAAAACACCAATAGGATAACTGCGAACCAGACTGAAGAGATTAAAGTGCTGGAGAATATCACTCCAGTAAGCTTGAAATGCCTGTAAAGTAGAATCTATTTTTAGTTGAGTGATTGCTGCGTACTGCCTTTGTACTTCGAGAAAAATAGGTTCCATAAGAGATTTTAAACGCAAGTGTGGTCCAAACCACAAATAAAGGTCAAGTGCAAGAGGCATCAATAAAAGATAAAGGTGATTCGCAACCAGGTTGAATCCAGTTGCTATTGATTGGATCAATTTGGGCGGATTTATTGTATTTGATTGAGAAGGTTGAGATGTTTGATTCATACAGAAAGTATTTTACCACGTCAATAAACCCATTATTGCAGAAAGGATTGTCATTCTTGTATGACAATGTAATGACAGGTAAAATGAACTTATGAAAGATTCCGGCCACCTGCCCAGTCCAGATCGCCTAAGTGTTGTAACCGCTGTCCTTTTCCTCATGTATGCGATGGCACAGATGGTAGATCTGCCGCGTCAAACCATCGCTTTAAATTTATTCGGTACGGAAACCTCTTTCACTTTGAATTTTGCTACATTAGTTTCATTTCTGGATGCGATCCTCGCCGCGTTGGGAGCTGATTGGTTAGTGCGTGAACATCCACGGCTTAATAAGCAAAGAACCACGCAGTATATCATCATGCCTGCACTAACTGCCTGGGGGCTGGGAGTTATTTTGAATACCTTGAGACTGAGTTCTCAATGGTGGGTGTTGTTCCTACTCGGCATGGTAATGCTGGTGTTGGTTTATATTGCTGAGTATATTATTGTTGACCTATCCGATTTTCGCCATATACCCGCCACGGTTGGGCTGATAGCTGTTTCATTTGCATTATTCCTTATGTTATGTATTGCCATTGATTCAGCAGAATTGCGGCTTTATCTGGCGGTGCCACCCATTTCTATCGCGCTTTTCCTTGTCAGTCTTCGAACATTGTATCTTCGTTTACAAGGACGGTGGTGTTTTGCCTGGTCTGCTGGAATTGCTCTTGCGGTAGGGCAACTGGCAGTAGGATTGCATTATTTACCTGTGCCACCGATGACTTTTGGACTCTTATTGACAGGAACTGGATATGCGTTGACCGGGCTGGCAGATGGACTTGAAGAAAAAAGACGTGGATTTGGTTTATGGTTTGAACCAAGTTTTATGTTCTTTACGTTAGTTATTCTGGCAATCTTCTTGACTTAGGGGGAATAAATCAATGCCTTTTGTCTTACGGCAAGAACACATTGACCGAATGGTCGAATATGCTATCAAGTGTCTACCAGAAGAAGCTTGTGGTTTGATTTTTGGGAAAAATGATGAAGTTTTCCAAATATTCTTTATCGAAAATGAATACCACAGCCCTGTGCAATTTAGAATGAATCCGAAGCAGCAATTGGAAGCGCTCATTTGGGGAGAAGAAAATAACATGGACATTATGGGCATCTTTCATTCACACCCCAAAGGGCCTTCTATTCCTTCTGAAACTGATTTGATGCAATTCTATTATCCAGAAAGCGTGATGGTAATTCTCTCTTTGCTCGATGCCAAATGGCAGTGTAAAGCATTCAAGATTGAAAATAAGAAATATAAGGAAATTCTCATCCAAGTTTGTGACAAATAAAGAAACCAAATATTCTGCAATGGGTTCTTAACATCAGGAGATTTTAGTAATATGTTAAATTCCATTGTTGCATTGATCATTTCCTATGTATTAGGTGCAATCCCATTTGGATTGATCATCGTCAAGGTTTTCACGGGTAAAGATATTCGCGCGGTAGCGAGTGGAAGAACTGGGGGTACCAATGCAATGCGAGCTGCTGGTTTATGGGCAGGTATATTGACAGGTGCAATGGATGTTTTAAAAGGGGTAGCTACTGGCTGGGTGACAGGCTGGATGGCTCCAGAAAATATCTGGCTGCGAGTAGCGGCTGCTATACTAGCAATTATCGGTCATAATTATTCGATATTCTTAATCGAAAAGCGAGAGCGGGGTGGTTTCCGGCTGCGCGGAGGTGCAGGCGGTGCAACTGCATTAGGTGGTGCCATTGCGCTTTGGCCAGAAAGCGGATTGATCATCTTTCCATTAGGTTTTCTCGTTTATATCCTTGTAGGATATGCGTCTATTACTACTATCAGTGTGGCAGTGTTTGCTACTTTGATCTTTGCCGTGCGTACATTTTTTGGGAGTTCACCCTGGCAGTATATTCTGTATGGAATAGTGACCTATGGAATTGTGATTATTGCTTTAAAACCAAACCTACAGCGCTTGAAAGAAGGTACTGAAAGAGCTGTAGGATTAAGAGCTAAATTAGAAAAGCAAGGATCAAATCGTTAACATATCTTCTTCATCAGCACTGAACTGACGTAATAAACACTTCAAATTGCGTTGGTGAAGTTCACCGGCCAATCCGGCAAGATAAACGCGACTTTTACCGCAACTTTCGATATCTGCTTTTTCTAATTCTTCTTCAGGTTCGCGCTTATGAGAAGCAGCTTTGGCTGCTTTTCGAATTGCAGCCAGATATGCCAGGTTTTCTTTTACTGCATCATCGATTTCACCCCGCAAGATAATATCGCCATGTCCCTGGATGATATTTTCCAATCCCATTTTACCAATATGCTTGATCGTAGCTGTTAAATCATCCAGATTGCCATCAACAATGTACGGTAATGGCATGAATGCATCACCAGCAAATAGCACCCGATCTTCTTCCACTAAAATCATGATGCTATCCTGGCTGTGCCCTGGGGCAGGGAGCATGACAAGGTTCTTTTTACCAATGCGAAGAGTGAGTTCGCCATCGTCAAAAGTCATTTGGGGCAAAACAAGCTTTGTTTGTTTAAAAGCCTGATTATGTTTTTTTGCCGCTTCAATGGCTGCAGGAGCCCGCATGGCTAATGCATTCCGAGTAGCCTGGCTGGAAATTATGGTTGCATTTGGGAAGAAGCAATTTCCCCAACTATGATCAGCATGATAATGCGTATTAATCACATAACGGACTGGCATAACCAGCTCTTCTTCAATATAAGTTCGCATTTCCAGAGTTTCCTCAGGCAATGCGAGAGTATCGATCACAATAGCCCATTGAGGGCCAGTGATCACACCGGCAGTTACCTGGGCATAGATTTCACTTTGAAACCAATATACATTTTCAGAAACACGTTCGCGCTGCATTCGCACCTTACATAAAAGAGGTATTATTCACGGGCAAGAATAGCATAATTTGATGTAAAAGTCAAAAAATGCCCCTTTTTTAAAGTATCCTATTTAGAAACAATCTCAATATTTCTCATATAGTTTAACATTATTCATAATCTGAGTTTATAATATTTATAGGATGAGCGCCAAAATACCAAATGGAGGAATGAGATGAAACGCTTGATTTTTGTTGTCCTGGCAGTAATTTTTGCTGTAACTTTAGTGGGTTGCAAACCCGTTTCACAAGCACCGGAGGAAACCGAAGTTCCTGCTGCTGAAGAAACTCACCTTGATAAAATCAAAGAGGCTGGGAAGATCGTTGTTGGCACTTCTGCGGATTACGCTCCTTTTGAGTACGTCGATGAAGCTGGAACCATGATGGGCTTTGATGTAGAACTCATGACTGAAATAGCCAAACGAATGGATGTCGAGCTTGAATGGTCTGATATGCCTTTCGATAGTCTGATCGCTTCTGTTCAGGAAGGCAAGATCGATGCATCGATTGCAGCATTCAACTATGATGAAGAACGCGATAAAAGTGTAGATTTTACAGATGCTTACTATACATCAGAGGATGCATTTGTCGTATTGGATAGTTTTGCTGGTGAAATCACCAACCCTGAAGATATTGCCAAGTATAAAGTTGGCGCACAATCCGGTACCACTCAGGATGGTTGGATCACCGATACCCTGGTAACCGCTGGATTGATGGATGAAGCAAACTTCTCCCGGTATGAGCGTGTAGATCAGGCAGCATTGGATCTTCAAGCTGGTCGTATCGAAGTTCTGATGTCTGATTATGTACCTGCTCAGGCAATTGTAAAGCAGTATGGTGGTATGAAGATCATCTATCACGGAGTTCTCTCCACTGGTCCAGTAAATATTGTTATCCCAGAAGGCGACGAGGCTCTCGCAGCCGAAATGAACCGAATCATTAAAGAATTGCAAGATGAAGGTTTTATCGACACGCTTGCAACCAAATATTTCAGTGAATAATCAGTAATATTGAGTTATGGGGATAATGACAAAAAGTCATTATCCCCATAAATTGTTGCCCAATCTGAAGGGGGAAGGCAAAACAGTGATCCTGGAAAAGGAGAAGTTGGGAGTTGGATGTAAGCAAATTCGTTCAGTACATTGCTTCAGGTACCGCTTATACAATTGCGGTAACTCTTGTTGCTCTTCCGTTAGGTTTGTTTATTGGTTTGCTTTTTTCATTGCTTCATGTGTATGGGGGAAAAGTTCTTAAAGGTCTGATGACCTTATACAGCACGATCATGCGTGGAATTCCACCAATTGTGCTGTTATTTATCCTGTATTTTATTGTTTCGGGAAGCATCAATCTCAGCCCATTTTGGGCTGGTTCGATTTCTCTTGGAATTGTCAGCAGCGCTTACCAATTAGAGATCATTCGCGGCGCTATTCTTTCAGTCAGCAGTGGGCAAATGATGGCAGCTCGAGCGGTCGGAATGAGCAAGATACAAGCAATTCGGAATGTAATCTTGCCGCAGACTTTACGCCTGGCAATCCCACCCTGGTCAAATGAAGCTGCAATTGTGATCAAAGATTCATCTCTGGTATACGCTCTAGGGGTTCCAGAGATACTGCGCCGCGCTCAACTGATCAGCGCCAGTACTCAAGAACCATTTTTAGCATTTACCACAGCAGCACTCATATATTTTGCGCTTGTTTTTATCACCAATAGATTGTTGGATCTTTTGGAACGCAAGTTGCGAATACCAGCTAATCCTTAAGCAGGAGATAGCATGGCTAAAACAATTCTTACTGTTAAGAACCTGACGAAAAAATATGGCGATAATGTCATATTTAGAAATATCAATCTGACGGTCAATGAAGGTGACACCATCGTTATTATTGGCCCAAGTGGAACAGGGAAAAGTACGTTGTTGCGATGTATCAATTTACTCACCTACCCAAATGAAGGTGAGATCTGGTTGGATGATAAAGAGATCACTGCCAAAGGATGTAATGAGGATGTTGTGCGGCAGCATATTGGGATGGTTTTTCAAAATTTCTTGTTATTCAACCATTTGACAGCAATTGATAATGTGAAACTTGGATTGACCAAAGTAAAACACATGAATCCGGCAGATGCCCACACAAAAGCCATGTACGAATTGGAAAGAGTAGGTCTGGCTGATCGTGCAAAACATTATCCGGGGCAATTATCTGGCGGGCAACAGCAGCGGGTCGCCATTGCTCGTGCTTTAGCGATGGATCCGCGTATTATGCTTTTTGATGAACCCACTTCAGCTCTGGACCCAGAGCTGATTGGTGAGGTACTGGAAGTAATGCGTAAGTTGGCTCTAGATGGAATGACCATGCTTGTAGTGACCCATGAAATGGGATTTGCTCGAGAGGTGGCAGACCGGATTGTATTTCTCGAAAAAGGCAGTATTGTCGAAGAAGGCACACCTGATGATCTCTTCTACCGGCCGAAATTCGAACGAACCCGCGAATTCTTGTGGAAGATCACTGAGTTGTATGGGAAAAAGGAAACCGATAAGAAATGAGTGATTGGTTTGCTTTGTTCACACGCTATTTACCTGATTTCATCCATGGTGCAGGCGTCACATTGGAACTCACTGCTGTCGGTTTGGGATTGGGTTTTGTTTTAGGATTGGCTCTCGCTTTGTTAAAACTATATGGTCCAAAATGGCTACGATATTTGGCTATTGGATATATTGAACTTTTCCGTGGAACCCCATTACTGGTGCAGTTATTCTTGATCTATTATGGGTTGCCATCTATAGGTTTGACCTTATCTCAATCAATGTCCGCTTATCTGGCGCTTGGATTAAACAGTGCAGCTTATCAAGCTGAATTTTTCCGGGGAGCAATCCAGGCAATTGGTGCTTCTCAAATGACCGCTGGTAGAGCGATAGGATTATCCCGCTGGAACACTATCCGATATATCATTCTTCCGCAGGCACTCCGATTGGTTATCCCTGCCTGGTCAAATGAACCGATATCCCTACTAAAAACAACCGCAGTTGCTTTTTTGATAGCGGTACAAGACCTTATGGCAGAGGGGAAACGAGCTGCTATAGCAACCTATAACCCCATTGGCAGCTACCTGGCGGTTGCCGTGGTCTACCTGGTTCTAGTCTTTATTTTAAATGAGTTATTGAAATACTTGGAGCGAAAAACACGCATCCCAGGTTTTGAGATGGAATCAAAAAAGGTGTGAATATAGTTTTGTCAGGCTTTGTAAGACTGGCAGATCGATATTGCTTCCACTTATAATGACTGCAGTGGGTCCTTTTAATCGGATTTTACCAGCCAGCAAGGCAGCCACACATACCGCACCGGAGCCCTCAACAATCAGATGATGCTCAGTCAATAAAAAGACGATCGCCTGACCGATCTCTTCTTCGCTTACCAGAGCAGTTTCATCCAGTAATTTCTGACATAAATTGAATGAAAAGTAATTCGGATTGCCCAATCCGCCTTTTAAACCATCAGCCAGGGTAGGCTCTTCGGGGATAGATACAACGTGACCTGCCTGGAGACTAAGTACCATCATCGGTGCCCGATCCATTGAAACTCCCCATGTTTCAACCATCGGAGTATGATTCTTTGCAACAATGCTGATACCGGCAGCCATTCCCCCACCAGAAAGGGGACATAGAATATGTCTGGTGTCAGGTGCATCCTCAAGGATTTCTAAAGCCATTGTACCCTGACCTGCGATCACCTTTAAATCATCAAAGGATGGTATATGAAAAAGGTTGTGGGCACGTTCGTATTCAATTGATGCAATTTCAGCTTCATCGTAACTATTGCCTGTTACTATTGTTTTAGCACCTGTTTTTCGAATCGTGTCAACCTTGTTTTCTGGTGTATGGATTGAAAGGAAAATTGTTGCGGGAATACCCAATTTGGCAGCAATATGAGCCACTGCTTTACCGTGGTTGCCGCTGGATACCGTGATAACACCATGAGCTTTTTCTTCTGGAGTAAGGGTTAGCAACCGGTTAGCAGCTCCTCTTATCTTAAATGAGCCTGTAGGTTGCAGATTTTCACATTTGAGCAGAATGGGTACGCCGCATTTTTGGGATAGGTAAGGAGAAGGCAACAATGGGGTATGAAAAATATAGGGTTTGATTCGCTGGTGTGCCTCAAGAATATCTATCAAAGATATTGGGAGATCAGAAGAAAATTGTTTCATGATCGACTCAGCAAGTATCGGGTAAAGATTAATTATAGTATTTTTCTCCGTAGGGGATACTTCAACCATGCTACAATACAAGTAGGTGAACAGGATGGGAGAATTTGCTGATCTGGCATTAGTGACTGGTGCAGCCCGGCGGTTGGGACGAGAAATAGCCCTCGCTTTAGCAGAAAATGGGTACGACATAGGGCTGCATTACAATACCTCAAGAAACGAAGCTGAAGAAACCGCTCAAGAGATCGAGAAAATTGGTCGAAAAGTCATCTTCTACCAGGCTGATCTACAAGACCCTCTACAGATACATGAAATATTTCAGCAAATTAAAAGTAGTAAGATTGATTTGAAAGTGCTGATCAACTCTGCTGCGATCATGCCTCGTCAACCGGTTGGTGAGATCACCGTCGAATCATGGGATCAGGTGATGAATATTAATCTGCGGGCTCCAATGTTATGCTGCCAGGCTGCAGCAAGGTTGATGTCTGAAGGGGGGGTGATCATCAATATTACCGATTCTGGCGCTGGGAAAGCCTGGGTTAATTATGGAGCCTATACGATAAGTAAAGCTGGATTGGAAGTCCTTACCAGAGTCTGTGCTAAAGCGTTTGCTCCGAAAATTCGCGTTAACGCAGTTGCCCCAGGATTGATACTTCCTTCACCCTACATATCTTCAGAAGAATGGGATAAACTTGTGCAAAGAGTTCCTGCAAGACGGGCAGGAAGTGTGTCTGATATTGTACAAACGGTATTATTCCTGATCCATAATACATACATTACGGGTGAAACGATCAGCGTTGATGGTGGATACAAACTATTATGAATGACAAAATTCATCATTATCCAACCACTCTCTTTGGTTGGTTTTTTCATTATCTTCATCCCTGGATCATTTTGGCTGGGGCAGGTTTCTATTCATTAGGTGCTTCAGTTATCATATTTCTTGGACCTGGACTCAATTGGGATTTCTTTTTCCTGGGGTTAATAAGCATTGTCTTTTTATTGTTAAGCAGCATGATGTTAAAAGCACATTTTGACCAGATCGATATCTATGTCCGGAGTAAACCGGTGTCGGAAAGTGATCCTGAAATAGCAGGGTTGATCCGTCTCCCCAGACAGATATTCCTTTTTTTAGGTCTCTTGTGCCTGACAGCAGGAGCCTTTGTCACAGCTCTTCTGGTCAACCAAAACGGATTATCGCTCAATACCTATATTATTTTGGGATTTGCTTTCTTTCTATCTTTATTTTATGGAGTACCTCCATTTAGATTGGCTTATTCGGGATTAGGCGAGTTCAGCCAGGCAATTTTGCTGGCGATCTTAATCCCTGCTTTTGCTTATTCAATCCAGGTCGGTGAGATAAACAGGTTTTTAACCATGTTAACCCTGCCGCTTGTGCCTCTGCTTCTTGCTTTATTTCTCGCGCAGTCTTATGAATCGTATGGAAAAAGCTATTATTTGCAGCATGGAAACCTGGTAAATAGAATTGGCTGGCAGTACGGTTCATTCTGGCACAACGTGCTATTATTGGTGGCTTATCTCCTAATTGGTGTGGCGGCGATTGCAGGTCAACCCTGGTCAATAACCTGGCCAGCTTTACTTTCGATGTTTATCGCATTGTTTCAGGTTTACCAGATGGTCAGAATTACGAGTGGTGCCAAACCACGATGGCGTTTACTGCAGGTAACATCCTTTGCAACCGTTGCTACAACTTTGTATTTGCTTATTATTGCTTTGATCACAGGATAACTATGCCAGAATTTCTTACTTTACAGATACCCCAAGACGCATATTCACTTCTACTTCAGCATTTACCGCCGGTGCAGAGAAAACCAGTTCTTGTTGAAACCAAAAAGAGTATCAACAGGGTAACTGCTTCCCCCATTTTATCTCCAGAGGATACACCATCATTCCACCGCAGCACGGTAGATGGGTATGCTGTCCAAGCCTCTGATACATTTGGAGCGAGTGAGACTTTACCGGCATTTTTTAAGGTAATTGGTGAAGTACCCATGGGATCGATGCCTGGTTTTCAACTTCATACGGGAGAAGCAGCCCTAATCCATACGGGTGGGGCTTTGCCTGAGGGTTCCAATGCTGTTGTAATGTTGGAAAACACACAATTGATGCCGCCCGCCGATCTGGAAGTGTATCGTGCCATTAGTGAAAATGAAAATGTAGTGCGCAAGGGCGAGGATTTAAAAACAGGAGATGTAGTGTTTCCTGCTGGCAAAAAATTAGGTCCAGCCCAGATCGGTGGACTTCTGGCATTAGGTATTCTCCAGGTGCCAGTGGCGATACCTCCCCAAGTTGCGATTCTTTCCAGTGGTGATGAAGTTGTGAACCCTGAAGAGAAGCCACTTCCAGGACAGGTCAGAGATATTAACAGTTATGCGCTTGCGTCTCTAGTAGAAAGTAGGGGAGGTTTCCCCAATATTATGGGTATCGTACCTGATCGCCCAGAGTTGCTGGAGAAAGCGGTAAGAAAGGGGCTTGCAGAAGCAGATATGGTTGTCATTACTGCTGGTTCTTCTGCGAGCACTCGCGACCTGACATCCGACGTCATCAATCGCTGTGGAAAACCAGGAGTTCTGGTTCATGGTATCAATATCAGACCAGGAAAACCAACGATCATGGGAGTTTGCGATGGAAAACCTGTGATTGGTTTGCCGGGAAATCCAGTAAGCGCTATTGTGATCGCCCGAATGTTCGTTACTCGACTGGTGGCAAGATTATCTGGAATGACAACTGACTTGCCATTTGCAGGGTATCAGGCAACTTTGACTACTAATGTCCCTTCATTGGCTGGGCGTGAAGATTGGGTACCTGTTAATTTACGCCAAGAATCAGGAAAGCTTTTTGCTGATCCGATTTTCTTCAAAAGCAACCTGATCTTTAATCTTGCCTCAGCAGATGGTCTTGCTCTAATCCCTGCTGATGTTACAGGATATGGTTCTAGTGAGCAAATATTTGTAATTCCACTTTATTAAGGTATATATGAGCAAAATTTATTTACATGACATACCACTGGATACGGCATGGAAAACGCTAATTAATGCATTTGAGAATATTCATCAATGGCAACTAATAGGTGAAGAGGAAGTACCCCTGGATGAAAAAGCGATTGATAGAATACTGGTTGAACCGCTCTGGGCTCAGATTTCATCTCCTCATTATCACGCGTCAGCCATGGATGGTTTTGCCTTACGAGCGGAAGAGACGGCTGGAGCCATTCCAACTGCACCCGTTGATCTAAAAATGGGCGAACAGGCACTGTATGTAGATACAGGCGACCCATTGCCCGTATGGGCGAATGCAGTTGTTCCAATCGAGCAGGTAGAACCTGTGGATATAGATGGCCATCCTATGGAAATGACCAGAAAACCCTATGCCATCCGGTTGAGAGCAGCTATCACACCATGGATGCATGTACGCCCTATGGGTGAAGATATCGTTGCTACACAATTGGTGCTGCCGGCTGGTCACAAATTACGACCGGTGGATTTAGGGGCAATAGCTGGCGCAGGATTCGAAAAAATCAAAGTTACCAGAAAACCCGTGGTGGGTATCATTCCAACCGGTACTGAACTGGTGACAATTGGCACCAAAGTAAAGCCAGGCGATATTATTGAATATAACTCGGTGGTGTTGGCAGCTCAGGTATCTGGTTGGGGAGGCATACCGAAGCGCTATGCCATTGTGCCAGATGTCTATGAGCAGATCAAAGCGCAGGTAAAACAGGCTGCAACAGAATGTGACCTGATTTTAGTGAACGCAGGTTCATCAGCCGGTTCAGAAGATTTCACTGCTCGTGTCGTCGAGGAATTGGGTGAGATTCTATTCCATGGTGTGGCAGTCAGACCAGGGCATCCGGTCATTGCCGGAATCATCCATGACGAGGTATCCGGAAAAGCAACTCCTATTATAGGCACTCCGGGATACCCTGTTTCTGCAGCTTTGACAGGAGAAATTTTCGTTCAACCGATCTTAAATCGCTGGCTGGGGCTTCCTCCTCAGACTCCTGATGAAATCAATGCCAAAGTAACCCGCAAGGTAACCTCCCCAGGGGGTGATGATGATTACATTCGCGTAGTTATAGGAAAAGTGGGTGATGAGATGCTTGCAGCACCGTTATCACGCGGGGCTGGGGTGATCACCTCATTGGTGCGAGCAGATGGCATCATGCTGCTTCCAAGAGGTGTACAGGGTGTCGAAGCTGGTTCTCATGTAAAAGTCAGGTTATACCGTCCACGATCAGAACTGGAAGAGACCATTTTTTGCATTGGTTCTCACGATATGAGTTTAGACCTGCTTGCTCAGGAATTGGCACAAATGGACTGCAGGTTGGTTTCAGCCAATGTGGGTAGTTTAGGGGGTTTGATGGCAGTGAAGAGAGGAGAAACCCATCTGGCGGGTACACATCTTCTTGACCCAGAAACAGGAACCTACAATATCTCGTATATCAAGCAATATTTGCCAGGTATACCTGTAATGCTGATTACCTGGGTTGAACGAGAACAGGGATTAATGGTGCTTCCTGGAAATCCAAAAGGTATTCATTCATTGCAAGATCTGGTTCGGGATGATGTTCGATTTGTGAACCGCCAAAGAGGTGCCGGCACACGCGTTCTGCTGGATTATCATCTGAAGTCTGAAGGATTAGACGTAAACCAGATAAAAGGATACAACCAGGAAGAATATACTCATCTGTCTGTAGCAGCAGCAGTTCTCTCTGGCAGAGCAGATTGCGGACTGGGTGTGACAGCGGCTGCCAGGGCACTGAACCTCGATTTCATTCCTTTGTGTAATGAACGCTACGACCTGTGCATTCCCAGAGATTTTGCACAAGGCAACCTGCTTAAGCCGGTATTTTCGATGATGGAAAATCCAGAATTTCGCAAAAAAATTGCCGAAATGCCCGGGTATGGTGTTGAACGCATGGGAGAAATCCAACAGTTATTGTAAGCTAAAGTTCCTTTGGATTTGGGTGACGAAATAAACTGGACAAAGTATATCCATTTGATATAATAAATTTATAACGAATGGAGGAAATATAATGATCCCAGAAAAACAACTTGCACCAGATTTTACTCTTCAGGATGAGGTGGGAGTAGAAAGAAAATTAAGTGATTATCGCGGTAAGTGGGTGGTTTTGTACTTTTATCCAAAAGACAATACACCAGGCTGCACGACAGAAGCATGTAATTTTCGCGATGATTACAGCGCCTATGAAAAGGCAGGGGTTGTAATTTTAGGTGTCAGCCCTGATTCTTCCCAATCTCATGCAAAATTTAAAGAAAAATTTCACCTTCCATTTCCTCTATTGGCAGATGTTGAGCATAAAGTCTGTGAGTTGTATGGTGTATGGGGAAGGAAAAAGATGATGGGTAGAGAATACGATGGGGTATTCCGTACCACTTACTTGATCAATCCTGATGGTGTAATCGAAAAAGTATTCAAGAATGTAAAACCCCCAGAACACAGTGCGGAGATATTGGCAGCATTGGTTTAAAAAGAACTCCCCGCTATGTAAGCGGGGAGTTTTCTTATTGAATTGTTACCAACGTTTTCCCGCGTTCCCACAGGCTTTCCAACGCATAATACTTTCGCTGGTCTTTAAAGAAAATATGAACAATAATATCGTCCAGGTCGATCAGCACCCAGCCATTTTCAGCTTTTCCTTCGAATTTGCCGTTTAGATGAAAATTCTTGTGAGCATCTTCCAAAACTGCATCACCCAGACTTTTCAGCATGCGATCACTGCTACCAGAACAAATAATAAAATAGTCAGTGAATGAAGCAACCTCGCTGACGTCCATTAACACAATATCTTCAGCTTTTTTCTGTTCCAATGTTTCTACAAGGGAACGAGCGATTTCAAGTGCGTTCAGTTATTACCTCCTTTAGTTTTTCAAAAGAAATTCATGTACTGGTGTATAAACTGCACCTGTAGTTTTTAATGTACTCTGAAAGAGTACCAATCTATTTAATACAAAAGCATCTTGTAACTCCTTCAGTGGGGTTTTAAGCAGTTCAGCTGATTGTACTTTTTCCGTTTGACTCATCTCATCTGATAATCTTGCCAGAGTCAGATGTGGGACGAAAGGCTTGTCATCTTTTAGAAGGTTGCATAATTTGCAGCAATGGGCAATCTCTTTCTGTAACGCAATCAACTCAGGTGCAGTATCCAATCCCAGCCAGAAGATTCGCATGTGGTTTGCATTGGGGAATGCACCCAGTTTGCTAAAACGGGCTGGAATTGCGGTGTAATTTTCTGTTAATTCGGTAAGCATTGTAGATAGCTGCTTAATTTTGTGGATAGGCGTATCACCCAGGAAAGCCAAAGTAAGGTGGATATTCTCAATATTTACAAGGCGAAATCCATGAGGGACTTTTGCTTTGAGAGTCATAAGAAACTGTCCAAGTTGATGGCTTGCCGATTCAGGCAAAGGGAGTGCAACAAATGCGCGAATTGATTCCATGTACAAAATGAGTATAAATGACCCAATGCAACTCGTCAAGCAGTCTTTTGAGCCTGCATTTTTTCTTTTCAGTAGCTTTACAGCCCCTGTTCATTGCTTCAAAAATGTGGTATAAAAAAAATACCCTGCTGTGTTTGTGATGTTGCACAACCGGTTTTGAGCCAACAGTTTCAAACTTTCGTCCGACCTTATCAAAGCAACGCGATAGGCTCAGGCCAAGGCGGAGCTGAGAAGAAGGACAAACCTGCCCTGGCAGGTTCAAAACTTAGCACACACGGCATAGCGGGGGTTTTTTATTAACTATCCCCCCAAAAATATAATTTTTTATTCCGCTCAGGTCATTTTTGAGATTGATGATCAATTTCTTGCATTTACCCGTTATTCTGCTATCTCAGAAAAAAAGAATTTCCTTTCTTCACAATTAATATGCCTCTTTTTCCGAAATAATTCACTTGTTAATTGCACTTTCATTTAGGTTGACATATAATTATTTCACTATACTCGTTCCGGAAGGAGGAAGGCATGGCTAGTGTATCTTACAATCATGTAACAAAAAAGTTTGGCGATTTCACTGCCTTGAACGATCTGAACATCGATATTCAAGACAAGGAATTTCTTGTCCTGGTTGGACCATCAGGCTGCGGTAAAACAACCGCTCTTCGCTGTCTGGCTGGGCTCGAAGAAGTAACTGAAGGTGAAGTGATGATTGGGGATCGAGTGGTGAACGAAGTAGCACCCAAGGATCGTGATATTGCGATGGTATTCCAGTCTTACGCACTTTATCCTCATATGAGCGTTTTTGATAATATGGCATTTGGTCTTAAATTACGTAAAGTGCCAAAGGATCAGATTAAAACACGTGTAGAAGACGCTGCAAAAACCCTTGGTATCGAGCATCTACTGAAAAGAAAACCCCGCGAACTTTCTGGTGGGCAACGCCAGCGTGTAGCTCTTGGACGCGCCATTGTGCGAGAACCAAAAGTATTTCTTTTTGATGAGCCGCTATCCAACTTGGATGCCAAGTTACGTGTCCAAACCCGTGCAGAGATCAGTAAATTGCATCAACGATTACAGACAACCTTTATATATGTAACTCATGACCAGGTGGAGGCAATGACTATGGCTACCCGTATCGCGGTCATGAATAAAGGTCTTTTACAACAACTGGATTCGCCTCAAACCCTGTATGATAAACCAGCAAACTTGTTTGTTGCTGGCTTCATCGGATCACCTGCCATGAACTTCTTCAATGCAAAGATCAAGAAAGATGACAGCAGACTCATTGTGGATTGCAATTCATTTGCGGTAAGCATCCCGGAAGATAAATTTAAAACTTATGCACCCTATGCAGGTAAGGATGTAATATTCGGTATTCGTCCTGAAGATATTCACAACCCCGAATTTGCACCTCCAGGTATTCATGCCGCACCTGTCGATGCGAAAGTTGATGTGACCGAGTTAATGGGTAATGAAATCATTTTACACATGATGAGTGGCGAATCATTCTTCATTGCCCGTGTTGATCCTCGAACGCGGTTTTCCATTGAGTCAAAAGTACAGGTCGTTTTCAATATGGATAATTTCCATATCTTTGATCCCTCCGTAGATAGTGAAAATCCAGTAGCAGTCCGTTAACATCGAAATTTATTAAAAAGTTCGTTATAATGTAGCGCAAGGTGCACTTGCGCTACATTCTTAAGACCTGATTGGGAGGTTTTTATGTATAAAGTAGTTTTATTGCGACATGGTGAAAGTGTCTGGAATAAGGAAAACCTGTTCACAGGGTGGACAGATGTTGACCTTTCTGAAAAAGGAATTGACGAAGCTCATAATGCCGGCAAATTGATGAAAGCGGCTGGTTATACATTTGATATGGCTTATACTTCAGTTCTTAAACGAGCTATTCGAACGCTATGGTTAGCATTGGATGAAATGGATTTAATGTGGATCCCCATTGTTAACAGCTGGCGATTGAATGAACGACATTACGGAGCTTTGCAGGGGTTGAATAAAGCTGAAACGGCAGCAAAGTATGGAAATGACCAGGTACATATCTGGCGCCGTTCGTATGATATTCAACCACCAGCGCTAGAAAAAGATGATCCTCGTTATCCTGGAGCTGATCCACGATATCAGAATTTGACGAATGAGGAATTACCCCTGACCGAATGCCTGAAAGATACCGTGGCGCGCTTTCTACCCTACTGGCATTCCACTATTGCCCCCAGTATTAAAGCAGGAAAGAAAGTGATCATCGTTGCACATGGTAACAGCTTGCGGGCATTGATAAAGTATCTGGATAATATCCCTGATGATGAAATTGCAGAATTAAATATTCCTACGGGTGTTCCACTCGTATATGAACTGGATACAGATTTGAAACCCATCAAGCATTATTATCTGGGTGATCAATCAGAAATCGAAAAGAAGATCAACGCAGTTGCTAATCAGGGCAAGGCAAAATAGTTTTTTGAGTAGAAAAGTTTTAGAAAATGATTTATAGACAAGAAGGTGAATTAAATCACCTTCTTGTTCTTTTTCCAAAATTGACTCAAAGCAGCGATTAAAGCCAGCAGAACAGTGATACCACCAGTCAGTAAAAACGCATCCCGCCAGAACCGCATGGGGAACAAACGAATAAGATTATCTGAGTAATAGAATAACCATGTATCACCTGTAAAGAACAGGTGGTGGAAGGCTGTAAAAAGAGCATCAAAATCAATGAATACCAACAAAATTACTGCAGCCAATAGCGCCAGGGTTAACCATCCACCACGAGAGACTGCAGCCCAAAAGTCTCGTAAACATTTTTTCAACCATGCCAGAAGAAAAACTAGCAGCCAAAAGATCAAAACTCCCGTCCATATCGCCAATAGTTGCTCTACTAATACTTTTACGTCTAGCATGTGTGACAATTCCCTATCTGAATACAGAGGAGAGCCATCAGACAAGCGTTGTGAGGCGAGGAACTCAATTCCCTGATTATTGATCAGGTAATCTACTGATATTTTTGACCAATGCAGACGGTCTTGAAGAGTAAATCCGTATGTATCAGCGGGGAAATTTGGTGTGTGATATTCAAATTCCAGAAAGAAGGGGGTCAATAGCAGGCGTACAGCCAACATAAGAAAAACAAAGGGGGTAGTAAGCGTGATCAAGAAACCGACAGTTTCTTTAATTGTTTTCATTGTAATGATTCCATTTCAGGGGATAGCAAAAAACGTAGAACCATGTTGTTGGTTATCCATTCAACAGGTGCTTTATCATCGGTGAATACCTGCGCTTTTTCTGGCGAAGGCTGCAGGCTGGCAATTGCAACTGAGCCCACGGTGACCAGTAAATCTGGTGCGTTACCCGAATTCTGAAGGGCGGCAAAATTTTGATACAGGTTTTCATTGGTTGTAGGCTGGCGTGTAGCATAGATTAATGAATTAAAAGTGCCAGGCAAGTCAACCACATATAGAGAAGGGAAGATCGAGAGGATTGTACTGGACAGGGCATTGATCAGCCGCCTGTCTTCGGGTGCTCTACCGACATTGATGATCATAACTCCATCGTCTGTAAGGTGGTTGTAGACTGAATGGAAGAATTCCTGGGTTGTCAGTTGGGCAGGTATATATGGAGGTCGATATGCATCCACACTGATGATTTGATATGTTTTTTCAGATTGATCAAGAGCCCAGCGTCCATCCTGGACAAGAATGTTCAAGTTTGGAAGATCCATACCGAAGTATTTTTTCCCTACCTCGACGATCTTGGGGTCGATTTCAATTCCATCTATGGCAATATTGGGATAAACACTTGTTGCCTGTCGGGCGGTGGTTCCTGCTGCCAGACCAATAATTGCCATTGAATGAATATTATTGACCTGAAAGGTGGTTTTACTGAATAATGGGGCTGCAAGTACCATTTCCCAGGGACCACCATAATAAAGTACACTGGGATGGTACATGGAATGTACTCCTTGACCTTCATTCAAGCGTAAATAGCGATATCCATTGCTTTCAAGAACCTGAATATAGTTGTAAGTAGATTCGGTTTCATAAATGATGCCCTGGGTATTTTTATCTCTGCCTGGTAAACCCCAAATTGCCAGAACAGGAAGGAGAACCAGAGGTATGAGAAGTGCAGGGATAACGAGTTTTCCACTGGTGAGGATCAAGCCAATAATGGCAATCAATGCCAGCAAAGCAGCAAGAACCAGAAATGTGCGGTAAGTGCCTATGGTTGGAATAAGCAAGAGAACAGGTAAAAATGTACCAAAGAATGATCCAAGGGTGGATACAGCATAAAGACGACCAGAAATGCGACCTGCATTTTCTGTCTGCTGAATTGCCAGGCGAATTGCAAAGGGAGATACTATTCCCAATAGGGTCATGGGAACAATTAGCAATATGATAACTGCAGTAAAAGAACCGAATAATATTCCCATTTGAAGCTGGTCAAATGCGTCTGCCGCTATCCGTAACACGGGTCGCGAGATCACGGGAACGATCGCTGTAGCTAACGCTGCACCCAGCAGAATGAGGAATAATGTCCTGAAATGAGGGCTCCTATCTGCCCATGCGCCGCCAATGAAGTAACCAGCTGCCAGGTAGATTAAAATCAGCCCAATTATGGCTGCCCAGACGAGATTGCTGGTACCAAAAACATTCCCTAACAACCGGGAGGCAGACATTTCAATTGCAAGAGATACAAGACCACTGATAAAAACAGTGAAATAGAGATATTTTCGCATAGGGACCGTGTTTTCCGTAAAGTTCAATGAAATTATACCGTAATGCGCTATAATACGACGCAAGGTTGATCCATAAAAAGATTCTTTCGAGTGAGGTTATGATGAAACTCGTACATGTTGAAGAAATGAAGAAAATCGAACAGGAAGCGAATGATGCCGGGTATCCATTTTCGGAAATGATGGAGAGGGCAGGTGAAAGCATTGCAACAATTGTGCATGATCTCTTTTCACAGGAGGAACCATCGACGATCATTGGTTTGATCGGTTCTGGAAATAATGGCGGCGATACGCTGATCGCACTCGATGAGTTACAAAAACTAGGGTGGAACTGTCTGGCATATCTGGTACGTCCGCGAGCTGGAGATGATAGTTTATTACAGAGGGTCAAAGACACAGGCGTGAGAATTGCCACACTTGAAAAGGATGTGCATTTTAAGATTCTGGATGAATGGATTGAGAATGCGGATGTAGTTCTGGATGGAATATTGGGTACAGGATTCGCATCCCCGCTAAAAAAAGAAGTACAAGCGGTACTTAATCATCTTTCAGAAAGAGAAAACTCACCTTTTATCGTTGCCGTGGATTGTCCTTCTGGTTTGAATTGTGAAACTGGAGAGATTGCAAAAGAAACTCTGAAGGCGGATCTCACACTCTGTCTGGGTGCAGTAAAGATTGGAATGTTAAAGTTACCCGCATTTTCATATCTTGGCGAGCTTGCACCTGTTGATCTTGATTTCGAAAAGTACTCGCCTACTTTACGTGCAATTCAAACAAGTGTTATTGAGGATGAATTATTGGATGAAGTATTGCCAGATAGACCTATGGATGCAAACAAAGGAACTTTTGGCACTTTATTAACTATAGCTGGATCAGTGAATTACACAGGTGCTGCATTGTTAGCCGGGAAATCAGCATATCGTGTGGGTGTAGGTCTGGTGCAAATGGCTGTTCCATCTTCCTTACATGCTGTGTTGGCAGGCAATTTTCCAGAAGCTACGTGGATCATGCTGCCGCATGAAATGGGTGTTATTGCCAGCGAAGCAGGCGATGTGATCTGGAAAAACCTGGATCGTGCAACTGCAATATTAGTAGGACCTGGTCTGGGACGTGAAAATACAACAAAAGAGTTCCTTAAACATTTACTCGAAGGAGAAAAACCTTCCTCAATTCAAGCTCCCATCGGTTTTGTAACCACAGAGAAAAAGACCCGACCTGCAAAAAAGGAGAACCTGCCTCCGTTGGTTTTAGATGCCGATGCTTTAAATTTGTTGAGTGAAATTGCCCATTGGCAGACTTTGATCCCAGCAGGTTGTGTCCTTACTCCGCATCCTGGTGAAATGGCACGGTTGACTGGAATGAGTATCGATGAGATACAAGCTAACCGGCAGGCAATTGCGACTAAATTTGCGAAAGAATGGAAATGTATTGTTGTTTTGAAAGGTGCTTTTACTGTCGTCGCGGAACCCAGTGGTAAATGTAGTGTACTTCCAGTAGCAACTCCGGCATTGGCAAGAGCTGGTACAGGTGATATTTTGGCAGGGATTATTGGCGGGCTACTCGCCCAGAAAATACCAGCCTATCAGGCTGCATGCGC
This sequence comes from Anaerolineaceae bacterium, assembly GCA_034430215.1. Classification (GTDB taxonomy): domain Bacteria; phylum Chloroflexota; class Anaerolineae; order Anaerolineales; family Anaerolineaceae; genus UBA4782. The sequence goes on along the minus strand of DAOUFE010000017.1, from coordinate 17,388 downwards.
TGGAGTATATATTCATGCTCAAGCGGGATTATTTGCTGCTGATTCAATAGGGAGTTCTCAAGCTGTAATAGCAGGCGATGTATTGGAATCGATCTCAGAAGTTTTCGAATAGAGAAAGAAAAATCCCCACCAACTCGGTGGGGATTTTGGTTAAGTAAATTAGCTTGCAGGTGTTTCTGGTTCTGCTGGTTTTGCTTTCTTCTTTGGCGCAATCGCTTCGCTTATTTTCTCACGCGATTCTTCGACAAGTACCTGACCTTTTTGAGCTAATTCGGCAGTCTGTTCTTTGGTAGCTTTCGCTAATTCATCAAAGCGGGCTCTAGCCTGTAAGGCAGCAGCTTCCGCTTTTGCGTATGCATCTTCAACAGATTCTCCCGCTTTATCTTTTAATTCAATTGCTTTCTCTTTGATTAAAGTACGGGTTTCGTTTCCAGATTGAGGCGCAAATAGCAGCGCAACAATTGCACCAGTAAGGCCACCAACTGCAAAGCCAATTAAAAATGCACCAAACTCATCGCGACTTGACATATCATATCTCCTTTCGATAGAAGCAATCGTTTTTATTATTTTTTGTTGGGTCGGATCAAATCAAAGAATTTCTTGAATCCGGCCATGTACTCATTGAGTTTAATTACTGGTTGAACAAGATTATCACTAAGGAAGGTTGTTGTTCCTTTGACGGTGTTAACTGTCTGGTTTGTCGCATCCAAAATGGGTTTTATCTCATTTTGAAGAAGATTGGTAAGTACTGCAAGCTGGACAACCAAAATAACAAGCGCAGCCCCAATGATCAGGGATTCGAAGGCCATCAAAATGATAAAAATATCCCGAATTTGAGCAGTGGTCTCTGATTTTGCAGTATAGAGGAAATAAATTGCCACAATTAGACCCGCAAGAAGTAAAACCACAGCCACAATGATAATAATTAACCGGGTTCTATTCTGACGGTCGGGGGTTACAGATGACTCAGAAACTAATGAAGGGATTGGGGAATCTTCGTCCATATTAAATGAATTATAACATTAATAAAGATGTAGATCTGTCAAGCGCATATCATCCCTGGAAATCAACTAATTTTCTATCTCGTAGATGATAATATGGTTTTGGTAGTCTTTTAGAATAGGTCATATAAAGCCTTGATCGGGCACGTGACATTGCCATGTAGAGAAGTCTTCTTTCTGCGACTTCCTCGTCAACTCTAGTAAACGTATTTTGCAGATGGGGAATAATAATTACTTCTCTTTCAAGACCTTTGAAGCTATGGATTGGATGAACTTCAACATCAGTTTCTGATAACACCTCATTTATTGGTGCAATATCAGATTTATACCGCACCAGAACTGTTATTTGCGCTTCGTGATAACCATCATTCAATAAGGATTCAACTATGGTTTTAATCTTCATTCTTTCATCTGTTGTGTCGGTACATCTTCGGAGAATTGGGTTCAGTCCATGCCTCATCTCCTCTTTCGAAATTTCTGGTTTGATCAGTTCTCCTTCAGTTCGAAGGGAATTTTGAATTTCTTCATTTCCTTCAATCATGCTGTATGCTGCAGAATAAATCTCGTATGTGTTTCGGTAGGGTATTCGAAGCCAACGAGTTCTGCCAACAACATTAACCGATTTTTCTTTCCAACTGAAGTGGTTAAAAATACTTTGCGATGGATCATCAGTTAAAAAGAGCAAGCCATGCTCTTGATCAAGAAAATGATTTACGACTTTAAACCAGATTGGTGCCCAGTCTTGAGCCTCATCAATAAGAATCGCATCAAATTTTTGAGGAGTTATTTTTCTTTCTTCCAGCATTTCTAAAAAGTTAAGCGGTAATTCATGCCAATCCCATAAAGCATTTTCTTGCAAATGAGTCTGGTAGTTTGTATATAAATTAAAGATTTCTTTTCGAACTTCTGCTGATACCCTGAATTCTTTTCCAATACCATGCCTCTCAAGGTCAAGGTATTGTTCTACATTTGCTACTCCTATATCTTGTAGCCAGTTGATTTCACGGATCAACGAATCTTCGCCTAAATTCTGTAAAACAGAAAAATTTGTGTTGACACCTTCAAACCAATTCTTAAAAGTCGTTTCCTTTTTCTCCGGCATCTCAATATATTGATGGCAGAGCGAATGAAAAGTTTGAGGTTTGATATTTGAAGATAAAAAATATTTACTCAACTCTGTTTGTAAGGGTTTATTATAGGTCAGTAGTGAAATTTTCCAATCAGGATTTATTGCTTCAAGATATTTTGCACGTTGAATTAGAACAAGAGTTTTTCCACTTCCAGCGAATCCACGTACCAAACGAACAGAAGCATTTTGAATTATCCGTTTACCGGTTTCTGGAATTTCATCTTTTTCTACGAGCAATGTATCTGGGAGGTTCTGGTCAAATAATAGGTTTTGTTGTGAAGACTTTTTTACTTCAGGTTTCTTCTTAGTTTCTTCAGAAAGATCCAGATGAACCGGCTCTGCAACAATCTTTTCCTGCTGAATATCAAGAACAAATGGTTTTCGATCCTTTACCTCAATTTCAACAATTGGATAAATAGTGGCTCGTACCATATCCAATTCATATTGCGATAAAGGATGGATCCTTCTCATGGGAAAAATCATTTTCAATTTTTCAACCAGTGAAGTGGGGTTTTCCAAATCGAATTTCCCTAATACGAATTCTTCACCCCAGGGTTCATACAATTGGGTTATGATTGATGAGGGAAGATTGAATAGAATTGCCGCATAACTCCAGGGAATCGCTTCACCATGGGAATCCGAATGACATTTCTGGTTTAATAATTCGGAAAGTGCAATAGCCATATCACGGGCTTTGGTAACTGGATTTGGTTCCCAATGAGCTTCGTTATTCCTGTTGCGGATCATCGCCCCAGTGGGGTTCGGGTACTCAATAAAAACCCAATCTTTTACCTCAAGCACTATTACTCCATAGTCTGTGAGAATTATGAAATCTGGGTAACGAATTTCACGATACTTATGGATAGGTACTTCTACATAAATTGTGTATTCATTAGGAAGGTTTTGCTTAAGAAGTCGTAATGTTTCTTTTTCACCATACGTCGCATTTTCTCGTAATTCACCCCGTACTTCTGCCATGACTGCTCCATAATAGAAAAATTTTGAAGAAAGTTTATAGCTATTATGCTTCTTTTCCCAATTGTTGTTAAGTATACACCTCTAAAAATTGATTTTTCAATAAATAACCCCCGATTTACTTTCTGATCATTTGCTTGAGCTTCATTTCCATGTTAAACTTACAAGTTACGATGATCAAATTAATTTCAACCTTTCTCGTTCTGTATACACTTTTTCTGCCAGGAGCAGGTTTCTTAGCATTTCAGCAACCTGACGTAGAATCTCCACGCCCGGGCGATGTATTGAAAGGGTTGGTTGAGATAAAAGGAACAGTCACAGGTGAAGAGTTTGCCTCATATGATATCTCTTTTGCTTATGCAGAAGATACTACAGGTACCTGGTTCATTATTCAATCCAGTGAACAACCGGTTGAGAAAGGTGTATTGGCAATATGGGATACAACTGTCATAGCTGATGGTATCTATCGATTGAGGGTTCGGCAATATTCAACAAAGGGTGAGGTTGAAACTCTTCTTGTGGAAAATCTTCGTATTCGAAATTATTCTCCAGTAGAAACCAAAACACCAGCCCCTACAGAAGAAAATATTGTTGTTGAAGCAACGGAAGAAATGACTCCGACATCCATGGTTGAAATAACCCCTCTAGCAGCAAACCCTGCAGAAATAAGCTTGCAAAGCTTTTGGCGCACAGTCATAACTGGAATAAGTATTACAACTGCGCTCTTCCTCTTCCTGGGAGTGAGAGCATTGATGAAGAATAGAAATCGGAATAGATAATGAGTAATTTTCTTATAGTTGGCCTGGGAAATCCAGGTAGAGAATATCGCGAAACTCGTCATAATATCGGGTTCATGGTTATAGACCGGCTGGCTGAAGTACTGAACATCAAGCTATGTAGATTGCAGCATAAAGCGCTGGTTGGAAATGGCTTATTTCACAATCATAAAATCATCCTGGCGAAACCAGTTACCTACATGAATTTATCTGGTCAGGCGGTAGTCAGTCTCATCCGATACCATCGCATCGAACAAGCAAATCTTCTTGTGATCCATGATGATCTCGATCTTCCGTTTGGAACATTGCGATTGCGCCCTGGCGGTGGTTCAGCGGGTCAAAAAGGTCTGGCTTCGATCATCGAATTATCCGGAACGCAGGATTTTGCTCGGTTGCGCTGCGGGATCGGCAGACCTCCAGGTCAGATGAATTCAGCAGATTATGTACTGGGATCTTTTTCTGCTGCGGAAAAATTGGAACTTCCCGTTTTACTGGATGAAGCTGTAAAAGCTGCCTTGAAGTTCGTGGAAGTTGGTGTTGATGAGGCTATGAATCAGTTCAATGGCCCGGTGTTTAAGGAGTAAACCCCCTTGTTGGAATTGATCAAACATCTGACTGCCTATCAGCAGTTAGTGAACGATTTGAAGGAACACAACGAAGTTCCAGGTGTGGGACTGATGCGTTCGGCAAGGCTGCCAGTGGTGGCTGCGCTCTCAACTGATATACCTGCGCCTCTGGTTTTTATGGTTGGCAGGTCTGATCAAGCTCTTGCCCTCTTTGAGGAGCTGGCTTATTGGCTTCCTGACGGTGAACGTTATCTTTTCCCAGAACCAAACCCACTATTTTATGAACAAGCTACCTGGGGAAATACTACCAGACGGGATAGATTGCAGGCAATCAGCATTCTGACAAGATATCATATCCCTCTCATTCCAAAACCAGAAAAGCCGCCCGTGATCATTGCACCGGTCCGTGCCATCATGTCGCGTACAATTCCACGGCGGGATTTCATTCGAAACAGCAAAATGTTGAAGGTGGAACAGCAGATTTCACCAGAAAACTTGATGAAAAGCTGGGTGGATAGCGGATATCAGGCATCTGATATTGTTGTTGAGCAAGGGCAATTTTCCAGACGAGGTGGGATTCTTGATATTTGGCCAACCCATATGGATAATCCTGTCAGGGTTGATTTTTTTGGAGATGTGGTTGATACATTACGTCTTTTCGACCCTGCCAGCCAGAGAACAATAAAACGTCTTGAAGGTGTGTTTATCACCCCTGCACGAGAAATTTTGCCCGGGTATGCCCAAAATGTGATCGAACCTGGGAAAGAAATAACCGAATTTGACCTGCCACTGGTCCATCCAGCACAAGCCAGTTTATTGGACTACCTTCCTGCAAACAGCCTGGTGGTATTGGATGATCTTGATTATCTTGCGACAATTGCGGATGAGATCGAAGAACAATCTGTTCGCTTCCGACAGGAGAGCATTCAAGAGGGGGTTCTTCCTGAGAATTTTCCTGTGCCCTATCTCACCTGGTCAGAAGTTGTGGATAGTTTTAACCGCTATAGCTGGTTAGATCTGGGTTACGCAACCGCACCAGAAGAATCACCATTGGGTTCTGTGTTCACCCCTGGAGAACGCTATGCGGGTAGGCTTAAACCTTTGATCGATGCCTTAAGCGCCATGTGTGTGTCAGGGAATGAAGTATCCATTGTTTCACGACAGGCAAACCGGCTAAAAGAGCTCTGGCTGGAAAGATTTGATCGAGATGATGCCAGCTGCACACCTCTTTTTATCGAGGGGACATTAAGCGAAGGCTGGAACCTGAAGCTCGATGAAACGCATTCTGCTTACCTTTTGACAGATAGTGAGGTTTTTGGATGGGAGCGTCCCAGACCGCGGCAGCGACATCGTCCTGCTGCAGAAGCACCCGAATCTACTTATACCGATTTTCGAGTGGGGGATTGGGTGGTACATGTGGATTATGGTGTGGGGCGGTTTGGTGGTTTGGTTCAACGTACCCTGGATGGAGTAAGCCGTGAATTGTTGATGATCGAATATGACCGGGGTGATCAATTGTTTGTGCCAGTTCATCAGGCGGATCGTTTAACACGGTATGTTGGACCTGGTAATGAAACACCTACACTCACCCGATTAGGAACACAGGAATGGCAAAATGCACGCCAGCGTGTGCAAGAAGGAGTAAAGGAAGTTGCACATGACCTGTTGGATCTGTATGCAAGACGTATGGCTTCAGAGGGGCATGCGTTTTCGGAAGACACTGCCTGGCAAAAGGAATTGGAAGCCAGTTTTCCATATACTGAAACTGAAGATCAGATACGTGCCATTCATGAAGTAAAAAAAGATATGGAGCAGACAAGACCCATGGACAGGTTGCTTTGTGGGGATGTAGGGTATGGAAAAACTGAAGTAGCACTGCGAGCAGCTTTTAAAGCCGTGATGGACAGCAAGCAGGTGGCTATTTTAGTGCCTACCACTGTTCTGGCTCAACAGCATTTTGAAACATTCCGTCAGCGTCTGGCAGCATATCCGGTGGAAGTAGAAATGCTTTCTAGATTTCGCAATCCAAGGGAGCAATCCGATATCATCAAAAAATTGCAGACTGGTTCAGTGGATATTGTAATCGGTACCCATCGTCTGGTGCAATCAGATGTGCAATTCAAGGATCTTGGGTTGGTTATCATTGATGAAGAGCAACGTTTTGGTGTTACTCACAAAGAATTCCTGAAAAAACTTCGAACTGAAGTAGATGTATTAACCCTTACCGCAACACCGATACCGCGTACCCTTTATATGGCATTGACGGGAGTAAGGGACATATCAACGATCAACACGCCACCGGAAGAACGATTGCCTATTGTGACCCATATTGGACCTTACTCTCCCAAGTTGGTACGCCAGGCAATACTGCGTGAGCTGGAACGTGGTGGGCAGGTGTTTTTCCTGCATAACCGTGTGCAAACTATTGAGGCTATGAAAGCTCATCTACACCAACTGGTGCCAGAAGCACGCGTTGGAATTGGACATGGACAAATGAATGAGCAAGAGCTGGCAAAAGTAATGATGAAGTTTACACATGGAGAAATTGATGTGCTCCTCTGTACTTCGATCATTGAATCTGGATTAGATATCCCGAATGCCAATACATTGATCGTAGATCGGGGGGATACGTTTGGATTAGCGCAGCTATATCAGTTGCGCGGTCGAGTGGGAAGAGGTGCACAACGAGCGTACGCTTATTTCTTCCGGCACCGGAAAAAACCACCAACACCTGAAGGGCAGGAACGTTTGGAGATCATCGCAGAGAACACACAGCTTGGAGCTGGATATTCCATTGCCATGCGCGACCTTGAGATGCGTGGAGCTGGAGAAATGTTAGGTACCCGCCAACATGGATATATCGCAAGCGTAGGGTTTCATCTTTATACACGGATGCTGGCGCAGGCAGTTCGCGAACAGAGAAAAGCGCAGGGATTGGGGGTTCCTTCTGAAATGCACATTAGCGAGCAGGAGTCCTGGATGGGTGTGAATGTGGATCTGCCATTTTCAATTGGCATCCCTATGGATTATGTGCCAGATCAAAACCTGCGGCTGCGGTTGTACAGACGCATGGCAGAGGTAAAAGCCGAAGATGAATTGGATGCGCTACAGGAAGAATTCATAGACAGGTTTGGGCCAATCCCGCAAACGGTGATGAATCTTTTCTACCAGACCAGGATCAAAATACTGGCAGAAGGTAAAGGATTGGAATCCATTGTAGTAGAAGCAGAACAGATCGTGTTGCATTATCCCAACCTGGTGAACAGCAATAACACATACCGTCAGCTTCCAATGGTAGGGCATGGCTGCAGAGCTGGAAAGAATGCTTACTGGTTATCTCAAACCGAACCGGATGATAACTGGAAAGAACGTTTATTAGCCGTGATGAAATTGATCCCTTCTGTTGATGAAACAGTCAATGTTCACCGTTCTATGCCCATTGTCGAAGCTATGTAATAAAAAGTAATCTAAGAGTAGGTATTAATTGCTCTCTTTATGAAGGAGCAAACTCATTCCGCTACCTGGTGTGATATAAATGGGAATGCATAGAGTGCTTGAAAACATGAGTTCAGATGCTAGCGAAACGTATTGATTAAAAAGTGCTTCCATAATAAAAGTAATTAGTGAATTCTGAAAGGAACTTGAATGGAATTTAAACTTCATGCTCCATATCAGCCGACTGGCGATCAGCCGGAAGCAATAGAAAAACTGGTAGCCGGGGTAGAAAAGGGGTATCGCAATCAGGTGCTCCTGGGTGCAACAGGCACTGGCAAGACCTTCACCATCGCCAATCTCATTCAGCGGGTTCAAAAGCCTGCATTGATCATGGCACACAATAAGACACTTGCAGCCCAGCTTTACGCTGAATTCAAAGAATTCTTTCCTGAAAATGCGGTCGAGTATTTTGTTTCCTACTATGACTATTATCAGCCTGAAGCATATGTTCCACGGCATGATTTATATATCGAAAAAGAAACTGACATTAACGAAGAGATCGAGCGGCTTCGTTTGGCAGCCACTACCTCCTTAATGTCCCGGCGCGATGTCATCATTGTCGCTTCGGTATCGTGTATCTACGGATTGGGTGATCCTTCAGAATACAACAAAGTGGTCATCAACCTGAAAGTGGGTGAAATTTTCCGAAGGAATGCGCTCGTCAGACAGTTGGTGGAAAGCCAATACCAGCGTAATGATATGGAACTGAAACCCGGTATATTTCGCGTCCGTGGAGACGTGCTGGAAATTGTTCCAGCATACGAGGACAAGAAGGTATACAAAATCTCATTCTTTGGAGATGAAGTCGAACGTATCCTGGCATTCAATCCGGTAACTGGGGAGGTATTGGGTGAACCTCAAACTCTGGATATATACCCTGCGAAACATTATGTAACACATGAAGAACGTACCCGAAAAGCAATAGCAGACATTGAACAGGAATTGGAAGAGCGGCTGAAGTACTTTAAGGAACGTAACATGCTTTTGGAAGCCCAACGGATCGAACAACGAACTCAATTTGATCTGGAAATGCTGCGAGAAGTTGGATATTGTTCAGGGATTGAGAATTATTCCAGGCATTTTGACCAGCGTAATGTGGGCACACCACCATGGACATTAATTGATTACCTTCCAAGTGATTATCTTTTAGTCATCGATGAGTCCCATATGTCTGTCCCTCAAATTCGTGGCATGTTCAATGGCGATCGTAGTCGGAAACAGGTGTTGGTAGATTATGGTTTCAGATTACCCAGTGCATTGGATAACCGCCCACTCACTTTTAAAGAGTTCGAATCGCATATGGGGCAAACTATTTATACATCTGCGACACCAGGACCTTATGAAATGGAGCGTGCTGATCAGGTGATTGACCAGATCATTCGACCAACAGGCCTGATTGATCCGGAGATAGAAGTACGACCCTCTAAAGGACAGGTGGATGATCTACTGACCGAGATCAAGAAACGTGTTGCTCAAGGGGAAAGGGTGCTGGTAACTACTCTTACCAAACGCATGGCTGAAGATCTGGCGGATTATTTGAAAGAAATGGAAATAAAGGTTCATTATTTACATTCCGAGGTAGAAACACTGGAACGTGTTGGAATCCTGCGTGATCTACGGCTGGGGGTTTATGATGTGTTGGTAGGTATCAACTTACTTCGCGAGGGGTTGGACCTTCCGGAGGTTTCTCTTGTTGCCATCCTTGATGCGGATAAAGAAGGCTTCTTGCGGTCAGGTACTGCGTTGATCCAGACGATCGGTCGTGCAGCCAGGCATGTTCACGGTAAAGTGCTCATGTATGCAGATAAAGAGACGGATGCTATGAAACAAGCGATTGAAGAAACCAATCGCAGAAGAGCAAAGCAAATAGCTTATAACAAGAGCCATGGCATCGAACCGATCAGTATCGTAAAAATGGTATATGACATTACATCACGGTTGACCACTTCATCTGCTGTAGAGGAAGGCAGGGGTGATTATAAGACAGACCGCACTACTGCTGGAATGAATGTAAAAGAAATCAAACGGGTGATAAATGAACTTGAACAGCAGATGAAAGCTGCTGCAAAAGAGTTACAATTCGAACAGGCAGCGACTATTCGTGATCAGATCTATGAGTTGAGGGCGATACTTGCAGAAGAATCCAATATTCCACCCTGGCAAAAAGCAAAACTTCTAGCGGGAGAATTAGATTAATAAACAATTGAAAAAGTTTTAAAAGAATTGCTGGCCGGCTGCCAATCAACATCGATATGAAAAACTATAGCACTGCGTGGACCTGTATGAAGCTGTTGTAACAAGGTTTCCAGATCTGCTCTTTTCCCTTCTGCTTTAACCTCGACTTTACCATCCCAGGTATTACGAACCCAGCCCAGTAAACCAAGGATCTGCGCCTGTTGGACAACAAAGAAGCGATAACCAACACCCTGTACATGACCCTCCACCATTGCATGGAGCTGTTGGAAAGTTTGAGGATCATCCATATACACTATCCTTTCTCTTCTTCATCCCAGGAGGATTTATCAAAGTCCTCATCATCCAATTCGTCATGCTCAAGATCGATGATCGTATCCAGGTCAGTACCTTTCAGCATATCAATATCAAACATGCCAGCCAATGAGAAATCCTCATTAAATTCAAGATTTTCGAGAGCTTCTTCGATAATGTCAATTTCCTCATCATCATCCAGTTCATCTGCCAGTTCTTCCAACTTAACGCGAACACCTTCTCCACCAATCTGTGATAACGACCATATTACAGCTCCTCGTACGTCATCATCCAGTTCTTCATAATTCTTGAGCATCTCCATCAAAAGGGGGCGGGCAGGTTGTAATGCCATTTCACCGGCGGCACGGATTGCTTCAAAACTTACTTCTGTGTCTGGTGAACTAATGTTATCGAGTACAGGTTTCTCCCAACGTGCATTATCCATTGACCTGCCCATGGCAAATAATGCGCTGGTCAACCAGGCAGTATCTTTAGAATGGTATGCTTTTTCGATCAATGAAGGTACTTCATCCCTGCTGGAAAAACTGATGGCTTCGAGGGCTCGACGGCGTACCAGGGTGGTATCAGATCCAGCCAGCTTCTTTAAAAGAAAACTTTCAACTTTCTCTTTCGTTTCCTCCTGTATTTCTTCCATTTCACCCTCATAAACATATTGTCCCAAAGCAGAAGTGGCAGCAGCCCGGACAAATTCATCAGGATCACTTTCTGCAAATTTGATAAAAATGCGTGCCCGGCTTTCTCTAGTATATTCAGCAAGAAGTCGTACTGCAGATGCACGTACCTGTGGATTTGTATCTTTCAAAGCCATCTGCGCAATTTCATCAAATAATACTGTCGTGTCTGATTCAAGTAGATCTTCGAGGTCTTCTAATAAATTGATCCGCCGCTGTTCTGCAATCTGTAGCCATATCTCATTCAGCGATTGGCAATTTTCCTCATTCAAATCAGCGAATCGATGGAGGTATTGTGGAGGAAAGGATTTCGAATTATCCAATAACGCTTTGATTATCTCAGAAAAGGGAACAGGAGATTTTGTTTTCAAGGTCGTCCTCTTAAGGTAAAGCAACAGGGTTAAAGATATCCTGGGCGGTTATGTAAACCATTAAGACAATCAATAAGGAAAAACCAATGAGATTTACCAGGTTTTCATATTTTGGAGGGATACGTTTCTTGAAGAATAATTCTGGCAACAAGAATAAGATCCTTCCACCATCCAATGCTGGAATTGGCAGTAAATTCGTAAGCCCTAGAGCTACTGCTAAAACGGCCAGTAAATACAAGGAATTCAAGCCTGCTGGCTGGTCGGAGCCTGCTGCTTGTTCCTCCTGGTCAAGGTCACGGGTCTGAGAAAAGATGTTGAACATCCCTACAGGTCCGACGAGTCGTGCTTGTTCAGGTGATATTGAACCTGCTATTAATTGACCGGGCAATTCAAGAAGAGCTTTTGCCTGGTCATATGCCATGACAAACCCATAAGGGACAGCTTCTATCCAGTTAACATCTTTTACTGGATTTCCCATGGTGATACCTAATGGACCTTCACCTTCGGGAGGTTCTGCACGAGGGGTAACCTTAAGTGTGACCTCTTCACTATTGCGTAAGACTACTATCTGCATTTCTTTACCCAGATTAGCGTATACCATGCTGGAAAGCTTGCTCATATTATTGATAGGTTCGCCATTAATGCTTTCTACAATATCGCCAACCTGAAGCCCAGCAATTAAAGCGGGAGAATTTTCAGTGACACCCATGATCTGAACAATTTTTTGGTTGGATACTCCAATCTGGGAAAAAATGATGCTAAAAATAATTACGCCCGTCAAAATATTCATTAACGGACCACCCAGGAGTACACCCAAACGAGCAATGGGTTTGGCAGCACCCATACCACCAGGAATATTGGGATCCATTTCACCTTTTGGACGAACAAATCCACCAAAGGGAATTGCATTCAAAGTAAAATCTGTACCCCATAACCGGAATAAACGACAAATCTTTGGAGGGAAGCCGAAGCCAAATTCCTCCACCTCGATCTTTGATAAACGAGCAATTATAAAATGCCCCAGTTCATGGGTGAAAAGTAAAAACCCAAATAGGATGATAAATTCTACAATTCGCAATACCACGACCAATGCATCACTCATGATGGTTCCCTGTTCTGACTTTTACTGCCTGGCGAATTGCCAGCCGCAGTCTAATTATATCCATAAGCATGGTGAAATTCGAGTGAAACTTATATGGTTCTAACAATATATGCTGGACCACCGACTGCGGAAAGAAGGATCTCTTGTGGTGAAACCAGGGATGTTGCACGTTCTTTGATCTCAGCAACATCATCGCGTTGGCAGATCAAGTGAACATTTGGTCCGGCATCTATCGTATATGCTACATGAAGACCTTCTTTACGCCATTTCGGTACTGTACGCATTAATATCAGAGAGCCAGCATCCCAATAAATTAAGGAAGGAGTAGACGTCATTGTAACCGCATGCATCATATTGCTATCGAGTTCGATGATATTTGCCAGAGAAGAAAAATCCCGCTCTCTGATTGCTTTCCTGCATAGCTCTAAACGCCTGGGTGAGTCTTGAACACGAGTTGCCTGCAAAGGAGAAGTATTTGCCAAGATGTGACCAGCTTTTGAACCTACCTTTTTGGGCGTTTTTTGTAACACAATTATCACATCACAAAGATCCCAATGTTCAGCAGAGAATATTGAAGTTGCATAGGAAGTCTCATCAGATTCACCCATATGCCATTCCACGAAACCTCCAGGCACTGATCTGCAGGCTGAACCTGATCCCAGTCTAGCTAAGCGCGAAATTTCTGTTTCGTTTAATTCCAAACCTGCTGCATGAACAGCTGCTTTTGCAAGGGCTGCAAAACCCGCGGCTGATGAAGCAATTCCTGTTCCCATAGGGAAATTTATTACGCTTTCTACTTTGGCGTGAAGAGATATTCTTGCCTTCTGTCTGACAATTTCCAGAATTGCTGACATTCGCTGATGGGCACTCTGACCAGCTATGAGATGGTTTATAACAAGTATATCTTCTGGAAGATCTGAAGAGAATGTTACCGTTGTTCGTGCTTCTAAATCTCCAAGGTTCATGGAAATGGAACTATTTGATGGCAGGTTGAAAGATTCATCCCTATTTCCCCAATATTTTATAAATGCAATATTTGGATGAGCAATGGCAGTTGCAGAATACCCCTTTAGAAATGGGCTATTAGTGTTCATATTTACGATTGTAACTTGACTCTACTGGTGGTTATAGGTGATATTAAAATTTTCACATAAGACTTGCAAAGCCCGCATAGAGTACAAGACTGGAAGCTTCTGCTCTTTTGAGATGATCTTTTCTACCATTTCTGGTTCAAGCCATTTTGTAGCAAATTTATGCAATTCATTCAAATCTAAAAAATGATTGCGATACCGTTTGAAATCAATTTTATTTGCCCGGAAATATCTGCCTGTGAGTACCATCCGAACGTGATCCCAATGGTACGCAATTTGTCTTTGAAAAGGACCGGCATTTAATGGAGCGCCACGAAAATCAGAATTTGGTATGGCAGCATATTTGGGATACCAGTGAATAAAGAAATCGCGATAGAAGTAAGCATCGTCACGCCATTCACGCGGTAATGCATTCATAAAATTAAAAAGATGAAAATCTGCGAATGGACTGATATATTGGGTTTGTACTCTGCGTTTATAGACGCAATAGTTGACATATTTAGTAATGGGGTTAATGTAGTTCCAGCGTTCAGCAAGGGTTAAATGTGAAGGTTCATGGATCGGAAAATAAAAACTATCTTCAATGAGATCGGTGTTTTTAACCATATTGATCACATGAGGATCTTTGCAGGTATTTTCCAGATAGAATATATCGTGCTTATCTGTTAAAGTGGCGTTTTTTTCTGGGTGAATTCTATCGCCCATTACTCGATTTCCAAGATTTCCTGATAATGTCAAAGTACCATGCTGGAGAACCTCATCATAAACTCTTATGGGTGCTTCCAGTACAAAGTTGATCTGTCCATCTGCATCCAGGCAGTTTTGAGTCAGTTCGGGTATGGTGAAATAATCTAAATTGAGGGGATATTGAAGATGGCTTATACCAAATATCTTCACGATCCTTTTTGCGATTTCATAATCGTATGTTCCGGGTTCACCATAAGTATAGGCAATAATACGACTGGCTGGGATCATTTCCAACAGAAATGCCAGGATCAGGCGCGAATCAAATCCACCCGAAAGAGGTAGTAATATGGGTTCTGTGTCAGGACAAGCTGAAAGTCGTTTTTCAACTGCCTGACTAAATAATGAATGGAATTGCCTTCTAGCTTCAGGCAGATCCATTTTATCCAGAATTATTGGGGGAAATGTGTTTGAAAAGGTTCGATCAATTTTCCCGGTTCTTTGATTGATACAAAGGAATTCGCCTGGCATGAATTGACGAAAACCCTCGAAAAGGGTTTGTCCGCTTGGCACATAACGAAAGATTAAGAAATTTTTCGCTGATGGAATATTAAGACGAAAGGTCTGATCTTTATCCAAAATATGCTCATAGAAGTTTACCCCTTTTGGTATGACTTCATAATAATATGGTTGTAAAACCAGACGATCGCAAAAAATATAGATTTTTTCATTCTCCTGTAAACAAGCCAGGTAATGTCCCTCCAGATCCATCAATATGTTTCCTATTTCATTTTCCTTTATAGTGTCCAGGTATTGGTCTATCTCAGTAATGCCAGGATTCCAAATCTCATTTCCTGGAAGATGCAGGCAGTCAATTTTTCCAAAAATATTTAATTTTTTGGTAGTAATGTCGGGTTTTTCGTTAAAAATGATTTCAGATAATTCATTGCTGAAAAAGAATAGTGGTTTCATAAATCACATCCTTCAAGAAAGAATAGAAACAAAAGGCTGAATTTAGCAAAGTAAAAGTCGATACCGTCAGATAATCCATCTGACTATTATGGAAGAGCTAGGAAGGGTGGCTTATGATGGAATTTTGATGTTGAAGGGGAATAATGTTTATGGCTCTCGGTAAAGAGTTCTTCTAATTTGAATTATTAATCTTCAAAATGAAAATTATGTTCCTTATACCAGTATTAAAATTTTGAAACCAATTAAATAAAAAATCAAGCCAGTTTTATTTCAAAATTATCACATAAAAATTGTAAGCTTTGTAATGAATAAAGCATTTGATAATTCTGGTTGCCCGAAAAGAGTTGGTCAACTAGAGATTCTTCCAACCATTGCAAAGCAAATTTTTGCATGGCGGGAAAGTTTAATAAATCTTTTGCGTATCTGGCAAAATCAATTTTATTGGCTCGCAAGTATTTGCCAGTCAGTGCCATAATGAAATGGTCTGTATGGTAGGCTACTTTTTTTAGAAGATTACTAGAAGTAAACGCAACACCTCGATATTCTGTTGTTGGCAAATTGGCAAATTCCGGATACCAGTTCTGGAAAAAATCAAAATAAAATACGCAATAATCCCGCCATTTTGCAGGTAATGAATACATAAAATTAAAAACCTGAAAATCAGCGAAAGGAGAAATATAGTCGATGTGAGAACGTTTTTTGTATACACAATAATTTGTATACTTTGTGTTTGGATTTACGTAGATCCATCTATCTGTAAGGGTTAATGTTGATTTTTCATCATTATGGAAGTAAAAGCTATCATTAATAATCTGCTTATCCAGGACTTTGTCAATGATCTTACGATCTTTGCATATGCTTTCGAGTAGGAAAATATCTTCGCGGTTAGTAAGCGTTGCATTTTCTACGGGGTGTGAGCGATCTCCCATAACTTCATTTCCCAGATTTCCCGAAAGAATTACATTGCCGTGCTGAAGGATATTATCGAAAACGCGCACAGGGGCTTCCAATGTATATGCAATTTGACCATTGCAATCTATGCAGGCATTTTTCAGATCCCCATGTGAATAATCATCGATACCTAATGGAAATTCAAAATGCCTTATACCAAATATTTTTGCTATCTTTTTACCAATTTTAAAATCATAAGTACCCTTTTGACCAAAAGTATAGGCAATGATCCTATTGGCGGGCACAATTTCCAATAAAAATGCAAGGATCAATCGGGAATCATATCCTCCTGAAAGAGGTAACAATATGGGTTCTGTAGCTGACAGGCGTGCAACTCGCTTTTCAATTGACTGCCTGAATAAAGTATGGAATTGTTTTCTTGCATCAGCAATTTCCATCTGACTTTGCTCAACGGGGGGAAAAATATTAACAACAAGATGGTTTACCTGACCAGTCTGATGATCAATATGGATAATCTCCCCTGGCATGATCTGCTGGATTCCTTCAAAAAGAGTCTGTCCGCTGGGAACATAACGGAATATCAAAAAGTTCCTTGCAGCTTTTTGATTTAATGTAAAAGCTCTTCCATCCAAAATTTGATCATAAACGAGTACTTTATGAGCTACTATTTCGTAATAATAAGGTTCCATTCCCAGGCGATCACAAAAAATGTAGGAATTATTAGAGAATGATATACATGTTACATACTGACCTTCGAAATTCCACAAAACATCCGATACATTTGTTTCTTGCAAAGAATCAATGAATAAATTTATCTCATCTACGCCCGGATTCCAAATATCCCGATCGGGAAGGTGAAGACAATCGACTCTTCCAAACAATATCAAATTTCGGCATTCGATATCAGGTTTTTTATTTTCAGACCTGAAAGATGAGAATCTTTCAAAATAAAATAAAGCACTATTCATAATCGCCACACCTGGTTATGAAAGGAAGAAAGAATCTTGCTTATGTAAAGATAAAAATCTTATTTAAATTTCTAGCTACCTGACAGTTTAAAAAAAGAAGGTTGAACGACATTGAATCTCCAATAAAATAGTTTTTGCGAAAGCATTTTATAAAACGGAGTAAGACA
>DAOUFE010000016.1:0-23046 GCA_034430215.1 Anaerolineaceae bacterium | reverse complement strand
TGTCTTACTCCGTTTTATAAAATGCTTTCGCAAAAACTATTTTATTGGAGATTCAATGTCGTTCAACCTTCTTTTTTTAAACTGTCAGGTAGCTAGATTGGCAATAAAGATTCCTTCAGCCGTTAAGTTGACAACATTTGTATTCTTTAATACAATGGCTCCCGCATTGCCATATAAATAAAGCCCATCAGAGTCATTGGATATAATGGTCAATCCATCTATTTTGAATCCGTAGGGAAGATAATCAACCTCGAGATATCCTGTCAGAACAGGCTTAGTGCCTCCTATGGTGGTATCCCAAACAATCCCTTTTAAAGTACTGAACCCGGGTATGGTTCCATTGATGATCACGTCTTCAGTCTGGTTGAATCCACCTTCCAGGTAGATCATTCCGGTACCCTTCCGTGCAACCCATTCCGCCAGGGCTTCGTTGATAGTAGCGTAAAATGGTGATCTGCCACCGGTGCAGCCAACACTGCAGTAGAACCAGGGATCAGGATCCTTCAATACATCCAGGGCGGTTTGCGAAGCCAGGGGAATAGTAGATCCATTTGGGTCAACAATTGCAGCCTGTCCATCCGCCAATTGTTCCACAGCGCCTTGAAGATCAATTTCCATCGATACAGTTTCAGTTGGTGGGGTTTCTTCAGGAAGTGTTTCGGGGGTTTCCCCTTCCGCAAAAACCAATGCGGGGTTTATGGCTGCCAGAAGCATGGCAAGGAGAACAGCCAGAGGCAGCATTCTGTGCAAAGACAAATGCTTTATCATAATCCCTCCAATAAAACAGAATATAGAATCGGTGAATCGTTTTGATGGGGATGTTCTTACCCCCTACTTCCCAGGAGCTATCTCATGAAAAAGAGATTTTCCTGCGTAATAAAACTGCTATGATAATACAATTTTAAGATAAGCTTAAAATATCGTCAAGCGAATTCTTTTTCATTATTTAATGATCAAATTATTTGCTGAATGACAACTTCCTGCCAGTCGTATAATTAACCTAAAGAGCAAGCGTGAATGGGAAAAGGAGGGGATGTATGCCAGAAGAGATCAATTTGAGCCCGAAATATGAACGCAATGGGTGGCCTGCCATATCGCGCCCGGATATCAAACCCCCTGAAGGTTGGAGCCTCCCTCTTGTGACTGCTGTCAATCGTGTCCATAATCACAACCTCTCTCCTGATGGCAGGCATATTGCGTTCATTTGGGATCGTGAAGAATTATCGGATGTTTACATCATGCCAGCCAGCGGTGGGTGGCCTCGCCGTATCACGGCTGATCGCCCGGCCTTTCAATACTGGTGGGAAGAAATCCCCGCCTGGTCACCCGACAGCCAGTGGTTGGCTTTTACTGTAGGGGATGATGTCTATGTTGCGTCCGTCAATGAAGGCTCCCCCCGGAAAATTTCTGGTTTTACCGATAATGCGTTCAGCCCGGTCTGGATGCCGGATTCAACAGGTATCATTATTGCGATCGAACGCAATGAAGAAACTCACCTGTTGTTAACCGACCGGTACGGCAGTTGGCCATCTCTTATCAGCCGTACCCTGGGGGAGGATTCCGATCCGCAGCCCTCTCCAGATGGGAAACATATCATTTTCCTTCATCACCCCATGGAAGACTTGAACCGTCAGGAGATCATCCTGGTGGAAATTGGCAAACCCGAATTACATACTCTGGTGAGCTATGAACACATTCTTTGCGCACAACCTCGCTGGTCACCTGATGGAAAAACTATTGCTTATTTATGCCAAAAATCGGGATGGTGGGAGGTCTGGCTGTTAAATCCTGAAGAAATCAAGCCCATACAGCTCACCCACTGCGCTCATGACCTTGCGGATATAGAATGGTCACCCGATGGAAAATGGCTGGCAGCTACCATCAACCGCAATGGCTCACTGGATCTCTGCCTGGTCAATGCCAAAAATGGAAAGCTCGTTGACCTGCGTACCAGCCAGGGAGTATTTATGCGCCCCGATTGGTCTCCCGATTCGACCTTTCTTACAGTGGAATACTCCAATCCGCGATTACCCCCCGATCTCTATCGTATACCTGTAAATACCGAAGCTCCAGAGCGTGTACCTGATGAAGAGATCATTCAGCTTACCTTCTCCAACCTTCCTACCATGGCAAGCCTGCAGATGGTAATGCCCCAGCAGGTGAGCTATCGTAGTTTTGGTGGAGTGGAAATTCCTGCTACCCTATATAAGCCATTGAAGCCCAATCGGGCAGCCATAGTGTATCCACATGGTGGTCCTCGAGAGCAATTCCAGATGGATTGGGATCCTTTCATCCAATATCTGGTGGCGAAAGGATACACTTTCCTGGCAATCAATTACCGCGGCAGCACTGGCTACGGGTATGAATATGCCCATCTCAATGACAATGATTGGGGAGGTGGAGACGCCCAAGACTGCCTGTATGCAGCTCGTTACCTTTCTGGGCTCGATTGGATCGACGCAGGCAGATTAGCCATCATGGGAGCCAGTTACGGCGGATATATGGTAGCATGTGCTCTTTCACGCGACCCTGATTATTTGTTTTCCTGTGGCATATCCTTATATGGCGATGCAGACCCAATCAACTCCTGGGCGCTCACAGAACGAAATACCCGGTTGTACACTGAGATGCAGATAGGTACACCAGCCAACAACTGGAGTGTATATTATGACAGCTCGACCATTGCCAATGTCCAAAACATACGAAAGCCGGTTTTGATATTACATGGGTTGGAAGACGATGTCGTTCACCCACTTTCATCTGAACAATGGGTTGAAGCATTGAGAAATGCCAACAAGACCTTCGAATATAAATTATATGCAGGCGAATCGCATGGGTTCTTAAAACGGGTGAATATCCTGGATGCTTATGCAAGAATGGAACGCTTTCTTGATTGGTATCTCATGCCAGAAGTATAAAGGATTGCAGAATGGCAAGGATCATTTTTTATGAAGAGCTAACCTGGCCAGAAGTGGAAAAACTGGATCGTACATTGCCAATCATTCTTACTTCTTTTGCCCATAAAAGTATTCTGTGGAGAAAATATTTTCCACAAGGTGCGATCATCTTGCCCCCTATTCCGTATGGATGGGGCTGGGATGGATTGGTCAACGATGAAGAAAGTATGGTTGCCATTTTAAACCAACTCACAACATGTATGGTCGAACAAGGATTTGAAAAAGTCCTTTTCGTGTCAGATTCGAAGATGGATGGGCTTCACCCCAATCTGCATTACCTGAATATTCATTCTCTTCTGGTCAATCAGGCACGAGAGGAGGGAAAAATCCTCAATGATACAGGATGGAACCAAATTTTCATTGAGGGCAGTCGGGAAAGGGTTGTATTAATCCCGATAGGACAGGTAGAGCAGCACGGTCTTCATGCTCCACTTTCCACTGATACCGAAATTGTAGAAGCAATCTGCAACGAAACAGCTAAACGAATGCCCGATACCTGTTTGACCCTGCCTGTTATGCCATATGGGGTCAGCACTCATCGACGGAATTTTCCAGGGACTTTATCTTGTAATGGTCGAACTTTTGAAGATTTTTGTTTGAGTCTTGCTGATAGTCTGGTTAATTGGGGCTATAAAAAGATATATTTCATCAGTGGACATGGTGGTAATGTGTCTTACCTGACCAATGTGGTCAAGTCTGCAGGGGAAAAATATCCTGATGCCTTTATTGCTACCGCCTGGCTTTATCTTTCAGGACCAGAAGGGGTCAAATCACTGGAAGAAAACCGTGAATCTGCCATAGGCGGGATGGGACACGCCTGTGAGTTGGAAACCTCTTTAATGCTTTACCTCAAGCCCAATCTGGTGCATATGGATCGTGTGGTGGATGAAACTGATTTCATCACCACACCCTCCTATTATATGGATTGGATCGAAGGGGGTGCCCTGATTGCCAATCCACCCTGGACAGATGATACGCGTACTGGTGCTTACGGTGCAGGCAGCAAAGCAACTGCCACAAAAGGAAGAATCTGGTTTGAAGTCGCGGTAAAAGAAAAAATGGCGCATGTTTTGGAAATTAATGAACAATACCAGCGTAGATTGGAAAAGAAGCACTCAGCGAACACTAACTAAAGAATGCCAGATCGTCAGATTTGTCGTTCCGGCGATTCAAACATATAATTACACAAATAGTGGTTTTTCGAACCCATAACCCCGGGATGCGTTGGAAGGTGTCTGGCAGTTACCTTTTCAATGTAATGAATGGAACTGTTTAACCAGCAGGGCGTTAAGAACCTGCAAGGAGGCATGATGTCCAATCGAAAACTACCAATGTACGAAATACATGGCAATCATGAAGAAATGGGCGAGCAACTGGGTGAAGCCTGCCGCGAACAAACCAGAATAGGGATCGCGAATACTCGACAGCTTCTGCAAGAAGCATACGATTTCCTTCACCTCACATGGGAAGGTGCACAGATCCAGGCTCGTAAGTATATGCCTTTTGCTGAAGAAAGATATCCACAATATGTTGATGAATTGAAAGGCATCGCACGAGGTGCAAACGTTGATTATGATGATATTTGCGTTCTTAATGCAATAGAAGCGGTATCACAAGATGCTCTTCATTTGACCAAATGCACCAGCATGGCAGTGAATCAAGAACGTACCGCCAATGATCATGTCTTGATATCGCATAATGAGGATTGGCTACCAGAAGATGAAGATGATGTTTATGTGGTACTGGCTCATCCAGATGATGAACCGTCATTCCTGGCAATGAGTTATGGTGGGCTTTTACCCAACGTTGGGTTTAACTCTGAAGGGATAGCCCAATGCTGTGATTCAGTTTATCCAACTGACACGCGCATTGGTATTCCACGTTTGATCGTTTCACGCGCAGTATTAGCAGCCAGATCGCTTTCTGAAGCCATACAATGTACGCTTGTTCCGCATCGTGCGGCAGGATACAATCACTTGCTGGCTCATGAAAGCGGTGAAATATACAGTGTCGAAGTATCAGCGCATCGTTTTGCTGTTTTTTATGGAAAAGATGGGTATCTTGTCCACACCAATCACTACATAGATCCTAAAATGCTCGAAGTAGAACGGGATTCTGATGAATTGATCAGTACCCGGGTGCGATATAATCGTGCCGAAAGATTGATACGGCAAACTCCGAAACATACCATTAAAACATTGCAGGCGATCCAGATGGATCATATTAATTTCCCGAACTCGATTTGTAATCACGCGGTTGATGGCAACGCGATGGACCGTGAAAACACCATTACCGCCTTGTTAATCGATCTTACAGACCGGCAGATGCTCGCTTCATGGGGGAATCCTTGCATGAATACATATCATGCATATTCACTGACAACCTGATACCTGAATCGTGATATTATTTCTACCCTTTCACTGGCAACAAATCAAAAAAGGGAATAGAATATTTTTACCATTTTTTGCATTTTTGGGAGTAATTATTTACTAATATGAATGCCAGTACCAGCATTAACACAAAAGAAGAACTGGTAAGTTTCGTCAACCGCGTTGGAGAATGTACCGTCTATCCGCTTCCTGGTTATCCAGATATTTTTAGTCAATTGGGTGGAGATAATGAAGAAGAACGTAAAAAACGTGCCTGGGCGTGGAGCGACCAGCTTCATCTTGAGAAACGTTTCTTTGTGAGTCTGGCAATTGCCCGAAAACTAACTGTAACTTCGTGGTACCGGTTCTTGAAAGTCTACCCTGCCCGTGTACAAAGTACGATCAATGTCGACGAAGATGGGCTTCTGGAAGTGATTCGTAAAATGGGTGGCGGTTCAACACGAAAAATCCTGCAGATGAGCGGTATGCCAGCACCCCGCTTTGAAAGCGCTTTGGTTGGGCTGCGTAGTAAAATGATGATCGCCTGTTGTGGTATTGAAAGAACGGAAGACAATAAATTTGTTTATTGTTATGATCTGACTGATCGTTGGGTTCCCGAGGAATACGGGGTTTAATTTCCTTTTTTACTGTTCCAAAATAAACGCTACCGCATCTACTGCCAGCTCGCCCGTGGTTGCACCTGTCACAGCTTCCATTACCAGGCTAAGATGCGCTGATGGACTGTAGAACAATCCAACTTCCCATTCACCAACAGGTACCCATTGACCTTCTGTTCTTCCCCCATGCACTACGGGACCAGGATCAGTGCCTGAAACAGGATCAATCATATCTCCGTTCACCATCATACGATATTTTGCCTGTGCGGTTCCATTCAATTCAGGTATCCATACCCACACAGCATACTTTCCGATCGGTATGGCATCTTGCATGGTCCAGGTAACACGCAAGGTGTCTTCTGGGTTGATGATCACTTCTGCATCGCCATTCCATACCATTCCATCTTCCTTGAGGGCAGTAGTGTCGGCGTTCTCGATGGTGGCATTTCCGTTATCTAAAACGGTGATCTGTTTCCCAAGAGGTAATTTTGACATCAGATTATAGGTTGCTGAAGGTCGAGGAACGATCATTACTCGGTCTACCGCAACAATGGAATTCTCATCACGCGTATCCCAGCTGCTGGTGACAGAAAGTATACCTGCATGATCCAGGTTATACATCCCGATCGAATGCCAGACATCATTCTGTTGTGCTGGTGTACCCCTCATCGATTGAAAAACAACCTGCTGGGTACCCAGGTAAGGATAGATATCTGCACCATCGTTCAGCACACGAAAATTCAATGTTCCTGCTGATGAGAATACGGTATCCATCACAAATATTTCATATAATCCTGCAGGAAGTTGCGTATCCATCGTCCATGTAACTGAAGCTGCCCCTAAAGTGGCGAAATAAGGTTCCGCAATTTCATAGCCAAGTTGGGTGGAAATAGTTGCTGAAGATGTCCAGACGGGATTGCTAAAGTCAGGATCAGCCGTTGCTGCATCATCTTCATCGAGAATATATCCTGAACCGGTAACCCCAGGTTCGACAGGGTCGATCATGGTAAGGTCTTCGACAAAATATGCTGATGAAACCGCCTGGCTGGTGGGTGTGAAAGTAATTTCTGGGGTACCCGTTGGACCTGTAGTTGGAGTACGGGTAGGCCATAAGGTGGCGGTTGGGAGAACCGCTGTAGCAGTTGATTCTGGCACCGTATAAAACTGGATCGCAGGGTAATACAGCCAGACTACAAAAGCAATGGTAATCAAAGCTGTAACAGACCATGCGATCAATCGAGTCAACCACAGATTGGATCCCGCGGTTGCAGGTGTGGGTTTTTCAGGAGTTGTGTCCTCGTTTTGAGGTTGTTTCAATTCATCATTATTCATTTTGTTACCAGGTATGCGAAAGTATTATACCAAACCGTTGAGAGAGAATCGAAGCGCGAATTACCACATACCACAATCTATTGATCTTTACTAATTTCCAAAAATATATTTATTTTCTTTATCGAAACCATGAATCTGTCTATAATTATCCTTATTACAAAAAGCATATGTTCCTTTAATCCATCGGTACCATCCCAATAGTAAGACAAAAATATTCTCTACTCATATCCAAAAATTCGATGGAGATTCCTGCCATGACTGAAATACCATTTTATGAAATAAAGTATCCTTCTAGCCGGCAGTTAACGTTTGATGTAGGAAAGATTAGTAATCGAAAGCATTTCGTTAAAGCATTGTTGGAAGTGGATGTTACAGAAGCATGGACGACAATCCGTCAAAGCCGGCGCACAGGGAACAAAATATCCTTCAGTGCCTGGTTGATCAAGGTTATTGCAGATTGTGTGGCAATCCATCCCCAGGTGAGTGGGATCAATATTCCCTGGCGCGGCAAGGTGATCGTGTTCAATGATGTCGATATTTCGATTGTTATTGAAAAAGACGTGAATGGGATTCTGGTGCCACTGCCTTTTGTGATCCGCAAAGCAGAGCAAAAAACATTATTCGAAATCCATGACGAGATCGAGGCTGTAAAGAAACAGACAGTCGTTGATGAAAGCGGTTACGTACTTGGCAAGGATTCTAGCGCAACAGGGATGAGATTATATACGGCTTTGCCACAATGGTTGCGGCTATTCCTCTTTCGCACATTTGTGCTCAACCATCCGCAGCGAGTGAAAGCTACTATGGGTACGGTCATGATCACTACTGTGGGCATGGTTGGTCATACTCATGGCTGGATCGTCCCCTCTACCATGCATACTCTCTGTCTTGCACTTGGCTCACTGAATGAGCAGCCACGGGTTCATAAAGGCGAGATAATGAAAAGGTCGATCCTTCATTTGACAGTGCTTATCGACCATGATGTTGTTGATGGGATGCCTGCTGCAAGGTTCATAGACGACCTGGTAGTAAAACTTGAATCGGGGTATGGGTTATAAATGGAAAAAGTTAAAACTTCACGATCATTAACGCGTTTCTTTCGCTGGAACAGAACCAGTTATTTCCTTTTCAGTGGTTTTTTGGCATTGATCGGACTCATCATTTATGTCTGGTGGCCGCTGGCAGAAGAATATATTAACCTGTTTGATAGAAATATTCCTATCTGGCGACAATTGGATTACTTATTGATTGGCATTTTTCTCGTTATGTCGCTGCTGATCATGGCGAATGCAGACCTGCGACGTGACCTGCCTCTGGCATTCGTGGGGCTGATCGGTGGATTGGTGATCGAAGCCTGGGGTACGCAAACGGGCATCTGGACATATTACACCAACGAACGACCTCCTTTGTGGATCATCCCAGCCTGGCCAATTGCCACCCTTTCGATTGACAGGTTGTATCGAATTTTTGAGCACATGGCAAAACGCTTACCAGAAAGCTGGGTAAATGCCCTTTATTGGGTATTCTTTGGGGGTTTCATGATATTGATGATCCGGTTTATTTATCCCACCCTGGATAAAAGCCTTACCATCACGGCACTGGTATTATGTCTTTTTATCATCTTGACCCCCACCAATAAACGTTCCATGTTGTCAATTTTTTTAATGGGTTCAGCATTGGGTTTTTTCCTTGAAAGATGGGGCACCAGCCGCTTGTGCTGGACCTATTACACTCACGAAACACCTCCTCTCTTTGCAGTTATGGCGCATGGCATGGCTTCTGTTGCATTCTGGAGAACAAAAAATGCTCTGCAATTTAGCTGGCAACAAATTTTGTTAAGGGTTAGAAAAAGGCACTGGATTAAAATAAAAGAATCGCCAGTTGATTAAACTGGCGATTCTTTCTTGATAAAAGGATCATTTTTTAACGAAGCGTAGCCTTTATTTTGTAATCGTAATTCGAACCATAGTAATTCCATTCATCGATCACAAGTATGTAATATCTGCCATCACTTGCAAGCGTGTACTCGACATAGGCGTTATCACCTGAACCGCTCTCATTATCATAGTACAAAACATACTGGCTGGAATCGAGTAGAGCTACGGCAGGATCCATATCAGAAGAGCTGGTCTTCATCACATCGATCGTGATTTTCTGTCCACTTTTTCCATCAAAGTAATATAGATCAGCGTATCCTTCATAGTAAATATTTTCCAGCTCGAGATAATCCTTGCTTTCGACCGTTCCAGATACTTCTGTGCCGTTGGTTTTAATTTCAACCGCATTGGTCATGGATGGATCGTACATGCCCTTTTTAACCGTTATATCAAAATCCAGGTTTCTTGCATTGTATCCATAGACTTTTACAAAGATCAATTCTGATTCTGATCCATTGGTCCAATAGATCTTTGGATTGTATCCTGGCCCAGAATCATCATCATACATCAAGTAATTTCCATCTCGATCATAGATTTCCATATAAAGGTTCTGATCTTCACTGCCTGTCGCAAAGAAGGTATAGTCTTGATCAGCCTCTGCTTTGATACGGAAGCAGGTTGCCATAGTTTCTTTATCCAAAGTACCCTTGGTTGTTTTATCCAGCTCCACGGCAGGCGCCCCTGGGCAAACACTCGTGCTCACCAGTGGATCAGAGAAATAAACATAGTCGAAGTTTTCAAAGGAAGCCCACTGCGCATCCAGGAGAACCGCTTCTTCATAGAGAACTTCATAATCTTCTTTCCCATCATCTCCCACCTGGCGGACTTCTACATCATCATAATTATCACCAGTGGTAACATTGTAGATGACCTTGTTTCCCTTGGGGTCAAAGATCGCATCAGACACATAAGATATATCATCGTCATCAAGCTCGATATAATCTGAACCTGGTTTTAAATCGACGATGTTCAATACCGTATCATCACTGCAATCTTCTGCACCACTGAATACCACGGACTTACCATCAGGTTTCATGCTAAGGAAATTGATCGAGCACCAGTCCTCAATGAGATAGTCTCCATCTTCACTGCCAAATTTTGTGACAAAGGTGTCCAACATACCATCTTCATCTCTGACGGTAATGAACATATCATCGGTATCAAGTGCAGTGAAAATACTGTCGATGGTCACATCAGATTCTGAGAAAACCTCTGTCAGATCATTTCCATTTGCCAGAGCGGTATAGATCGTGTAATCATAATTTTCAGCATCATATTCCCGAACAAGGATGACATCTTTCCAGAGCAACTCATCAAAAGAAAGACCTTCTCCGCTGATTAGTTCTACATCATCACCGCCACGCATTGGGTGAACATAGATCGTTTGATTGCCTTCTTCATCACCAGTCATGTACACCAGGTTTTCACCTTTTTTGTCCAACTGGGCGAGCATGTTGTATCCAGATGCGATCAGGTTTTGACCACTTTTATCGATCGTATAGAGCTCAAGCATACCTTCTTCATTCTCAGTGATCAGGTAAACGCTTTCGCCTTCAAAAGCGCTGCCCCAACTGATGATATCAAAGAAAGGATCGCTTTCAATGATCAGCTCACCGGTTTTGACATCAACAATTTTAAACTTGACTTCATCACCATCGTCAACAATGTAGTAAACTCGCTTCCCGTCATCGGTATATTGGATCGAATTATTGCGAACGTTTGCTTCATCGTCAACAAGTGTTACTTCATTTTCACCCTTGATATCATAAGCTTTAACGGTCAACTCATCTTTGCTCGAAATATCTTGTGTAAAAATCACCTTCCCGGTTATGGCGAGGGAACAATAATCTCCTTTAGCAACCTGTTCGGCTTCTTTTCCATTGACTGAAACATAGCAGCGTTGGCTGTTACCGCGATCTTCATGGATATAAATGATATTACCATCGTCCATAGAGATGCCATAAAAATTATTTTCAGTATCAAAAATGGATGTTAATTCTTTTGGAGCTGTTAAAGCTCGGTAAACGCTCATATCGCCATCATCATTGTATGAAAGCAGCATGTACTTGCTTCCCTCGATATATCCTCCGCCATTGCCCCATTGCCCGATCAGGCGATAACCAATATTTTCAGTTTTTTGGTAGAAATAACCAGAATCTAAGTTTCCATTTTCCAAAATTGGATCCAGGTCCTTTAATTCTTTCCCATACTTGAGCGAATAGAGATCTACCTCATCTGATTTTGATGGCAGACCAAGCAGGATACCTGTTCCTTTGGAACCGCCATTGCCAAATAATGAAGCTCCACCAAATAGATTGAAAAGAATAACTGCAACTATAATGAGTCCCACCAACAGAATTGCAGCAACAACAAGGATCAACCATAGCCAGTTTTTCTTTTTTGGTGCCGGGCTGACTGCTACACCTGGTTGCGGAACCTGCTCATATCCTGGTTGAGGAGCTTGAGAATAGACAGCCTGAGGTTCTGGGGCTGGTCTTGTTTGCACGGTTATAGATTCGTTGGGAGCGCCGCAATTGGGGCAGAAATAACTGGTATCTTCGTATACCTGATCACATTTTGGGCATTTCATGTTCTTCCTCCAGAAAAAAGATTAACTTAATAATACAGCTTTTTAATAAAAACCGATGTATCCCTTGCCTCATCTAGAAACACAAATATCTCTTGAATCACATCCAACTGCCATCCTATCTATTTATGAGCCAGGGAAGATTACGATATTCTTGGAGTATCCAGTAAACAATAATAACGTACACCTCCTCGCATATTTTTCTATGCGCATCCTTCGAGTCATTATTTACCTGTAAAATTTTTACTCTGCTATCGTTAGTTATGTTTCAAAAATAACAATAAATTTCAATTCCGATAAGGATAAATACATTACTTCCAAGAATTGCTGTTTCAGCATTCAACCCCACTGATTTGCTACTTCATGAATGTTGATTGTAAAACGAACAAGGGAAAGTACTTACCGCCCGATTACTGATTTCAGGCAATAGAGCATCCAATGCTTTTTTCGTCTACTTTTTTATTCTACCATATAACATTTCCAGGAAATATCAATTCAATACCCTGCAGATTCAAGAATTCATTTCTCCACCTGGTTTATAATGGACATACTAACAAAGATATGGAATGTTATCTGTAAATCAAGTCATCCATAATCGCTATCGAATCGAACGGCTGGTCGGTCAGGGAGGGTTTGGTGCTGTCTATCAGGTATGGGATATGAAGCTCAATCTCACCTGTGCACTGAAAGAAAATTTTGAAACCAGCCCAGCCGCACAACGCCAATTCAACCATGAAGCCACCATTCTGGCGGGTTTACGTCATTCTGCTCTACCACAGGTGACAGACTATTTTTCTTTACCTGGGCAGGGTCAGTACCTGGTAATGGATTATGTAGAAGGGATCGACCTCAAAACCAAACTAGAACAGAATGGTGCTCCACTTTCTGTCAATCAGGTTCTCCCATGGATCTTACAGGTAGCGGATGCCCTGGCGTATTTGCACAGTCAAAAACCACCCATTATTCATCGCGACCTGAAACCAGAGAATATCATCATCACCCCCGCAGGAAAAGCAATGTTGGTCGATTTTGGGGTAGCCAAGGTATATGATCCTACACTAAAGACAACCATCGGGGCGCGAGCAGTTACTCCTGGATTTTCACCACCTGAGCAGTATGGGCAAGGCACCACAGATGCGCGCAGCGATATTTATGCACTGGGAGCCACCCTGTATACTCTCCTGACCAATCAAGAACCCGTTGAAAGTGTACAACGTACCCTCCGGATTCCCCTGGTTGCTCCTCGCCAGTTGAACCCAAGCATTTCCCCCTCTCTTGAAGCTGCAATATTAAAAGCAATGGAGCCTGTGCCCGCTGATCGCTACCAGCGAATGGAGCACTTTCGGGCAGCATTGACACAGCAGCAAAATTTGGCTTCCCTCCCCAGGGTAAAAGCAAGCTCCGCTCCACAAAAAGCGTCGATTGCAAAAAGCCCCAAAAGGATCGGGATCCTTCCAACGAACTTTACTTTACTTTTGGGATTGATTGTTCTTTTTTCGATAGGTATTTTCATTCTTTTAGGGTTTGTGCGGGCAGCAAAGAATCCATCAACTTCTTTGTCAACGGACACTCCACTGGTTGACACCCCTCCAGTTGTAGCAACCACTGCCCTGGCGAGCACTATCCGGGCAGCCTCAACAATGACGGCAGAATCATTATTGCCAGTGGTTACAGCCATTCCAACCAATACTCCACAGCATATAGAGCCAACCGCCTCTAAAACAAAAGCGTTTGCCAGTAAAACTCCTATCAACCATGGTGCTTACACCTGTGTGTTGATCTCGTATGTTGACGATATCACCGTACCAGATGGCACGACATTTACCCCAGGAAGCAAATTTATAAAAACCTGGCGATTACAGAATGTGAGCGACTGTACCCTTGAAAAAGGTGCTTACCTGGTGTACATGGGTGGAGAATTATTTAGCGGTGAGAAAGAAACCGCAATTCCCTTTAAAGTAGTACCCGGGCAGGTCTTTGATATGTCTATCGAACTGGTCGCCCCCCAAAAATCGGGGGAATATAAGGGGGAATGGGGAATAGAGACTAAAGAAGACAGCCTGGTTTCTGGTCTTATTCTTTCGGTAGAAATCCAGGTAAGGTAACAACCCCATATTTCGTCAGAAAATCGATAACGCATGAAATGGTACAATCACTTCATGGAAATAAGGCGCATTGTATCCATCGTCTGCTGTTTTTTCGTCTTGATTCTCTGGTCAGGTTGCACATCTCAAGAAGTTACCATTCCAACCAGCACACTTCCATTTATTCCAACGGTAACTGATTCTGCAACGGTACCCATTGCACAGATTCTCCCAACATTAACACCCACTCCCTACCCTTATTTTGAACCAGCTGGCTGCTTTCAGCCAGAAGATGAATATTCACTGGTTGAAATAAATGGCTGGACTATCAACCAGCGTACCTTTTCCATGTTGCAGCATGCTTCTGTTCTCTTCAATGGAGATGCTGATTACCTGCCTTCTCTCATCACCCAGGGCAGCTATCATGATAATGGTGCAGCAAGCTGGGGTACACATTTGGGGGGAGGTGCGATCGACCTTTCTGTCATGCTTCCTGGAACCTATACGGTTGATTCGACTAATATCGCCCGAATGATCCGATCACTGCGAGCTGCAGGTTTCGCCGCATGGTTGCGTGACACTAACGAACTTTTTTCTGGATCCTCTTTACATATCCATGCCATTGCGGTAGGCGATGCCCAGCTTTCACAACCCGCTCTAGACCAACTCGTTAGCGAAGAAGGATATTTCTTTGGGTTCAATGGTATTCCTGTTGATAATGGGTCACCTCTCCCTGATAGACACGGTAACCCGGTAGTATGCAACTGGATGATTGCATCAGGTTATTCAGGCCCTGATCAAACCCTTGAACCACGCCAACCCTGGCAGTTGCGGCTGATCGAAACTGCACAGGAATTGATCACCAGCAATGAAGATCAGACCCAATCCATTGCAGATCAATTGAATTTTTATCCAGGCACCGTGCGTGGAATGGAAGATCTGGATGGTCCACTTGCGATCTGGATGTTACATGAAAGTAAAATCCTGCTGCCTGAAGATTCACCGGTTTTTCAATACACCTACTTTCGATTGGGAAACTTAGATTCCGAATGGCGTTTCTGGATGCAATTTCCCGTCAGTGACTATACCCGTTTTGATATTCCAGAGCCTGCCGGTTCGTTTGATTTCACTACCTGGCCCTTGCTGGCTGGTGATGTCGTAATCACAAATAACAGCGGGAAATACACTCATCTGTTTGTGGTAACTGAAGTTGATGATACAGGTAAAGCATTCACCGTTGCACCTGTTCGTCAGGAGGATAGTTCAGTACTTATCCAAAAAGCATTGCTTTATGACCCAGGCAATAGGGAGAAAGGATTGCTGAAGAATTCGTGGTCGGGATGCGAGTTAGCAGAATGTAAAAATGAAGGAGGGTTGACTATACTGCGACGCCCCGATCTACATCTTGCACCCGGTACTCCATTGGAGCATCTAGTCCAATCTGGAGATACTATCCCTCATATTGCCTTACAATATGACTCGCAAATCGACGCAATTATCACAGCAAACCCTGGAGTAGTGCCGGAAAAATTAGAACCTGGCTATTCCTTAACGGTACCAGTTAATATTTTAGATGCTGAGAATTAATCAACTACGCGGGTAATTTTTGATTCTGCTTTACAAATAAAAGCAACTTCTGCAATCCCATTTTGTCATACGCTTTTCTCGCTGCACGATACCCGGAACCATAAGTACGTGAGGGATTCTCACGAAGGATTTTCAAGAGATGCTCTGCCAACGGGTCAGATTGTTTTTCAAGCCATAATGCTCCGATCAATTCACATAACCCTTCTTCCACTCTGGCAGTACAGTGAGGAAAGCTATTCAGAAACAACCAGGCATGCATGGCTTCATGTGCCAGGATCATTCCCAGGTGAACTTCAGGCAGATAATTTAACGCCAAAATTGCAGTAACCTGCCTGCTGGCTGCTACTCCAAAGACGGTGGTCTCATGTACCTGTGTCAATCCATAAGGTCGCTGCTGGCTTTTATTGCGATAACTGCGTCTCAACACTGTCAGTGATACCAGCTTGAGAGGTATTTGTTGATCAGGGATATCAATTCCTATTTTCCGAAGTGTCTGGCTGACTTCTGTGAAAACACGGTTGGCTTGATCAGGATTAGAAATGACACTGGTGGCGCAGTGCCCGCAAACTGAACGCCCGTCTTTCAGGATTATCCCTTCAAACCCGTGAGCTGTGACCAGTATTCTTCCACAGGAGGTGCACAGACGGTGGTTTCTGTCACGTTTGCTACATACTTTATTACCTGATGCATCCAGATGATACCTGCCAGTTATTGGCTCATTGCATACAGAGCAGCGCGGGCTGAATAATTGAATATAGTCCGCTTTACAATAAGGCTTACCTTCATGAGTATAAAAACCACGGCTGCGTATGGGTTGGTGGCAGGCAGAACATACAAAATGATCAGGGTGATACATATGGCGCAAAGCCTGGATATACGCGCCTGTCACCGGCTTACCGCATGCAGGACAGATGAGGGAAAATACACTCTGGTAGCATGCGATATGATATGGTTTTCCATTTTTTGTTTTGTATGCAGTGTCAATGATAGGCTTCCCGCATCCTGCACAACAGAAACATTCTGCATGCCAGGTTTTACTCATCGCTTTTATGTATGTAAATAAAATGGTTTTACCACATCCGGCGCACTTCATTTTCATTGATCCAAAAGTACTTTTGTACCTATCAGCATATGGCTGATTGTACACTTGATTACCGGACACTTTAACAAATGACGATTGCCAAATGAGGTACACTAAGTTTTTTCCGCCAAGAAAGAACAGGAGTGAACCCATGAGTGACAATCGTCGAGTATATAGTACCATCAAAAATGCGATGAAACAATTGTATCCAGGCGAACCAAAAGGGAATCAAGCCCGAATGTTGAACACACTTGCAGGGATGGTCAGCGGGATCGTGCTTGGCAAAAGTTGTCAATTGCCAACCATTGCACGAAAAGCGCCTGACCACGCCAAAGCCGACAGCCGGATCAAACGTTACAGTCGTTGGGTACAAAATGAGCATATCGATGATCAGGTGTATTACCTCCCCTATGTGAAAGAATTGCTGGTCCATCTGGCAGGTATTCGTGAATTGGTCTTTGTGATTGATGGAAGTGAGATGGGGCATCATTGCATGACCCTGATGATCAGCTTGATTTATGGTAAAAGAGCCATTCCCATTACCTGGTTGGTGGTTGAAGGATGTAAAGGTCATTTGCCAGAACACCTCCATTTGCAGTTACTCTCCCAATTAGCCGCCATTTTGCCTCAAAATGCTCAGGCCATCTTTCTGGGAGACGGTGAATTTGATGGTATTCAGCTTCAGCAGGCTTTGCAAACCCTTGGATTGCGCTACATTTGCCGTACAGCCAAAAATACGCAACTTTTTGAAGATGATTTGCTCTTTTCCTTTGTCGATCTCCAGATTCGTCCTGGCGAGCAGGTCAGCGTCCCCAATGTCTGGTTTACTCAGGAAGGATTTGGACCCGTCAATGTGATTGCCTGGTGGGAACCAGGATACATTGACCCTATTTACCTGGTCACCAACTTTGATTTGCCCGGTGAAGCCTGTTATTGGTACAAAAAACGTTTCCAAATCGAAACCTTCTTTTCAGACCAAAAAAGCCGTGGTTTTAATATCCAAAGAAGTCATCTGTTTGACCCTGAACGCCTGAACACATTATTGATCGCTGCTTGCCTGGCGTATTTGTGGGTCATCTATTTGGGCCTTGTGGCCCTGCGTAAGGATTGGGTAAAGGTGATTCATCGTACCGATCGATGTGATTGGAGCCTGTTTCGCTTGGGTTTGGCTCTTTTGGATCACTTTTTGAACAACGATTTACCCATCCCCGTCTCTTTCTCTCTTATGGAGAAAAATTGTGTCCGGTAATCAATTGTACACTAAAGATTCAATATTCAAAAAAAGATGGGCAGATGAGAGTTTCTTAATAATCCACCGATTCGACAAAAATGTAAGGAAAAATGCTGGACATTGAAAAAAATTAACGCTAAAATAAAACCGACTGGTCGGTATGTTTATTTGCTGACAGGAGGTATTATGATTTTAGTCACGGGTGCAGCAGGTCATCTTGGTAATGTTCTGGTGCGCGAATTGGTAAATCGGGGGAAACAGGTGCGGGCTTTGGTTTTACCTGGTGAAGATACTCTATCTCTTTCTGATCTGAATATCGATATTATCGAAGGAAATATTTTAGATTATCCTTCTGTATTAAAAGCAATGGAAAACATTGAAGAGGTATATCATCTTGCAGGGTTGGTATCAATCGCTCCCGGTAATGAAGCTCTGCTTCGTAAGGTGAATGTCGAAGGCACTCGCAATATGCTAAAAGCTGCCAGAGAATGTGATGTCAAGCGATTTGTATATACCAGTTCGATCCATGCTCTGGCTCGACCACCCAAGGGAGTTGTAATTGATGAAAATCAACCCTTCGACGCAAACAACCCCGCAGGGATATATGATGCAACCAAGGCAGAAGCTTCTCTAGAAGTACTCGAAGCAGCCAAACAGGGTTTACATGCGGTCATCGTATGCCCAACTGGTGTGATCGGACCGTATGACTTCAGGCGATCTGAGTTGGGCGAAATGATGCTTACCTGGATGAAAAAATCAGCCAGCATCATTGTAGAAGGTGCTTTTGATTTTGTAGATGTTCGCGATGTTGCCAACGGTCATATTCTGGCTTGCGAAAAAGGGAAAGCGGGGCAAACCTACATTCTGGGTGGAACTCATGTAAAAGTACGAAACCTTGCAGAAATGGTGAAACAAATCGCAAATGCGTACTCGCCAATTATTGTTTTACCTACCAGCTTAGCTCATTCCATTGCCAGGATTGCAGAATGGTTCTACAAAATAACCCATACTCGCCCGCGCCTCACAAGATACTCCCTTGAGACATTGCTAAGCAATTCTGATATCAGCTGCCAGAAAGCTCAGCGCGAATTAGGATATCAACCGCGGCATTTGTCTGAAACGATTAAAGACACTATTGCCTGGTGGAATGTTTATGCAAGAAAGATAAAATCGACCTTGCGAGCCTGATAAATATATTGCATTCATAGCCCGTGTGATGTACACTCACACGGGCTATTTTTTTCACCAGGGAGAAGATCCATGAATGTTTTTCTTTTGGGTGGTACAGGATTCATCGGCTATCACGCCTTGCAGGAGCTTCTAAAAAAAGGCCATCGTGTGACAATTGTTGCATTACCACCCCTGCCATCAGAAAAACTCTTTCCGCCCGATGTATCCATTCACCTGGCAAATATCAACGACGTTAAAGATGCCGAATTACTGGAATTGTTAAAAGGACATGATTCATTGGTACATAGTGCTGGTATAGATGATCGGGTAGTGCCAGATGCTCCAGCATATCCATTCTTTTATAAAGAAAATGTCACAATGTCTGAACGGTTATTTTTACTAGCAAAACAGGCAGGAATAAAACAGGCGGTCATGTTGGGATCATATTATGTCCATTTCGAACGCCGATGGCCAGAGCTGAAACTGGCTGAAAGGCATCCCTATATCCGCACTTGCCTGGAACAAGAAGATCTTAGCCTACAAGTATGCGGTGACGATATTCGACTGACCATTTTGGAGCTTCCCTATGTATTTGGTAGTGTATCTGGACGTGACCCTCAATGGAAATCGCTTATCCGGTATATCAGTGCTACATCTCCTATCTTTTATATGCGTGGTGGAACTGCCTGCATGTCAGTTGTGCAGGTTGCAGAGGCGATCGTTGGCGCGTTGGAAAATCCCTCAGCATCTGGAGTATACGTACTGGGTGATGAAAACCTGACCTGGGTGCAGTTGCTGAGCCGCCTATCATTATTATCTGGAAAGAGTAAAAAGATACAGACTCTGCCCAATTGGATGATCAGGATTGGGTTGCGATATTTATATAACCAGAATAAGAAACATGGGAAAGAAAACGGTTTAGATCCGAGATATATGGTCGATCTACTGACAGCGTTGACTTTTATTGACCCTGAACCGGCTCGTGAGGTACTTGGTTTTCAACGGGGCGGGCTGGAAGATGCATTGAAAAGAACTGTAGAAGCTTCTTTGCGAAATTAATTATTGAACAGCTTGATTGATTCCAGCCAATCTTTCTGCATGCAGCAAGTCACATATTGCTGTTTGAATGATCTTTACCTGCATTGAATTAAGCTGCTTGATAGGCAGGGCTATTTTCGTACAGTGAATTGGGGCTACATCTAAAACCTGCTTGATAGCAGATTGATACTTCTGCACCGCAGAAGGGATATAGAAAAACGGGGATGCTTCTTTTCCTCTCATCATGGATATTACTAAATTCGTCGCATCTTCCGGTGTACGATTTATCGTTATCAGCTTCATCGAAGCTGGTTCAACCAGCGTTTCGCCTACCGATGTATGACTGGTATCCAAAATCAGACTCAAGGATTTCAATCTACTCACCCTGATCTTCCCTTCCTCTTTCTTCCAGGCTGTGATCAAAGGTTGAATAATTTCTCTTTCCCGAATTTCCAGGTGGTCCATAAAACTCTGTACATTTTCTTTACGTGATACCAGCCGTGGTGCATCACCCTGCTGTTTGGTTTGTAAATTTTGAGCCAGTTGGCTCAATGCCTGGATCAATTCACCGGCTTTTTCCATCGTGAAAGTTTCACGCACTCGCAACACTGCCCGTGAACCAGTCACACGTAGACTTGAAATTGATTCCACCTGTTTTTGATATTTTTGCAGAAGGTGCTCATCCCCCAGGTTCTTTAATAAGAGGTGATCCCATACCAGATGTATTGATGCGATATCACCATTAACTGGAGGCAGCAATGAAGCCAAACGCACCTGTTTCCCAGCAGTTTTACAATAAAAGTGGATCCCCTTCTGACTGATTGTCAGGACACCTTTCATTTTTATCCAGTTTTCCATCATGAAGCAAAAGATAGATTGCGCCTTTTGCGAGCAACTGGTTAATATCTGGTAGAGGTCTTTCATTTGCTTTGGTAGCAAGGGAATAGCAGGCAGTATTTCAAATGGCAAACTGGTAGTGGATGGCTTTTCTGGTGCTGGATAAACATAATCCAACGCGGCCATCATCTGTGAGCGCACCCTCAGAATGGTAGTGAACACTCGTTGGATCGAATGT
Source organism: Anaerolineaceae bacterium (assembly GCA_034430215.1). GTDB lineage: Bacteria > Chloroflexota > Anaerolineae > Anaerolineales > Anaerolineaceae > UBA4782. The sequence continues at coordinate 1,981 of DAOUFE010000016.1, read as the reverse complement.
GTGACTTCACTTTCATTTAGCATCTTTGTATGTCGGCACAATATGTAATTTACTGCCTGTTCATTAACCGAAAATTGCGCATCCTCGACTTTGGGTATATTTAAAAGAACTTCCATTAATTCCACGTGGGTAAGGAATTTTCCATGATATGGAAGAGCAAGCAATGGCATATTGGCCACAATGAAAGAGGATTCAGAGGTATTAATTGCCGCAATCATTCCACGCAGATTGGCGAGTTGAAAGAATTGAAAACCATTCAATGAAAGTTGATCAGAAGATTGGTGATGCTGCGTCAGGATTTCCCGTGCGATCGCTTCAGCATCAACTACAGATTCAAGAGAGGCAGAGAAGTCTTGTTCAACCATTCTCATCCAATTGTACATCAGGTTTGAAATCGCAAATGGCTATGTCTTTTGTCACATAGGCATATTTTATTCATAATTTTTTCCATTTCATCATAATATCTGAGATAATCTTTCATGCAAAATGGGTAGATTTTTGCTGTTATATTTGTTTGCCTCTACTTTGTTTTTATCTTTTCTTTCTAGGAAGGTGTTGAAATGCAAATATTAACTGATCGAGGTGCAGATATTACGCCCGAAGTTGTACAAGAGTTTGGAATAACTTTTGCTCCTCTACGCATCCTACTCGATGGAAAAACCTATACCAGTGGTGTCGATCTGGATTCATCAACCTTCTATAAAATGCTGGATGAAACCAAGAATTTTCCGACAACCTCCATGCCATCAGCTGGAGAATTTGCTGAGTTGTATCGTGAAATGGCAAAAACCGACCCGGAAATCCTTTCAATCCATATCTCATCCGGTTTAAGTGGTACGCTTACAGCAGCAAAATTAGGCGCCGAAATGGTACCCGAAGCCAGAGTCACGTTTTGGGACAGCATGACCCTTTCCTGTCCCTTTGGTTGGCAGGTCGAAACTGCAGCCCGTATGATCAAGTCTGGCATTAATATTGAAACAATTCTCCAAAAGTTGAACAATATGCGCGACAAAGTACAAGGCATGTTCACTTTGAATGACCTGCGCTACTTGATCCACGGTGGTCGCATTAGCCATATCACTGGATTGGTTGCTTCAGTGTTAAACATTAAACCCATCATTGGTGTAGAAAAACAGGAAGGAAAGTACTTTCAGGTTGGTAAATTTTTCTCGATCAACCGGGCAATTCAAGGGATGGTCAAACAAGTTGAAACCTGGTACGGAACAAAAGATAAATTGCGTGTCCAATTACTGCATGGCATTAATCTTGAAGCAGTTGAATTTTTGCGCGATAAATTGACCTCAGTCTTTGACTGTGTTTTTGACCCAATATTACCCATAGCCCCTGTATTAGGCGCGCACACTGGGCCATCTCTGGTAGGTTTATCCGTAGCACCTTATTCATTATTCTAAACGAACTCTGAGTAGCAATACTATTCAATAAATTCATGGGATGATGCCAATGTGGGCATCATCCCATTTTTGTTTAAAAGATTCTCCGAGATATTTGCTATAATGTGTCATGCGTTCTTTCCAGCTAGAAGATACCCCATCATGCAACATTTCAACCGTTATTTTGGAAGAAAAAGCACGCTCCGGTCTCAAATCTGACGTAGATTTCATGATGGCGCATCTGCATCCAGAAATGTCATTCCTAACCAGCCGTTTGATCGATTTTGGACTAGGCTTGATAAGCAATGGACAGGGTCGCAGGAGGATACGTTATTATCTTTTCAGGGGTAATCCTGTGCAACGGAATTATGCAGCTCTCTACTTCAAACGGCGGGGAAACAATCTTTTACTTTGGCTGGCAGTCCTTTTGAATAAAGTGGATAAACCACAGGCATATTCAAAATAATTACCCCTCGCTGGTGATATAATTTTTTATCTAGCCACCTGACAGTTTGTCATAGACAGGGATAAAAGCAAGCGAGAATTGGGACGAGTTAGATAAATGACGATCACGCATATACAAACCAATG
>DAOUFE010000015.1:0-48556 GCA_034430215.1 Anaerolineaceae bacterium | reverse complement strand
CGCATTGGTTTGTATATGCGTGATCGTCATTTATCTAACTCGTCCCAATTCTCGCTTGCTTTTATCCCTGTCTATGACAAACTGTCAGGTGGCTAGATTTACAAACACATTATTAAGCAGATTCTAGGAGGAGAAAATGAAAAGAAATAAATTCTTGGTTCTCATGACGATAGCTACCATTCTCGTATTGGTACTTGGCGCATGTGCACCTAAAGCAAAAGAAGCTGAAAAGACGAAAGCAGTTTATCTGATCAATGGTTCTCTGGGCGATAATGCTTTCTATGATTCCGGTCAAAAGGGCATGGATAAAATCGCTGCAGATTATGGTTTGGAAACCCGAACCATTGAATGCGGTTTTGATGCAGGGCAATATGAACCCTCTCTTGAAGCAGCAGTGGGATACGCAGATGTTATTTTCGTTATTTCCTATGGTTTCGAGGATGTTTTGAAAGAGTATGCTGATAAATATCCCGATAAGGTCTTTGTCAATCTGGATACAGTAGTTGAAAATAGCAAGAAGACGATCACCTCTGTTGATTTTGTTGAAGAGGAAAGCGCCTACCTTGCTGGTGTAGTGGCGGCGATGGTTACAACCGATACATCCATTCCTAATGTCAATCCAGAGAAGATCATTGGTGCAGTTGGTGGTGATGTTGACCCCGTTATCGATGCTTTCATGTTCGCATATGAAAATGGTGCCAAATCGATCGATCCCGATATCACAGTCGAGCGTAAATACCTGGGTGATTGGGAAGATACTGCCAAAGCCAAACAGGCTACCTTGCAGCTTTATGATCAAGGCGCTGATATTGTCTTCCAGATCGCTGCAGCAGCCGGCATGGGTGTATTACAGGCATCCGGCGAACGTGATCTCTACTCCATCGGTGTAGATTCTAACCAGAACTCCATCGTGCCTGGTCATGTGGTTGCTTCTGATATCAAAGACGTTGGCGCAGCCATTATCAATGTTTATAAAACTATTGATGACGGTTCCTACGTTCCAGGTCAGGTGATCCATTATGGTCTGGCAACTGGCGCAGTTGACGTTGTCTTTGATGGCAATAATGATGTATTACCAAAAACGATCATCGACAAAGTGAATGAACTTCGCTCACAGATTATTGACGGTAAATTGACCGTTGAACTCTACGTTCCTTAAATCCGATTGCTGGATTTGGTAGATTGGTGAATAGAATTATCCTTGAGACGCTGATTTTTCAGCGTCTCAAGATATACCGAACAAATGCAGTAATCAAGGAAGGATGTTGATGGCAGGCAATATTATTGACATGAATAATATCGTAAAGGTATTCCCTCCCAACGTTGTGGCATTGGATACCGTCAGTGTGGGCTTTCGCGAAGGTGAAATTCACGCTGTTGTGGGAGAGAACGGTGCAGGGAAATCTACCTTGATGAAAATTCTGTATGGCATGCAGCCGTATGATTCAGGCGAGATACTCTATAAAGGGAAACCCGTTCATATACCTAATCCGGGCACAGCCATTGCCAATGGGATTGGCATGGTGCATCAGGAAATTCTGCTAATCCCCGAATACACAGTCTGGGAAAATGTTGTTCTGGGCGTCGAACCGGTCAAATTGTTTGATCGAATTGATGAAAAGAAGGCGCGTGAGGAAGTTCTCAAGCGAATTCACGAATTCCAATTCAACCTTGATCCAGATGCCAGGGTGAGTGATCTTTCAGTAGCTGCCCGCCAGAAAGTCGAAATCCTCAAGCTGCTTTACCGGAATGTTTCTTTCCTTATCATGGATGAGCCAACTTCAGTGCTTACACCACAAGAGATCCCCCAACTCTTTGATGAACTGCGCCGGTTGCGCGACAACAACCATACTATTGTTTTTATCTCTCATCATCTGGATGAAGTGCTGGATCTCAGTGACCGCATCACCGTGTTACGGAAAGGGAAGAAGATAGACACCATTGAAACCTCAAAAGCTACCAAAACATCGCTGGCTCAAATGATGGTTGGGCGTGAAGTTTTCTTCGAATCGATAAAACAACCCAAAGAACCAGGCGATGTGGTTTTCGAAGCTTCCAATGTCAGCTTTACGAATTCTTACAAACATCCAAAACTGAAAGATATCAATATTCGTGTCAAAGCTGGTGAGATCGTTGGTATTGCTGGTGTTGAGGGTAATGGACAGTTGGAGCTGGTAAACGCTGTGATGGGATTGCTTCACATTGATCGGGGACAGGTAAAAGTCTTTGATCAGGACCTGGTCAAGGCTACCATCCTTGACCGCCGTAAAAAGATCGCTTTTGTGCCTCAAGACCGCACGAATATGGGAGCCTGCATCACTGCCGCGATCAAAGAGAATATGATCATGACCCATCACCGGTTGAATAAGCGATTTACCCGGTGGAATGGTGCAGTGATCGATTATAAAGAAGCTGATGCTTTCACCCAAGAAATCCGTCAAAAACTGGATGTTCAGATGGACTCTGGTGACGCAGCCTTTAAATCTCTTTCTGGTGGTAACCAGCAGAAAGTGATTCTGGGGCGCGAATTATCCCTCAACACCCCCTTCATATTGCTGGATCAACCCACCCGGGGATTGGATGTGGGATCGATCGAATTCGTTCATCAGCAGATCCTTGCGATGCGCGATGAAAATCATGCAATATTACTTATCTCTGCTGACCTTGAAGAATTATTCCGTCTTACCGATCGAATTCTCGTTTTATATCGTGGGCAAATCGTGGCAGACCTGGTCACTGAAAAGACAAATATCAACGAAATTGGATACCTCATGCTCGAAGGAAAACCCCATGAAGCGTAAAATCCTTGTTAACCTGGCTGGTGTTTTGATAGCCATGCTATTAGGGGCGGTTACGATGATCATCCAGGGATACAACCCTCTGGAGACATATAGAGCATTGTTCAACTATTCTCTAGGAAATGGTTACTCGATCGCGACCACACTTCGCAATTCCGTTCCGCTCATCCTGACTGGATTATCAGCTGCGATCGCTTTTGCCTCTGGGCCTGTTAATCTTGGTCAACCAGGGCAATTATTGATGGGTGCTCTTCTTGTCACAATAGGGGGGCTGTATATTGACCTTCCACCCGTTTTGATGATACCGCTCTTGCTTGTGTTGGCGATGCTTGGCGGCATGATATGGTCTGGTCTGGCAGCTCTGTTAAAAGGGTTATTCAACATGAGTGAATTTATCACCACCCTCATGCTAAACTTTGTTGCCGATTATTTCACATATTGGGCGATCACCTACCCGTTTTTTGAAGATGGAGCTAATTTTCCTCAGACATCTTTGATCACGCAAAATGGCTGGATGCCTGAAATTGGCAACTTTAATACGAATGTTGTAGTAATGTTGATCGCTTTTGTCATAGTCTGGTTCATATTCAATCGCACAACATCAGGATATGAGTGGCGTATCGCTGGTCAAAATAATCTGTTTGCCCGCCTGGGCGGTGTCAAAGTAGACAAGAACTATTACCTTGTTATGCTGCTTACAGGTGCACTGGCAGGATTGGCTGGTGGCCTAATCATCATGGCTGGTCCTCACCGGTTCATCAAAGGCCTGGGTGCTAATTATGCCTGGGATGGGATCATGGTTGCCATGGTTGCCAATAATGGGATCATCGCAACCTTGCTGTATGGTATCTTCTTTGGCATTTTACAGACTGGCTCGTTGGGGATGGAGTTGATCACTGCAGTACCCAGTGAGCTCATAACCGTTCTGCAGGCTGTGATCCTCTTGATTGTGGTTGCAGGACGCGGTTACTTCGATATTCTTTTTGCGAAACTTGCCGCTAGAAGGAAAGCAAAGGAGAGGATCGTATGAATATCTTTGTTGGTTTGATCAACGGCATGATCTCCGCTGCCACTCCTATCCTACTTTCTGCGTTGGGAGGATCATTAACGTACTATGCGGGTATTTTCAATATTGCCATGGAAGGGATGATGTTGAGCGGCGCATTTTTTGCTGTATTAGGATCATATTACTTTCAATCATGGCCTTTGGGTATCCTTTTTGCGATCACAGGCGCATTGATCATGGCGTTGTTTTTCATTTTGTTTTCCATCGTATTGAAGATGGATGAGTTCGTGACAGGAATTGGTTTGAACCTGTTTGCGCTTGGTGTAACTACGTATTTGCTGCGCCAGATATTCAAGGTCAAAGGTGCCTTTGCTGATCCGAGCATCGTTCCGATTCCCAGGATCAACATTCCCTTGATCGAAGATATTCCTGTATTGGGAACGATATTGAGTGGTCAAAATCTGATCATATATGTAACCATCATTGTGACAATACTGGTTTATTTTCTCGTCTTTAAAACAAGGTTTGGGCTGCGGCTACGTGCTGCTGGTTACAACCGCACGTGCCTGGATACCAGTGGTGTATCTGCTGACCGCATTCGCATCTGGTCACTATTGATCTGTGGTGTTCTTTGTGGATTGGCAGGCGCATTTCTTTCATTGGGTTATGTAACCCTGTTCTCTGAAAATATGTCTGCAGGACGAGGATGGATTTCTCTGGCAGCCGTGATCCTTGTGTCGGGGAATCCATTGGGAATTGCCTTGATATCTCTCCTTTTTGGGTTTTCTGACGGTTTTGGGCTTTTCATGCAAAGTGTGCTTCCTTCGCAATTCTCATCCATGGTGCCTTATGTGGCTACCTTGATCGCGTTGTTTGTGTATTCAGTACGGAAAAAGAAAAGGAAGCTTTAACTTCATAAGGAGATAGTGATGAATAAAAAGACTTCAGAAGTGAAACCAGCCTGGGTGATGGAACGTGAGGTGCGGGATAACGCGGTACCAGTTGACCGCCGCATTCATCCATCACATTGGGATGGCACTATTGCAACTTCAGGAGATGCTTTGATCAAGGCATTTTGGGGCATCAGCGTGCCAGGTTCTTCTGCCCCAGAAATACCTTACCAGGGCATGGTACAGGCCTGGGGCAACCAGGGATATGATGTCAGCGAAGCAGAAGCTCTTCTTCCTGAAGGTTTTCGATTGCTCAAGGAAGGGCGGATCGTTGAATTAAGGGTATTGACTGCCAGATTGATGAAAGCCCTCAAAGAAGCACCGAAAATCGAAGAACATCCTTACCATCAATATCATCATCCCGACACGTGGGAAGAAGTCAAAGCTGCCATGCCAGCCAGCCATGCGTACCACCGGCTTTCTTCCTGGAAAGACGTATACGAAGAGCGCATCTATCAGGGGTGGTTGGGTCAACTGGCGGGGGGATCGTTTGGCACTGCTATCGAAGGATATATCGGGTCTCAAATTGCCAAAATATACGGTGATGTCAGGGGATATATCACTCAACCTGAAACCATGAATGATGATGTTGTGTATGAATTACTACTACTCGATGTATATGAAACTATGGGAGATAACCTCACTTCGGAGGCATTGGGTATTGAATGGGTGAGGCAGCTTCCTTTTGGGGTCTCAGCCGAAGGAGTTGCGCTTCGCAACCTGAATATGGGAATCTTCCCACCTGAATCGGGTAATTTTCTTAATCCTTATTCGAACTGGATTGGAGCGCAGATGCGCGGCATGGTATGTGGAATGTTGGCGCCCGCTGATCCCATGAAGGCTGCCCGATTGGCACATATCGATGGAGTCGTTTCACACGCTGCAAACGGTGTATATGGAGAAATGTATGCGGCAGTGCTACCTTCCCTGGCTTTCGAAATGTCGGATCCGCGCGAGGTCCTCTTGGAAGGCAGCCGTTACATCCCTGCTGGAAGTGAATATGCAGCCAAAATTGATTTTATTTTCCAGACGCTCAAGGATAATAAGTCTCCTCTCGATGCCTGGCCTATTCTTGAAAAGCATTTTGAACGATACAACTGGATCCATGCCTATCCCAACATCGCAGCAGATATGCTGTCACTCTGGTATAGCGGGGGGGATTTCACTGAAGCAATGGCGTTGCTGGCAAAAGCTGGCTATGATGTTGATTGTAACGGTGGTCTGGTTGGGAATGTGCTGGGCGTCATTCATGATGTACCTGAAGCCTGGGCAGCTCCCATAGGAGATGTACTGGAGACGTATATCTCAGGGAAAGAAAAGCTTTCAATCAAAGAGCTTGCTGCACGTACCAGCCGGCTGGCAAAACAATATTCCTGATTTTCGTTTTCTGCTACAATGAACTCACCGCTCTCTGGTGAGTTCATTCCTTATTTACTGCACTTAATCAATATAGGTATCCTTCATACCATTATTTTTTACATATCGTTATTTAATAATGAGAGGAGGAATATGGATTCGCCATTAACCATTGCGAAGATTATAGATTGCCACATCCACTATCCCCATTCTTCATTAATGCAAGATTTGATGGCAATTCTTGATCAGCATCACATTTCTCGATGCAATATTGTCTGCACCCCTCATCGTTCCCGATTGAGCCTTATTCCAGAAGCTTTATTGCTCAAATCACATTTCCCGGAACGGGTTTATGTGTACGGTGGTTTAGATATTTCAGCGCTCTTTATGCAACCTGAAACATGCGGTCAGTATTTTGCCAGTTATGTAGAAAAGCTGTCTGAAATGGGGTGTGATGGTGTCAAAATGATCGAGGGCAAGCCTGATATGCGGAAAACCTTGCCTATTCCCGATTTTGATTCTCCTGTTTATGAACCCTACTGGGCAAAGATGGAAGAAATGGGTTTCCCAGTCCTCTTTCATGTTAATGATCCTGAAGAATTTTGGGACGCCGATCGTGTTCCCGAATGGGCGAAACAACAGGGTTGGTTCTATGGAGATGGAAGTTTTATCAATAATGAAGTGCAATATAACCAGGTGATCCATGTGATGGAAAGACACCCAGGTCTTAAAGTAGTTTTTGCCCACTTTTTCTTTCTTTCTGCTCAACAGGAACGATTATCAGCATACCTGGAGCGATTTCCCAATATGCATATTGACCTGACGCCTGGGATCGAGATGTATCATAACTTTGCACGTGACCCGCAAAAGACTCGGGAATTTTTTATCAAATACCAAGACAGGATTCTTTATGGAACGGATATTGGCGCGAAAGCTCTTTTGGGTAACCCGCCGTCAGGGATTGAACCTTTGGAAAGCAGAGCGAGAATACACCTGGTGCGAGGATTTCTTGAACAACAGGGGACATTTCGGGTTGATGAGGGGCAGGGATTCTTGTTTGGTAAATTCGCTGCTGATTTTCAAGGCATACAATTGCCTGAAAACGTGCTGGCGAAAATATACGCGGGTAATTTTGAGCGGTTAACAGGTATCATGCCGCGACGGCTAAACAAGGATGCAATCCTTGCAGAATTGGAACGGCTTTCATTCATTATCCCAGCCATGGGGGCAGCACAACCTGAAGTAAAAACGGATACCAGCATGGTGGAGGAAGCACAGGCTTACTTTCAGACATACGAATAATTGCTAAGGAGGAAATGTCATGAAAACGATTAAGAAGTGGCAGGAACCCCTTTACGGGATTGGAGGATTGGGACCTGGTTTTATGTATCAGGTCGTGCTGACCTATTTGTTATATTATTACCGCCCTGCTCAAGCCAGGATTGAAACTGGCGCACTGGTATTTGCACCTGCGGTTGCTTACGCTGTAGGGATGTTTATTGCCAGGGTGCTGGATGGTGTGGTTGACCTGCCTATTGCAAACTGGACGGATAATTTGAAAAGTCGTTGGGGCAGACGGCGACCTATGATGGTCATTGGTTTGATCCCCCTCATCATTTGTTATGTTTTACTTTGGTTTCCACCAGTAACTGGAGCCAATCTCACTCCAGAAGGTCATTGGGCAAATGCTGTATATGTGGCGGTGATCAGTTCATGCTATTTCTTTTTCCAAACGTTTATCATAGTTCCGTACCTTGCATCGCTCTCTGAAATAGTGCCAGATGAACAGAGTCGGGTTCGGGTGGCAAGCTGGCAAACTGTATTCAACACCATTGCTTATGTGCTTACTTTTGTTGTTGCACCTATGATGTTTGAAAAGTTTGGTGTGCGCGCAACTGCTTTAATGCTACTGCCAGGAATTGTGACCTTCATTGGACCTATCCTGGTTATCAAAGAAGGTTCCAGCGTTGGTGATGCAGAACGACCAAAAGAAAAGGATGTACCCCTGTTCCAAAGCATCAAGATGACACTGACTAATAAAACCTTCTTGATCTACATGTCTTGTGTGGCAACATTCTACTTTGGGTTACAGTTTTTCCTGGGGGGTATTGCATTTATGGGTGCAGATATGATGGGGATCAGCGATGCGCAACTTGGGATGATGAATGCTGCAGCTTTTGCTCCTGTTCCAATTATGTTGATAATTTTCAACCTGATATCCAGGAAGAAAGGAGCAAAGTTTGCTTTTCGTGTATCCCTGCTGGTTTTCGCAGTTGCCATGCTCATTTTCACATTGGGTTGGCAAGAACTGAAGCTACCCATTCAACCTCTGATCATCGGAATGATAGCAGGGGTGGTTGCCAGCTTTTCTATTGGAGCTTTCTTTACCATCCCATATGCTTTTCCAGCACATATTGCAGCTGTTGATGCCAAAGAGACAGGGAAGGATCGAGCAGGTATGTTCTTTGCTGTACAAGGAGTAATCAACCAGTTTGTAGGTTCTCTGGCAGGTTCCATCCTGGCTCTTCTTTTGGATTGGAAATATGGTGTTATCGCCATTGGACCAATTGTGGCAATTACAATGATCATCGCGTTCTTCTTATTTGCTCCATATCCTTTGGGGCGACCGGTAAAAAAGGAAACATAAATCATCCTGACAACATGTTGATACAGGGTACGGAAACGTCAACCGTGCCCTGTATAATTTAGAAACATGTTGTTTATGGGAAAGGAATATCTATGTCTGTGCTGGATCAATTAGCCTGCGCCCAAAAACGGCGGGACGAAGTGCCTAACCAGATTCTTGCGAAGCAGTTGGTGGAAAGGTACGATACTGAAGGTATTGCAGAGTTAGTTAAGCATGTTTGGGATAAAGACTCTGCGGTGCAAAGTGACTGTATCAAGGTTTTATATGAAATCGGCTACCTTTCACCTGAATTGATTGCCCCTTACATCAATGAATTTATCAAACTGCTTGCCAGTAAACATAATCGCATGGTGTGGGGTACCATGTTGGCGTTATCTACAATTGCCCATCTCGATCCAGATTATCTTTTTGAGAACTTGGATGTTATCAAGCAGGCTATGGCAGATGGTTCTGTGATCACTGTGGATAATGGTGTAAAGGTATTAAGCACGATTGCAGCAGCAAAACTGGAGTATTCTCATGTAATATTTCCTTACCTGCTGCGACATATACGTACCTGTCGTAGTAAGGAAGTCCCTCAACATAGTGAAAGCATTCTCGCCGCAGTCAATAAAGAAAATAGTGAGGAGTTCATCGATAGTCTGCAACTGCGAATGCCTGAGTTGACCTCTTCTCAAGCTTTCAGGGTGAAAAAAACTATTCAAAAAGCGAAATCACTATAGTATTTTCCGATTCTTGAAAAGCAGTGTAAAAACATAAGGGGGTATAATTTTGTCTTAATCACCTTCTGGAGGTAAAAAACATGCCCGTCATTCCTGCACGAAAAGATGTTCCCCAGGAAGAAACTTGGAATTTAGCTTCAATCTTTCCCACGAAACAAGCCTGGGAGGCGACCTTTCAAGAAATGGAAGCTATGGCACCTACTCTGAAAGAGCGTTTCGAAGGACACCTGGGAGACAGCTCGGAAATGCTCCTCGAATGGTTAGAAAAGAAACAGATCTTTGAGCAAAATTTGATCAAGATCTATCAATACGCAAGTTTAAGCTATTCTGTTGATACTACCAATTCCGAAAATGCTGCTATGTCGGGTCGTGCTATGGGGCTGATTAGCAGATGCTCCGCAGAAGTGGCATTTGAAGAACCCGAGATCATGGCGATCGGTTTTGACAAGATCAAAGCATGGATGAAACAAGAGCCGAAGTTGATGCTTTTTGCACATTACTTTGATACATTGGAACGCAAAGCAGCCCATGTTCGCTCACACGAAGTGGAAGTGCTACTTAGTCAGGTCATGGATCCTCTTGGCACTGCATCACAAACACACTCCATTCTGGTGAATGCCGACCTTCAATTCCGATCTGCCGCAGATAAAACGGGCAAAAAGCACGAGGTTGCTCATAGCAGAATGAGGGAATTGAATACCTCTCCTGACCGAACCCTCCGGCGTAACGCCTGGAAGAGTTACGCGGATGGACATCTTGCGTATAAACATACCATGGCAAACTGTATATCCGCAGGATATAAAACGGATGCTTTCTTCGCCAAGGCGCGAGGGTATGCAACCTCTGTGGAAGCTTCATTGGATCAGGTGGATCTTCCAGTTTCTGTATTCCACAATGTAATTCAAGCTTTTAAAGTGAATGTACCTGTCTGGCATCGATATTGGGATCTGCGGCGTAAAGTGATGGGATTGAAAAAGTTACATGTATATGACACCTATGCCGCTATGAGTGACACTAAAGTGGATATTCCTTATGCCCAGGCAGTGGAATGGATCAGTGAGGGACTTGAACCCATGGGGAGGGAATATATCAAAATTTTACGCAAAGGTGCCACTACTGATCGCTGGGTGGATCGGGCTATCAATAAAGGAAAAACTTTTGGGGCATTCTCTTCAAGCGCTAAGGGCAGCCAGCCATTCATTATGATGAGTTATGACAACAGTATCTATAGTCTGAGTACGCTGGCTCATGAACTGGGTCATTCTATGCATTCCTATTATTCTGGTGAAACACAGCCCTGGATCTATTCGCAATACGGGTTGTTTGTTGCAGAAGTAGCTTCGAATTTCCATCAGGCATTAGTGCGTGATTACATGCTGAAAACCAAATCTGATCGAGCGATCCGGCTGGCAGTGCTTGAAGAAGCCATGTCAAACTTTTATCGTTACTTCTTTACCATGCCTATGCTGGCGCAATTTGATCTGGAAGTTCATACTCGTATTGAACAAGGGGAAGCTCCCAGTGCTGAAGATATGAATCAGATCATGGTTAAAAACCTGCGTGAAGGATATGGATCAGGAGTGGTAGTGGATGAGAACCGCGATGGATGCCTGTGGATGCAGTTCTCCACTCACCTGTACAGGAATTTCTACAATTACCAGTACACCACTGGCATCGCAGGTGCACATGCACTGGCTGCTGGAGTTCTTGAGAAAAAGCCTGCGGCTGTTGAAAATTATTTCTCGTTCCTAAAAGCTGGCCGTTCGCTTTATCCGTTGGATGCTCTCAAGATGGCAGGTGTTGATCTTTCTACCCCCGAACCAGTTCATCAGGCTTTCCGTGATCTGGATGGGTATATTACGGAATTGGAAAAGTTGTTGGTCTAGCAACTTTCGAATTCCCCTGTTTTTAAGAGGATTAAAGATTTCCGAAGTTTTCAAAACTTCGGAAATCTGTTATTTTAAAAAGATAACAGTGTATTCCAAATTTCTTGGTTGTCTAGTATGAATTCAATATTGATATAGATATAATATTATTGTAGTTTCGAATCAGAAAGCGCTTTCCAGGGGGAACATTCGTTTTCAATTCTTATAGTTGAGATATTTCCTTTACTGCTTGTGTAAACCTTATACAACTTGTGTTTGCCAATAAAAGGAGATGGAAATGAGCATTATTAATGACCTATTCTTTAAACTCCCCAAAGAGCAGGTAGATATCCTGACAAAAGATACTCCTCATTACAACGACACAAGGCTAAACCTTGCCAAAGAAATCGCAGCCAGTGGAAATAAAAATGCCATTGATAAAGCAGCAGAATTGCTTGCCAAGACGATCAACAAATCGACATACTCGGGTGCAAGCCAAACTTACTGCCGTGAAACGATGGTGGAATGTGGAAATTGTCTGATCGCTTTAGGGAAACCCAGTGTCGATCATGTATTATGGGTGCTGGATCAGCAGAAAGATCGTGGGATATATCTCTTTTCTCAAGATGCCCAATTGATGTTATTGGATGTTCTCACCAGTCTTCATGATATTCGTGCCATACCAAAGTTAAAAAACATACTGGCAACCCAAAAACACAGTGATATGTTCGTTAAAGACAAAATGAAAAACACCCTGAAATACCTTGAAGCACTGGAAGCTTCAGGGCTGGGAAAATACATGTAATAAATCGGCCAACCACTTTCACTGTAGATAATCAAGAATTAACAAATAAGCTCCCATACATCTAGCATTAGCTTCATTGATGCCTTATTTGATATGTGATATTCTCTAACGTTTATTCATTGCAGTTCTAAGATTGACGTAAGTATTGAAAGGATGCCATGGATAATCCGCACATCCGACCTGTCTCAGTCTGCCTTTTTCGCAACGGTGATCGCATCCTGGTTGAAAAGGATTATGATTCGGTAAAGAATTATCATTGTCGTCCATTGGGAGGGGGGATTGAGTTTGGTGAGCATAGTCACGATGCCATACTACGTGAAATAGATGAAGAATTGGGACATTCAGTAGAGAACCTGCGTTTGATCACTATTATAGAAAATATCTTTACTCTTGATTGTCAGAAAGGTCATGAATCGTGTTCTTCTATGAAGCAGATTTCAAGGATTAATCCTTATATACTCTAAAAGAGCTGGATGTCTATAAGAAGAATCCGATATTGTTTGTAAGGCAGTCTGGCTTTTCAGGAATGAGATGCATGAAAAGCAATTCGACTGGTACCAGAATGTCTCGAAGAAATTCTACAGAATGAAGAACTGTGAGTATTTACTACCAGGCAAATGAGAGATATTTCCAGTTTTTACTTATTTATGCAAAAAAAACTTCTAGTTTTAAGATTCTTCGATAATCCTTTGCGCAGTCAGCCTGCCTGAAACCATGGCGGTTGGAAGACCGGTTCCAGGGCGAGTGCTGGCTCCCACAAAATACACATTGTGAAAACGGGCGTGCCTGTTGGATGGACGGAAATATGCCATTTGCGTCAGATGATGACTCAACCCATGTGTTGAACCTTTTACCAGGTTATATCGTCGCTGCCAGGTCAAAGGTGTAAATACAATCTCGAATTTAATATGATCCTGTAGATCTGTGATGCCAAACCTGCGTGCTTTATCAAGAACTTTGGTACGGGCAAGATTTTGTATGGTCTCCCAATTCTGGTTGTTGTCACCCGAAAGATGACCAACTGGTACAACACTGATTAGGGTATCCTGTCCTTCAGGAGCCATGGAAGGATCTAACCGGGTTGGAGCGTGGAAGTAAACGCTGGGATTTGCGGGCATTCCCAGATCATTAATGATCGATTTGAACGTCCCTTGATAATCCTCTGAGAGAAACAAAGCGTGTGGAGGAATGGAAGGGAAGGGTTTATCTAGTCCCCAGAAGAAACTGAGCACCGAACACGAGTAATGCTTTTTTTCGAGCTTCCTCGCCATCTCATCTGGTGGAAGTAGATTTTGATAAACATAAGGCAGATCTGCATTTGCCACGATGATATCCGCTTTCAAGTGTTCACCACTCTCTAGCCTTACTCCTTGTGCCATTCTCCCGATGATCTCGATCTGCTCAACATTTGCATTAAAAATAAATTCAACACCTTCCTGGTGAGCCAATTCTGCGAGTGCTTCAGTGATGCTGTACATCCCTCCTTTGGGATACCACACCCCATGTTCCAGTTCGGTATATGGCATGAGTGAAAAAGTGGCTGGAGCTTCGAATGGACTCAACCCCATGTACATATCCTGGAAGGTAAAAGCTGATTTTAGCCGACTGTCGGTGAAATAGTTGGACATGTTTCTATAATGGTTCACTAAAGGCTTTACCTGGAAAAGAAGAGGGACGTTCGTAATCGAGAAGAAATCTGTGATCCTTCGGAAATCACGTCTTACCAGTTTCTTCATCCCAATTTGATAATGGCGTTCGCCTTCTGCCATATATCGCTCGTAACCATGAAACCCTCCTGGTTCAATGGCATCAAGCTGATGCTGCATTGTTTTCTTATCTGAGGTGAGTTCAAGCTGACTGCCATCATCGAAATAAAGATGATAGGTCGGATCGACTCTTTGCAGGTCCAGAATTTCATCCATTGAAACACCCAATTCCGTAAATTCTTCCTCATACAACTTGCGCATGACCAGTAATGTTGGACCAGTATCAAAGGTGTGCCCATCGCGTGAGAAATGGTTACAGCGCCCGCCAGGGTGAGCGTTTTTCTCCACAATCGTGACATCCATTCCTTTTTTTGCCAGATGAATTGCGGTGCAGATCCCCCCGATCCCCGCGCCGATGACGATACAGTTTTTTGATTTCATGGTACTTCACTCACATAAAATATTTATCGAACCTTCACAAAGTTTGCTGTTCGCGCTGATCTATACCCAAAATGGTGGAAAGGATATTGCCCATCATCCATAGTGTAGCTTTTAACGTTTTCCGTTCTGGATATTTTTCATGTAACAGGTAACCATGTTTTTTAACTACAAGAGCAAGCCATTCAAATCTGGCAATATAGGCGCAACATGCGATCCGGCAGCGAAGATTATTGATCAAAGCTAGAAAATCGCGTCCCGCTTTGAAGAAATGTTCTGCTTGTTCTATGCGCGCTTTCACCCATTGGCGATAGGCAGGATGGTCTACTTCTCGAAAATCGAAGCCTTCCGCTTCCATCAATTCATGTGGAATATTAAAATAACCAATGGCAGCATCTTCCAGCATATCTCGAAGCATGTGGATGATGTGAGCTCCCTGCACTGCTAAATAACGCGATTCTGTCTGCGGGTAAATACACTTGTTTCCAATAAAATAGAACAAGGCATCTGTCACTGCAATCGATAGCATCTGCGAATATGCATTCAACTCATCTTGAGAGATCAACCGACCACGCCGCTGGTTATCAAAAGCCATCACCCTCATCATGTTTCGAAGATAAGACTGCAACCCGCTGTTTGCGCTATGATCATGGCGGATCATGTCTACCAGCATCTGTTCTTCCTGGGTTAAGGAATCCGGTGTTTCACCTCGATAACAGGCATCTAAAAGGTTTTGCTGCCGAAGGAAGAACGCATCTCTTTCAATGGGATTGTTGCTTTCTGAATCAAGGTAATCATCCACCCAGCGGAAGTAAGCATAAGCCCGGTAGGCATCATCAATCAAAGGACGATCCACCAAAAGCTGGATTGTGTAATATGTCTGTTTACTGCCATTCCTGGTGATCTCAGCGGCCAGGTTCTGGTTCGGGGTCTTTTTCATGCATTTAAGATCCGCTTTAGAGAAATATCATCGTTTTATATACGGATAATTGACCTTCCGGTTTCATAATCCTTATGGCAATTGTAATCCTATGTTACTTTTTTATTCATTTGAAATTATTTACTATGACCACCCATTAAAATCGGTCAATCACGGTAATTCCGATTCGCTTGAAATCATGCATGCCCATCAGTTCCTGGGGAGCATCTTCAAGGCGGATATGATGACTTACCAGCTTTTCGGGGTGCAATTTTCCTGCTTTGATCATCTCGAATAATGCTTCATACCGGTATGCCTGCATTCCGTGGCTGCCGAGAATTTCCAGCTCCTGGGCGATCACTTTATCCATTGGGATGGCGGGGTGACTGTGTTCTGCCAGCATCAGACCGATCTGGATGTGTTTACCGCGTTTCCTCAAGTTGGCAATCGAATTAAAGCAAGTCACCGGGCTTCCCAATGCATCGATGGATACATGTACACCACCGTGGCTGATCTCTTTGACTGCTGTCACCACATCGGTGGTTTTCAATCCATTGATGGTTGCAATCGCACCTATCGAGCGTGCAAAATCAAGAGTATCATCCTTGATGTCAATTCCAATCACGTTGGCGCCCAGGGCATTGGCGATCATAATTGCAGATAATCCCACTCCGCCGCAACCATGTACTGCCACCCATTGCCCAGCAGATACTTTACCCTGTGCAACTATGGCACGAAATGCAGTTGCAAAACGACAACCCAGGCTGGCAGTGGTTACATAGTCAAGTTCTGGTGGTATGCGCACCAGGTTGACATCCGCACGGTCGATGGCGACAAATTCCGCAAACGAACCCCAATGAGTGAACCCTGGCTGAAACTGGTGATCACAAACCTGTTGGTTGCCCGATACACATTGCGGGCAGGTACCACAGGCGCAAACAAAAGGTAAGGTAACTGCATCACCCGGTTTCCAATGGGTTACATCCTTACCAACTGCGGTGATGATGCCAGCCAGCTCATGCCCGGGAACATGGGGTAAATGAATGTCGGGATCATGCCCCATCCAGCCATGCCAATCGCTCAAGCAAAGTCCGGTCGCCATTACTTTGATCACCACCCCGTGGGATGCAGGGGTCGGATCTGGAACCGTTTTTACATCAATTGGACCTGCAAATTTTTCAAAAATGACTGCTTTCATAAGCTATTTCTGTGTAAAGAGGAGAATAATCAGATTATCAATTCAAGACAAGGGATTCCATGGATAATCGGTCAAGGAAAGGTGTACTATCGATTCCCATCACTTTTAGCATTCCAGACAATCGCCGGTTAGGCGAGTGAGGAGAAATATTCCTTTCGGAAATGATCTTTCCATCCTCAAAGGTGATCTCGAGCAATTCATTATTAAAAATGATAAACCTTCGAGAAGCAGGGAGGATTCCACCTCCGATTTTTCGCAGATCTAGATCAGCAGAATGGATTCCGCTCATTTGCATGGTTACTTTCACCGTTTGCTTCACCTCAATGAAATTACTTAATGAATGTTGAAGATTTGGAATGGCATTCCGAAAAATCTGTTGAAGAGCCAGCATGGCCATCTTGTCCATCGGTTGCGGCGCAAAGTCTAACAGGCGATAATCTTTTGAAAGAAATTGATCTACATTTGCTAAATCAGCAGAATCCAACGCTGCGTAATAAGCCTTGATCATCTTAATAATGTCCATAATTTTTTCTCCTGTTTGACTGGTTATCCACTGGTAATTATTTACGATACTAAAGTTGGAGCAGATTGCTTTCTGAAGGTAACGATAATGAGATTACATCACTTCATACATCATTTTTGAAACAAAGAACAAGCTATTAAGAAACCAGGCTGTCTATAAATTAGCCAGACGACCTGGTTAAGAAATCATTATCCCGCCATCAATATATAATTTACATATATTATACCATCAGAAAAATTATAGATGTATGTCTTCATTAAGTATCTTGTTTTTACAATTCTATAGAAGATTAGCGATTGGTCGGTGTTGATTAAATCAAAAGTGAAATTACAAGGTTTCTAAAAAGGAAGTTTAAAATGGGAGATATCTTAATCCGCCAGATATATGGAAATGAGATGATAGACACCCTTTATGGATTAGCAGGTTATGCATTCCATCCTTCGCCGCCAATGCTCAAAAAAGATGAGTGGCAAAAGTGGATCGAAAAACGCCCAGAGACATCTTTATTTGTTTTGTATGAGGATGGTAAACCTCTATCATGTGCAGCATCACTAGCAATGATCCAGAATGTTCGGGGAAAGATATTTGATCAAACGGGAATCTGGGGTGTTGCAACTTCTCCTTTGGTACGATGGAAAGGTTATTGCAGGCATGTGTTAACTAAGCTGTTTGCTTCAAGTTATTCATCGGGAAATGTATTCTCATGCCTCTATCCTTTTAAAGAGTCATTTTATGAAAATTTTGGATATATCACATTCCCAGCTTCTCAATTAGCCAGGTTTAAAACTGAAGCATTAATGTCTCTCTTGAAGAAAGACCTCGGCGGAGAAATTCTTTTCACAAGTATCCAGGATGGGTTTGATGATTACCAAATTTTTCTGCGTGAACAACTTCTGCGTGTACATGGGATGACGGTAACTCGTCAGATAGACCCTTCCAAAGGGATCATGAACAAAGCCTGGATGGTGAAAGTAGTGCTAAATGGCAGGGTAGAAGGTTTAATGCAATATCAGATTCAAGGGAGTGAGCAAGATCAGGGAAAATTTCAGTTTTGTGCTCTCTGTTTTTATTATCTTTCAAGCCAGGCGAAATATTTATTACTACAATGGATTGCCCGGCATGTAGATCAAGCTGATCGGGTTCTATTGGTTTTATCCCCTACCGAACGACCTAATACATGGCTTTCAGATTTACGAGTAAAAACTGAATCCTACCATGCTCCCATGGGAAGAGTAATTAATGTGGAAAAATTAGATGGAATGCGGGTGGGTGAAGGAAGTTTCACAACAAAAATTCAAGATCCATTTTGCCCGTGGAATCAGGGATTTTGGCAATTTTCATCTGAAGATGGTTTGTTGAGAGTCACTCGGGTAAACAGCTCTGAGTGTGAATTGAGCATTCAAGCCCTGTCAGCACTTGCCTATGGGACTCACAACATTGATGACTTTACCTGGCGAGGGTGGGCAAGTATACCCGATCATGTACAAGAAACCATGAAACGTATGTTCTCTCCGCAGATACCTTATTTGGATGAGGAGTTTTAATTCAGTTCACAGATTGCCATTACAATTCGGAATTTCTCATCCAATTCAAAGATTTCTCTTGGGAGGTTCTCAGCCGGTTATTCTAGAATGACTTCAATGAATTAAAAGGAATATCATTCTGAAAACTGAACAAGGGAGAAATATGAAGAAATTGTTCTATTGTTTGACTATCATAGTCATCCTGGTGTTGAGTGCATGCTCATCCCAGGGATCTGAAGCTCAAGTGACAACTGCTACAGAAGTAGCAGCTGCTGAGGTCGAAGCTGCAGAAACTGTTACCCCCATTGAAGCAACCAGTTTGAATACCACGTATGAAAATGCTGTATCGATACCCATGCAATTGATCCTGGGAACATTGGAGCTGAATACTACTGCTCAAGCGTTGACAAAAGAGCAGGCAGATACACTGATTCCATTGTGGACAGATTATGCAACTCTATCCATGAGCATGGTTCCTGGTCAGGGACTGGAAGGCGATACCGATACACAAACTCAATTGGATGATCTGATCGCTCAGATCGAGGCAGCCATGACACCAGACCAGATCAATACTATTGCTGCCATGCAGATCACCCAGGAATCAGCCAGTAAATTGATGGATGAATTAGGAATTACAGTGGGTATGGGTACACAAGGCGGAGTAAACCCACCTCTGGGACAGGATGGCACTAATCCACCACAGAAACCTGGAGATATAAATCCGCCCGCAGGGCAAGACGCAACTCCACCAGAAAACCCTGATAGCGGAAATCCTCCAACAGGGCAGAAAGGCACCCCTCCTGCAATGCGAGAATCCCCTGTGGGTAGTGGCAGTATGATGATCTCTCCAGAGTTGATCAATGCGTTGCTGCAATCACTTGGATCCATCAGTGGCGTAACGATCACACCGGTCAGTATGGGGGCACCTGGCGCACGGGATATGCAGCCACCAACAGAGAGTGGAACGGGAGGTGATTACACCATCACTGCCACCTACCAACTGGATGGTGGTTCCAAAGAATTTTCAGGTCAGACATATACAGCGAATGATGAAGACAAATCTGCGGTTTATGTTCTGAATGGTGGAATATTAACCCTCAAGGATGCGATCATCACCACCTCTGGCGATACATCTTCGCAGGATAACAGCAGTTTTTACGGGTTGAATGCAGCTGTATTGGCTGCATCCGGCGGAATGATTGATCTTTCGGACAGCACGATAACCACCAGCGGGCTTGGAGCGAATGGTGCATTCGCTACTGGCTCAGGCTCATCTGTGACTCTTTCGAATGTGACCATTTATGCCACCGGTGATGGGGGGCATGGTGTGATGGCGACCCAGGGAGGTACTCTGACGCTTAATAATGTGACCATGACCACTGCTGGCAAAAATTCTGGAGTAGTTGCAACGGATCGCGGCAGCGGTACCATCACCATGGTGGGTGGTTCGGCACTGGCAAGCGGGCAGGATTCGCCTGCTGTTTATTCCACAGGTGTTATCAATATATCCAACGCTTCTCTGAGCGCTACAGGTGCTGAAGCTGCAGTGATCGAAGGCGCTAACAGCATCACGTTGACTGATTGCACACTGACATCAAGTAAAGAAAAATGGGGTGTTATGATCTACCAGAGCATGTCAGGTGATGCTGAAGGAACACAAGGCACATTCACCATGACCGGTGGAAAACTTGAATATACCCCAACTAGTGGACCATTATTCTATGTCACCAATTCCACAGGCGTGATCACCTTGAAGAATGTAGAAGTAACAAATGGCAGCGGCATCTTGATCAATGCAGCCGCTGGGAATTGGGGCAATGCTGGCGAAAACGGCGGTACGGTGATTTTCACAGCTGATAATCAGGCACTGGAAGGTGATCTCGTGGCAGACACGATCAGTAGTATCGACCTTACACTACAGAACCGTTCATCGCTGAAAGGTACGATCAATCCTGAAGGTACCGCAAAATTTGTAAACCTCACATTGGATGCGACAAGCACCTGGACAGTGACCGCAAACTCCACATTGACTCGTCTTCTCGATACCAGCGGAATAACCGGAACAACGATCACCAACATCATCGGGAATGGGTTTACAGTTACATATGATTCCGCAGCCAACCCCGAATTAGGTGGAAAGACCTATACCCTGACAGGCGGCGGGTATCTGAAACCAAAAAGCTAAGTCATACGAAATTTTGTTTTTGAATAGAAAGGTAACCCTCAAAAATTGATATTATTTAAAGTGCTCAAAGTCAGGTATGATAGAAAAAACGAAGGCATCAATACATGCTGATAGGAAATTCAGGAATGGTTAAAATGGCACTTCTGAATGAACAAATGCAATCCAGAAAGATAGCTAATCAACCGAAGTTCACATTACTGCCAACCCCAATGATCTTGGGGTTGGCGTTTTATTGAACGTCGATCATGAATGTGAATAAATGTCCATTCAGTGAAGATGGAGGAGAGATCATGGATATTGTCTTGTGGATCATTCAAGGGATTTTAGCGATCAAGTTAGTGGATACATCTATCAGCCACGGTTTCCGGCAGAAAAAGCCTGATTTTCAAAAAGCCATCGAAAAGATGGGTAATCGCACTACGATACTATTAGGGATCACATCCTTCTTTACATTCCTGGCAGCTGCAGGGTTGATCCTTCCAGGTTTGCTGCAAATGTCCGGGCTTATCACAGCGATATGTGCGGGAATTACCAGCATTTTATTTGTATTTTCGCTCATCTGTCATATTAAAAGCCGGGAAAAGCCAAAACTTTTCGTCAGTATTGTTCTTCTTATTTTGACAGCAATTGTTATTCTTGGTCGGTTGTTCCTGGGTGCATAAGGGGTATTTTATTCTGACGTTTATATTTTGTATAATGGAATCAGAATATCGAGCGTGAAAATACGAAAGGAGTACGGTTATCATGGTGCTCCTCATTGTTGGTGGTGTATTAACTTTTATTTGCCTTAGCCTGATCATTGATCTCCTTAACATTTCTCTGAATCGAAGTTTACAAAGCCCCTTCTTTCGTCGTAGGGAGAAATATCCCTATGGAGAAGTATTCTTCACCCTGATTCTCGTAAGTGCAACCGTTTTTGTGTTCTGGATGGGATTGCAGCAAACCGCTTTTTATCCCTACAAACGATTGGGAAATGATCACGTAACGGTTATTAATGATGATCCACATTTGACTGCGCAGGTCTGGTTGAAGAAAGAAAAAGCAGAAGTCCAAGAAGAGCTACGGATCTTACTTAAGGCCAAAGTTGTGTCGGGATATGCTGTGGGGATCAATCAGGTTGAAATAACATCTGACGATCTGGGAATATTTCGTGTTGTACAGGGGCATGGAGCAAACTGGGGAGGTTCAATCGGCAGCCTGAATGGAGCAACCGGATTTAGTCGTGATCAGATGGAAATCTTCTTTTCACCTGGTGAGGATATTTCATTACCTGCAAAAATTGAAATGAAAGTTGAGTTTGTAGTTGCTGAAGGCGCAGGACCTGGAATTTTTTCAAACACAACATACATATCAGATCTGACAATAATCCTTCACGAGCTCGATGAATGAGCAAACCTTTTAGTTGGATAAATACTTGCGGTTTTTGACTTTGTTCAAGATTATTCTTTGGTTTGCTTGAGATGAAATAATCATAGAGCCAGGCATAGCCATTGATTTAAAAGAGGCGATCATGTTTAACTCATATTCGTTGATCCTGTATCAGATTCATTGGGTGTAATAATTTCCGTCTGTTTTAGTACAATAGAAATATCGGTGAAGTAACATTCATTTGCTTTCGATTTATCGGAGAAGCCGGAAGGCTCAAAAAGCGGAGGTAAAATGAACGGATCGTCCATTTTCTTTACCATCATCAATTCTGATGAAGAAAAACCGTATGTAAAATTCCTGTGCGAAAGCATCAGAACATTTGGGGGAGTAATGGAGAATTCTCCCATCTGGATTTTTAACGCAAATCCGCAACAGGTTGATTGTAACGACTTTGCCGACCAACAGACACAGGTATTCCCATTGGATTATTCCGGATCGACCAGGCGGTTTCCCTATCGCAATGTTGTACTTGCCTGTGCACAGGCTGAAGAGCAGGCAGCACCGGATGTAAAATCATTGATTTGGGTTAGTTCTGATTGCTTGATCCTGCAACCTCCGGTTCTGTTCGATAATGGGGATGATTTTGATGTAGCTGTTCGCCCTGTGCATATTCGCAATGTTGGAATACCTTTGGATGATCCATTGGATGATTTTTGGCGAGGTATCTATAAGGAAATTGGAACGAGTGATGTTCGCCGGTCAGTTACTTCATTTGTCGATGGTCAATTATTGCGCGCATATTACAATTTTCACGCGGTTTCGGTACGACCTTCCAAAGGTTTGTTCAGGCGGTGGCGTGACCATTTCTTGAAAATGGTTCAAAACGATACCTTTCAAGCCACTGCTTGTGAGGATCAAACACATCGAATTTTCCTCTTTCAATCCATATTCTGTGCGATTGTTTCCACCATAGTGAGTGAAGAACGTCTACGATTATTACCTCCTACATATAATTACCCGCTAAATTTGCACTCCCAGGTGCCTGATGAGAGGCGCGCCACTTCTTTGAATGATCTGGTACTCTTCGCTTATGAAGATATGAATCTGCACCCTGAAGCGTTGACAGGTATTGAAGTCCATGAGCCTTTGCGCTCCTGGCTTCAGGCGAGATTTCCCCAAATGTAATATTTTTAGGCTGAAGAAATAGATAATATGGATGGATCTTCTTTTTGTGTCGTTGCCACAACAACTGCATCCCAGCAGGAAGCCCGCAAGATTGCTGAAAAATTGTTAACAAAGAAACTAGCCGCCTGTGTTCAGATTCTCGATATTGAAAGCTTCTATACCTGGCAAGATACTCTGCAGCAAGAACCAGAGTGCCTCCTTTTGATTAAAACCCGAACAAACCTGTATCCAAACATCGAGAAGGTGATCTGTGCGATCCATAGCTATGAAGTTCCAGAGATCATCCAACTGCCCATTACGCAGGGATTGGAGAGCTATCTGGGATGGATCACAGCGAACACAATTCAATCATAATCGGGATCGAGTATTTTTTCCTTGCCTTCCTGATAATTCCTTTTACAATAAAGCAATAATCCATTTGTTATCTTTCTAGTCATTTTTTGGAGCTTTATCGTGGCACTCAACTGGATGGATGTAACCCAACTTTCTTTTAATAACTTGTTATTATTGGATGAAGTGCAATTAAGCTGGCTGCCCGGTTGGCCGGAAAAAGAAGATCTTCGAAGTGGATGGATTGATCACATCGATCCCCTTTTTAACAGATTTTGCTGATATCTTGACGGGCGGGCATGTATTTGGTGAAACGCTCGAATCTGAATACAATGAAATGACACGTGTGGTCAAGCCTGGAGGAAAGATCATCCTCTTTCCTGGAAATACAGATAAAGATAATGCGGAGCACGCGTTTCTGATGGAACATGATTTTCAATGGTCACGTCTTGAGGAACCCCAGAGTGGTTGGGTTCGAGTATATTGGAAAGTAGTAGCATAGAAACATGATATTGATGCGCAACGAGGAGAGAACATGCCTGCACAATTATTGCCTGCTCAACAACAAACATTAATGGTTTTTCTTTCCACAACCCGTCGACTTGAAGAGGAAGTATCAGGCTTGAGCGATGAGGACTTGGATCATAGTCTTGAACCTGGTTCCTGGTCAATCCGCCAGATCGTTCATCATGTAGCTGATGATGGCGATGTATGGTGCATGATATTTAAAAAGGCTCTGGCTACTCCAGGTGCCCCCATTCGCTTTGAAGGTTTCCCGGGAAATGAATCCTGGGCAAAAGCATTATCTTTTAACAATCGATCTATCACTGCAGCTATTCATCTTCTTAGGGCACACGGCGAAATGATGACTGAATTGGCAACAACCTTTCCAGATTCCTGGAACCAGTGTGTAAAGATCGTCGATGAATCTGGGAATGAGGTACAAGAATTGAGTGCTGGTCAAATTCTCGATATGTTGGGAGAACATCTCCATGAGCATCTATTGACCATTCAGATGATCAAAAAGACGTATCAAATCAGCACTCCAGTTCATAGAGAATCTATTTTATCTTCCCGTTTTCAATATGCATTTAACCTTGCTTTCCATCTTCACGGAGGGACTTTCCGAAAATCAACATCTATCCCTACGATGGGACACTTGCTATCAGTCTGCAGCCTGGTGATGTACGATGGCGGTAGCGAAGACGAAGCTATTGCTGCCCTGCTGCACGATGCTTTAGAAGATGCCCCGGAGAGTATCTCTCCAGAATTGATCAAGGAGCATTTTGGAGACACAGTTTTGAAAATCGTCCGTGTCTCTTCGGATACTGCAGAAGATTATAAAGGGGGACCAAAAGAACCATGGCGTGTTCGCAAAGAAAGATATATCGAAGATATTAAAAAGACCGACCCATCCTTGTTGCGAGTAACCGTGGCTGATAAAGTGGATAATGCCCGTGCCATCGTGAGGGACCTTAATATAGTTGGCGATAAAGTATGGGAACGCTTTAACGCCGGCAAGAGCGACCAACAATGGTATTACGGATCCACTCTTGAAGCTTATAAAATGGCAGGTTTTAGAGGCTATTTGTTCGATGAACTGGAAAAACTGGTCGGGCAGATCCTGGCTTCGTAAAGCTATTCTTCAACCTCATAATTTTTAGGAAAAACCCGGATTTTTGATTATCTGTCCTGGTGTCTGGGCGCGATAATTATTTTGTCACTTTCATATCCATACCTGGTAAGGGTGATATGTTTCCTCCTGGATTCAAGATCACTACAGAAATCCTATGGACCGGAGCGCTTGAATTTGCTCTTGTTGATCTATTCTATGTGCCTTTGTTGGCATGGCTGATTAAACCCGACCGATTGATACGCCTGAAATGGAACCTGGTAGCAGTAAGCGCAATGTTTTGGTTTGCTTTGTGGGCTTCGATGCTGGCAATTTTTTGGAAAACCGTTTACCAGTATGTTTTTCCCGTGTGGGCTTATCATCTCATCCCAATTGTTGATGGAATTATTTCTGCCTTTATTACCCTGCTCTTTTGGTGGATCGCAGGACATGTTCGACAATTCAGTTCGGCAATTTTTTGTCTGCTGGGAGGTACCTGGGGATTGATTTCGCATATAAATGCAGTTCTGCTTGGTATAGTTCGAAAGCCACCTGTTTTGCAGGGAGCTTCACCTTATGCCGCAATTGGAGTGGCGATATTCGAGTTTATTTTTTACTGGTGCATCATTTTGAGTATTTCTGCACTTCTTGATTTTGCCTGGGAAAGGGTGCAAACGAACATTTCGAAATAAGAAGGAAAACAGGCACTCTCTACAAAATTATCCAGAAGATCATTGTTTATAAGGTCCAAATTTACGAAACTGGCTGGGTGATACCCGAGTCAGCCGTTCATTTTTAGGGCTGAGAAGATATGCAGAACCATTACGATGCAGAATGGGTATGCGCCTATGCCGTTTACTGAATTCTTCACGCATATCTTCAGATAGAAAATAATAGCTGTCGTAATCTTCCGGCAAATGTGTAAATAACTGGTCATAAACATTAATGAAGGCATTTCGGTAAGCCTGTGTCACCTCATCCAGGTGATTGATGACCCAGCAGGTAGGTTCAAAATCCCAGTGATATGCCAGACCGATAAACCGGTCATCTGCAGTAATATACGGAAAGAAGGGGAACTGCCGGCAACTGATCGAGCGATACTCGCGCTGGCAGTGATCAGGTCCTTTACAGGCAAGCAGACACATGTGTTTAGGGGTATCTTTTAGTAACTCTTGCGGGTCTACTGGATCAGCCGGACATTCATCTCCCCGCCAGAGATGCCACAGGTCTGTATGAGTTTGCAGGTACTCCCATTCTTGATGGTAAACCACCGGTACCGCCTGACAGATATCACAACAGAAGGGCTTACCGGTGGGGTTGTGGGGTGCGCACAGACTGCCGCAATCCTGCGATGTGACAGGGTCATCGAACAGGGCATAAATTTCACGAAATTTGCTATTTTCAAACTGCATGCCTGGATTTTATCAGGGTTTCAGAGGAAAAACTGGTATGGAATTTGGATAATCTACCAACAACTTTTGCTTGACTCTCTTAACCGCAAAATTGTATACTCAACGTAGTCAATTGGTTTAATCCTTTCCACTCCCTTCATCGCAGAGGATCATTCCTCGTTTGTTCACAGTTTTTGTTTTTATCAAAAGCAATTTTTGATGATTGATCGTTTTATATATCAAAACTGCTTATTCGATTTATTCATGAACCTGAGACGGGAAAGCAATCGAATGATGCTTCATCAACCATCGAGGATAAATGATTGAGCCGGCTCTCATGCCACCTGTGATCATTGTGGGAGCCCACACGGTTGGTCTCGGTGTAATACGCGCGTTTCGAGACCAAACCATGGAACGCGTGGTTCTAAGTTACGATCATGACGACATGGGGCGCGTTTCACGGTACTTGAGCAGGCTGCTTGATG
This sequence comes from Anaerolineaceae bacterium, assembly GCA_034430215.1. Lineage (GTDB taxonomy): Bacteria > Chloroflexota > Anaerolineae > Anaerolineales > Anaerolineaceae > UBA4782. The sequence goes on along the minus strand of DAOUFE010000015.1, from coordinate 21,544 downwards.
CACCGCATCCTGAAAACCAGCAGGAAAAATTCATTGCCTTCCTGATCAATCTCGCCAATGATTATCAAGGGGCAATGCTGCTTCCAGCATCAGATGCATCCCTGAAAGCAATTTCTTACCATAAGGCTGAATTATCTCAATATTATACGGTTGCCTGCACTGATTGGACGATTACCCAACAATTTATAGATAAGAAGCTCACCTATGCTCTGGCAGAAAAGACGGGGGTTCCTGCACCGCACACCTTGATCCCTCATTCTGAAGCGGATGTGGAGCAATATGCACAGACAGTTGTCTATCCTTGTCTGGTGAAACCCTGTGAAAGTCATGTGTATTTTGACCATTTTCATCACAAAATGGTGCGGGCGCAAAACTTTGACCAGATGATGAAGGCTTATCGTGATGCGGCTGACGCAGGGTTGGAAGTGATGCTGCAGGAATTTATCCAGGGGGATGATGCGGATGGTGTGAATTACAATGCTTACTACCTGGATGGCGAGCCTTTAGTGGAATTCACAGCTCGAAAGATTCGCAATGCGCCACCACAGCTTGGTTCGCCCTGTGTCGCAGTAAGTGCAGATGAACAGGAAGTAATTGCGGCTGGCAGGCGCATTCTCAAGGCAATGGGCTTTTATGGGTTTGCCTGCACTGAATTCAAGCAAGACATTCGTGACGGCGTGTATAAGTTGATGGAAGTGAATGGGCGGCATAACCTTTCGGGTGCGCTGGCAGTATATTGTGGTGTAAATTTCCCTTTGATTCACTACCGTCACTTAATGCTGGGAGAAATACCCTCACAATTGGATTATCGAAAAGGCATTTATTGGATTGACCTGACCCGCGACTGGGCTTATCACCTGAAACGGGTGCTGCAGAGAAAATATCCCTGGAAGAAATTCATCACCCCTTATCAAAATGACCATATTTTTGCCATTCTGGATTCCCATGATATGAGTCCATTTATGAAAAGGGTCAGAATCCTGGTACGGGATGGTTTGTCAGGGAAAAGGGCTGATTAACGTTAAGGAAGAGGATCACTATGAGCACTGAAGCAATTCAACTGGAAGAAGAACGATTGACCCATGGCACAGAGGAAAAGCCGTTGATACGTGAACGCCACAGGGCTTTTCCTTTTATATTCGAGAACAGGCAGCATAAGCGTATTTTAGATTCGGCAGCAGGGGTGGGTTACACTGCCCAACAGATCAAAAAGGACTACAAGGGGGGAATGATCATGTGTAATGACCTGGCACCAACCTGCCTGATGAGTCTGAAACAGGCCGGGCTGCCCGTCATGCGTTTTAACCTGGATAATGATGGGCCTGGTTTTCCGATCGCTGATGGCTCCTTCGACGCGGTTATTTCATCATCCACGATCGAACACTTGCTGCATGTGGATGAGTTCTTGAAAGAAGTGTACCGCATCCTGGAACCTGAAGGCTATTTCTATATTTCCACCCCCAACTACGCCAGCCCGCTTTATCTATGGCCGGTGGTTTGGGCAGGGCGAACCTTCCATGATCCCATGAAGGCGAACCTGCGGTATGAGTTTTTTGGGCATGTGCGTTACTTTACCTACCGCACCATGCTGGAATATGTTCCTACCTTTGGGTTTGTACCCGAAGCTGTGTATATACCATTACCGAAAAGTAGTACTATTTATCAAGGGTTGCGTAAAACTGCACCCCTAAAAGCGTTGACCTTTCGGCTGGGTACTAATGTGCTTTATCGCCTCTCGCCACGTTGGGCATCTGAGCCGATCCTTTGCTTCCGTAAGACGGATAAACCTGCCGGGAGGTTGCGAAAGGTAATCTTTTAATGCCCGATGGGAACAAAGATTTCGTCCTGAAGGTGGATGAAAACACAAAGGAAAATCAGCTTTACGAAAATGCTGATTACGAAATTTTCTGGACGGGGATACAACAACAAAAACTTGATGAATTAGAGCAGGTGCTTGTGGCAAAGATGCTACACCTACCTGCTCGCCGCATGATGGATATTGGCTGCGGGTATGGGCGTCTTTGGGAGCGATACCAGGCACAATGTGATGAGATCGTGCTGCTTGATAGTTCTAAATCGCTGCTGAAGCAGGCTTACCATCGTTCAGGAGGGCGTGCCATTTGTCTGGCATGTGATCTGCATGCCATACCATTTCGCGACGGTGCATTTGACCAGGTTATGATGGTGCGCGTACTGCATCATCTTCCCGACACACATGCTGCGATGGCTGAATTGAGCCGGTTGATAACCCCTGGCGGACATCTGCTCTTTTCTTACTGCAACAAGAAAAATGCCGAACGGGTGCTGCGCTGGTTGGTTGGAAAGAACTCTTATCATCCCTATAAGCTGGAACCAGCCTGGGTATGGGAACGGTTTTTCATGCATCACCCGCACTATATTCATCAGAATTTAGAAGATGTTGGCTTGCAGGTCAAACGTGAAATGGGTGCCGGTGTGTTGGATAAAATTGCAGGCATCCTTGGAAAAGCAGGGAAAAATTTCCCGCTGGGAGTAACCCTTGCACCTTTATTTGCCAGCCAGGCGGTCGCCCCGTGGATATTTGTGGATGCCTTGAAGTCGGGGGAGCGCATGGATGTGTCCATGCTGCCTTTAGAGCAACTGATGCGATGCCCGCAGTGTCACGGCGACCTGGAAAAGGATGCTGGAGGTATGCACTGTATTACATGCAAAACGCATTACCCAATGACAGACGGTGTGTATCATTTTATTTAGAAGCTGGCAAGTTGCCATGAACATTGTCTCTATGTATACTATTTCTATTCACTTACGCATAAAAATTTAGACTGGAGGTACTTATGGGTTCTTTCTCTCATATGCCGAACTATGATGTGCGCAATGATGGCGCCGGTCCGTATGCTGTCTTCTATTGTGAGAGTTGCTCACGCGAATTCCGCAGTCAACCCGATTATATAGACACCGCCTCAAAAGACCTGGGGAAGCAAGCCCTGGGCGGTTTGCTGCGGAAAGTTCCGTTGGTTGGCAGTGCAGCCGCTGAGAATGTGTTGGGAGAGGATCCACGGTATAGCTATAAATTGAATCCGCAGCAGCTTGAAAAAGCCTGGCTGCAGGTGCAGCCACATTTCCGCGAATGCCCCACTTGCGGGCGGATCGTTTGCCTTTCAGATTTTGATACCCAGAGCGGTTTCTGCCAGGATGACAGCCCGCGCACCAGCGAGATCGCAGAAGCCCGCGGTGCCCAGGCGGGTGCAGCCATTAAAGGTTTTGCGGATGCTTTTGGCTTGAGCGGTGCGCTCAAGAGCGTTGAAAGCTCGATAAAGCAAGCGCAATCCAGCACTGCCAAATGCCCCTCCTGTGGCGTAATGGCTGCCCCGGGCACCAAGTTCTGCCCGGAATGTGGCACCCCTATGGTGCAGCCTGCGGCTGATAAATGCCCTTCCTGTGGGGCAGAAGTGCATGGCGCAAAGTTCTGCCCGGAGTGCGGCACAAAGATCGAGCGCGCTCCCGTGGTAACCCAATGTCCTTCCTGTGGTGCAGAGCTGAAAGGTGCCAAATTCTGCCCGGAATGCGGCACGAAGGTGGGAGGATAGTGGGGAATTGAAGCCCAAAGGTACGAGAGTCTTCTGCTATCTTGAGGAAGCGAAGCAACTGAAACTTTAACTGACACAATGTTGGTGAGGAACTTGAATCTATAAAGAGTGTGATCACATTTTGACCACACTCTTTTCATGCTACGAATTCGTATCCTTTTTCTTTATTTGCGTTTTAGAAGCACAGTGTATGCGTAATTCTTTTCATAATCAAGGATGGGACTCTCGTGATTAATGACACTGGGTTGTGGATCGAAAGGCACACCATTGAATTCGGTATGTACCACCTTGAAAGGTGTGGTTTCAAGCAGCAGGAGCAGGTCTGCTGGTGTGTAACAGCGCACCGATTGCCTGCGCATGGCTTTCTTATTTTGCACCGGCTCCCACTCGTCGATCCAGCGACATAATACCGGATCGAAGGTACTGCGCTCGGTCATATCCACCGAACCGGGCACCCCCTCAAGACGGTCCAACAAATGTTCGTTACCGGCACATTTCACCGGACCGAAAGGATGGTATACATCCATCAGCACCACTCCATCAGGCAAGAGCCATTCTCCAGCAATGCGCTGCAGCAGGTGTCGTTGATCGGCATCAGAACCCATTCCGAAAGTCTCGAACAGGCAGACTGCGTCGAACTTCCCGGGTATTGCAGCAGTCAGGAAATCACCCTGGATGGGAATGACGCCGGGATATTTCTTCGATACTTCTGTCAATAGTTTGAAATTCCGGGCGCTCAGGTCGACCGCAGTGATCGAATATCCCGCCGCAGCCAGGAATCCGGCTGTCTCACCGGTGCCGGCGCCTAGTTCGAGAAGTCTCCTGGGGGCTTTGCCAATCAGGCGTTCTACCAGGGAGAGACGCGGCTGAAGGTTCTCTCCCTCGTACCAGCTTTCACCCCACCATTCGGCAGCAGAATCATAAAAATCCTTTACCCATTTGCGGTCGTTCAGCTCTTGTTTCATGGTATCTCCCTGCCTGATCTTTTCTCCAGTGAACATCCCCTGCTGGGTGTGCGTTATACAGCTAGGTAATTATACAAGAATTCGTTTCTTGTATAATATTTGTATGACGATCACCTCAATCGACTCCTATCGCAGGTTGTGCAATCATCAGCAAACGGTGTTGCGCGAGTTGCTGCAGAACCCGGCGCAATTCGAACAGGGCATGCGTTTGTTCTTCACCCAACACGCCATGATGCATTCTGTCAGAGTAGCTGACCCATCCACCTGGTCGTATGAAGATACCGTACTGGCAGGAGTGACCGAAGAGCAGTATAGAGTGATCCCTGAAGGACAGGATCATACGATTGCATGGTTATTGTGGCACATGGCGCGCTGCGAAGATATCACCATGAATCTGCTGGTGGCGGGCACTCCGCAGGTGCTACTACAGGATGATTGGCTGAAGAAGCTGGGTATCAACCTGGTGGACACAGGCAACACCATGAGTCGGGAAGAAATCCTCCACTTCAGTGAGCAGGTAGACATCCACGCATTGCGCGAGTATCGCCTGGAGGTGGGGAAACGCACGCGTCAGATCGCCCAGGAGTTGACCGCCTCTGATCTGACTCGAAAGGTGGAACCTGCCCGCATGGAGTTGGTCTGGCAGCAGGGCGCTATCGTTGAGGGAAGCCGTTCCATTGCGGATTACTGGTCAAAGCGTGACGTGAAGGGGTTGCTGCTGATGCCTGCCTCACGCCATCTTCTCACCCATATGAACGAAATATTGGAAATAAAGACCAGGCTGCAAGACTAAGAATAATATGATGAATTTACTATTCTTTAGGTTTGCTTCCCGCAACCCATTCTGCTTCCCATGAACCTTCTTTCGCTGATCCCTTGGAAAGAATCCATTGTCCGCATATTTGAAGATGGTAATCTCCATGAAATTTGTTATCTGTGGCGTAGTAACCTGTCACCGAATTTTCACTATAAGATGACATTATGCTTTTTTCAAAACGATTATTTTCGAGTTGAGGACCATCCTGCCATCCCCAGGAACAATAGACTAGTTGGGTATTGGCGGCATTGACTGTGAAATCATTGATCTTCCCGTCAGATGTCACTACGAAATTTGCTCTATTTCCCTGCCAATATCCAGGTTTAGGCGATGTACTTGACACGTCGGGAGGTGGATTAGCGACGTAATTAATCACCAATGCGATTACCCCCCCTATCACAAGAAGAACTATAACAAAGCACCCAATGTTCCTGAAGGATTTTCGGCGTTTTGGTTTCATTTCAGCCTCCTTTCCCTTAAGAGAACATTTATTATAGAATATCATATTCCTGTTTCTATAAGGCCAGCAATAAATCATCATCTGGTTCATGCCTTTATTTTGGCAGAATTCGATCAAAAGGAGTTCTTATGTCTCTGACTTTTCGTGCTTATCAAACCGAAGACGATTACTGGCATATGCGTGAATTCTTACGCGAATTGATGATATTGCATGAGCTTCGTGAACAAAGCTGGCATGTGGCGCGCCTCGATTATGCGCGCTGGCATGGCTGTATGAATTGTGCAAAGATCACTCTGAATGATGTGGCGTATCTTTGGGAGGATAATGGGAAACTGGCAGCATTTATGATGCCCGATGGGGGACTGGGAGAAGTGCATTTCAATATTCATCCCAATTATGATACCCCCATGATGGTGGAAGATATGCTTCTTAAAGCAGAAGAGCATCTGTGTGAAAAACAACCCGATGGTTCCAAATCCCTGCTGATATGGTCTCCAGCCGAAGATACCATACGCCAGGAGATTTTGCACCAGTACGGTTATGAGAAAAAAGGTGATCCCGAAGTGCAGTGGCGGCGCACCCTTAATACTCCAATTTCTGATGTGCCTCTGGCTGCTGGATACTCCATCCGATCGCTGGGTGATGGATTGGAATTGCTTGAGCGCTGCTATGCCTCTGGATTGGGTTTTCATGATGGAGATATTGCCATCGCCGTGGATAATCGCAATGATGCAACATGGTACCGTAACATCCAGACTGCACCGTTATACCGCCGCGACCTTGACCTTGTGGCAGTTGCGCCAGACGGGTCAATCGCTTCCTTCTGTACGATCTGGTTGGATGATGTTACCCGAACAGCATATTTCGAGCCAGTAGCCACCGTGCCTGCCCATCAACGAAAGGGGTTGGGAAAAGCTCTGCTGACAGAAGGCTTGAAACGCTTGCAGCGGATGGGTGCGCTCGTAGGGTTTGTTGGAGGATTCAGTATTGGGGCGAATGCTTTATATCAATCTGTGATGGGACCAGATCATGATGTGTATGAATCGTGGATGAAATGTTGGGAAAAATAGATGGCTTACCACAAAAAGCACTAAAAAATATGTATGGGTTTAGCACAAGGGTTCGCATGAAAGCTTTTTGTAGGTTCAGGCTCAGGAGAAAACGATTCAGTAGGTAAAACAAGTTAGGTTCCCCGAAGAGAATCCCGCACGGTTATTCATCATCACCCTGAACGAAAAAACACCTTACCTTACTTAGTGCTTGTGGAAATCTTGCCTGGAAGTTTCTTTAATGCACAGAGTAAGATGCTTCATTTCGTTCAGCATGACTGATACTATGTAGGGGTTTGCAATGATAGTCAGGTTACAAAAAAGTTCACCTTGTGAAATTCCCCAAAATAGAAGCTAAAAATAAAATTGAGTGTTATACTTAAAAGCAATTAAGAAATTTATGAAAAAGCTTGGAATATACTGATATTTTTCTTCAGAGGACGAATTTCTTCAGGAGGAAAAACTTTGACGACGAAGCTGCTTAAATTTCTAGTTCCCGAAGCGATCATACTTGGTTCAGATGCGAGCAATTCTGAAGAAGTCATTCGTGCGGTAGGGGAAAAGCTTTACAATGCTGGTTATGTTCACGACACATTCATAGAAAATGCTCTTGAACGTGAAAAGAATATTCCCACAGGGCTTCCCTTAAGTGGTGAGTTTAACGCTGCAATACCGCATACCGATATAGCACATGTGGTGAAATCAGGAATTGGGCTGGCTACGCTTTTAAAGCCTGTTGTTTTTCATAATATGGTAAATCCAGAAGAAAATGTCGATGTACAGTTAGTATTTGTGCTGGCATTAGATCAACCAAAATCGCAAATCGAAATGCTGCAAGAAGTCGCTGGTGTATTACAAAACCCAGAGTTGGTAAGAAATTTAGTTCGAGCAGAAAACCTTAAGGTTCTTTTAGACGCTTTGAAAAGTGCATAGATACGGATCAGTAAAGCGTACACAAAATTTTTTCTTTAACTCATTTTTGGTATTATTGTTGTTCTAAAATAGGATATTAATACTGGAGATAATTTAATTTGTTTCCTATTCTATTTTGGATTTAAAGGAGCTAATCAATGGTATTACCGAAACGAATCTTAGTATCTTGTGGTACTGCGATCGCCACCTCAACTGTGGTGGCAATAGCTATTGAAGAAGCGATGAAAGATCGCGGAATTAACGTGACCATTCGCCAGTGCAAGGCTTCAGAAGTGCCAAGCCTGGTGCAGGGTATGGACCTGGTAGTTACAACTACCCCAGTCCCCGGCAATCTGGGAGTGCCGGTTATTCAAACGCTTGCTTTTCTCACCGGAATTGGGAAAGAAGAGGTTCTCGACCAAATCGCGGCAATCCTTGAAAAGAAGTAACTTCTCATTTCCCAAACCCCAACTATCAGAATCAAGGAAAGGAGTAGAAAAATACAATGGAAGGTTTTCTTACTGGTCTGAAGATGTTTGTTGATACATTGGGTGCAACAGTTTTGCTACCTATCATCATCTTCATCATTGCGATCATCATGGGTGCAAAAGCTGGACGAGCTTTCCGCGCAGCAGTAACCATCGGTATCGCATTCATTGGCATCAACCTGATCATTGGCCTGATGTGGAGCAACCTTTCAAGCGTTGGTCAAGCAATGGTAACCAATCTCAATATCCAGCGAGATGTTATGGATGTTGGTTGGCCTTCAGCGGCATCCATTGCATTTGGTAGCCAGGTGGGGTTATGGGTTATTCCCATCGCTATTCTGGTCAATATCATCTTCCTGGTTTTGAAAATAACCAAAACCCTCAATATCGATATTTGGAACTACTGGCACTTTGCATTTGTAGGATCCATGGTTTTAGCTGCTACCGGTAGCTTGGGCATGGGGCTGGTTGCCGCCGCAATTGCAGCCGCATTAGCACTTTTCCTGGGTGACTGGACTGCCAAGGCTGTGCAATCCTTCTATGGGACTCCCGGAATCTCCATTCCTCACCTTACTACCGCTCCTGGCGTTCCCTTTGCCATAGTCACCAATTGGATTGTGGATAAGATCCCAGGACTGAATAAATTAAAAGCTGATCCGGAAACCATTCGAAAACGCTGGGGTGTATTTGGCGAGCCCGTCATCCTTGGCCTGGTTATTGGTTTGATCCTGGGCATTCTGGCATTCTACAACGCTGGTGATTTTGTGACAGTACTCACCAAAGTTCTCGGTACCGCCATGAATCTTGCTGCAGTCATGCTTTTACTGCCCCGCATGGTGCAAATATTGATGGAAGGCTTGATCCCGGTTTCTGAAGCAGCACGCGAATTTATGAAAAAACGCGCTGCTGGTCGAGAAATCTACATCGGTCTTGATTCCGCCATTTTGATCGGACACCCCGCTGCTATTTCAACCGCTTTGCTTCTGGTCCCGATCGCTGTCCTCCTTTCGATCATCCTACCTGGCAACCGCGTGATCTTGTTCGCTGACCTGGCGATCATCCCATTTGTGGTTGCCTTATTCGCTCCTTTAATGAAAGGAAACATCGTTCGCATGGTTATCGCGGGTATGCTGGAATTGATCCTGGGCTTCTACATTGCAACCGGTCTCGCGGATATTTTCACCCAAACCGCTATCGCTTCCAATTTTGCTGCACCTGAAAACGCTGTGAAGATCACCAGTATTGGTGATGGCTTCTTATGGCCTGTATGGTTATTCACCAGATTATCCCAATGGTTGGGTTGGTTTGGTCTGGTTATAATCGCCGCATTGTTAGCTGTTGCGATATTCTTCTATCTGAAGAATTCCCACAAATGGGAAGTTGTCGCCGGCGCGCCTGAAGAAACAGCAAGCGAATAAATCTGTTTAATATAATCGGGGTGGATTCCCAGACCACCCCGATACTTCTCAAAAACTATCATGATAGATGCATTTATTCGTTCTACAATAGGTCATTTCGGTTCAGCGATTCTGGATTTCTACATTGCGAACAGTTTTTGGATCAATGGTTTGATCCTTGCCTATGCTATTCTCGTGGTGATCTCTCGTTTCAACTATAATCGCACCAGCAAGGCAATTCTTGAAAATATCAAGGAAAATTACGGCAGCCAGATAGAAAAGAAAAACGCAAGCAGCCTGGTTCACCTTCTTAAAAAAGCCAATCTTCCCTGGGAAGAGACAATAAAAGGATCAAAAATACCCTTTTTATCTCCCCCTGGAAGTGTTCGAGTTTATCGAAGCACTGTTAAGAATCTACAAAAGTTTTTATCGATAGAAAAAATTGTCGAGTTGTTAAAAGTAAAAGAAGAAGCTGGAGAACAGAATGCCTGAGATCACGTTCCATATCAAGAATAAGGTAGGGTTGCATGCCCGGCCAGCTAGCGTATTTGTACGCGAAGCGACAAAATATAAATCTACCATTACTGTTACCTGTGGCGATAAAACGGTAAACGCCAAAAGCATTCTTAATGTACTGACTCTAGGCGCAAACCAAAATGCAGAAATTACCCTGCACGCGGAAGGCGAAGATGCTGAAGCTGCTTTAAAAGCATTGTCAGACCTAAACGATACTTTTTTTGGTGACCCTGAATAGCAGAAGAAAAATAGAAATAAAAAGGGATTGAAACCTCGCCAAAGAGTTTCAATCCCTTTTTGCTATACCTTATCAGGAATTCTTTTTAACACCTTCACGTTATAAACATAATAGTTGATGTAACTTCCAAGAAATAGCAAAAGGCAGCTAATATAAGCCCAGGTCATAAAGGCAATGATCGTTGCCAGTGAACCATACACCAGGTTAGACCTAGAAAGATAGCTGGAGATAAAATATAGGAATCCCTTTTTTGCAACTTCCCACAATAATCCAACTGCCACTGCGCCGGGAATAATTCTTTTCCAGGTTGATTTCCCATGCGGGAATAACAGATAAAGTACGTAGAACATGAGAATATCCATCACTATAGCAAAGAACAGGCTTATACCTCCACGCAACGCCAGTATGGGTTCAGGCAATATTTTACGCATACTGCTGAGAATGCTTCCCGCAAACGATGCCAGAAAGAGAGAAGGACCAATAATCAAGACAACGATTAATAGTGCTACTCCCCTTCTTTTCCACAATGAAGGGCTATTCTCATGGTTCCATATTTCGCTAAATGAACGGTTTAGAGAATAAAAAATGCTGGATGCTGTCCAAAAAAGACTGATCACCGCAAAACCAGATATTGTGCCACGAGATTTGATGATCTCATCTACGTTGTCACCTACTAATTGCCCAAGTGCAGGGGCAATAAATTCGAGATTGCTGATGATCTGGTGTTGGTCGATCATATTACCAAGCCAGATGCTGGAAATGGAAACGATCAATAGTATTAATGGGAAAAGTGAAAGCAAAGCAAAATATGCAATTGCCGCAGCCTGAAGCCCAGTGCGTGGAAGAAAAGTGCATTGTATTGCCCGAACAAAAATACCTGGCCAACCTTTCAACCGTTGATCAAGAGAGTGTAATATTTGAATGAAATTGATCCAGAGATTCTTTGCTTTTTGAACAGCTTCCCGAGGAGACATAAAAATCAATCCATCTATTTTTGCTAAATTTTTTGATTTTTCTGCGTAAGGCATTAACAGCGCATTAAGTATACCAGACCACGATTCAGTCTTCTGTATTGATCCCGTATAAAGAAAGTGACAAAATGATATGATATTTATAATTGTCATTTCGTTTGACATCAGTTTTGATACCTTGTATAATGATTTCGTTGGGTAAGCATGATGTTCAGGTTGACAAAGAAAACTGATGAGTAGTAAAATCATCAGATGATTAATTTGTCTCTCGTGATAAATTATTTTTCTGTATGAGGAGAGTTTACTGAGTGGGCTACAATGGTTCGGTAACTCCCGGTAGTACAAAGTGCATGAAAAAAATGAAGAATACCCAATTGGCGAATCCTGCATCTTATGGAGCGCGCCAATTTTGCATTATTAATAGATTTATGAAAAGTAGTTTATTGAACAACAATGTTCGTAATATCTTAAGTAATGAATTCCTTTCTAACCGCACAAACACCAGGCAAGATTTTTCGCCACGGGCGCGACATATTTTGCACAGTAATTAGAATTGTTCCACAGAGGAGCGACATTAAACCTGCTGCTCCATTAAGAACATTACCATGAAACAGTATTTTCTGTGCCATCGCCAGGTAACTAACCAGGCATAATGGGAAAAAGCAAGTGCATTCTTTGAAAGGAGGTGGTTTTTACAAACAAGGTAGATATGGATAAGAAACTATCCTTTCTAAAAGTTCGTGTTAATCAAATTCTAAGGAGGAATAAGCATGTCTAAAAAGAGTTTTATGTTTGTAGTAGGCCTTTTACTCGTTGCAAGCATGGTTTTGACTGCCTGCCAACCAAAGGCTACTGCTACTGAGGCCCCAGTACAGACTGAAGCCCCAGTTGCCACCGAAGTTGCAACAGAAGCCGCAACTCCAGAGCCAACTGAAGTTGTCCCCGCGACAACCCGCCATGGTGGTTGGCTGGATGAGATCGTTTTCTCTGTTGTAGATTCTGATTCGGCGTTAACCCAGATTCAGGCTGGCGCTATCGATATCTATGCAGATGCCCTTTCATCCAAAGATTTGCCCGCCATTAAAGAAGCTGGCGTCAAATATTCGACCTCAAACGGTCTGTATTATGACATCCTCTTCAACCCGGCTGAATTCACAAATGGAAAATTAAATCCATTCTCCAATCGCAAAATCCGCGAAGCAATGAACTGGATGATTGACCGCAACTACATCAATCAGGAAGTTTACGCTGGTGGTGGTTTGGTTAAATTCTTCGCCATTCAGACCCAGGGTCCCGATTACGTAGACCTGATCGATACCGCCCGCAGCCTGGAAACCTACTATGCCTACAATCCAGATAAAGGTAAAGAAGTTATTACCGCTGAAATGGAAGGCATGGGCGCTGAATTGGTTGATGGCAAATGGACATTCAATGGCGAACCTGTCAGCCTGATCTTTATCATCCGCAACGACTCTGACAAGACTCGTATCCCGATTGGTGAATATGTAGCTGCACAGCTCGAATCCATTGGCTTCACCGTTGATCGCCAGATGAAGACTGGTTCCGAAGCCTCTCCAATCTGGATTGGCTCCACTCCTTCCGATGGTTTATGGAACCTCTATACCGCTGCATGGTCATCCACCATCATCGACCGCGATGAGAGCAACATCTTCCAGGAAATGTACCTGGATTCATCCTTACAGGGTATTCCCGCATTCATGGCAAATGTCTCCGATCCTGAATTCAAGGAAATTGGTGACAAACTCGCAGTCTCCGATTACGCAGACCTCGAGGAACGCCATAACATGATGGCTCGCGCCATGGAACTCTCCCTGCAAGACTCACTGCAGCTCTTCCTCATTGATGGCAAGGGCTTCATCCCCTATGCTCAGAACGTCATTGCAACCGCTGACCTGGCTGCTGGTGTTCAGGGCGCCCAAATTTGGCCTTACACTCTTCGCTTCGAAGGAGAAGAAGGCGGCACCTTTAGATGGGCAACTCAGGACCTGTTTGGCGATCCATGGAATGCTATCGCTGGTTCTAACTGGGCATACGATGCTGGTGCATACCGCGCCACCGCCGGTGATGATGTCATGTACGATCCCTATACCGGACTTGTATGGCCACTGCGCATCGAAAAAGCTGAAGTTACTGTCAAAGAAGGTCTCCCTGTTGGCAAGACCCTCGATTGGGTAACTCTCAATTTTGCACCTGAAATTCAGGTTCCTGGTGATGTATGGGTAGACTGGGATGCAACCACTCAGACCTTCGTAACCGCAGAAACAAAATTCCCCGAAGGTCAAACTGCTCTGCGCAAGACCACTGTCTATTATCCTGCTGACCTGTTCGAAACCGTCAAATGGCACGATGGTTCTGCATTCTCCTTGGGCGACATTGTCATGAGCTTGATCATGACCTTCGATCGCGCCAAAGAAGAAAGCGCTATCTATGACCCACAGGCTGTTCCAAACTACGAAGTCTTCATGAGCCAGTTCAAGGGTGTCAAGATCGTCTCCACTGATCCATTGGTAATTGATTTCTACAGCGACATCACCCTGACTGATGCAGAACTGCTCGTCCCAGATCTCTGGCCACAGTACAGTTTTGGTGAAGCTTCATGGGATGCCCTGGCGATCGGTAACCTTGCCGAAGCCGCTGGCGAAGTCGCTTACTCTGTTGATAAAGCTGGCCCCGCCGAAATTGAGCAGACAAGCTACATTGGCGGCCCAAGCCTCGAAATCCTGACCAAGTACCTGGAACAGGCAACTGCTGAATCCTACATTCCATATGCTCCAACCATGAGCCAATATGTGACGGCTGAAGAAGCTGCTACCCGCTACGCCAATATGAAAGCATGGTACGAAGACCATGGTCATTATTGGATTGGCACTGGCCCATATTATCTTGACAAAGTCTTCATGACTGAGAAGACCCTTACCCTCAAGAACTTCGCAGATTACCCAGATCTGGCTGATCGCTGGGCAAACTACGGTGTTCCAAAAATCGCAGAAGTTGAGCTGGATGGTCCCGGACAGGTTACCATTGGTGGCGAAGCTACCTTCGATGTATACGTAACCTTCCAGGGTGAACCTTATGCAAGCGCTGATATCAAGACTGTCAAAGTCATGCTCTACGATGCCACGGGTGCAACCGTCCTTGTTACCGAAGCACAACTGGTAGAAGAAGGTCAGTACAGTGTAACTTTATCTGCTGCTGATACCGAAAAACTTGAAGCTGGTTCCAATAAGCTTGAGGTTGCTGTAGTGCCTTCGGTCGTGAGCCAACCAACATTTGCTTCTGTTGAGTTCGTCACGCAATAAGATTTGTAGTATCTCAACTATGTATAGGGGCAAGTTAAACAACTTGCCCCTATCTATCTCGATAAAGAGGGTACTTTATGACCTCAGAAACTCTTGAAATAACAAAAAAAGCAAAAACTGAATCAGCAGGACTGATGACGTTTAAGCGACTTTTACGCTTCACATCAGCCAGAATATTGATGATGCTGATCACCATTGTCATTGCGGTGTACATTACCATTCTAATCGCTAATATGGGGGGCTATGTAGATACCATGATGCGGAATGATATTAGAGAGCGTGTGAATATGCAGGTTGCAGCCATGACTGCAAATAAACCGATCTCTACTGAAGCACGCAGGGCGATGGTAGAAGAAATGATTGCCCTTGAAGAGCATCGAATAGGCCTGGATACCCCGTTCATCATTCGCTCTTTTCGGTTTTTGGGCGACGCGCTTACCCTTAACCTGGGAAGAGCTACTTATATGGTAAGCGATCATGGCTCACGCGCAGTTCGTTTGATCCTGTTGGAGCGATTACCTGCAACTTTACTGTTGATGGGTACATCCGAACTGTTTTTGTTTTTCTTTAGTGTTTTCGTTGCATTACGCCTTTCGCGATCTTATGGATCATTCTGGGATAAGCTGGTGATAACCCTTTCACCAACTTCATCAGTTCCACCATGGTTTTACGGTATTTTCTTCATCCTGATATTTGCAGCGGTGCTCAAAATATTGCCCTTTGGCGGGATGGTTGATTCTCCACCTCCTGAGACTACCGTGGGCTATACATTAAGTCTTCTCAAGCATTTGATACTCCCCGCAGGATCGCTGTTCTTCGCTACATTGTTTATAAGTATTTACAACTGGCGCACTTTCTTTTTAATCTACTCCAGTGAAGATTACGTAGATATGGCAAAAGCAAAAGGTCTCACATCCGGAGAAATCGAAAGACGCTATATTCTACGCCCCACATTGCCAAACATCATCACAAATTTCGCCCTATTAGTCATTACTCTTTGGAGCGGTGCAACTATTACTGAAACCGTTTTCTTATGGCCTGGTCTTGGTAGAACGATCTTTCGTGCGATCGGTGCTTATGACACTCCGGTAATTGTTGGATCTACTATTATTTACGCTTATTTGCTGGCAATAACGGTCTTCTTGCTCGATTTCGTATATGCCATTGTTGATCCTCGGGTCAAAGTTGGCGGCGGGACGAAATAATTATGAACACAATAAAGAATGCTTTCAAAGAAATCAAGAATTATCCATCAGCTATCTTTGGATCGATCGTTGTACTGTTGCTGATCACACTCGCCATCTTTGCCATGATCAAAATACCCTATTCTGAAGCCATCCGGTTATGGCGCGGTGGGGAAGATGTCTGGTACCAGAACCCCAAAAATGCACCCCCTGTCTGGTTCAACTGGTTCACTAAGGAAAAATTGCCTGAATCTTTTGCAGTTAAAGGCGGCGAAAATGGATTTTCCAAGCAGGTCACTGTTAGAGAAGATGGAACCGCTGCAATTGACTTCTCCTACTCCTTTGATTTTCAATACGATGATTATCCTCAGGAGCTTTTCCTGTATTTCAGTACCACATTTGTGAACAAAGGTCCCTTTGTTTCAGTTACGATGATCCAGCCAGATGGAACTGAATTTAAAATAGGTGATTTTGGTTTAAATAAGAAACAGACCATCCGTTTTTCACAGGACGAACGCCTGCAGAAACGTGTCAACAGGATCATGAAAGCAGAAGTTAATCCTGTAGTGGGAATATTTTCTTTTCCTGAATCAACTCCGCCTGTTATTCAAAAAGGGATTTATACACTGAAGATCCAGGGAACCACATTTGAAAAAGATTCAGACATCAATGTTGAATTTGTTTCACATGGTTTGGTGGCAGGTTTATTTGGTACCGATCATTATCGACGAGACCTAACTGTCGCTATACTATGGGGAGCGCCAATTGCGCTTGCATTCGGTTTATTAGCAGCCTTGGGCACCAATGTACTTACGATGATCATTGCTGCTATTGGTGCCTGGTTTGGCGGTTGGGTAGATGAACTTATTCAGCGCATCACCGAAATCAACATTGTGTTGCCGTTTCTTTCCATTCTTATCATGGTAGGTGCTTTCTATTCCCGTAGTATTTGGGTAATCCTGGGAGCAACAATCGCTCTGAGCATCTTTACAGGAACGATTAAAACTGATCGTTCGATATTCCTGCAGGTAAAAGAATCGACGTATATAGAAGCAGCACGAGCGTATGGTGCCAGTGACATGCGTATCATCTTTAGGTACCTGATACCTCGTATTATCCCCTTGCTTATCCCTGCGCTGGTATCTGCCGTTCCGTCTTATGTATTCCTTGAGGCATCGTTGGCAGTTCTTGGTCTGGGTGATCCCACCTTACCAACCTGGGGCAAAATCATTAACGATGCTGATACGAACGGTGCATTATATAAAGGATATTACTATTGGATTCTTGAACCAGCAATACTCTTGATGTTCACCGGTCTTGGTTTTGCTATGCTGGGGTTTGCTCTCGACCGAATCTTTAACCCAAGACTGAGAGGCATGTAAAGCCATGGCAGAAAATAACAATGTCATTCTAAATATTCAAGACTTAAAACTCCACTTTCGCACAACGAAAGGCACAGTACAAGCTGTTGATGGAGTAAATTTCCGATTACGTGCAAATCAGGCGGTAGTTGTTGTAGGTGAATCTGGTTGTGGCAAGAGCTCACTTGCAAAAGCAGTATTAAGGTTGCTGCCTCGCAATGTGCAGCATTACAGCGGTAAAGTATTTCTCCATGAAACCGATACAATGGCTTTGTCCGATGAAGAATACCGTAAACAAATCCGTTGGATCAAAATGTCACTTGTACCCCAGGCTGCTATGAACAGCCTGAATCCGGTTCTGCGCGTGGGTGACCAGGTAGCTGAACCTATGATGGTTCATTATGGTGTAAAGAAAGAAGAAGCTTTGGAACAGGCAATCAAGATGTTCCAACACGTTGGCGTGCCGACAGACTTCATCAACCGGTACCCCTTTGAGTTATCTGGTGGTATGCGCCAACGGGTTGCACTTGCAATGGCACTGGTCACTGCACCTGACCTGGTTATGCTCGATGAGCCAACCTCGGCACTCGATGTTTTAACTCAGGCGAACATTTTCAATCTTCTTAAACGGATCAAAGCTGAGATGGCGACCAGTTTCATACTGATCACGCATGATATTGCTACCTCCAGTGAGCTAGCAGACCGTGTTGCCGTGATGTACGCCGGGCAGATCGTTGAAGTTGGCTGGGCAAAGGATTTCTTTAAGGAGCCACGGCATCCGTACTCAGTGAAGCTTATGGCAAGTGTGCCAAAATTACGCGGCACTGAAGAACCAGATTTTATTACCGGACATCCACCAAGTCTGATCAACCCGCCAGTTGGCTGCCGGTTTGCAGCTCGCTGCCCGCGCAGGTTTGCGAAATGTTCCGAAGAACCACCGGTTATCCAAATCGATGATGATCGAGTCAAATGCTGGTTATACGCGTGATGACGAGTGCCTTATGAATAAAGAAAAAGAACTCAAAAATGAAATGAACACACCATTGAGCAACGCTGAAGTGAATACTTCTCACAACGGAAACTTGCTTTCGGTTAACGATTTGCATGTCTGGTTTGAACTACGAAGATTTGGTTTTGGACATGCTGGATATGTGCGCGCAGTGGACGGGGTGACCTTTAATCTGCGCGACGACGAAACAATCGCCATTGTTGGAGAAAGCGGTTGTGGGAAAACTAGCTTAATGCGAACTATTCTTCGTCTCAACCGACCCACAAAAGGTGAAGTTATCTTTCAAGGCACCCCCATCAACAACTTAAAAGCCAGTGATTTGAAAGAATATCGCTCTCATGTCGGTTATGTTCAACAGGATCCCTACGGTGCTTTGCCTCCATTTATGACAGTTCAGAACATTCTGGAAGAACCGTTAAAGATCAATGGAATCAAAGATGCCCAGGAGCGTTTTGATCGGGTGAAGAAGGCTCTCGAAGAAGTAAAAATGAGCCCTGCAGAAGAATTTATGGCAAAATTTCCTCATCAGATCAGCGGTGGTCAACAGCAGCGTGTCGTTATTGCACGTGCCATGATTATGAATCCTGCTCTGATGATCGCAGATGAACCTGTTTCTATGCTGGACGCATCCGTCCGTGTGGAAATCCTCAAGCTTCTCCGTGGTTTGCAACAGCAGCATCATTTAGGTGTTATTTACATCACCCATGACCTTTCAACTGTACGTTACTTCTCTGAAAGAATATTTGTTATGTATGCCGGACAGGTGATCGAGAAGGGTAGTGTTGCTCAGATCATTCATAACACCAAGCACCCATATACTTTTGCTTTGCTTGAAGCTACTTCTGACCCTGATGCTAATAATGCAACTGTTCAGAAATCAGTCCCGCCAGGGGAACCTCCAAGTCTGGTAAAACCTCCTGAAGGATGTCGTTTCCACCCTCGCTGCCCACATATTATGAAAGGGCTTTGCGATGTGGATGTCCCGCCAGAATTCGAACCAGAACCCGGTCATTTAGTTTCTTGCTGGTTAATGAAACAATGATGAAGTGGCTGACTCCCACGCGCTTGATAATCATTGGAGCCTTGTTTATGATACTAGGTGTTGTATTTCCTCTTCTTATGGTTATCCACGTGTTGAAGTCTACGTTCTTTCTAAATTTCTTCTCCTATGCACTCTCTTTGGTAGGAATGTTTATAGGGATCATAGGAACTGCGTACTACGCCAGGAATGAAAGAAATAAGCGGAAGTAAATAGATCGATGAAGCGCCTTACCGAGACCGGTAAGGCGCTTTTCATAAAATATCAATACACTCATTGACAAAAAAGAATCCCATGAGTATACTTCACATAGGTTACAATATATTCACTAATGTGAATCGGAGATAATGATGCCCCCAAAAATACAACTCGCTCTAGATACATTGGATGGAATCCAAGCATTGGAATTAGCTCGAAAATGTGCACCTTATATCGACATTTTAGAAGCTGGAACACCCCTGATTAAATCGGAGGGGATCGGTATCGTGCGACAGCTACGAGCAGTCTTTCCGGAAAAACTCATCCTGGCTGATTTAAAATCCAGTGATGTGGGTGCTTATGAAGCTGAAATGGCCTTCAAAGCAGGTGCTGACATTGTTACCACTCAGGGAATCACAACCCGCGCCACCATTTTAGGTGTACAGAAAGAAGCCGATAAATGGGGTAAACGGGCTGAGGTGGATATGACCGGTGTGGCTGATCCTGTGGCGTTAGCTATCGACTTGAAAAAACAGGGTGTAAGCCTGGTGCTCATCCATCGAAGTATCGACGAAGAATTGAACGCTGGTGCCTTATGGGATACAAAAGCCCGAAGTATTGTCAAAACTCTGGTAGAAGATGGTCTGGATGTAGCGATTGCTGGTGGTTTGAATGCAGATGTTCTGCCCCTGTTAAAAGATATTCATATTTACGCTATAGTCATTGGGCGTGGTATAACAGCTCAACCGAACCCGGCTGAAGCTGCCCGCGAATTACGAAAACTGGTGGATACTCTTTGGAAATGATGGATCATCGAAAAATCGAAGTTTCTGCTTCACTTCTCGCTGCAGATTACGCCAATATGGCGAGGGATGTTACCCGTGCTATGCAAGCAGGGGTAGACTCATTCCATTTTGACGTGATGGACGGACACTACGTTTCCAATATTGCTTTATCCCCACATCACCTGACAGCTTTAAGACCTTATTCGAACAAGCCATTCAGTCTTCACCTTGAACTAGGCAATCCTGATGACGTTTTGGATAGGTTTGGAAAACTGGATGCGGATATCATTTCTTTTCAATGGGATAGGTCTCCTGATCCAAAAGCTACCATTGAACGTATTAAAGCTCGCATGGTAGAGGTCAGTATTTGCGTCAATCTGGATGTAGCGTTGGAAGATATTTTGCCTTATATCAAAATGGTGGATGAGATATTACTATTGGGCGTGCATCCGGGTTTTGGCGGTCAGACAATGGATAAAAATATGGGTGAACGTATTTCTCAATTGAAGAAAATGATCGATCAAGAAAAACCCGGTGTTCCAATCGCTATAGATGGTGGAGTGTCTTTACAAACTGCCCCTATATTAATCAGCGCAGGGGCTACAAGGTTGATCTCAGGTTCTGCTCTTTTTGGTGCTGCGGATATGGCACAATTTATTAAGCAAATGAAAGATAGCTAATTGAAAATTTGTTTCTGTACAAAGAAAGGACTGCTTTATGAGCAGCCCTTTCTTTGTTTTAGGAAAGTATTTCTGAAACCAGAAGTATAGACTAACGTTTTCCTACAACCACACAGATGAATCCAAAAGGTTCATCACCCTGGACAACAAATTGATGCACATCATTTCCAGAAATGAAGATAGCATCATGGGGTTTTACATCGAAGAATTCATCATTCAATTGTAAACGGGCATGACCATGCACTACGATTACCCCATGCTCATGAGGGTGTGATTCTTTATTGGTATGAGTGCCAGGTTCGCATCGGAAATATCGGATGTGAAAATTATTTGAACCTTCGTCTGGTCCAATGGGGATTTGTCGAGTCACACCAACAAATTCATCGTTGTATTTACGAACTGGAACATCTTCCCAGCTCAAGTCGGTTTCCGAACCATTAAAATGACGGATGATGCTCATTGTTCTACTCCAAAAAATTTGATAAAAAATCTAGCTACCTGACAGTTTAAAAAAAGAAGGTTGAACGACATTGAATCTCCAATAAAATAGTTTTTGCGAAAGCATTTTATAAAACGGAGTAAGACA
>DAOUFE010000014.1:0-5017 GCA_034430215.1 Anaerolineaceae bacterium | reverse complement strand
TAACATTGAAGCTATAAAGCGCGGGGTGTCGTATTAGAAAATTGTTCTAAAAAAATATATGATCACTTTTATGCATGTCTCGCTGCTAGGGTGAGACATGCATATTTTTTCTGTGATTCTGAAAACACTTTCAGGTGGGTTGTAATTGGGTGTAATTCGCTGCTCTCCAAGGGAAAAATAGACATTTTGTGTATTTTGTACTTTTAGTGGTACGAAGTAGTCTTTATCGCACGTTGCAAGTGTCTGTGATCTTCACTCATCTTCCTTCTCTTCTTCTGTCATTACATATAAAGCAGGCACAAAAGTCTGGTCAGTGATAGGAGGGCGAACGTACCCATGATCATCTTGCCGGGGAGGAAGCACGATTGGTTCGGGGGTCAGGTCTTGATAGGGGATCATGCTCAACAGGTGGTGCATGCAGTTCAGCCGGGCACACATTTTGTTATCTGCATTCACTACATACCAGGGTGCCTGCTTAATATCAGTATGAGCGAACATCTCATCTTTCGCTTTAGAATACTCTACCCATTTGGAACGGCTTTGTAAGTCCATTGGGCTGAGTTTCCAGCGTTTGGTGGGGTCATTGATGCGTGTCTGGAACCGCCTTTCCTGCTCTTTGTCGCTCACCGAGAACCAATATTTGATCAGGAAGATCCCGGAACGGACGAGCATGCGCTCAAACTCTGGTACCGACCGGAGAAATTCACTATATTCTTCATCGGTACAAAACCCCATCACTCGTTCTACCCCGGCACGGTTGTACCAGCTACGATCGAACAACACCATCTCGCCAGCGGCGGGTAAATGGGCTGCATATCGTTGGAAATACCACTGTGTTTTCTCGCGCTCTGTAGCGGTTGGCAGTGCAACCACACGGCAAACACGTGGGTTCAAGCTTTCTGTGATGCGCTTGATGGCTCCCCCTTTTCCTGCAGCATCTCGTCCTTCAAAAATAACCACCACTTTTAGCCCTTTGAATCGGATCCATTCCTGTAATTTAACCAGCTCTATCTGCAGCTTGCGGAGCTCCTTCCAGTAGGTCTTATTCGTAATCTCAATCTGGTGTTCAGGAACAGGGGATTGAAGTTTTAAGTTGGTTTCAGGTGTAGAAGTGACATCAGGCTGTGTTTTCTCTCGCTTCACTTCCGATTTGTCTTTCTTTTCAGCTTTTCCCTTTTTTGCCATAGTACCTCCATGAGACAAAAAATCTCTCTTCCGGCACTTCTATATTTATTTGCAATCACATCACTAAAAATATTATAGTGAAATTTTGGATGATGACTCTGACAATTTGCATGATTGAGTGTGCAAAATTGTTTTTCAAAGGTATCATTCTATGATTATGATACTTGTCTATGTTTTTCTTGTGATCAGCCTGGGTACTTTTCTCCTGTGGGGGGTGGATAAATACCGTGCCATTCAGCAGCAATGGCGCATCCCTGAAAACTGGTTGATCGGGTTAACCGTTTGCGGAGGCGCGTTAGGTGCTCTCGCAGGGATGCTGGCTTTTCGTCACAAGATCCGAAAGCCCTTTTTTTGGAGTCTGGTTTTAATTTTTCTTGTGCTTCAGAGCTTACTCGTCGTTTTGATTACTAAGTAGTCTAGTGTGTTCGGGATCGAGGAAAATTCTTGACTCTCTCTACACCATTTTCTATAATGAATATAGATACTGTAGCCATTAAAAGCTGAGGTTAATCCATTATCAAGGTCAAGATAAACCGTTCGTTTTTTGCGAACGGTTTTTTGATAAGGAGGTCAAGATGATTGAGCTACATTTGGATGAAGAAGAACTACAGCTTCTAAAAGAAATGGCTGAATCTGCTTTATCTGATCTGCGCGTTGAAATTCACTCTACTGACAACCTTGACTACAAAGAAATGCTCAAGAAACGAAAAGAAATATTAGTGAAAATCCTCGATGCAATTGAAGCTGAGCAGAAAATTCAAGCATAAGGGCAGAAGGTTTCATTCCGGTGAAATCTGATCTTTTGAAAGAACTGCTGATTTGAAAGTCATCACGATGGTAGTGCCTTTGCCTTTTCCTTCCGATTCAGCAGATATGGTTCCCCCCTGGGCGGTTACCAGAGCTTTACAAATAGCCAAACCAAGACCCATCTTGCCAGAATTGGAGCCACGCACCTTATCCGCACGATAAAACCTGTCAAACACATAAGGAAGGTCTTCAGCATCGATTCCGGATCCGTTATCGCTGACGCGTATCTGTACATCCTCTTTTTCTAATGAAGCAAGTATGATTCTTCCTTTGCTGGGGGTATGGCGCAAAGAATTTTCAACAAGATTTTTGAGCACCTGAAGCATTCGACCTTCATCGACAAGGATCGAGGATTTTGATGGTGAGACATCCAGAATCAGATCGATATTTTGTTGATTTGCGATTGGTTGGTATGTTTGATAGACCCTCTCCAATAGCATGGATGGTTGAACAGGTTGGTATTGAAAATCCAGTCCGCCGCTTTCTACTTGTGAAAGTGTGGTCAGATCGCTTACCAGCCTGCGGAGATGCTCGATCTCAGTTTTGATGATATCGATCCTCTGAGGGGTAAGTGTCACCTTCCCGTCCTCCAGCATTTCCATATATCCAGAAATAATCTGTAGAGGTGTGCTGAGGTCATGGGTAATATCAGCAGTCATGCGCTTTCGCTGCATGTCCACCTGATCAAGCTCATTCGACATCTGGTTGAAAGTCTTTGTTAATTGCCCCAATTCATCCTGTGAAGTGACTGGTACCTGTTGTTTCAGGGCACCTCGTGCAAGTTCTTGAGATGCCAGGGTTAATTGCCGGATGGGTTTGACAATTCTACTTGCCAGTAAGAAGCCCATCACTACTGCAATCAAGATTCCTGCCAGAGCAGCTAACCCAATGGCAGTAGTCGTTCTCTGAAGAAAGACCTGCTCTTCTTTGCTCAAAGAGAATTGCAACTTGGTATCTGGCAAAATCCAGGCGATAGTCTCGCCTTCGTATTTTACCGGGATGGCATCCTTGATCTGATTTTTAGGGACAGTTTGACCAATTTCGTAGTTAAAAGTCGGCATGATCGCCTGATAATTGCTATCCACCATCCCGAAAACTCCCCGCAAATTCCGTTTGTCAAATGTGTTTGGTGGAGCATCAGATTGGATGGGTACTGGTGCGGAATGCGCCAGTTGCTGGTAATAGTCAAAGAAACCATTGAGCGAGCCGTTTTCACTGTAATACGTTTCAGCACTATCAGCCAGTGAAGCGGTTTGTTCTTCGACAACCAGGTTCATGAGAGATTTACCCGAAGTCAGCCTGATAAGCGCTGAAACGACCAGTACTGTAACAAGTGCAACAATCAGGTAAGAAAAGATGAGTTTGAATTTTAAAGATTTTTTCATTCGACAGGTTCCACGAACCGGTAGCCAAGCCCAAAGACCGTTTCGATATAACGGGGTTGGTCAAGATCGTCACCAAGTTTGATCCGAAGATTACGGATATGGATCTTTAGCGTTGCTTCCGAGCCGGTATATCCAAATTCCATCAACTGCATGCTTAATACTGCTCGTTTGATCACTTTACCGGGGGATTTCATCAAGATCTCCAAAATTTGGAATTCCAAGGGGGTAAGTTCAATCACCTGCCCTTCCCTTTTTACTTCATGCTTCCCACAATCCAGAGAGAGGTCGCCGACCGAAATGATCACCTCTTTTGATTCCCTTGGAGCTGCTCGTCGAAGCACAGCACGCATTCGAACCAGCAGTTCGCGCATTCGGAAAGGTTTTGTAATGTAGTCATCAGCACCCAGATCGAAACCGCGGATGACATCTGCCTCTTGCTGTTTAGCGGTGATCATGATCACGGGAATATTGGATTCGCGTCGCAGGTGGCTGATGAACTGATACCCATCCATGTTTGGCATCATGATGTCAAGGAGGATCAGGTCGGGAGATGAGTCATGAACTATATCAAGGGCTTCACAGCCATCAGAGGCGGTCAAAACTTCGAAATCCTGGCTGCTTAAAAAATCGGATAACAGTACCTGAACATTCCTTGTATCGTCTACTACCAGGATTTTTCGTGTCATAGAATAAATTATAGTCAACCTTTACTCATTTTTTATTATACGAAGAGGATGGGCTTCCAACCCATCCTGCTTCATTTAGGAGAGAAAATGTTTGATCAAAGTTTCCAACAAATATTGTTTTCAAACGATCATTCAACTATAGTCATTTTACTGTTTTGAACCCTTTAGATGGTTTATTTTTTGTATAGCTTGCCAGGTATATTGTTATTTTCTATGCTGCACCATTTGAGTCATCCCGACTGACTACAACCAGCGCAGGTTCGTCATTGTTCAACCACCCATTATTTCCGAGGTCATCGTAATAGATTTTGATATCTGCTACGTCCCTCAAGAAATCAATTTTTCCAATAGTTACACGTTTGATCTTCAAACCTGTGCGTTCCTCCAGATCTGTTTTCAACTCAGGCAGGCGGTCAGGTCGGATCAGTTCGATCTTTTCATATGTGATCCGTTTGAATGCCTCATATTTGAACCCCCAACCTTTTTCCAACACCAGCATGATCGCCAGGATTGCCAGGTTTGCAATAATAAGCTGCGGCCAGTTATCTCCGTTTGCCCCAGCAGAATTCATTACAGGCAAAGCCACGATTATGAATAGATAGGTCATTTCCCGGATTGGGATGGGATCGGTACGGTAACGCAGGATGGTGAAAATCGCAAATAAGCCAAATCCCACGCCGATCCCAATCTCTATGCTGGTAAGAAAGCTCAATACAAAATAGATGACGGTATTGAACCCCAAAAAAGTGAATACATAGCTTTTATTATGCGTGGATGGATAGTAAATGAAGCGAACCACGATAAATGCTATCAATAAATTAAAAATAAAACTCAAGGAAAAATTTAAAATATTACTCTAGCTACCTGACAGTTTAAAAAAAGAAGGTTGAACGGCATTGAATCTCCAATAAAATAGTTTTTGCGAAAGCATTTTATAAAACGGAGTAAGACAAT
>DAOUFE010000013.1:0-104572 GCA_034430215.1 Anaerolineaceae bacterium | reverse complement strand
ATTGTCTTACTCCGTTTTATAAAATGCTTTCGCAAAAACTATTTTATTGGAGATTCAATGCCGTTCAACCTTCTTTTTTTAAACTGTCAGGTAGCTAGATTAATTTATAGAGGAATTTGTGCAAGCCATTGTATTTTTGTATACAATGGGGATGTAACGCTGTTTCCTTGTGGATTGATCTGAGATAGTTAAAGAAGGGGAAATATGCCAAAAAGGGAAATCAAACCTATTTTCGTTTTTCAGCTTCTTATTGCTGGATTCTGCTTCTATTGTGCGTGGCCTTTTTGGTATTCCCTGCTGGATGGTCTGGCGTTATCTGATGATATCATGGCACCGCTTGCGTATGGATTCTGCAGTTTAACGGGAGCCATAACATTGCTGCTTCTTTGCCGAAAGAAGAGCATTTCTTCTCTTTTAAGGATTGGGATGATCATTGGAGCAGTGGTTTTAATTGGAATGCCATTTTTAATTACTTCCCTGCGAAATTGGGTGATCTTACCAACCATCCTTGTTATAGCGTATTGGGCAGCCAGCCTTACTTTTATTGGAGGTTTGACCACTCTCCTGGTAAAGGGGAAACAGTTCAACAAAATGCAAAAAGGAGCATTGCTCTTCACCCTGGTCATTTCCATCCTTGGTCCTTTTATGCCCTGGATGGAATTTGTTCTTTATACCCTGGGGCTGGCATTCAAAAGCAGGATCTTTAGCCTTTATGCGGCTTATGGAAACTGGCTGGTTGTGATTGTATGGGGATTGGCAGCTTATTCAATGATCCATTTTACATATAAGAGGAAAGAAGACAGTATTAAAGATGTAGTAAAGAAAGGCCAGGTAAAAATAGCTCGAACTATGCTTTCTGGGTTTATTATTGGGCTGGCATTTTTCTTTATCGGGATACGAAATTCAGTGCAATATAATGAGACGGTATATGAACAACGCACATACATTGGCGGACAATTAACGGGTACAGATATCGTGTCCATCCCGGATTTGAATATGCTGCTCTTGCTGGGGATGGCTTTGATCATTTTTACTATGCTTATTTATGGCATAAGCAGAGCAGGGCAATTGGATTGATCCTTTAACTCATGGGAAAAGGAGAGTATCTAAATGACGATAACCAATCCAGAAAAGGAAAAACGTTTACGCATAGGTTTCAGAATTTTTAACAAATTTATGACGGGATTATGGCGATTGGGATTAGGAAAATGGGTCAATGCCTGGCCTGATGTTGGCGGGCGTATCCTGGTCATTACCCATCATGGACGAAAATCCGGAAAGCGATATCGAACCCCGGTGAATTATGCCGAGATCAATGGTGATATCTACTGCACCGCTGGTTTTGGAAGTGTAGCGGATTGGTATCAGAATATGCTGGCTAATCCTCAGGTCGAAGTCTGGCTGCCAGATGGCTGGTGGGCGGCTATTGCAGAAGATGCCAGCACCTCTCCTGAAGCCAGGGCAATTTTACGAAAAGTACTGATCGCCAGTGGATTTGCTGCCAGGGTATTTGGAATCGACCCCAAGACTATGCCCGATGAAGAAATCGATGAGCTATTAAAAGTCTACCGTATCGTGCGGCTGCGCCGGGTGGCGCCCCGAACTGGAAAAGACGGTCCCGGTGACCTGGCTTGGATTTGGCCTTTAACCAGTTTTCTCTTCTTCTTTTTATGGTTATGCAAACGACCCCGCAAGCACTAAATTGCTTTTCCGTATAAAATTATTTTTTGGAGGATTTAATGGCAGAGTTCATAGAGTTTGTAAGCAATTATCAAGACTTGAGTAATGATCGAGGTTTCCAATTCGAATTTGAATGCAACCGTTGTGGTGTAGGATACCGGACTGAGTTTCAGGCATGGGCGATCAGTAGTGTTGCCAGCGCGTTGGATACCGCAAGCAGTTTATTTGGCGGCTTTCTGAACACAGCGGCAGACCTGGGTGAAAAAGCCCGCTCTGCAGCCTGGCAAAAAGCACATGATAAAGCTTTTGCTGAGGCAATTGAAGATATCAGACCCAAATTTATTCAATGCCCGCGTTGTTCGACCTGGGTTTGTCGGAAATCCTGCTGGAACACTAAGAAGGGATTATGCAAGAATTGTGCACCTGACCTGGGTGTTGAGATGGCAGCGGCGCAATCAGAGCGTTCTGTAGAGGAAATTCATGCACACGCTTGCATGGCAGAAGAAGACAGGCATCTGGGTGCGGAAACCTGGAAACAATCCATTAAGGCTTCTTGCCCAAAGTGCGAAGCTCCTCTGGCAACGGACGCAAAATTCTGCCCCAATTGTGGCGCCAGTTTGAAGGCATCTTTCTGCAAAGAGTGTGGAAAACCGTTGCAGCCAGGGGCTAAATTTTGTGCCGAGTGCGGTGCAAAAATTAGCTAGACAATGACCCTGCTCAGAGATTTGCCATCTGCCTGCTTTTCCAATTCATCCATCAGGGTGGAATTTCTTACCACGGCAGGACCACGCATCATCGGTTTGTTCCTTAATGGGAAAGATGGCAATATCCTGGGGAATGCGGATAATGTTTGCTATGATACCCCTTATGGGGAATATTATTTGATAGGTGGTCACCGCCTGTGGCATGCCCCCGAAGCTTTTCCGCGTTCTTTTTTGCCAGACGGCGATGGCTTGCAAATGGAGTATGGCAACAGGCAGGTGATGCTAATACAGCCGGATGAACCCGGTACGCATTTTCGCAAATCTATCACCATCACCCTGGATGATGAAAAACCCCTCCTTCAAATGAACCATACCATCCAGAACAACAGCCTGGTAAAAGTGGAACTGGCGCCCTGGGCAATAACCTTGCTGCCGCTGGGTGGTGTGGCTGTTCTCCCTACATCAGCTCCCAATCAGGGAGAGTATGCGCCAAACCGCCAGATCAGCCTTTGGCATTATACCCGTTGGGAAGATGACCGCCTGAAGATCAAGAATGATCACCTGCTGGTGCAGGGAGAATGCAGAGACCATCCCTTTAAAATTGGATATTTCAACCACAAAGGATGGGCGGCTTATTGGAATGAAGGAGTCTTGTTCATAAAGCGTTTCACCCCAGAATTCACTAAAATTCATACTGATCAGAACAGTAATTTTGAATGTTTTTGCTACAACAAATTCATTGAACTGGAAAGCCTTGGACCATTGACAGCGTTGGAACCTGGCGAGTCTATCACCCATACCGAAACCTGGAACATCCTATCAGACGTCCCGAACCCGATGACCCTGCAGGGTGATGATCCCATCGAACAAAAACTGGGTCTGCCAGAATAATTTGATCTTGATCAATCAGAACGCCCTTAACAGGAGGCAACATGCACAGACATTCAGCATGGCGTTTTTTGTTTATTTTGGGGATTGCTGGGACTATTGCTGCATGTAGTATTGGTGGGGTATTTGATGAGGATAGAACGCGCATTATCACCGATGAACCAACCGAAGGATACTCCCTGCCTGAAATGATCCATTATGATGTACCAACCTTTCCCATTCTGCTGGAAATGCCCAATACCGGTTGTGTAGACGAGGGTAACGGCTGGATCACCTGTTCCGCAGACAGCGAACCTGGTAAGCTGGGATGTGTTTCCATCTCCCCTCTCAGTGAACCATATGGCGGACTGGAACCATCAATTCCGATCATGTCTTGTAGAATGGACATGATGATGGAAGACCTGCCAGAGGATGAGTATCTGTACAACATCGGGTGCCCTACGAACCTTTATGTTCGTATGCTTGCTTATCGCGATGGCAAGTTCGAAGTGATCAAAGGGGTTCCTGATCTGCAAAAGGTGTTCGCACCTATCGAAAGCAGCACCGAAGCGATCAGTTATGCGGTGGCTGCTACCGGCTTTTGGGCTGATTTTCAGATGGAAGCGGATGAAAATCTGCGATATCTGACAGAGAGGATCGAGGATACCCATGTAGTGGAAACAGATACCGGATATGTTGTTAATCTATTTGGGTATCAATTATGCGGTTGTGGTCCCCATACCTATTACCGGGTGGATGTTGCCTTGACGAGAGAAGGCGAAATTACATCGGTCAGCGACAGAATCCCCCTTTATGAAGATCCTGCGGATGATGGAAAATGTATTGATTAAAAGAAAAAGGATCAAAATGAAAGCGATCGTTGAAAAGTTAATGAGTAGTGTTGAACCATCCATCCGTTACCAAACAGCCAGGAATGTGCTGGACAGAGACCCGCAATCTGTCGAAATGTTGACGATGCAGGAAGAAATTCGCAATTCAGACCGGGTAAAACAACTTCTATCTGAAAGGCAGCCAGATGGGACACTGCCACATCACGCTTATTTCAAATGGGCTGGATCTCACTGGACATTGGCAATGCTGGCTGAATTGGGCTATCCATCTGGTGATAGATCGTTGATTCCCTTGCGCGAGCAAGAATTCGATTGGCTGTTGGGTGAACATCACATTCTAGTGTATGAAGAAAAACGCCGGAAATATGGCCCTGAACGCATCCGGCGGTGTGGCTCACAGGAAGGATATGCGATCTTTTCTCTTTATTCACTTGGTTTGGCAGATGAACGGGTGGAATTACTGGTGGATCGCTTGCTCGAATGTCAGTGGCCGGATGGTGGCTGGAACTGCGACTGGCATCTTAAAGCAGATACCTCTTCTTTTCATGAAACCTGGCTGCCCATGCGAGCGATCTGGCTGGCAGCAGAGAAAACCGGGAATGAAAAATTACGGGAGACAGCCAGGCAGGCTGCAGAGGTTTTTTTACAGCGCAGGTTGTTCCGGCGTGTACACGGTGGAGAGGTGATCGACCCTGGTTTTCTCAAACTTCATTATCCTTTCTATTGGCATTACACAGTACTGAATGGATTGAAGGTGATGGCTGAAATGGGTTTGATCCTTGACCCGCGCTGCGAAGAAGCTCTGGATTGGTTGGAATCCAAAGAGCTTCCAGAAGGCGGGTATGCAGCAGACACGAAAATTTATAGGGTGACCACGAAAACCACCTCCAGTGGATGTTCGTTGGTTGGATGGGGAAAATCCAATGGCAAATTGATGAATGAATTTGTTACGGTTGAAGCTCTGACCATACTGCATGCTGCAGGCAGGATTTAAGGAGGTAAAGAATGGATCGGAAAACTTTTGACCAGGTAATGGCTGAAGCAGTCGTTCTCCCGCCTGACAAGAGATATGAACGCTTTGCTGCGGTACATAAGAAAATATGGGAGACCTACAAAGCGGCAGTGTTGGCGATCACCCCGGAAAGGGCTGCCCAGGTCAGTAGTGATGGAAGAAGCGTAGCGCTGGTGGTTGGTCATATCGCGGAATGGGATCGTTTCTTGATTCAAATGTGCGCAGAGTTTCTTACAGGGGTTACCTACCCGCGTGCCTGGAAATTAAAGGGGTACATCGAACCAGATGGAACCAGTAAAGATTTTGAGAATATCGAAGCATTCAACCAATATCAGATGAAACGCCAGGCAAATATTCCCTGGGAAGAAATTCAAAAGACCGCCTTACAGATGGGCGAAGTGCTTTACATTCTTTTTCAGACACCGGGATTGATGGATGTTGCACATCTGGAAATGGGCAAACTGGATCATTGGGAAACTCCCGGTTTCACTGGTGAAGTACCGCTTGGCTGGCTGGTATGGGCGATCATCATGGAACATGAAGGAGTAGAACACGCTTTTGATCTGGGGATAGAAATTTCGTGAAACATTTACAGTTGGGGAAGCTACCTCCCGATCTGTTGGAACAGATGCTGGCGGGCATGCCAGTCTCAGACCCGAGGGTAAAACTTGGTCCGGGTGCAGGACTGGATTGCACTGTTCTGGATATGGGAGATCACCTGCTGGTGGTGAAATCGGACCCTATTACCTTCGCTACCGATGAAATTGGCAGGTATGTGGTGCAGGTTTGCGCTAATGATATTGCCACCACTGGTGCCACACCGCGTTGGTTTCTGGCAACCATCCTGCTGCCAGAAAACACTGCCACCCGAGAAATGGTGCTGAACATATCCAGGCAAATCCAGCGCGCTTGCCGGGCAATGGACGTGAATGTGGTGGGCGGGCATACCGAGATCACGCATGGCTTGGACCGCCCGATCATCATGGGTACGATGATTGGTGAAGTGGCAATTAACCGATTGGTTACACCTCGTGGTTTACTGTCTGGTGACCGCATATTACTGACCAAAGGAATTCCTGTAGAGTCAGTTTCGATTCTGGCGCGCGAATTTACCCCCCGGCTGGTGGGAAAAATTTCAGCCAGTGAATTGCAACAGGCAGCCAATTACCTTTTGGAACCGGGGATCAGTGTGGTGCAGGAAGCCCGCCTGGCATGTCAGTATGGCAGGGTGCACGGCATGCACGACCCAACAGAGGGAGGGTTAGCTGCAGCTCTTTGGGAATTATCAGAAGCAAGTCAAAAAACGTTGGTGTTCACTCCCAGACAGGAAATTGTCTCACCCCTGGCGCAGAAAATTTGTGACATCATGCAAATCGACCCGCTGGCAGCCATCGCTTCGGGTGCTTTGCTGATCGCGACACCCGAACCGGATGCTTCTATGATCATTCAAACCTGTCACGAAGCGGGAATTGCCTGCCATGATATTGGTTGGGTGGAAGGCGATGGTGTTTCTGTGTGGTGTGTTGAAGGTGGGCTACGCAGACTTCTCCCCCGACCTGCTCGAGATGAAATTGCCCGATTGTTAGAAGGTGCATAAAAACTTTTTTTGGATATGTAAGAATATTTTTGACGGTATATGCGCTATAATCACGCAGAAGGTATCATATGCTAAATACTCCCCCTGTTCCCTTCGATAATTCTTATTGGGTGCGACCAGCCCAATTGCTGGCAGGTGAATACCCGGGTTCACGCCCAGGATATATTTCACGCACGGAGGATATCGTCCGCGAAAGATTGCAGGCATTGGTCGAACTCGATATCAATGTGATCATTGATTTGAGCAGGGCAGGTGAAGGGGAAGATTATCGTGAGTTGCTTCGTCAGGAGGCACGCAGGCATAATGTGAAAGTGGAATATGTTCGTATGCCGATTCTCGATATGGGTGTGCCTACTGTGGATGAAATGGTGAATATCCTGAATAAGATCGATCAGTCACTGATCAACAACCTGGCAGTGTATGTGCATTGCATGGCTGGTATGGGGCGCACTGGCATGGTAGTGGGCTGCCATTTAATACGGCATGGATTCCAAAAAGATCTGGTTATCCCTTATATTCAAGAATTAAGAAAAAATATTTCTTACGGAAAATACCCATCCCCCGAAACAAAAACTCAGGAACAATTCATCTACGCCTGGCAACCAGGTCAATAACCGGTCGTAAACTTACAAGGAAGAATTCGGTTCCAGGTATGCCACTGCATGCCCTTTTTCTTCATCCATGATCAGACATACATGCTGATTGGGGGCAACATCAGAAACACGGATCAATCGCAGGGCGTTTTTTAACGTCTCGTCAATCGTAATGAATTCTTCTAATCTATTGGGGCTGTCATAAAAGAAAGCATGGTTGAAGGAACTGCTGGTTTTATTCAGTTCAATCGCCAGCGGGTATATCTGTGATTCCAATAAATCCTGGAAGAAGTGTGTACCCAAAGAGGGTTCGGGTTC
Organism: Anaerolineaceae bacterium; assembly: GCA_034430215.1. Classification (GTDB taxonomy): domain Bacteria; phylum Chloroflexota; class Anaerolineae; order Anaerolineales; family Anaerolineaceae; genus UBA4782. Next base: position 96,950 of record DAOUFE010000013.1, on the reverse strand, counting down.
AGGACCGATCTCCGGTCCAGCTAATTCAACCAGGGCGCGGGTGTGATAGATATCCCCGTAACTGATGGGCACTCCCAGGTCAGCATTGGAACTCCCCCAACGTCCCGGACCAATACAAATATATGCTTTGCCATTCAATGCTGCATTCAGTTTTCCAATGGCTCTAGCCAGTTCTGAACGAAGGTTCATGGTGGATAGAGCGAAATATCCTTCGGGTGGTACAAACACAACGTAATCGATCCGGTCGATATACCCCTGAGGAACTACAAACTTGGTGGAGAACACTACCCTGTGTTCAGGAATTCCAGCAGGTATGGGAACCTGTTCGGTTGTGACCAATTGGCTTTGAGGGCGACATTGCAGGATGGTGATTTTTAGTTTTGGCTTACCGGTTTCTGAATCGGAAAGATGTGCAGTAAATTCCATATCCACAGGTGAGTGATAGATATTCTCCAAAGTTTGCAGAATCAACCGCATTTTTTCCGCAAAAGGTGTGCGACGCAAGAATTCATCATAGGTCAGTACCAGATTTTTTGTATCAGAGGGCAGCAGGTTTGACCGTAATGCTGAAAAATATCCTTCTTCATATAATTGAAAGAGATATCGTAAAGGCTGGTAATCAGATTTTACTATATCATGAACGGGGAGGGTCTCAAATAAATTGTCTTCCAGATTGATCAGATCAACAAATTGCTGCGAATAATGTTGAATAACCGAGGGTTTGGTAGAGGGACGCAGCAAGGGATGGCTGAGCGCCACCAGTCGTGGATAATCATTTCCAACTCTGTCAACTGCACGTGTACCCAATCCCCATACCATGCGAACAAATCCGTCCTCCGCTTTAAGTTGAGGTGACCAGCGGAAAAGGTTATGGCTGAATGCCACACCAGCAGCATGCGGTAGATAGTATTTTCCATAGGTTTCACCCTGAACCACCTGGATGAGGATTGCCATTCGCTCGTCATAATCCAGCAACCCTTTACTACGCCGGTAAAGTAAAGCATTCGGGTTGAGGGTAGAAGCATAGATTTGCGCGATCGCCCTGGTCAGGGCATGAATATTCTCTGCTGTAGAAGCCTGGTTGGGTAAGAAAATGCTTTCATACTTGCCAGCGAATGAAGTGCCAAAGTTATCTTCCAACAGGCTGGATGAACGCACGATAATGGGACGATTTCCTACGCCTGCCATCACTCCTTCCAATCGGGCAGTGATATCGGGTGGAAAATCACCGGCGAGAAAATCCTTGATAATTTTTGGATAATCAGCCCGCATTTCCTCTTCTGTTTTATATTTCTGGTCATTCCAGTGCACCAGGTTGTTGATGGACATGAAGGTATATAGTTCTTGCGAGCCAATATAGTAAGAATCAGGAGTATCTATGGATACATCTTCTGGAAGGTGAAGTGAATCCTTCAGAATGCGGGTGGCAAGCAGCATACCAGCGGATTTCCCACCGATACGACCTGCACCGATCCTTCTACGGCGGATATCCGAAAGGTCATGAATGGTGAACCATTCTTTAGCAATATTGATATAACGAAGTTGATCGCTGATGAGTGCTCTGATGAGAACGACTTTCAGTTCATGAAGTCGATGAGCGTAGCGCTGACGCTCGCTTTCATCCATGCGCTCGATAGACATTGCCTGTTCAAAAACCATTTCGAGCGGCGCCAGTTCCGGGTTCATCGATAACATCAGGTCATCGATCTGTACACCCCGCTCGCCCATTACCTCGTTGACGATCTTTTCGAACGCTTCGAAATTAAAGAAATGACTGAACCGTAAGTCGGTCAACTGATCGCGTATGCGCTGGACGCGGAGTTCCCACATTTCTGCAGGTTCTTCTTCATATGGCTGCTCCATTCCTTCACGCTGTTGAGAACGGATTGCTGCCTCACGTACCTGCGATTCAAAAACCTGATGCTGGAGGATGCCATTATCAAATAAGAATTGCCGCATCCTTTCACGAATGCGGCTGCTTAGTATGGGATATTGTGCTAATGCCAGGGTGATAGAAAGGTAACGTTCGTTCGAACTGGGAAGGAAACTGATCTCGCCGGGCATAGAATTATTTAGCCAAGATGCATTGGCATAATAACATGCGTAAAGGAGTCATCTCCTGCTGGTAAAATCATGCCGGGGGTATTGTTGGCATTGGTTTTTAGATGGATATTGGGTGTTTTGATGACCTCTAAAACTTCACGCAAGAATTTAACATTAAATGCGATCAACAATCCAGATCCTTCGATGTTGGCATCAAGCTTGATTTCACTGAAGCCAGTCTCTTCGGATTGAGCTGAAATTTCGACTACACCGGGTGCAGCGTCACCTGGTTGGAGGTGTAAGCGAATAATATTGTTTCCATCGCGGGCGATGATCTCTGCCTGGCGGCAGGCTTTTAAGAATTCTGAAGTAGAAATGGTGGTTGTTGTTTTGAAAGATGTTGGGATGATCTTATCATAGGGAGGGAAATTCCCTTCGATCAGTGAGGAAACTAGTTCTGCATCACGCAAATGGAAAAGTACCTGCCCGCGCCCAGGCGGGGTGACCATGGAAACTTTCTGTTCACCATCGGTTGCAATACGAGCCAGCTCACTCAATGCTCTGGCTGGTATGATCACTGAAAGGGGATGCGAAGCAGGTTGCTCCAGCATAGCGGTGCGCACTGAGACACGGTAACCATCCGTCGCAGCAAGGGTGATGGTGGAACCGGTGATGTTCATCTGTACACCCTGTAGCACGGGACGTGATTCATCCGTGGAAACAGCAAAGACCACCTGTTGGATCATTTCTTTAAAGTCATTGATATTTAGTTCAATGCCGTCATTCAAATCAGGTACCGGGATAGGCGGATATTCCTGAGCATCGATCCCTTTAATATCCGTAACCGAAGTACCGCAGCGTACATTGAGCACCTGATTCTTGGGGTTTAACTCCATTTGAACGGTGTCGGTTGGAAGGGTGTTGACCAGATCACTCAAAGTGCGGGCGGGTACGGTAATGGCGCCTTCTTCTGCGATCTGTGCGCCAATCCAACAGGATATCCCCAATTCCAGATTGGTAGCTGAAAGACGTACACGCCCCTCATCGGTAGCGAGTAGAACGTTTGCCAGAACTGGCAGAGTGCTGCGGGGTGCCACAGCCCGTGAAACTAAACCAAGACCATGAGCAAGTTGTTGTTGAGAAACGGAAACTTTCACAGTAGGTACCTTCTCCTGGCGTAATTACAGCCGATAAATTTGATGATAATCTTCTTTGATTTAAAAGTATATCACAACCAAAACTATTTGCATTTGATATTGTTTTTGTCACGTCACGCCAATATTTTCACCGCCAGGTTCGTGAAGGGCATAAAGGATACAATAACTTTTCTAATTACATGAAGTAAATGGGGGAAAAATGATAAACCGTTCTTTAGAAACCAATAACTATTGGAATCGAGTCTATTTATGCCAGTCTGTCACCAACTGATAGGCATGGGCAGTCTGTAACAGGGTGAGTTCCTGGAAATGTGCCCCCATTAATTGCATCCCAATCGGCAGATGATTCTTATCAAATCCTACCGGGAAAGCCAGACCAGGCACGCCAGCCAGGTTGGCTGGCAGGGTGAACACATCTTCCAGGTACATCGCCAGCGGATCTTCGGTATGCTCGCCAATTTTAAATGCAGTGGTGGGTGTAACCGGTGCTGCCACAACATCCACCTTCTTGAACGCATCATCAAAATCCTGCTTGATGAGGGTGCGAACTTTTTGCGCCTGGGCGTAATAGGCATCGTAATACCCGGCAGAAAGCGCATACGTGCCCAGCATGATGCGTCGCTTGACCTCTGCGCCAAAACCAGCTCCACGGCTCTTACGGGAGAGAACAATCATATTCGGATCATCCACGCGTAAACCAAAGCGAACCCCGTCATATCGCGCAAGGTTAGCGGATGCTTCAGCGGGGGCGATCAGGTAATAGACTGGCAAGGCATACTCTGTATGCGGCAAAGAGATTTCCATTATTTCAGCACCTAGAGAATGCAACATCTCGATGGCAGTATGTACTGCCTGTTCCACTTCAGACTGCATCCCCTCGATAAAATACTGCTTTGGCACTCCTACACGGAGTCCGTGCAGGTCGGTTTGATTCGCAAGGGTGTATTGTGGTACAGGCACATCCAGGGTCGTGGCATCCAATACATCATAACCAGCTATGTGTTGAAATAAGAGTGCCACATCAGCTGCGTTGTGCCCCAACACCCCTACACTATCCAGCGAGGAGCCATAAGCGATCAAACCATAACGTGATACCCTACCATAGGTGGGTTTTAACCCAGTCAACCCACAAAAAGCAGCCGGCTGTCGCACACTGCCGCCGGTATCGGTTCCTAACGCAATGGGTGCCATATAGCTGGCAACTGCAGCGGCAGAACCACCACTGGAGCCTCCAGGTACATGGGATGTATCCCATGGATTGCGTGTGACCTGGTACGCTGAATTTTCTGTGGAAGAACCCATCGCAAATTCATCCGTGTTGGTTTTCCCCAAGGTCACAACGCCCGCATCTAATAAATGCTGCACTACTGTCGCGCTATATGGCGGGATGAAATTCTCGAGGATTTTTGAACCGCAGGTGGTACGGATACCTTTTTGACACAACAGGTCTTTAATGGCAATGGGCAGCCCGGTTAATGGAGGAAGAGGAGCATCTGGGTTCTTGCGCCAGGCTGAAAGGTTTTCATCAGCATGGAGCGCCTGTTGTTTAGCCAGCTCAGGTGTGGGTGTGAGAAATGCCAGAAGAGTGGGATTTAGCTTTTCAATCTGTTGCAAATACGCAGAAGTAAGTTCGCTGCTGCTCACCTGTCCTTTGCGCAGTGCCTGGCATATTTCAACGGCAGAAAGCCGGGTGATATCGGTCATATGCTACTCTAATACTGGTGGTACTCGGAATTGTTTGGATTCAACCTGAGGAGCATTCTGCAATACTTCATCCAGAGATAGCCCCGGATGCGATTCATCAGGTCGCAATACGCTGCGAGGAGGCAGCACGCTGGAAGTCGGGGAGATACCACTGGTATCCACTTCCTGCAATCGAACAGCATACTCAAGGATCGCGGAGAGTTGCTGGCGATACTTTTCCAGTTCTTCATCGGTGAGCTGAAGACGTGCCAGTGCAGCGATATGCTCTACTTCGTCACGGGTAAGACTCATAGGGTGTATTATAACAAAGAGACACCAGAATACCTTAGAAATCAGATTGCCACACATTATAGAACAGGTCGTAAAAAAATAAAAAAACGGCGGATAGGTTCCGCCGTTTTTGTTCATCATCCTTACAGCTAAACGATTTTCATTTCTCTGGCATCAACCAATTCGACAATGTAAGGCTTTAGCGCGTTCTGGAGTGCTTCCAGTTCTACACCTGATACTTTCATCATCATTTCCCCTTCACCGCTGCTTTCTCCACTGAAAGTACCCATTGCGATGATATCGCCGCCAATATCACACACTGCCCGGCTGATCTTTGCCAACTGTCCGGGTTTGTTGATCAGTTTAAAAGTAACGCGTATTCCCGGCTGCCTTGCGCCCATGACTTCTAGAAACACCTTGAAAATATCTGTCTCGGTGAGCATGCCGATCACTTTTTCTCCACTTACCACTGGTAAGCCACTGATCTTTTTATCTGCCATGATCCGAGCGGCTTCTTCCAACGGCATATCTTCGATAATGGTGATGACATCTTTTGTCATGATCCTCTCGACAGGCAATGTATTCATTAATGTATTAATTTCCCATTTATCTAAAAGTGTCGCTTTTGAAGGGGATGCTTTGAGCAAATCACTCTCTGTGATAATTCCTACCAGATTACCGTCTTTGTTTACTACTGGTAAACGGCGGATATGTTCTTTTTCCATTAAGAAATGGGCATCTTCGAGTGTTGTCTCGGGTGTAATGGTGATCACTGGGTGACTCATGCGGTTTCCGACTAACATGGTATCCTCGCTTTATCAGGCATAGATTTTTAATAATTTATAAGACAATAATAGCAGGCTTTCTAAAGAAGGCAAGAGGTTCTTGTCGAATTCTTACAAAATTCTACTTCTTCCAGCCTTCGCTATACCAACGTAAATACTCTTCCACATGGGCTGACCAATAAGTCTCGGTATGGTTTCCCTTTTGAAAGATCCATTCATGGGGTATTTCCAGAAAAGTCAGCGTTTCTTCAAATTTCTTTGCGTTGCGCCAATCTTTATCCGCATCACCAATATCCATGTATACTCGGGGTAACTCATCTTTTGGAATCTGGTGAACCCATTCAGGCAGTGCAGCAATGGTAGCTGGCATGCTGTGTAATCCAGCAGCGCCAAAAATATCCCAATGGAGAAACGCCAATCGGGCTGCCCAAACTGCCCCACGAGAAAGTCCACCGACAGCGATACATTCCCGGATTGTGCAAAGAGGATAAGTTGTCTGTAGTTTGGGCAGGATCTCATTTACCAGCACATCACCAAAGGTGGTTTCGCTGTAAAAAACCATGCTATTGGGTTCTTCTGGCATGATGATCACGAGTGGTGAGATCTCATTCTGGGTGATCAACTGGTCTGCAGTTGCGGGTGCACCAATTCTGACCCATTGCTCGCTATTGGCATTACTTCCATGCAACAGTATTAAAACAGGGTAAGGTTTATCTGGTGAAGCGGTATAGCCTGGAGGGAGGTATAAACGAGCAGTGATCGGCTTTGGATAGTTCTTGCTTTCGAATACCACTTTTTCGATCTGACTGCTGGTTATCGCTGTTGGCGTAATGGAGGGTTGATCAGGTTTGCTTGTTGTGTCGGATTCAATAAACACGAAAGGGGTTGGGGTTGTCGCAATGATTGCGATTTCAGGCTGTTCGTTGGGAGTACAGGCAGAAAGAACGAAAAGGATAATGAACACTCCTGCCACAGTCAAAAATCGTTTCTGTAAATGGTTCAGGAACGGTGCGTGAAAAGTAAATATTCTTCGTTTGCAGCCATGTTCTGACTGCAATTTTTCGTCTGTCTTATGCCTTGACCAACTCATGCCATTCGGATTATACTCGAAGGCGTCGGGGTGTAGCGCAGTTGGTAGCGCACCGTGTTTGGGACGCGGGGGTCGGCGGTTCGAGTCCGCCCACCCCGACTGGATAACCGCCGTGGAAAACCTCGGCGGTTTTTTGCAACTGGTCATATAATTGATCATAGAAAAGCAGGTGATCTATGACCCGGAAAACAATGGATGGTGTGATCGAAGCAGTTCGCTATGAAGCCGATGGCAATATTAAGTTGGTGCGCCTTCACGAACGTCGCGATGCAGTTTTTTCAGACCATGTTCTCTTGAATCGTGAAGATCTATTGCGTCTCTTAAAAAGCAGGCGCAGGTTAGTCACCGGTAAACGCATCGAGTTTATGGCAGGGACTTTTCAGACTGAACGACCTATCATCACGAAAGAGGCTTCTGGAAATGAGGTCATTCTTACACAAGGCAGCCAGACTTCTCATGATTGGCTTGAAGGCGTTCCATTATTTTGATCGATTTATTATCGTAAATTAAATTGACCAATCCATTTCTCTCTCTTATCTTTCCAGCACATAATGAAGAAAATCGACTTCCTCATACATTGGAAGCCGTAGATGCTTTTTTAAGCCAGCAATCTTACCGGGCAGAAGTACTGGTAGTTGAAAATGGCAGTACCGATCGCACCCTGGAACTGACACAGGAGTACGCAAGGAAATTCACTTATCTTAAAGTGATTCATGAAGAAGAGCGCGGGAAAGGTCTGGCGGTAAAGCGGGGTATGCTAGAAGCCACTGGAGAGTATCGCTTCTTCCTGGATGTTGACCTCTCCATGCCTATTGATCAGGTGAACCGGTTCCTTCCACCCGCTCTGCCCAATATGGATATTGCAATCGCATCACGTGAAGGGGAAGGCGCCATCCGGATCGATGAGCCATCCTATCGTCATTGGATCGGACGTGGATTCAACAGCCTGGTGCGATTCCTAGCATTGCCCGATTTGCAGGATTCGCAGTGTGGTTTTAAATGCTTTCGTAGAGAAGTAGCTGAAGTTCTCTTCCCAAAGCAAACCATTATGGGTTGGACTTTTGACGTAGAGATCCTTTATATTGCTCGAAAATTTGGGTACCAGATTGTAGAAATTCCTATTCCCTGGTATTACCGTTCCAAAAGTAAAGTGCGTGTCTGGAGTGATTCATTCCAAATGGCGCGCGACCTGCTCACCATTCGTCGTAATGGAAAAAGCGGGTTGTATGATTCCACGCGGTAATTTTCCTTAAAAATGCCAAAACACATCCAACCTGATCTACGGTATGAAATCCCTTTCTGGCAAGCAGGGATAAGCTTGATATGCGGTATCGATGAGGCAGGACGTGGCTGCCTGGCAGGGGCTGTTTTTGCTGCAGCGGTGATCTTACCTCCTGAACAAGACATCATCCATGCTTTGGCAGGTGTGCGTGATTCCAAACAAATGACCCCATATCAACGAACGATATGGGAAAGCAAAATCAAGGAAACTGCTCAAACCTGGGGGGTTGGGAATGCCAGTAATCTTGAGATTGATACGATAGGGATTGTACCAGCCACCCGCCTTGCCATGCAGCGCGCGGTAGAAAATTTGAAAGTGTCACCCGATCACCTGCTGATAGACGCGGTTTTATTGAAGCAAATGGAGTATCCACAAACCGCCCTGATCAAAGGGGATGTGTACTGCCTTTCCATCGCCTGTGCTTCTGTGCTGGCAAAAACTGCACGTGACCATGAAATGATGGAAATGGAAGTGATTTATCCTGGATATGGTTTCGCGCAACACAAGGGATATGGCACACTGCAACATCGCAAAGCACTACAGGAGCTTGGAGCCTGCCCCATCCATCGAATGACTTTTGCACCCGTTAAACAGTGTGAAGAAGAAAGCTTTTTCCCAGATTAATTGCTTACTTCATCCAACCTTGCAGGCTATATACCGCCATCCCGACATATTCTTTCAAAGCATAGGTCGTTTGCGAAATATTTCCATAAGTGGGCAGTAGATTGATAAGGAATTCTTCAAAGCTGGGATGCCATAAATTTTGCCAACCTGCCTGTGTGACCGTGTAATCTGTAGGGGCTGGGATCACCTCGAGACCCTGGGCTTCGAATAGTTTTATCGAGCGGGGCATGTGCATAGCAGAGGTGATTAAAAGCACTTTGTTGACATTATGATCTTTGAGGATCTCGGCTGAGTATTGAGCATTTTCGTGTGTATTCTGCGATTTTGTTTCCAACCACATCGCATCATCCGGCACACCTGTTAAATTCAATATCTCCTGCATTTCCTCTGCGGGTGGAGAAGTGTATGCTCCATACCAGGGGATCGAGCCACCTGAAAGGAGCAAAGTTTTCACCACACCAGCTTTGTAAAGTCGGGCTGCATACAATATGCGATCAGCAGCGCCATTTACTTCTACTGCAGTACGGGGATATTGAGCGGGTTCGGTTGCGCCACCCAATACCACTGCCACCTCAGCACCGTCAGTGTTCTCTATCGGCATATACTGCCATTCCAATGAGCGGATCAGGCTCATGGCAACCCAACGATTACCGCTGATGAATACCAGCAGCATTGCTGTAATCATGAAACCGTTTCGCAATTTGTTTTTATTTCTGAAAATTAGTGCCATCACCAGCAGAACAAACGTCAACCCTACAGGGTAGATGAATAATGGGAGAAACTTCGATAGAAATATGAACATGAGTTGATTCTATCTCAAATTCAGGTTTCTTTGTTTGGATCAATATCCCATGCGCTTGACAAAGATCTCCTTATATCGTATATATACGATATAAGGAGATCGTATGGAATCGATAACTACTGTCCTTTCCTCAGACCAGGAGCGATTAGTTGCCATGCTGAAAGCGTTGGGAAATCCCACCCGCTTTCAGATCATGACGATGCTGGCGGAATGCCAGACCTGCATTACAAATGATATTGTCCTGCGCACTCCGCTTGCGCAAGCGACTATCAGCCAGCATTTGAAGGTATTGCGTGAAGCAGGCTTAATTGAAGGCTCAATTTCTGGTCCTGCAACATGTTATTGCTTGAATGAGACGAACATTCGATGGCTTAAAGAACAGATCGAAAATTGGTTGCCAAATTGTTGCTAAAAGGAGTAAACAAATGACTATCCCCTCAGGGACTCAAAAGTATTTTGAAAATGTCGCTGGAAACTGGAATGAACTCAGAGCTGGTTTCTTTCGTGAAGAAGTCAGGAAGATTGCCATCCAAAAATCATATTTGCGCCCTGAATATGTGGTGGTGGATATGGGTGCAGGAACGGGTTTTCTTTCTGAAGCCCTTGCGCCATTGGTGCGTAAAGTATTTCTAATCGATGCCTCAGAAAGTATGCTTCAACAAGCCCAAAAGAACCTAAGCCGGTTTAACAACCTGGAATACCGGGTGGCAGATGGAACTCACATTCCTCTACCTGATGAAAGCATCGATGCAGTATTTGCCAACATGTATTTACATCATTGCCCTCAGCCCCTTACCGCCATAAAAGAAATGGTACGCATTTTACGCCCTGGGGGAAGGTTGACGCTGACTGACCTGGATGAACACCCATATTCCTGGCTAAAAGAAGAAATGGCTGATGCCTGGCAGGGATTTAACAGGAAACAAATATCAAGCTGGTATGAAAAAGCAGATCTGGTCAATATTTTCATTGACTGCACTGGTGAAAATTGTTGTGCGCAGTCAAAAGAAGAAAAGGTAGATGACAAAGCAAAGATCAGCATTTTTCTCGCAACCGGCACCAGGCGGGTACAGGGTACTCGAAGCAATGTAAGAAAGTATTACCATGCCCTGGCAGCCAATAATGCTTGTTGTGATGATTCACCTGCTTCCTGCAGTTGCAGTAATGATGCGTCAGCTTCCTCCTGTTGTTCCAGTTATGATACTTCAGAGATTTCTTTCACTACAGATTATCCTTTGAACGATATTCAACCGCTACCAAAAGAAGCAACCCAACTTACTTTGGGATGTGGCAACCCGATTCAGAGTGCTGCCCTGCAACCTGGTGAAGTAGTACTGGATATTGGAAGTGGAGCTGGCATGGACTGTTTGCTGGCTGCTCGCAAAGTAGGTGAAACAGGATTTGTCTATGGGGTTGACATGACCCCTGTTATGATCGAAAAATCTCAGGCTAACGCAAAAAAAGCAGGAATAAGCCATATTGAATTTAAGCTTGGACATGCCGAGGATCTCCCTTTGGAGGATGCCAGTGTCGATGTGATCATTTCCAACTGTGTCATTAATCTGTGTGAGGACAAAGGGAAAGTTTTTAAGGAAGCTTTTCGCGTGATGCGCCCAGGTGGAAGAATGATCATCAGTGATATGGTAACAGACACGTCCTTGCCCACTGAAACAAGAAAACAGGTTGCCAGTTGGGCTAGCTGTGTTGCCGGAGCCCTACCCGAACAGGAATATCTTGATTTGATCCAGCAAGCAGGATTTTCGAAACCAATCACCTATAAAGGAAAAAGTGGTGGCATGTTAGAAGATGTGGAGGTATTTAGCCTGGAAGTGATCGCACAAAAACCTTGATTATCTGTCTAAAAATTATTTCCAAACTGTTTCTGCGTATAATAAAGATATATTGTAGAAATAGATAGGAAAATTATGAGTACGATAAATAATATCTCCGATGTACGTCGGATTGCAATCTTGATTGATGGTGATAATGCCCAACCATCATTAATGGAAAAAATTCTCGCAGAGACCGGCAAGTACGGTTCTGTTACCATCCGTCGTATTTATGGCGATTGGACCACTTCGAATATGGGGGGATGGAAAGATGTATTGAACACCTTCGCTTTCCAACCCATTCAGCAATTCCGATTTACTGTTGGCAAGAATGCAACCGACAGTGCCATGATCATCGATGCCATGGATATTCTCTACACGGGTGGGGTGGATGGCTTCTGCCTGGTTTCGAGCGATAGCGATTATACACGCCTGGCAACCCGGATTCGAGAAAAAGGTTTCTTTGTTATGGGAATCGGTAAAAAGACTACGCCACGTGCTTTTGTGAACGCTTGTGAATTATTTGTATATACAGAAAACCTGCAACCCCGCCATGAGCAGAAGCCCCGTGCGCATAAAAAGAAAACAGAAGTAGAAACTGAACCTGAAACTTCCGAATCAACCGAACCCGCCTCATACGATCCTTTGCCCTTGTTGAGGGATGCATTTGATATTGCCGTACAGGAAGATGGCTGGGCATTCCTGGGCACCTTGGGGCATCATATGCGACAGCTTGATCCTGGATTTGACCCTCGTACCTATGGATTCAAGCAGCTTTCACAACTCATCCGTGCTTACTCAAAAGTATTCGATGTAAAAGAGATCCGCGGAGAGGATGGTACCGCAGTCATTTATGTAAAGGAAAAGGAATAAATTTAAGGGGAATTTTTACTGCACGTGCTTTCAGGTTGGAATCTCGATATTTTCTAATTTAAAGAGCTGGTCAAATCTGACCAGCCCTTTATTGTTTAAATAACCATTCAAACTAGAAGATATCTATTCCTCCATCATTGAATGTTGGTCCAGCATCATTGCCAAAGGTGCTGGTATTGAACAAGATCACATCGGTGGTTGGGTTAATCACATTGATTATTGCTCCCCACCCACTATTACCTGCAAAAGTGCTGTTAAAAATATATACCTTTGCACCGGAGGAAATGCTGAGCCCATTATAATCAACAGCAAATCCATTTCCCAGACTGACCAATCCGGTGATCCTGATTACACCGGTAGAAACCAGCGTAACCCCGTCTTCACCATTGGCATCAGTGCGGCTGTTGGACAGAACTATGCCCTGCAAACTTGATATGTATAATCCATCCGCCGTGTTGAAGTTTGCATTCACACCTGAAACTGTAGCATTCCCGGCACTGTAGATCATCAAACCCGAGCCTACATTGTTTGTGAAAGTATTCACACCGCTTATAGTAATTGTGTTAAAAGTAGTCGAGACGATGTTATCGATATATGCTCCAACATTCTGATTGCCCCTTGCGTTAAGGTTACTGATTGTAATATTCCCTCGTGAGAGCAGGTAGAGTCCTACTCCTATATTCCCATCAAATGTACTGTTGGAAATTGTGACAGCTTGATGAGAAGATAACAGGTCATTATGAGCATTGATCCCGTAACCTTGATTATTGCTTGCAACGACTCCTCGCATGATAAGCGGACCAGTTGAATAGACCACTGCTCCAGCAGCTGTTCCCAGATTGTTTGAAAACGAGCTATTTGTGATGGTAAGTGTTTTTGGTATGGCAGCAAATTCATTGGTGATGATCGCACCATTACTCCCGTCAGTCTGATCATTGCCTATGACTTCCACTTTATTTAAGGTGATGATACCAGCGCTGTAAATAACCAAACCTTCATAGAAGTTCTGATTAAATCGGTTCACCCAGGTGGATGACGCGGTGATCGTGATGGTCCCACTTTGCATGCTGGAAATATAAAGACCTATTCCATCGTTCGACTGCGTTTCCAGATTCGTCAGGCTGACACTTCCTGACGTGCCTATGATCAATCCATTCCCTGTATTGGCTGCATTCCAACCATTGTTATTGAACCGGTTTGCAATACCTGTGATTGTCACCGTCTTTGAGTTTGTAAGGTAAGCACCGCTGTTGTAATTGGTTTGTGCTTCAACATGAGATAGTTTGATCGCACCACCTGCCCATACGTATAAGCCGTAATCTCCATAATTGTTATTGAATCGCGTTGGTAGAATGCCTGTTCCACTGATCGTCACAGCGCCAACTCCTGTACAAGCGCTCCCATTCCATTGGCAATTATTGATATATCCACCATCATTCGAGTTGTTTTCTGCTGCCAGATTGTTGATTGTCACTGCGCCTTTGACATTTATATACAGACCATACCCTCCATTATTACTGATATTGTTATAATCTTCAGACGCAGCACGCAAGATGGATACTGCGCCTGCGCTAAGTGTGTTGTCGATGGTCAATCCATTTACCACATTACTAAAAGCAACAATGTTGGTGATCGCGACTGATCCAAAGGGAACGATTGTCAATCCATCGTTACGGAAGTTATCGTTGGCTATAATATCTTTAATTGTGATCGTTCTGGCAATCAAAGAACCTGAATTACTCAGATAGGCACCCCCACCGGTATATGCAGCATTGGTGCCATTTCCACCCACATCACCACCAATCCAGGCAATATTTCCATATGTTGTTGCATAGATTCCCCAATTACCATTTTGGCGGGCATTCACTGATTTCAGGGTAATCGTACCGGCGGTTCCAACCGCGTTTAAATTTAAACCAAAAACGCCGTTACCATCAGCATTAACCCCATTGATCGTGATATTTCCTTTTGAACCTATCAACAATCCAGTCCCTGAGTTTCCACTAAAGTTATTAATTCCCAGGGTGGAAAGGATAGTGACACTGCCTGTTCCGCCAGGAACATTTGTATTTACGTAAATCCCCGATCCATCGACCGTATTGATAGCTGTGATACCGTTTAACGTTATACTTCCTTTGCTGTTGAAAGTACCACCCTCATAAAGATTATGATCCAGGTATGCACCATTCACGATGATGGGTAAAGGAGTAGTTGCGAAAGTATTTTCCAACCAGACACCATATGCAGCGCCTTCATACGCCCTGATATTTGTGGCAGTGATGGCACCCGATGCATACACACGGAGGTTTGTCCAACCATTCAAAAAGAATGTGCTGTTTTTAATGATCACGGTTTTTGCACCAGCCCCCGTACCAGCTTCATCAGATGTGATGGTAACCCCTCTATCGCCATTTTGATAGGCAATAACTCCATCCATGGTGACATTCCCAAGTGTACGAATTAAAGCACCATCATTCTGGTTATTTGCCAGTTGAACATTTTGTAGAGTCAAGTTACCAGTTGAGGAGGGGTTGAGATAAATACCGTAACCCCAATCTGCATTCACTGGGTCAGTTGTATTCTGGTTAAAGACACTGTTCTTTATTATTGCTGTCCCGTACAGACCGATATCCAGACCATCTCCGTTATTCATTGAAGCGGTTACACCATCCAGGGTAATTGGACCTGCAGATGTAATGAGTAAACCGGGCGAAAGGCTGACGGTAGGATTTCCATTGTTATTGAATGAGCTGTTAGTGATCTTTATGGCACCTGTTGCCAGGCAGACTCCCCCTGACCAATTGCAGTTATTGATATTAGCTCCCCCATTTAAGTTATTAGATGAATCCACTCTGACCAACTCAACAGCACCTTTGTGAACAATATTGATACCAGAACCAGAAGCATTGACATTAGTGATGGTAAGATCACCTAATTTGATCGTCCCTTTGTTATCATGGAACCAGATGACAGAACCAGCATAGTCTGTAACAATGAGGAAATCTTGAAGAGAAAAGCCTGCTGTCATATTGTAGATCTCAACTCTTCCAAGGACGACTGGCTGAGTCGAGGTAATGGGGGTTTGGCGAACAATCCCCGTCAGGGTGTTGAAACCAGCCACTGCACCATTGATCACTATGTTTTCGGCAACACCGTAACCGCCCTCAACATAAATCATCCCATAACCTTTTTGGGCTACCCAGCTGCCTAAAGCTCCGCTGATTGTGGCATTGTAGGAAATACCACCGGCACAGGCAGAACAAAAGAACCATGGATCAGGATCACATAAGATATCCATAGCTGTTTCTGATGCAAATGGAAGTGTATTTCCGGATCCATCGACGATCACAGCATTTGCATCTGCTAACGCTGAAACGGAGTCAGCTACATCCTCCTCTCCTGGAGGTTCTGTTATGACCCCATCGGGAGGAGGTGTTTCAGGTATTTCCCCTTCAGCAAATGCAATTTGCGGACTGATTGCCGCCAGCAACAATGCCAGAAGCACAGCCAACGGCAAAAGACCATGCCATACAGCATGCTTAGACATGATTCCCTCCTTTTACATTAGGATAGTATAAAAATGGAATGCTGTGGGGTCTTTCCCCTGGCTATGCAGGGCTTGCTCAAATAATACAGTGCGAACTTTCCTGTGATTTGAAGCTTCGAACTGGCTGCTTGTTTTTATAGTATGACTTCTGGAGGTGAAAGTCAAGCACATTTCCTGGTTAAAAGGATGCCCCCAGCATTTCAGGATGTGGTGAGTTCTTATTCTAATGGCTGCAACCAGTATGTTTCTTTATCCCCTTCGGCAGTCCAACCTACAATATAAGATTGCTCTGAGCGCACCTTCCACCACACCCAATCATCCCTGCATACCGGACCGCCAATGATCAATACGGTTTCATACTGCTGGATGAATCCCATCACCTTTCCACCCAGCCCGGGTTCTGCCCGAATACGATTTGGCAGTGCTGGTTCTGATTCTACGATTGCTCGTGCTCCCACCTTTAAACGGGTAGTATATGCTGCCGTACAGGGCGGCATAGGTGATTCTGTGGGATAAGGCGTGATAGTGGGTGTACGTGTAGGTGTAGGTTTGCGGTTACCTGTGGTTACAAAAACAATCACCTTGTTTTGATCAGGGGATATAGCATAGATCAATCCATCCCAGGCACTGACAACCCATACCATGTCATCTGTAGTGAACAGTTCTGCTTCGCGAGAACTTACGGGAAAGATCGCCACGACTTCTTTTGTTTTGGCATTGATTCTAGCAACATCACCTTTATCTGAAATCACCCAAACGCTACTATCCGTCGCTGCGATTTCATAGGAACTTCCTTTCAAACCCTCCAGAGATATCTGGGTTTGAGCCCAGTTATTTTGTATATCCAAATGTATCAGTGTATTTTCAATCATGCTGTTGATCAACCAGACACCACTGGTATTGACTGCAATACTGGCATGGTCATACCAGGTTGCCCCCTGTGTGGGTTGATAAGGCGTCATGTTTTTCGGATCAATGAGGTAGAGCGAAGAAAAACCATTCCCAGAAGCTATCGCCCAGATCCAACCCCCATACACTTCGATGTCAGTTGCTGGTGCATTCAATTCGATCGCCGATTTTATCGACCCGGAATCAGGATCAATGAGGAACAGCCCACCACCAGGATAGGAGCCTGGATTTTCCGGAGAAGGCGTTGCTTCAGGTTGAACACCTACCCAGATACCCTGGTCAGATATAGCCAGTGAAAAAGGTATAAAGCCCGAAAGCGCAATGTTTTGCGTTATTTGATGAGTTTGCGGGTCAATATGCACTACTTTCCGATTAGTCTTGTCAATTGCCCATACTCCGAATTTTCCCTGAGCTAAAGCTGTGATCTCACCTTGCACCGGTATTGAGGTTATTTGCGCCAGCGTTTGAGCATCATAGCACAACAGCATATTATCCGTCTGGTTCACTATCCAGATCTCTCCGGGGGCAACAGGCAATGGTTCGATAGTTTGGGTCGGGCTGATAGTGGGTAGAGAAGTTTCTGTTGATACCAATGGCGTGTTTGATGGTTGTGTAGTTTCAAATTGAGGTGAAAGTACAGAGCAGCCTGATAGGAGCATCAATATCAGGATTAAGTTCGCACTTTGCCAATGAAATCTCATGAAAGTATTATACAGGGGATGCCGGATGACCTGGTAGCTCGGGAGGTCGATAATAATTTGTTGATTAGATGAATTGTTGTTACAACCGTTGGATTGAGAAGAGAAAAACACTCATGCTTCTCTTAAACAATTCGACCCAAAAAATCCTGAGACAGCCTTTCTCTACGGTATAATGACCTGCTGGAGGCTTTGCAGGTATGTCTGGTTGGGAGATCTTTTTAATTGCGCTAGGACTGGCGATGGATTGTTTTGCAGTTTCTCTGGGAATTGGTACCAGTGGTCGTGTAAATACATTCCGTCCCGTTTTTCGGATCATTTTTCACTTCGGATTGTTTCAAGGGTTGATGACTTTCCTGGGATGGCTGGCGGGTCGGACAATACTCAATCTGATCGCTGGTTTTGACCATTGGTTAGTTTTAATATTACTGGCATTTGTTGGTGTTCGGATGATCATCGAGAGTTTTTCTAAAAAAGACGAGGAGTATGCCGACCCTTCACGTGGTTGGTTTCTCGTTATGCTTGCAATTGCCACCAGTATCGATGCCCTTGCGATTGGCATCAGTATGGCTCTGCTTGAAGTGAACACCCTGGTAGCCTGTCTGACCATCGGTGCAGTATCCACTGTTCTCTCATTGGGTGGTTTATTAGGGGGCGATTTTTTAGGGAAGAAATTCGGCAAACGAATGGAATTGTTGGGTGGTATTATTTTGATAGGAATTGGGCTTCGAGTTTTTCTCTCTCATATTCTATAAAAAAAGGAGGAAAAATGAAGAGTTATCGCAAAGAGATCATCATGCATTTACCCACAGAGCATGGCTTTGTGAATATCACGCCACAGGTAGAACAGGCTATCGGCGAAAGTGGTGTAAAAGAAGGATTTGTGCTGGTCAATTCCATGCACATTACTGCTTCTGTATTCATTAACGATGATGAATCTGGGCTGCATCAGGATTTTGAAGCCTGGCTGGAAGGGATTGCCCCGCACGCTCCTGTAAGCAGGTATCGCCATAACCTGACGGGGGAAGACAATGCAGACGCACATCTTAAACGGCAGGTGATGGGGCGTGAAGTAGTGGTAGCCATTACCAATGGGAAATTAGATTTTGGTCCATGGGAGCAGATCTTCTATGGCGAGTTTGATGGGAAACGCCGTAAGCGGGTGCTGATCAAAATTATTGGTGATTAATCACGACAGGCCTGTTTTTTCTCAAACAGGCTTGTTTTTTTCCTATTCATTTCATTGCTTTTTCTCAAGTAAGTATTGCCCTTGTGAATGAACACTTGATGTAGGCGTCATTTCCTGTATCGAAAAAATCCCTTCTAACGAGCCGAAGAATTATTCAGGATGCGGGGGAAGAATAAAACAGATACTTCCATCATTTTTGTTTGAATATCTGATAGGTTGAACCTATAATGTAGTTAGCTAAATTGCTCTTCTGGAGGTAAAATGCAAACCTTGAAATTAAAGGAGAGGATCTTAACAATCTTAATAATCCTGTTTCTCAGCGCATGTAATGTTCCTGCGCTTAAAAGTAAACCAACAGAAAGCATGGAAACCATTCAAACGGCTGCAGCACAAACTGTTTCTGCTGCCGAAACAGGAACGGCGATCAGTCAGCAAACTGCTGCTGTAATTTTCACACCAGTGCCTACCAATACTTCTGAAATTTCGATCACGCAAACTGCCTTTCCAACCATGACGTCTTATCCGGAGTTTACTTCCACACCAAGCGCCCAACCTGTTCCCTGCGATCGCGCATCTTTTATTGCTGACGTCACCATCCCGGATGGAACAGTAATTGGACCAAACACTACTTTTACGAAAACATGGCGCTTGAAAAATGACGGGAGTTGCACCTGGACCACCGCGTATAAGCTGTTTTTTGTCAATGGGGATGCGATGAACGCACCTGCTTCAGTGCCGCTCACGGGCAATGTCGCTCCAGGGCAAGAAGTTGACCTGAGTGTTACGTTCAAATCGCCTGCTGCATCAGGTACTTATAAAAGTAATTGGAAATTACAGAATGCTTCGGGTGCCACATTTGGATTGGGTGATGCCAATCAAGCTTTCTATGTGATGATCAATGTCGGTGTCACCGCCGTACCCTTTGCGGTTACCAGTGTAATTCCTTCTGCAGACCCCAGTACCTGGAATGCAGCCTGCCCGTTTGCGATTACTCTCAAAGCCAAAATCACCGCTACTGCAGCGGGTACAGTAACCTATTTCTGGGAACGCAGCGATGGCGCTCAAATGCCATCCCGAAGTATTACCTTTACAGAAGCTGGAACCCAAACCATCACTGAAGAATTAACAGGCGGATTTGCCGGGTACACTTTTGATGGTTATTATCGTGTGTATATTGATAAACCCAATCACCAATACTTCACACCAGTTGTGAACCTTGATATCACCTGCCCGTAATTAGTTTTGTTTATATTCAAAACCCCGCCCAAAAGGTGGGGTTTTGTTATTGTATTATCGCCCGGTAACTACGAAAAACACATAATATACAGAAATAGCATGTTTACTGCTCACACCAGCAAATACTTTGCTGCTTCTTTAAAGACTCTTCATCATTTCTTTACAAATGATCGGTATCATCCTGTTTGTAAAAGGAGATGATATGAATTCTTCAACATGTATATCAAAACAAACCCGAATAAATTGGCTTGTTTCATTATTTGTATTGCTAAGTGCCATAGTAGTGTTTTTTAGCAGTATCTACTTTTTGTACTTACCGACTGGTGGATATCAGGGAGGAAGGAACGTATATTATGGAATTACCATCTTGTTTGATCGGGAAATATGGGAAGCCCTCCATACCTGGGGCAGCATCATATTCATTGCCGCTATTTTGATCCATTTACCTTTGCATTGGCGCTGGATATCAGGTACTTCCAAACGCATCTTAAGCAGCCTTCAAAAAAATGGCAGTACCATGAATGCTAAAGTGCGATGGAACATAGCAGTGGATAGCATTATTGCGGTAAGTTTTTTCGTCGCAACTATTTCAGGTATCTATTTTCTTCTCCTTCCAAAGCATAGTGGGAATGAATGGTTATTCAGTGCTTCAACATGGGACCTCATTCATACCTGGTCTGGTATTGTCATGGTGATTGCTGCAATGGCACATTTTCTCATCCATTGGAACTGGATACGCAAGATCACACCAAAAGTGATTAACTTCCCAATTCGGAAAGAATTAATGCAACAGAATGATGAACCATCCGCTATGAATGGATCAATTTTCCTCAAATCTTAGCAGAAATCGAAAAAAAAATTAAAAAAATACAGGAGTAAAAAAATGTTCAAAAAAATATTGTTAGGCGTAATGTTTGCCGGGCTGGCTGGGGGATTGATTTTTGGAGGTGTAAATCGAACCCTGGCACAAACTGAGCAAGGTGAAGATGTTCAATTGAATATGTTCCAGAAAGATGAAATATCCAATATGGAGCAAAATATCGATCCTTCTTTAGAATTGAATGGTAAAGGTAATGGTTATGGTGGAACAGGTATTGGCAATGGTTCTGGAGAAAATGGAGCAGGTCTTGGTAACGTTTCTCCAGGCGATGGAGTGCCTTCTGGAGATGGCATTCCCGATGCAAATGTAGAAGCCTGGGTTACGTTGGAAGGTACAGTTACTTTAGTCGATGAAGATATCCTGCAAGTAACTACCAGCTCTGGTGAAGTTATAAGCATTGAGAATCGTGCCTGGTGGTACGCCCTGGATCAAGGTGCAAATCTGGCAGAAGGAGATACTGTAAGCATTGTCGGTTTTTATGATGATGTCTTTGAGGTTGGTACTCTTACCAATCTGAACTCTGGTCAATCCATCAGTTTGAGAGATGAATATGGACGTCCTTTATGGTCAGGTAAGGGAAATAACGGAAGGAACTGATCTTTGATAACTAACTTTTAAAAAATCAAGCCGCTGGATTTCCAGCGGCTTTTGTATTAAAGAATGGTTCAATTTTCGCAGTTTGTAGCACTTTCTCCATTCAGACAGGTATCCGATCCAGGTCCGCCATCGATTGTGTCGGTACCTTCACCGCCATCAAGAATATCATTCCCATTCTGTCCCCGGATCGAGTCATTTCCAGCTCCCGCGATGATACAGTCATCACCATTACCACCTCGGATATTATCATTTCCGTCACTACCATAGATCAGATCATTCCCTGGACCCCCATCGATGCTTCCTGAACCGGAAATGATTCTATCGAATGTGATCCCTGCACATTGAGGTGGAAAATATGGGCTGGTATCTACAGTATAAGTGTCATCGCTGGCATGACTGACGGGTACGGTATTGGCTGCAGCCAGAGCAGAAGCAATACCGGAAACAATAACTGTAAACAGGCATAAAATGGAAATTCGGATCACCCAATGTTTATATAACATTTTTAATCCATCCTATTGAGCAAACCCTTCGATCACCATGGTTTGTTTTCCAAAACCAAATAATGTATTCAATGCTTCATCAGCAGAAACTGGTTTTCCAAAGTAATATCCCTGAGCGCAGGCGATCTGTTGTGTGCGCAAGTATTGAAGCTGTTCCTCGGTTTCCACACCAACAGCATCGATGAGCATTCCCAGTTGCTGAGCAGCAGCGATAGTGCTGAGGGCGACCGCCAGCATCTCGGGATTGTTCAATTGAGAAATGAACGCCATTGCAAATTTTATGTTTCTAGCTTTTAGGCGTGCGAGTTGAGCCATTGACACGTGCCCTGTGTAATTATCGATCGAGATTTCAACACCTAACTTCCTTAGCGCTTCCAATGGCTTTATGGATTGTTCCAGGTTTTCTGTGATTTGTGATTCGCTAAATTCCAATTGGATTTGTGGAGGTTCAATATGGTATTCTTTGGTAATACGCTTGATCAAACCAGGCAGGACAAAAAGGGATTGCCTGCTGGAAATATTGATTGCCAAAGAAAGCTTTGAAATGCCGGCGTCTTCCCATGAGCGCAATTGCTTGCAGGCTGTCCGGATCACCCATTCTCCAAACTCACTGATGAGGCCTGTGGCTTCTGCATCTGGAATAAACGCAGATGGCGGGAGAGTACCCAGGGTTGGGTGATTCCAACGCATCAGAGCTTCCATCCCCACTATCTGCTGCTTATGTAGATCAATCACTGGCTGATAGTGAAGGACAAATTGATCATTATCCAGAGCATGTTTTAACTCTTTCCTTTTTCTCTCCAGACCAATTTCGTCAGTTAATGTTTCTCTTTCAGGCAACGCTACTCTATAGAGGATATTTTCATTGTGAACCAGATAAGTATTAATGCCATTTTCATCCACGTAATGGAACATTATGCTGCCGTTTCGCTCTGCAAGCCGAGCCAGGTCTTGCATGGACGCGACATCCGTAATGGATAAATTGGGTTCAATGGTAAGGTTTTGAATATCAACCAGCATAGGATTATAGCGAAGGCGAACATCAGCATTTTTACTGGCTTTGCTCATTTTTGACATAGTGATAAAAAGATAAATAAAACTACCTGCACTGAGAAGGAAGAAAATGGATGCAAAAACCCTTACTCCCGCTACAGGTAACTTCATTCCCAGGAAGGAGATCGTTTCGGGTGCGTCCACCCAATTCTTTAAAGTACGCTCTGAAACAGGGAAAAGGGGGGTTACTACTTCTTCTCCTGCGCCGCTGGTATTTACCATCCAGAAACTGATATCGTTAAAGCGAAACTCCAAAGCAGGAGCATATATGTCTGCAAAATTGACACCCTCGATTTTCCCTTCAATATTCGTAACAGGAACGATAGAAAGAGAGTATTCAGAATGCTGGAGACCAGTTTTCTCCTGCATGGCTTTAACGATGGAATTTATTTCGCAAAAGTTGATGTTGGTAGAAACAGAGCTTTCGCTGCCCGAAAAAGCAGTATCTGGTTGAAGGATCAATGTGCGTTTCCATCCATTCGAATCACTGATAACAGCATTAATCGCCTGGGTACCTTGAATATTTTGAACAGATTCAGCTGCCAAAGCATAACTATAGTCTATTTGAACATCACAATTGAGCTTTAAAAATATTGGCTGCCCTGATTGAATAGTATTGCTATCATATACCCCAGAAGGCGCTGGTGCAGAGTAATCAAATCTGCCAGTATGTTTATATGGGATATCTTCTGGAATGGTTTTTGTTACAGGTCGTGTAAACGCGATCAATCCGAATATTAAGGATGCAAATAAAATAATTCCAAAGATGAAGAAAAAGATCTCACCCGATTGACCTATGCGTTGAGGAGTAAGCAATCTTTTCCTGAATGAAGTTTGTTTTATTTTCCGGTGCAATTGCTGTGATCGTTCTTTAAGCCGGCTAATCATAAGCAATCCTCCCATCAGACATACAGATAAAGAGAGATAGATTGGTTTACGGAACCAATTCATTACTTTTCCAATGAACGGGATATGGATCCATTGTTTTCCTATGATCTCGCTTGATGCGGGTTCATATCCATCTGTCCATGTATTATTATCACCTTGCAAAACAAATTGATCAGAATTTTCTCCGACGATGCGGTGAATGACAAATTTTCCCAGTTGCATATTTTTATAAGCAACCACATCGCCCACCTGATAAAAATCGGCGCTGCGTACAATAACCAGATCACCTGAGTGAAAGAGGGGTTCCATGCTGTTACCATTGACGATCACCAATGTTGAAAGCCCCCCCATTTGAGGTGGAGCAAAAAGAGCCCAACTGGCAATTGTTATTACAATAACAAGTCCAGCCAGAAGTGCCATTGTCCATTGCTTTCTGTTCGTCATGGTTTCACTCATTAAAGTTGCCTGACGGATTTCGGGAGACAATTCCCGAAATCCGTCAATCCTGATTTAAATCCTTTAAGAAAATGATAAGAATTTCATCAGGAGCAAGTTAAGACTATTGCACTGCGATAACCCGCAGATTCGTTGCTGAAAGAACAGTTACGGTGCCGGTTACGGTGCATGAGCAGGAGGTACCGCCTGTAACGGTGCAGGAATGAAAAGTAGTGCCATCAAAGGAGACACGAACATCCGATGCAGCAGAGTCGAGGGTAAAGGTAACACTGGCAATATTGGCGGGGTTGGCTGCCAGGACATAGTGAATATTGGATACTGTGTATCCGCTGACTGCGCCAGAACCATCACCAGCGAATGAATCGGGAACAGTGTTGGCGGCTGCAAAAGCATACGTTGCGCCTGCAAGAACGAACATGAGTGCAACAACGAACAAAACTCGAATAGACCTCTTAAACATAGTTTTTCCTTTCCGCAGAGAAAAAATTTTAACGATTGAAAACTACAATTTATTAAAAGTGATCATTGATCTGCTTATTGAGTATCTTCCTCCTCGTAACAATTGGACTCCGGGATAGTGATGATGATGGAATGAATTGCCGGGCAAATTAAAACACTCTTATAGCAATGTTAAAGTGCAACTATCATACCCAAATGGGCTAGCCTTTGAAATTTCCTGAAATATTCTTTTGTTTGATTTTGCGAGAAAAGAAAATTTAATAATTAATGAATATTAATCTTTTACAACTATATGATACCGAAATTATCCGATTTTTCGAGTCTTTGTAAATCCTTTGTAAGGATACAAACATTCAAGAAAAAGGGTTCTTTTTTTCTCTCCGGCAAAAATAAAGATTGCCATTCCCATCGTTTCGATGACAAAAAAAGCTGGCAAGGAGGCAATGGCTTTGATCAGCAATTCAGCGGTATTGGTCCGATCAGATATCATGTCCAATACCTGATCTGTGTTAAATGGATTTGGAGTACCAAATAGAAGGCACAGGAATCGAAACCGGTAAAAGAATTGCGACACCAAGAAGCTGACGACCCTGTCTCTGCCTATTTCTTTCTGTATCCGTTGCTGATACAGTGCAGCATCATTTCGTAAAATAGTTTCTGCTGCGATCTTGCCACTTTTTATGGCAAGCCGGATCCCTTCTCCGGAAAACGGATCCACCAACCCAGCAGCATCACCCACCAGCAGCACTCTGCCAGAAACAACTGGAGAATGGCGGGTATAAACAGGTAAAGGATGTTCATGCAGCTTTACCCCTTCGAGGTTTATGCCGTATCGGAGCATTATTTTCAGGAGCATTTCTGCCAGGTACCCTGGTTTGGGATGGAAGCAAGCAATACCAACAGAAAGGTGACCTGATTTGGGAAATATCCATGCATATCCAAATTTGATCTTGTCGAAAATAAAAACCGGGCTTCCAGAAAATCGCTGCATCACTCCATCCGTTGGGATAACCTCTGATTCCAGTGCAGTAATAACCTTGTGATGTGATGTGAAACTAGCCTTTTTTCTTACGATCGAATTTGCTCCATCCGCACCGATCAGCCAGTCGGCAGTGAGTGTTTTTCCTCCAGTTGTTCCAACCCTCACACCGACAGGCGATTGTTGTATTTCGCGTACAGCTTCTCCCTCCAACACTTCAGCGCCACAGCTTTGAAGCAGGTACTGGTCAAACCGGCTACGCCGGACAAAGGCAAATACATCAGGGCGGCAGAGTACTGGCACTTCAAAGCCATTGAAGTGATATTCAATTTGTGTTGCATAACCTTCAATAATGGGGGAAAAGTCAAAAGGAAATTGACAGCGCAAGAACTCAATAGACAATCCACCCCCACAAGCTTTATACCGTGGGGGTGTTTCTTTTTCTATCAACAATACTTTTTTGCCTGCTTGCGTGAGGAAAAAAGCTGAACTTGAACCAGCCGGTCCACCACCGCATATAATGACGTCATAGTGTGCGACAGGCGTTTCCATAACGATAAAAAGTAGGCTAATTTATCTGGTCAATTGAACCAAACCTTGAAAGCTGTGGTAAAGATCTACCATGGAATCTGCTTTCAAACTAAATGTTCTGCCATCTAAACGGGTTGCCCCTGGCAGAAGTGCTGAACGATCCGCCAACTCTGTGTTGGCCAGTTCTACCTTCATGGTAAGGGGTGGATGGGGTATAAATGGGCTGGCACTCTTCCCTGAGTGGAATTTTTGAACCGCTTTATATGCGGTGCTGTAAATCACCTGCTCAGTATCTTCAGGTGGCAGGCACTCTGCTGACATGCGGGCAGAAGCAGTTTTGACCACAGCGGTTTCAATTTCTGGAAGCAAAGCAGAGGCTTCTGCTGCTACGGTTTGATCACCACTGATCATAATGACCGGAACTCCAAATTGACCGCAGACTGCCGCATTCACACCAGTCTCGCCAACGAGAATATCATTCAACCAGACATTGTGTACCCGGCTGGAAGACCAGGTGTGGTCTAGAATGGCATTTTGTGAACCTGCCCGGGCATGATAACCAATAAAAAATGCGCAATCTACTTTACTGGCTGCCCCTTCTACCATTGCCAGTGGTCCGCCTGTACCGCTTACCAGATGGGCGCGCGGGTCTAATTCTTCAATGAGGATGTTATATCCAAACCAGTGACCATCAGTGACAATGATCTCTTCAACACCTGCATCAGCCGCGCCGCGGATCGCAGCGTTGACATCGTTGGTCATTAATTTTCGAAAACGAGGGTATTCTTCATGACCAGGGGTTACCTGATCCCAATGCATTACGCCGGTGATCCCTTCCATATCTGTTGCAATGAGCAGTTTCATTTCTTCACTCCAGGAATTTGATGGATAAAGTATATCATTACCATAAGCTGTTGAAAAATTGTACCTGGTCATTAAGGATCATGAATCACTTTTTCAAAAGACACTGGCGCTTTAATCTGCGTTTTTCCACCTTTCTTAAATCGAAAATCACACTTTTCAGCACTTTTAATTACACTAAATGCCGTTTGGAATCCGATGCAATAGTGCGGGCTGGTAAATTAAAAAGGGTCTGACTTTTCATCAGACCCTGAATTCATTCTTAAGGTTTCTGTTCCGGCGGCGGTGGCCATAAAACATCTGGTTTGGTAGGTTTTGGCGGCTGATTAGGCTGTGGTGGATAAGGTCCAGCCGGAGGTTGCTGCTGTGGAGGTGTTGGCACTGTAGGCGGCGCGGGTTGGTTCGGTATGGTTGGCGGCGCTGGTTGGTTGGGCACGGTAGGTGGTGCTGGCTGCTGCGGGATGGTTGGTACGCTCTGCGGTCTTGGCACGGTGGGTACCCCCGGTTGTTGAGGTATGGTTGGCACACCTGGTTGTTGTGGAATGGTAGGTACACCCTGTGGTCTTGGAACAGTGGGTACGCCAGGTTGTTGCGGGATGGTTGGTACACCCTGTGGTCTTGGAACCGTAGGAACACCCGGTTGTTGAGGTATGGTCGGTACGCCGGGCTGCTGAGGTATGGTTGGTACCCCCTGCGGTCTTGGAGCGGTGGGTGCGCCCGGTTGTTGAGGTACGGTAGGTACACCGGCGGTTGGTACATGTGGAGGAACGTTCGGTGTCGTTGGTGCTCCTGTTGGTGGTGTTTGAGGAGGTACTGTTCCTTTGCGTGTCGCATACGGATTTTGTGTTGCATAGGGATCTGGTACCTGACCCTGTTTCAACGTAACGGTTGACATAGGTTGTACCAGGATGATAAATCGGAAGCGTATACCACCCTTAGGGATGGGAGCCAGGTCGAGTGTATCGCCATTTTTTAGTTCACGCGGTTGATGAGGTGGTAATAGCAAGCTGTTCAGGTAGGTACCATTGGCGCTTTCAAGGTCTTCGAGCGTCCATTTGCCGGCGTTCATATCCAAATGAAATGTACAATGTGCCCGGCTGACCAGTGGATTATCTAGCGTCATCTGGCTTTTTTCTGGATCACGACCGATAGTGGTTTTCCCATACAAGTCATACTTCTTGCCAACCTGCCCACCTGCAAGAACTTCAAGTTGTGCACGTGGCTGCTTTGGTCCTGCTCCGGCACCGATTCGTTGGGTCATCCGTGAAGCGATAGTGGAAACACCTGCACCCATCTTCTTGCTGGCTTTCACCACTGCTTTGCGATTGGAGATTAACAGAATGATGATCACGATCAGGGCTAAGATGCCCAACACCGATGCTCCCAGGGTGATTCCTATGTTCGTGGCTTTATCGGCGGTGATGTTGTATTTGACACATGGTTCATATAAATACTCACCGACCACTTTCCAATTTTGAACTTCCAGGCAGAACTGATTGGAAGCGCCAGGAATGTTTACTTCAATGGGAATGTCGGTTTCCGCGCTGTTTTCCATGCCCAGCTCATCCTGAACGATGATCTTTATGCGGGCGGTATTTTCACCTGCGGTGAAGTAACCGCGAATATCCCATGTGAAGCTGAGACTGCCATCATCTGCAATGATCATATCTCCAAGAGGTACACCGTCTACTTCAATTTGGGCGCCTGTCAGGCTACGATTATAACCATCCGGGAAGCTGACAGATGCTTTCACGGGTACCTGGGTGGGAGTTGCATCATCGGTGGAGCTATCTGATTCAGGTGCTGTCCGAATGATAGGGCTTCCTTCATTGGCAACGATGCCACTAATAGCGGGAGCCTGCGGTGAAGGTTTAACAGTAAAGGTCATACTATCATTCGGTGAAGAACTGGTTTCGGGACTGACCACCAATGATACGGTTCTTTCGCTTGGGCTGGCTGATTTTGTTCGATATGTCAATTGATACTGCTGGCGTAAAAGATCGATTTGTGAATAGAGGGCGTTCACATCACTGGCACTGGTATAGCGGATGAATTTTCCGCCTGTGCTCTCTGCCATTGTGTCCAATCCAATTGGATCTTCGTTTCCCATCATAATGGTATGCACCCAGATTTCACCTTTGCGAGCTTTGGCAGGTACATCCGTGGTTAGGCATCCGGCAGTATTTTGTTGCAGATCAGGGGTAAGAAGGATAACAATCTTGGGGGCTGGATTGGAGTAAGCATCATCCAGGTTAGTAATCGCCTGGCATACTCCTGCCAATGCATAAGATGTGTTGGAGGCATTTTCATATTTCATCCCGTTGATCTTATTGGTTAATATAGTCGAATCATTGGTGAAAGTCTGTGCAACATCGACTTCATTTCCGATCACGGTGACAAGTTCTACCGCATCTGCAGGTTGTACGGTTTGAACAAAAGCCAGCGCGGCATCTCGCATTTCAGCCATAATGGCTTTCCCGGATAATCCCGTTTTACCAACTGCATAGTTGATATCCATCACCAGAACAACATTCACCCCTCTTTTTGAAGAAACGAATGTATATGGCAATTGAACATCGTCTTCCTTCAGGATCAGACTGCTACTGTCAAGCTGGGTCACCGGCGTACGTGCGGAATCCAGCAGATTGACGGTCAGGGTCACATCTGGGAATTTGGTTGAATCCACCTGGACGATATCTACGGTTTTGATCACTGAATCAGCAAAAACCGGTTGAGGCAATAAGAATGTGCAGATCAACCCGCAATAGAGAAAGAGTTTTCCAAAATTGAACATCGTCTTGTGCATATTACACTCCCTAATCAAGATGCAACGACTTCCTGTCCCACCAATCGTTTAAATTATACAACACCATACCATAGATGATTGAAAGAAGATTATTGCAAATAATCTTTCATGAAATTGTTGTTTTTTGGGAATTTTTCTATATGAGTGCTTTTTCTACTCACTGGCATCGGTTACTACATCTGAGAAAGAGCGTTTATAAGCATAAAGCAAAGGATAAATTCCAGGATTTGAATAAGGATACAGACGGGGCAAGTAATACCGTTGAGAGTCGTTCACTATCGCACCAACTTCCGGCCGGGTGTTTCCATTTATTCCCAATACATACCCGCTTTCCTGTAAAATCTGCTGCGCAACCGATGGTGCTGAATCATATGGATACGCCAATATCTGAACAACAACTCCCAGTTTTTCTTCCAGAATCTGTTTTGAGCCTGCCATATCCTGCCAGATCGCATCTGTTGATTGTTTTGCATAATCAGGATGGGTTAATCCGTGAGAACCGATCGAGATCAACCCTTCATCCATCCAACCCTGCAGGTCATCCCAGCAAAATACATTCTGAGGGTGTGAGCAGTCATCTCGAATGACACTGTTATTAACAAGGATAAAAAACACTGCCTGAAAACCATGCTTTTTTAAAAGGGGAATGACATTTTCTGCATAATCCTGATACTGGGCGGTACCCAGGTCAAAAGTAAGCACAACAGATTTTTGTGGGAAAGAACGTTCTCCATTCACAAATGCAACCAGGTCATCAGCGCTCAATGTAGTGTAGCCTTCATCTGCCAGCCATTGCAATTGCTCAGCAAACCAGGCGGGTTGCATTTGCACCTCGGGTGTCATTTCAAACGATGGACTATGATATTCGATGATGGGAATGGCAACAGCCTGTTCCTCCAGCGTAGGAGTGGCTGGAACCGTCGGAATGCTTGTAGGAGTGGTCGTGGCGGTTGGTTCGGGAGGTTGGGTGGGAGTAGATGTAGAGGGAGCAACCTGAAAGGGGGTAGGCGTTGAAGAAGGCACCGGTGTCAGCCCTGACGATAGCAGGGGAGTGCATCCTGTTGTAAATAACATTATGCCCAGGATCGTTTGTTTGATGAATAGCTTCTTTGTCATCCAATTCACGCTGAATCTTTGATCTATAAATTTCCAGTTGATCGCTCTTTTTCCGATCAAGCCTGGAGCTCTCCCTCAAAGATCATCACTGCCTGACCAGAAATGGCAACTCGTTCTCCCAACAAACTGACCCGCAGAACTCCTCCCCGGGCAGATGCCTGATATGCCATGAAATCCGTCTTTCCCAGTTTCTCGCTCCAATAGGGAGCCAGCGAGGTGTGTGCTGAACCTGTCACCGGGTCTTCATTGATCCCCACTTGAGGACCAAAGAAGCGGGAAACAAAATCAAAACCCTGCATCTCTGCCCTGGCGGTGAGAATCACCCCCCGCACTGGAAGCTCCAATAAGCGGGCAAAGTCGGGAGTACATTCTCGTACTTCGCGCTCACTGCTGACTTCCACCAGCAGGTCTTCTCCCATCCCTACATACAAGGGTTCAACACCAAGGGATCTTTGTAAACCGGAAGGTTCGGGTACTGTTTTCACAGGTCGTGTGGGGAAATTTAATGTTATCCAGCCAGCGTTTTCTGTGGCAGTCAACAATCCACTGCGAGAGTAGAAATGTGCAGTACCCCCTACCGGTATTCTGCCCGTCTGGAAAAGGACATGTGCTGATGCCAGTGTGGCATGCCCGCAAAGTGCTACTTCAACCCGAGGTGTAAACCAGCGTAAAGAGAATCCATCTTCCTGCGGAAGGAGAAAAGCTGTCTCCGAAAGATTCATTTCAGCAGCGACGGATTGCATCCAGGCATCGGACATGAACCTGGATAACAGACAGACTGCTGCCGGGTTGCCGCCAAATGCTTTAGATGTAAAAGCATCCACCTGAAAAATGGGGATGGGTGTCATTTTCCCTCTTTATGATTTATTGCAGTTTGATTGCCAATTGTTTTGCCCAGGCGCGGATTGCTTCCCAATCACGATAGTCACCCCGTTCAGCATTACGCATGATCTTGCTCCAGATGCCGGGAATTTTTTCTGGGAACATTGCACCGCCGAACATCTCATGATCTACCGGTTCTTTGATCTTGTATAAAGGTTTAAGATATCCTTCGACTGTTGTGCGGTTCTCGGGGGTATCTTTGAACATGGTCAAGCAAACCACAAAGTAAGCCACTTTTATCGGCTGGAATGATTTTGCATATTTTCGGGCGAAACGAATGGTTTCAGGGATCAATTTACCGATGCGGGCTGCACTGCCCAATACCAGAGCCCTGTATGGTTCAAAGGATGTCACGCTTTGGATCGGCAAAACATCCACGGGCAATCCTTCTGCCGCCAGAACTTTTCCTACTTCTTCAGCTACCTCTGCTGTAGATCCTGCCCGGCTGGCATACGCTACCAAAATCTTTTTATCCATGTTCTGCTCCTGATTTGCGAAATGAATTATTTTTGAATGATATATACAAGCTCATTCCCGATTTCAAACTTCTCAATTTCCCAGGGCTTCCCAGCCACAAGTTCATTGAAATGGACTGCGTATGTCTGGCGCATCCCTTTACTGCGTCCCCCCAGGCTGTATGCAGGAAATGTTACCACCAGAGTTTCAGCCTGTATACCTTCCAGAAGGCGAGAGCCGATTGTTTTCTGTATTTGTTCAAGACATGGGATTATTTTAAGGAGAAACGCGACCTGAATAGGACGATCAGGCACCTCGCTGGTCAGGTCACATACCTGACTGGAGCCGGCGTATCCGAGATGCTGGCGAAAGCTATCCATAAATGCAACCATATCTGTATAGATGTCACAGAGATACACCCGGGCATTAGGTTTCATTGGGAGCCAGGGCAATGTCAAAGGGTTTAATCCACACGCCAGGTCAAGCAAAGAACCAATCTCTCCTACATTCTCGCGAATGAGATTGATAAAATCTTCCAAAAAAGGAAGGCGCTCGCGAGTGGAAGCATGCATCTGCATTTTTTGTATGCAAAATGTACGTAAAGTTGGGTCGGTGGGATACCGCGATAAACCGGCCAGTTCTTTTACCCAAAGTTCATAAGGCGGGTTGACGGGAAGATACGCCCCGCCAATTTGATGCAGTACTGTGCGGGTGGCTTTTACGCTGTCTTTAAAAGCTCTTCCTTTTGCAATTTCACGGGTGGCAATGTGGATGACCAGATCGCGGCTGATGCTGCTATATCCGCTGCCAGCCATCACCGCTTCTACAACTCTCCTCACCAAGTCCTCATCCACCATTAAGACCTTGCCTCTTTATGTTCGCGAAGCAGGTCACAAAGCATCAACATGAACCCTAGATTGTGCATTGTCGCCAGGCGGGGGAAAAGGGAGTCGTTCATCTTAAATATGTGATACAGATAGCCAGCGGAGTATTTGCGACAGACAGGGCACGGGCAGCCTTCCACCAGAGGCCGATTATCTCTGATGTGTATCTCATCTTGAATATAAAAATACCGCAGCCATTCTTTTGCAGGTGCGAACGGGTTGATCTGTTCGAGTGAGCCTGTGAAAGTATAGAGCCTGCCATGACGGGCATCGCGTGTTGGCATGGCACTATCAAACATAGGATACCCCATACGGTAACAGGCTGATACGTTTTCGGGGTGCCCCACTCCCAGAGCATGGAGTGGAAATTGTGATGGGATAAGGCTGCGGGTGTATTCCAGGATGTCTGTCAGCAGGTTGGATTGTGAGTCAAGCGGCCAACCGCCAAAACCATAGCCATCAAACCCAATTTCCAACAAGGCATCTGCACATTCTTTCCGTAAGTCGAAGGATCCTCCACCCTGAACCACGGCGAAAAGCAGGGGACGGTGTTCAGGATTCTTCCGCTTTTGCTTGAGAAGCTGATCAAAGGTAGTTCGGCAGCGTTTTGCCCAGGCTACTGTGCGTTTGACTGACTGGTGCTGTTCTTCTTCACTGGTATCCACGTGCGTACAATCATCCAGGCACACAACGATATCTGCACCAAATGCCAATTGTAGCTGGATACTTTTTTCGGGGGTAAGTTGAATCTTATGCTGGCTGCCTTCGGGCTGAAAAGTCAATCCCTGTTCAGTGATGGTGCCCGCACGAGGGTTGTTGTGAATAAGTGAATAAGCCTGAAAACCACCCGAATCAGTCATGATGGGCTTATGCCAACCGCTCATGGTATTCAAACCGCCCAATGCTTTTATAGTGGCGGAACCAGGGTGCTGCATCAGGTGAAAAGTATTCATCACAAGCGCCTGGATGCCAAGAGAATCCAGCGCTTCCGCATCCACCGCACGCACCATGCCGTACGTTGCATCGGGAAGAAAAACGGGAAAGGTCAGAGTGCCATGTGCCAAGGGCAGGTTGCGTAAGGATTGTTCCATCACCCCCTCATTATGCAATAAAGTAGGCAGGTTGCCAAGTAGATGGAGGATTCATGAATGTGGACAGTTCACCACGAAAAACGCAAGATTGCATCACCCTGTAAAGAACGCAGGGTTTGCAAGGTCAGTGGGTTTGTCATTGCGAGCGAAGCGTGGCAGTCTCTTGATTCAGATTGCATCTCCCTTTTAAGAACGCAGGGTTCGTAATGACAGCCCCTTTTGCCTTATGAATTATTCACAGGGAATTCCATATAGATCGTGGTTCCATGTTCCGGTTTTGACTCAGCCCATACCTTCCCATTCTGGCTTTCAATCAATGCCTTCACAATTGCCAGGCCAAGTCCTGACTCCCCATTTTCAGCATGCCGGGATCTATCCGCCCGATAGAAGCGATCAAAAATATACGGCTGTTCGTCAATTGAAATACCCGAACCGGTATCATTTACGCTTAACACTACTCTGTCATTCTGGAGCTTTCCCGAAAGTGAGATCCTTCCCCCTGCGGGTGTATACCGGAAAGCATTGCTGATCAGGTTATCGAATACCTGCAGCATGCGGGCTTCATCCACAAAGATTTCTGGTAGAACCTCCGGAACCTGGACTTCAAGAGTGATCTGCTGTTTTTCAGCTTGATGTTGAAAGAGTGCGGCTGACCTTTCTAGCAACGAGGCAGGCTCTATTTTCTGCGGGTTCAAGGGTAACTCTCCTGCATCTGCCTGCGACAACATACGCAGGTCGCCTACAAGGTTTTGCAGACGTTCAATCTCAGAATAGATCAACGCCAATCTTTCGGGGGTAGGTTGGAGAACTCCATCCTGCATGGATTCAATATACCCGGCGATGACTGTCAATGGCGTTCGCAGGTCATGAGCGATATCAGCAGTCATTTGTTTACGAAGTAACGATTGATGGGCCACTTCGTGACTCATCTGATTGAAAGCGATTGCCAGATCACCGATCTCATCCTTTGAATTCACTTTTACCTGCTGCTCCAGATTTCCATCGGCAATCCTTTGAGCTGCCTGAGTGAGATCACGTAATGGGCGTGTCAATGTGCGCGCTAACACAAATCCGACCACTAATGCGATGAGTAGCGCACCAGCCACCCCCAGCAGCAATGCCTGATTAGTTCGTGTCAGAAAAAGATTTTCTTCTGGGAGGAAACCTGGAGGAGTATTCGCATTGATGATCGTTCCCACCTGCTGACCATCCACCGTAATAGGAAAGCCATTTTTCAACATCTCTTCAGGCAGAGTACTACCTTCAGGATATTTTGGATCAACCGATACCAGAACAACTCTATCGGCATCCACCAGACCAAAGAAATTTCGACGATCACGTCCTTCAGGTGGGAAGGGATTGTTCGTATTTGGTTCTTGCGTCAAATCAGAGGATTGGGTAGGCCGCATTTGGGCAGTTTGCCAGTATTCCTTTACACCCAGCCATGAACCCGTAATGGCGTAATATTCCGCCATGCTTGCCTGCAGGCTGCTCCCCTGTTGCTCTGTGATCAACTTGGTGAGGCGGTCAACATTGGTAATACGAATAAAGATCGCGATTAAAACAATTGCAATGACTGCAACGAACATAAAAGCAAGAGCAAGTTTCCAGTATAACGTCTTCCTCATAAAGAATTATCCAGATTTTGTAAAGCGATAGCCTACACCAAAAACCGTTTCTATATAATGTGGATTCTCGGGATCGGTTTCAATTTTTGTACGCAGGTTTCGAATATGAACATTGAGTGTGCTACTCAACCCTGAAAAGCCGCAATCCATCAGGCAATTTACCAATTCATCTCGGGTAAAAACCCGGCCTGGGCTGCGCATCAAAGTTGCCAACATGTTGAATTCAATAGGGGTCAGATTAACAGGAATTTCATGAACAGTGACAGTATGGGTAATTTCATCAAGGGTGATATCAGCAGCTCGCAATATTTCAGATTTTTTACCGGGTTCTTGTGTGCGGCGAAGCACTGCCCGAATGCGCGCCAGAAGCTCGCGCATCCTGAAAGGTTTTACCACATAGTCATCTGCGCCTAAATCCAACCCCAACACAGCGTCTGTCTCTTCCTCCCGTGCGGTGATGATAATGACAGGGGTCTGCCGCTCTTTCCGGTATTGCTGCAAGAACTGGTATCCATCCATTTTAGGCATCATAATGTCCAGAAGAATAAGATCGGGTGGGTCGTGCCGGGTCATGTATAAAGCAGACTGCCCGTCTGCAGCTGTGGATACATGAAATCCCTGCTCTACCAAATACTCCCGAAGTAACTGCCGAACACTGGATTGATCATCTACAACCAAAACGGAATAAGCCATGGTTTACCTGCTTTTATTTATTCTATTACAGACCGTATCTTTAGAATACATCTGGACTACAGGGTATCACAAATTTATTAAGATTTGATTTAGAGGTGAGATAGATTACCTTTGCGGGCTGAAATGATATTACTTAAATAATTCATTCCATCTAAAGAAAAACTGAATAACCATTGATTAATATCATATAGGTTTTAAAGCTCTTAAATTCACAGAAGAGAGCGCAATATGCTCTTTTCCAAAGGAAATATGTTCCGGAGGGACGCATGAAGTTTTCTGGAGTACTGGAAAAAATTAAAAAACCTAAAAGCAAGCGTTTCTGGATCATTCTCATCAGTGGAGCACTGTTGGTTGGCGCGGGAACAGCGTTTTATTTTCTTAAGGGTTCTTCTAGTTCTCTTGCGAATTCTGGAAATAAAGCGGGTACCACCTATCAAACTGCGAAAGTTCTGCAGCGCGATGTCCGTGTTTCAATCAATGGCTCTGGGACTCTTATCACCCGTAATTCAGTAGATTTGAATTTTCCTACGCAAGGTATCTTAACTGAGCTGGACGTAAAGCTTGGGGACAAGGTGAAAGCTGGTGAAGTTTTAGCCAGAATCGAAGGGTCAGAAACACTCAAAGTGAATGTCTCCAGTGCAAAGCTGGCATTATTGGAAGCTCAAAAGGAATTGGATGACCTGCAAAAGAATGCCGATGTTACTCTGGCACAGGCATACCAGGATTGGGTGACTGCTAAGGAAGATTATCAGATAGCTTTGACTGAGGCACAACATACTTCATATTCACGCTGCAGTGACACGGTTACCAGAGGGTATGCAGCTTCAGTAGAAAACTTATTCAATAAACTGAAAGAATTGACCGAAGGCAGCGCCCAGTATATCGAAACAAAGAGCCGGTATGACACCGCCGTGGCAAACTACAATTATTGCATTTCTTATACCAGTGGTGAAAAAGAAGAAGCGCAAGCCAACCTTGAACTGGCTGACGCAGCTCAAAAATCTGCAGAACTCAGGTACAACACGCTTAAAGACGGCTCTGGAATTGACCCGCTCGAACTGCAATTAGCTGAAGCAAAAGTCACCGAAGCACAAGATAAATTGACAGAAGCACAAGCGATACTGGATGGGATCACCCTTACAGCCCCGATGGATGGTGTGGTTACCTACCTGGCTGCAGAAGAAGGGGCGTTGGTGGACACATCGCTGTTCATCACCATATCAGATTTAAGCAATCCGTTTGTCCGGGTGAATGTAGATGAATCAGATTTGCCATTATTTACTACAGGCAGCAGCGTAGAAGTGATTTTCGATGCCTTGCCAGATTATATATTCACCGGCACACTGATTCAGATCGAACCTCAGTTGGTAAATATCAACATGGTTCAAACCGCTCAGGGTTTGATTGAATTGGAGCCATCCACTACGGTAGATTTTCAGACTATTCCCCTTGGATTGAATGCCGGGGTTGAGATTATTTCTTCAGAAGTAAAAGATGCTGTTGTAGCCCCTGTTGAAGCTGTACACGACCTGGGTGATGGAGAATATGCCGTTTTTGTGATCGATGACGATGGAACACTTCGATTACATACGGTGGAAGTGGGCTTATCCGATTCGACGTACATACAAATAACGAGTGGTTTGAATGTGGGTGATATTGTCTCTACAGGAATGGTACCCACAATGAGCCAATAAAAATGGATGAACCCATGAAAACTTTTTTCCAGGCAGTTAAAACCTTTGTGAAAAAATACCGCATCCCCGCATTGATCTCTTCAGGAGGAATACTGGTCATTGTTATTGTGCTTTGTATCTTTCCCGTTGGGAACCAAACGACAAATGTAGTTACCCAGACTGCCTATCAAACAACCCCTGCTTTACGCGGTGATATCACGGTAACGGCTACCGGTTCAGGCTCCTTAAGTGCTGCAAAAACCATTGATCTTGCTTTTACCACCCCTGGTACGCTGGCGACCCTGAATGTCAAAATTGGCGATGAGGTGAAAGCAGGGGATGTTCTGGCAATTTCCAGCGAATTGAATTCTTTGCAGGTGAAACTTGAGCAGCAAGAGAAGGCAGTTCTTGATGCACAGAATGAACTGACTACATTACTCAGCAGTGGCGAAACCACTCTGGCGCAGGCTCTTCTCGATCAAGCGGAAGCACAGGAAGCTTTTGAAGAAGCGGATAAAGACCATGTGACCAGTGGAACAGTTCGTTGCAGCAGTGAGATCTCTGACAAATTCCTTGCAGAATACTGGGATTATCGTCGAAAAGCCCAGGTTTGGGAGGATGAACTGGAAAACCCGAAAAC
Source organism: Anaerolineaceae bacterium (assembly GCA_034430215.1). GTDB lineage: Bacteria > Chloroflexota > Anaerolineae > Anaerolineales > Anaerolineaceae > UBA4782. Next base: position 57,836 of record DAOUFE010000013.1, on the reverse strand, counting down.
CGGATACGGAAAAGACTATATTCTCACAAATTTGACTCCCCTGCAGAATGCCCGTGATGCAGCGTACCTCAACTGGCAATATTGCTCAGGGTATACAGAAACAGAAACTGATGAGTCTGAAGCAAAATGGATGCTTGCAAAAGCCAAGATGGAACTGGCAGAAAAAGATTATCAATATTTGCTTGAACACAATGGAGTAGATCCCATTGCGGTCGAAATTGCCCAGGCTAAACTTGAAAACGCGCAATTACAGCTTACCAAAGCACAGAACGATCTGGCAGATGCAACGTTGGTTGCACCAACCGACGGAGTTATTCTGGCAATTAATGCAGCGGTTGGTGACAGTGTAGATACTTCTACGCTCATAAGAATGGCAGACCTATCGCAACTGGTAATGAATGTTTCAGTTGATGAATCAGATTATCAAGCATTACAGGAAGGGTGCAGCGCCCAGGTGGTTCTATCTGCAGTATCTGACCGGGTGTACACGGGAACAGTCACTCAGGTTTCACCTGAATTGATGTCAGGGTTCAATACCTCTGTGGCAACAGGGGTGGTTACCTTGCAGGATCCTATGCTGATGCCTGGAAAATATTTATCGCTGGGCATGAACGGAACCGTATACCTTACCTGTGGAGAGGCGAGCAGGGTGCTGCTTGCGCCTGTAACTGCAGTTTATCAGAACGATGAAGGTAAATCATTTGTCTATGTATTGAATTCAGACGGAACGCCCGAAAAACGTTTTGTAGAAGTTGGATTTCAGAATGCCAGTTATATAGAAATTATTGATGGATTACGCGATGGAGAGCTCATCATCACCAGCAAGGTTTCTGAATAGAGGCACTTTTTTGTTACCCATTTGGATAAAGGAGTTTCAAGACCTATGAAAGAGCGTATGAAATTAAGAAAGGTTAATAAGAGGATACTCATCCCAGTTATTATGGTTGCAGTTCTGGCATCCACAGGGTTAGGCTATATCCTTTTGAAAAGATCATCTATTGCTAATACCACTGAACAAACTGGTTACCAGACTGCTCAGGTTCGACGTGGCACATTGACACTCTCCGCAAGCGGCACCGGTTCACTGGTAGGCGGTCAAAAAACAAACTTAAGCTTTACTGCATCAGGAACTGTGGCTTCCATCTCTGTAGCTGTGGGCGACAAAGTGACCGAAGGACAGGAATTGGCAAGAATTGCTGACATCAGTACCCTGCAATCTGCCCTGACTACGGCTGAATTGGATCTTAAAGCTGCCAATCAAAATCTGGAAGAAGTAAAAAATAGTGCAGAGACCAACCTGGCAAATGCAGCCCTTACTTTGGCAAATGCGCAAAAGGAACTCGAGGAAGCTCAATCTAACGTATTGACAGCAGGGATGGCACGCTGTGACCAGGACACCACAGATGTTTATTACGCGGCATATATGAAAGCTCAAGAAGCCCTGAACGCTCTGGATCAAAGCAACACCAATCAGGATTATTACTTAAAAGTTATTCTCCCGGCAAAAACGAAAGTCGAACAGGCATATGCCACCTATCAATATTGCGCTGGATATACCCAATATGAGATCGATTCATCGCAGGCCACCTTAACTCTGGCAGAAGCAGCAGTCAAAGAAGCAGAAGATAAATTAGCTGAACTACAAGCAAATAATGGGATTGATCCTTCTGACCTGGCAATTGCTGAGACAAGTGTAGCCGCAGCACAGATTGCCTATGACAAGGCATTTGCCACCTTGAAAGGCACTACCATCTACGCCCCATTCGATGGCACAATCCTTTCCATCGAGGGCGAAGTAGGTGACGAGGTCGGAACAGGCTCTTTCATCACGATCGCTGACCTGGTACACCCTGAAGTAGAGTTCTGGGTGGATGAAACCGATCTGGATAAAGTTTCTGAAGGTGCTTCTGCTAAAGTCACTTTTGATGCCATTCCCAATAAGGTGTTTGAAGGAACAGTAACAGAGATCAATCCAACCCTGCAGACAATGAATGGTTATCAGGTAGTACAGGGGGTCATCCAGCTTGACCTATCCAATGAAAATGATTCTGTGGTTGTGATCGAAGGATTGAATGCCTCCGTTGAAGTTATTGGTGGTGAGGCAGAAAATGCGCTCCTGGTGCCTGTGGAAGCGGTGCATGACCTGGGGGATGATCAATATGGTGTATTTGTAGTGGGTGCCAATGGCAAACTTACTCTGACTGTTGTCGAAATTGGCCTATCCGATTCGACTTATACCGTTGTCACATCTGGGCTGAAAGAGGGTGATGTGGTTACGACAGGTATTTTGGAGACGCAATCATGAGCGAGAATCATACGATCATCGAGACGATTGGATTAACGAAAATTTATGGCGAGGGCGAGTACAGAGTGACTGCACTGGATGACCTTAACATCCAGATCCATGAAGGTGAATTTGTTGCCATTATGGGTCCCAGCGGTTCAGGAAAAAGCACTCTCCTCAATATTCTGGCTTGCCTGGATAGACCTTCAGGTGGTCACTATATCCTTGCAGGGGAAGATGTGAGTGAGTATAGCCGGAAAGAACTGGCGTTCATTCGAAGCCGCCAGTTGGGATTTGTCTTTCAATCGTATAACCTTCTTCCTCGTCAAACCGCATTGGAAAATGTCATGCTTCCGATGATGTATCAGAGGGAGGGTAATATTCCTATGGAAGAACGAAAGCAAAAGGTGCTGGCTGCACTGGAAAGCGTGGGTCTGAAAGAGCGGGCGGATCACCTTCCCAACCAGATGTCAGGCGGGCAGCAACAGCGTGTTGCCATTGCCAGGGCTCTTATAAATGACCCGGTTTTGATCCTGGCGGATGAGCCTACCGGCAACCTGGATACACGTTCCAGTATTGAGATCATGGATATCTTGCATGAACTTAATGATCGAGGACGTACCATTGTGATGGTTACCCACGAACCTGATATTGCACAACACGCAGGAAGGATCATCCTTATCCGTGATGGTAAATTGGCTATGGAAAGAACAAACCGAAATCCTATTTTGAAATCTGTGCATGGTGAAACTCAAAAAGTGGCATCGGAAGGAGCATCAGAATGAACTACCGTGAAGTTTTGAAAGTAGCCTGGAAAAGTCTGCTTTCCAACAAATTACGTTCTCTATTGACCATGCTGGGTGTCATCATTGGTGTTGCCGCGGTCATCATTATGATTGCGGTCAGCGCAGGTACTGAGGCTACTATTTCTGAAGCCATCAATGGGCTGGGCTCCAACCTGATATTCATTTCGACGGCTTTCACCCGGGGAGGTCCTTCCATGGGACCCAACAGTTCTTCGGGTGGATTGAAATTTGATGATGCAACCGCCATTAGTGAAAAAATCAATGGTATTGCGGGAGTTTCAGTGGAACAATCAGCCAGTGAAACTATCAAATTTGATGGAATAACACTTTCTGATGTCACTGTAGTTGGTACTACGATTGATTACCCTACCGTGCGTGAAGTAGAGGTTGCCACCGGACGATACTTCACCCAGGAGGAGATGGACAACACCCGTAAAGTAGTGGTGTTGGGTTCATCTATTTCAGATGAATTATTTGGCGATTCGGGTACCGATCCAATTGGTCAATATATTACAGTTGGCAATACTAAACTGACCGTGATTGGGGTTCTTGCCCCCAAAGGATTATCTTCAGGTACAGATTACGATGAACAGATCTACACCCCCATTTCAGTCGTGTTTAAGAAATTCACACCATCTCAATTCGCCCGTATCATGGGTGACGATGTACGGATGATCATTGTCTCCGTAAAAGATAAAGACCAGATGGAAGCAGTGGTCCAACAGATCACCTTGCTGCTGGTTAACAGGCACGAGGTAACAGTGGATACAGCGGATTTCAATATCACCACACAGGATGACATTATCGAGACCCAGGAATCCACCACTTCATCTTTCCGCACTTTGTTGGGATGGGTGGCTGGTGTTTCCCTGATTGTGGGTGGCATTGGGATCATGAATATCATGCTGGTAAGTGTCACTGAGCGCACGCGTGAAATTGGATTACGGCAGGCAGTAGGCGCTACTCCAGGTGATATTCAAACCCAGTTCTTGCTCGAAGCTCTGATGTTAAGTTTACTCGGAGGAGTAATTGGTGTAATTGCAGGGGTGGTTGGCTCCTGGTTGTTTGGATCATTGAGCGGAATGCGTACAGTAATTTCCAGTTTCTCCATTATTTTGTCATTCTGCTCGGCTGCGCTCATTGGCATTTTCTTTGGATACCTGCCGGCTCACAAAGCTGCACAGTTGGATCCTATTGTCGCACTCAGACATGAATAAGCAAAAGGAAATAAGAAAAGGAAAGTAGAAGATGAAAAAGAAATATATCTGGATGGTTATTGCGGCTGTGATTGTGGTTGCTGCTGGTGTATTTGTCTATATTACTTTTTTAGGTAACAAGGTAATTGCCCAGACTTCTGGTACGATAGATGCGTCAACCATGACGCTAGAAACTAAACTGGCGATCGGCATTTTGAAACTCGAAGGTACTGATAATGCTGTAACTGCTGAACAGGCAAAGGAACTGTTGCCTTTATGGAAAGGTGTCAAAGTCTTCAGCAACAGTGACACTATTTCAGATGCAGAAATGGAAGCACTCTATCAACAGATCCAGGAGACATTGACCACTGCACAATTACAGGCGATCAATGCAATGGATCTCTCCGATCAAGATATGACAACAATTGCCAGTGATCTTGGTGTAACTATGGGTTTTAGGCCAGGTATTAGCAGTACTCCAGGTGCTTCCATGGATCAAATGCCAGGGAATAATATGGGATTTCCAGGTGGTGATGTGGTAGTCCCAGGTGGTAATATGGGCAGAGGAGCTGGGGATCCAGGTGGTATGGCGGGCGGAATGGGTGGTGGTGCGGGTATGCCCAGTGGCAATGATATGGGAATGGGTGGCATCATGCCAGGTACTGACACTCAGACGGATGGAACTGATACAGCCACCACAACTGCACGAACCACTGCGATGAATAATCCATTTCTGGATGTGCTGATTAATTTATTAAAGACACGTGCAACGGAATAATCAAGAAAAAACCTACGAAAATCACCAAAAAAACAAGGAATTAATAAACAAACTCATGACCCCCTTCCCAGCCTTCCCCCAAATCCAAAACCTGGATTTAGGGGAAGGAGCCAGATTTTCTCCAAATTTTCGCTTTTCAAAATGGTGAGGGTACAACAGGCGAGAGGAGTACTCCTTCTTTATTTGCTTCGCCAAAAAACAGGCTTGCAATGACGAAAAATTGGGTACAGTCAGTTTTCAGAACGTACCCTATATATTTTAAAATTATTATTTCCGGCTCACTTGCTGCAAGATGTGCTGGTATTCTGCGCTGCGAGCATATGCATTGACCGCATTGATCCGCTTGATAAGCATCGGATGGGTTGCCATAGACTCCGCCAGGACATTTCCAATATCATCATCCTGTCTGTCCAATGCTTTCAAAACCATGGCTACTTCTGCCGGTGTATCTGCTTCTCTTGCTACCAGCTTGACCATTGCCGTGGTAGCCTTGCGCGGGTCACCGCAGGCGAGCAAACCAGCCCGATCAGCTGAGTATTCGCAGGCACGGTTCCACCAGCGAAAAGCAAAGGTGAGTACCACGGCAGCACCCAGACTTACCGGCACACCCGACATTCCACCCAATAACGTGTTTAGCCATGTATGTCCCAATGCCACATGACCCATTTCATGCCCGATGATAAATTTCAATTCATCAGCATCCATCACCTCGAGCAATGAGCTGTAAAGCACCACTGCCCGAGGTGGGTTAAACCCAAAGGTATATGCATTCAATTGTCGGCTGGGGACAACGAATACATCCAGCTCTCCTGGATCTAGCCGTTCCTGACATTCATGAACCAGCATGTTCAGCTGTGGGCTGGTTTGCAGAGAGACTTTTTTTGCCCGCTGTAACAGATCATGATGGGATGATTGGTTCATTGCATAGGCAAGCCCGATCATCAGTAATACCAGGATGGGGGCAATACATAGTGTTGGACCTGCTGCAATGATCCCGGCGATCACCAGAACGATCAGGGTGATAGCAAGTATCCATCCTTCATTATCAGTACGGTAGGCAGTTGTTTTCATTTTTACCTGGTTTCTTTATCCTGGTTGCACCTTTAGAAATTCGCGTACAGCCTGGATCTGCTCTGCAGGAATACGGTTAGCTTTTTCCCAGTAATCGATCAGGCGGGATAATGTCAGCACAGCATGGAGTTTGATCCCTGCCTGCTGCAGTGCTTCCGCTGCACCAGATTGGCGGTCAACCAGTACTACTACATCTTCTACTTTTAATCCGGCAGCGGTCAGTTTTTCGATGGCTTCAAATTTGCTGCCACCCGTAGTGGTCAGATCATCGATCACTACTACTTTCTCGCCTTCTTTATATTCTCCCTCGATTTCCGCTTTTGTGCCATAGTCTTTTACTTCTTTGCGTGGATAAAGCATGGGTTCGCCAGTTTGCAAGGATATAGCTGTGGCGATGGGGAGAGCAGCGTAAGGTAGAGCTGCCAACCGATCATATTTCAAACCCTTCAGTAAAGTAATATATGCAGAAGCAACTTCAGCCAGCAGTTTTGGATACGTGACCAGTTGGCGCAGATCGATGTAAATAGGCGACTGCAACCCCGATTTCAGGGTGAAGTTTCCAAAACGGATGCAGCCTGCCTGCAGCAGCCCTTCTGCCAGGGCAGGTGGAACAGCAGGCTCTTTTTCAGCCAGAACAGCCTGGCTGATGACTACTTTCCGTTCTTTATTGATCTCATCCATCAGCTTCTTCGCAGCGGCATGTGGATCGGGATCGCAGGCAACACCGCGTGAAACCGGAATTAGCATTCCTAATCCATCACTGCGCAAGCCTGCCTGTAAAGCTGCTTGCAGGTCACCACCCTGTGCACCTACGCCAGGCGCCAGGATCCATAAATCTGGAGCTGCCTGGCGTACTTTGCGCAAGGCGTTGGGATGGGTAGCACCAGCTACCACACCAATATTGTTGGCGGTGTTCCATTGTGCGGCAAGTTTAGCTACTTTTTGATACAAAGTAAGAGGGTAATTCTCGCCCGCCAGGGTGATATCCTGCAGATCACCTGAACTAGGGTTAGAGGTTTTACAGAGCAAGAAAATGCCTTTTTCTGGATCTTTGATGAATGGCTGCAGACTGTCATGCCCCAGGTATGGGCTCAAGGTAATGCACTGTGCTTTGAGCGTTTCAAAAGCTGCTTTGGCATATGCATCTGCTGTGGAGGATATATCTCCCCGTTTTGCATCCAATATCATGGGGGTGCCATGCGGAGCTGCCGCGATCACTTCTGCAAGCGCTTTCCATCCTTCTGATCCATATATCTCAAAGAATGCTGCATTGGGTTTATACGCCAGTGCTACATCGGCTGTTTTTTCAATCAGACGCAGGCAGAAATCGCGCGCTGCCAGGGCTGTTTGAGCAGGCAAGTCCGCCGGATGAGGATCAAGCCCGACACATAAAAGAGAACCTGTTTGTTTTGCCCGCTCTTCGAGCATGGTAAAGAATGCAATCATGAAAACCTCCTGTAGATTAGTAGATTTACAGATTTGACTATGCTTTTCCTAAAACGATCGCCAGTAAAGCCATACGGACATAAAGACCGTATTCAACCTGACGGAAATAAGCTGCGCGTGGATCGTCATCGAGTTCCATACTGATCTCGCCCACACGTGGCAAGGGGTGCATCACGATCATGTCATCTTTGGCGATCTTCAATGTCTCGGGACTGATGATATAACTGCCCTTCACTTTTTCGTATTCTTTTTCATCCGTGAAGCGTTCTTTTTGTACACGGGTTACGTAGACCACATCACTTTCTGGCAGGGCTTCTTCCAATGTGGTGTAATGTGCTTGAGGGGTGCCTTTTGCTTCTACTTCTTTTACGACCTCTTCTGGCATCGGCAAAATTTCTGGCGAAACGTAGTTGATCTTTACATCGAAGAGCGTCAACAAGCGTGCAAGGGAGTGTACCGTACGCCCGTATTTCAGATCGCCTACCATGGTGATCGTCAACCCATCCACCCGGTTCATTTCTTCCAAAATGGTGAAAAGATCGAGCAGAGCCTGGGTTGGGTGTTCACCAGCTCCGTCACCCGCGTTGATGATGGGTTTACGGGCATATTTAGCAGCCAAGGCTGCTGAACCTATTTCTGGATGACGCAGCACAATCACATCTGTATAGGCTTCCAGCGTACGGATGGTATCGGGAAGTGATTCGCCTTTCGATACTGAAGAGTAACGTACTTCATTGATCGGGATGACGCTGCCACCCAGCCGTTCCATAGCAGCGGTGAAAGATGATGAGGTACGGGTGGAAGGTTCATAAAACAGGTTGGCCAGGATTTTTCCTTTCAACAGGTCAAAGGTTCCTACGCGGCGAACCATGCCAGCCATTTCATGTGCGACACCAAATATATATTCCAGGTCGCTGCGTTTGAACTGTTTAACCGATAAGATATCCATGCCGTAAAACGGTGCTGTTTTTTGATCGCCAAATGGTAAATATGGGCTTTTGCGTACAGTTTTTGGGGTATGAGGTGACATTATAAATCTCCTTGATAAATTGATTGAACTAAGATTATGTGAAATTAAGAATTGGAGGGCGGACATTCCAACCGGTGCCAGGATTAGCCAGCACTTTTCCAACTTCATAAACTACCTGATTGCGCAAGACAACTCGTTTTACCCTGCCCTGCACCTGCATACCTTCATAAGGCGTCCATTTGCAGCGGGTGTACATTTTGCTGGCCTGGATGGTGTATTTTGATTGTGGGTCAATTTCTACCCAGGTTTCAGGTTGTTCGGGTATATCGAAAATGCGGCGTGGATTGGTATAGCAACGCAGAATGATATCTTCTATCGATAAACGGTTTTGAGAAGCTGCATTGAGCAACAGGGGAATGCAGGTTTCAAGTCCGGGGAACCCGGGTGGGGGTGTTTCACTATCTTTTTCAGCCAATGTGTGGGGGGCATGATCGGTGGCAAAACAATCGATCACATCTAAATTATCCCAGAGTGCCTGCACATCCTGCCTGGTAGCCAATCGGGGGCGCACTTCACTGCGCCCGTTGCCAATATCCGGTATATCCTCTTCGCTTAAGAAAAGATGATGTGGTGTGACTTCGCAGGTGATGGGTATACCTTTTTGCTTCGCAGCCTTGATGAGCAGGATCTCTTCACGGCGTGAAACATGGCAGAGGTGTACCGGATGCTGTGTGAGTTCTGCCAGCAGGATCACAGCTGCCAGGGTTTTTCCTTCGCAGTGTGCGCAAACGGGCATGTTTTTTGGCCAGGCTTGAAGATGTGCCATCCAATCGGTCATATCATCCAGCCGTAAAGGTCCGTAAGTCTGGTCAAGGTACATTTTCAACCCTGCGCTGTACGAGGCAATGGCTGAAACGGAGGTGGTGTTATCCGCTCCTGCACCCAGGTATTGTCCGAAATCGCAGCGTGCTTTACTTTTTGCGATGGTTAAAGTTGAGGTCAGAGTTGCAGTATCGGTGACAGGCGGATTTGTATTGGGCATGGCAAGGATGGTAGTGAAACCACCAGCGAGGGCAGCAGCTGTACCGCTATCCCAATCTTCTTTGTGGGTGCCGCCAGGTTCGCGCATGTGAACGTGTGGGTCTATCAGTCCGGGGAGAGTAAGAGTTTTCATCATCCTTCCGTAAACAGGCAAAAAAAGAGAGCCTATAAAAGGCTCTCTGTTAACAAAACATTGGTAACGCCAGAAGACTCTTTGCTTCGGGCAGGTGGAATAAATTTTTTGCTCACAATTCTCGCACACATATCGAAACAATTCTACGCAGATTTGAGATTCTGTCAATAGAAATTTGTCACAATTTTTGGAATTGGTGATGGACTCAATAATTATTTAACCGCTAAAAACACAAAAGTCACGAAAATCATGAAGCTTTCTTCGTATTGGTTATTGCTTTGGAATGCCCACCTGATAGAACATACCATACGAATTCCCCCAATAGAAAACCCACCGTCATTATTTCATAATAATAACGGTGGGTTATACATTAAAAACCTATAGTGTTTTCAAGAACTTCTCTATCCTCGCCAGAGCCTCTTCGATTTTTTCATACGCCGTTGCATACGAAGCCCGGGCAAAGCCTTCACCTCCAGCGCCAAAATTATGACCTGGGATCATTGCCACATGCTGCTCATGAAGCAATCGCGTACAGAAGGTCTCATCATCCAATCCGGTCACGCCCACTTTAGGAAAGCAATAAAAAGCCCCTTTTGGCTCAATGGTGGGCAATCCCAACTGGTTGAAACCATTGACAATTAATTTCCGGCGGCGATCATATTCTTCGACCATTTCCATAACATACTCTTCACCAACCCGCAGAGCCTGCAAAGCACCAGCCTGCGCTGTAGAGGGGGCAGACATGATCAAATACTGATGGATACGCAACATTCCTTCAATAACACCTCTCGGAGCACAGGCATATCCTACACGCCAGCCTGTCATGGCATAGTCTTTAGAGAAACCGCCCAATAAGATCGTTCGTTCTTTCATTCCAGGCAGGCTGGGGAAGCAAACATGAATGTGATCATAAACCAGACGGTCGTAAATTTCATCCGATATAACGATCAGATCATACTTCTCTGCAATTCGGGCAACCTCCAGCAAGGTTTCACGGCTGGCAACTGCACCCGTAGGATTGCAGGGGTACCCGATAAAAATCGCTTTCGTTTTTGGGGTGATAGCTTTCTCGATATTCTCGGGAACCAGGGCAAATCCATCTTCCATGCGACTGGGAATTTCAATTACTTTACCACCAGCCAGCTCAACATCTGCCTGGTATGACACAAAACAAGGGGTGGGGATGATGACTTCTTCCCCCGGGTTGAGGATTGCACATAAAGAAAGAAAGAGCGCTTCAGAGCCACCTACGGTGATCACAACCTCATTGGTGGGGTCATACGTCACATGGTATTTTTGATCCAGGTGGGCAACCAGCGCACGGCGTAATTCGATGATGCCAGAATTGGCAGTGTAATGGGTTTCTCCGCGCTGTAACGAGCGTATACCTTCATCAAGAATTGGCTGCGGTGTAGTGAAATCAGGTTCACCGATCCCCAGCGAGATCACATCTTCAATTGTGGCAGAAATATCAAAATATTTCCGAATTCCAGATGGTTTTAAGTGAATAATACGTTCAGCGAGATAAGATTCCTTCATTCCTTGATCCACTCCTCTGTTTTTTCATTGAATTTTAGAACGAATTCTTGATTGTTATCGCACATTACATGAAATGCTCTTTCTTGTGGCGTACGCCATTCATTCAGTATTTTTGTTATATTGTGCCATTCCCCTTCGAGAAGAACCTGCAATGGACGTTCGGCATAGGTATACCCTGAATGGCAGCGCACCGAAACGACTATTCCGTCTCCCACTCTGTGTTATCTCCAAGATTCCACTTACTGGCTTTCCCTTTCAATTTAACATGCCTTCCAACCAGACTGTGCTCCATTACAACGCTTTTAACACTACAATCATCATCTAAAATACTATCCCTGATGATCGCATCATGGATCTTGCATCCTGCACCAATGGAAACGTGGGGACCAATCACGGATGCACTGATCTCAGCCTGGGGATGAATGTATACCGGTGGAATGATCGAAGCCCAGGGGTGATCTGGCATATCAGTTTGGGCAGGGTTATGCTCCAGTAAATAGCGGTTTGTCTCCAGCACCGCATCAGGAATACCGGCATCCAGCCATGTTTCCACTTTTTCAATGCGGAATTGTTGCCCTTCATCCAGCAGAATGTTGATCGCATCTGCCAGAAAATACTCATTCTTCAACATAACGTTCTGTTTCATTTGTGTTTCGATGGCTTTTATCAGAGCTTCACCTGATTTGAAGTAATAGAACCCCACTACAACCAGGTTGTCTTTGATGTCTTGTGGTTTCTCGATCAGGCGGGTTACTTTACCATTTTTATCGACCTTTGCTGCACCGAACCGGCGTGGGTCAGGTACTTCCTTTACCCAGGCAACACCATCAGAGGGTTCATTTTTCAGAAAAGTAAGGTCTGTCTCGATCAACGTGTCCGAAAATGCCATCAACATTGGCCCTTTTAGATTTTCTTTTGCCAGGTAAAGGGCATGAGATTGGCCATGCATTTCTTCCTGCACTACATAATGGACTTTTGTCTTGGGGTAGTTGGTTTCCATATGTGTGCGGATATCCCAACCATTGGGGCTGATGATGAATACATATTCCACCTGCCAATCAGAGGTCAGACTGCTGAACTGATCCATTACATAATCAAGCACCGTTCTCCCTGCGATAGGCACCAATGGTTTTGGCTTACTCCAGGTATGAGGACGCATACGCGTTCCATAACCCGCCATAGGTATAGCGATGGTCATTTTTTTTGACATGTGGGGATGTTGGCCTCCCTCGAATAAATTTTTACTCACTAAAGAAATTGTATCATTTTAAACGGTTTCTATTATCCTTACCTTATCCTTATCTTGGGTGTAGAAGGATACCTTTTTCTATGATTGTAGATGTGTATAATGAAATGATGCTGCGGGAAAAGAACTATTTTATGATTGTTTGCTCTCTCGTGGTGATAGGCACTTTTATCACGCTTCTCATCTCGGGTTGTTCACCTTCTTCCGATAAAGCACCCGCTTTCAGCCCGTCTCCAATGCAAGTTACCGCCTCGGCAACATCCTCTCCCCAAGTTGATACAGCCACTACCACTTCGGAGATCTGGGGAAAATTTCCCCCTCCCGCAGAAACGCCCATCATCCCACTGCCATCACCTGCTGAATCGATCAGTTTTCCAGAAGGTGTTCATACTCTTGTTCTCCTTGGCGCAGATCGAGAAGCACCTTACCCTGGCAGGACAGATGCAATTGTATTAGTCATCTATTCTACTATCACAGCCAAAGTCAGTCTGATTACCCTTCCTCCTGATTTATTTATCTACCTTCCTGGTTTCACAATTCAGCGATTGAATATAGCATACAGCCTGGGAGGATTTGATCTGCTTGCTCAATCCATAGAGTACACTTTTGGTATTCGCCCAGAGCATTATGTATTGGTGCATACCGACGATTTCACCAATCTGGTTGAGCGATTGGATGGGCTTACCCTGGAAGTACCGGTGACCATGAAAGGTGCATGCCCAAAGCTGAATCCCGGCATGCAACATCTCTCTCCAAGTCAGGTGTTATGCTACATTCGCTATCGCCAGGGAATGGATGAAATATCGCGCAACGAGCGACAGTTACAAGTCATGAAGAATATCATTATTCGGTTGATCAGCGGGGGAAATCTGGTGAATTTGCCTGAATGGGTGCCTGAATTTCACGAGATGGTGGAAAGTGACCTTTTCCTGGAAGACCTGACAGCCCTTATCCCATTCGCCCTGAAGTTGGGTGGGCCTCACCGGATTGGTAGCTTTACCCTGGGAGAAGTTGAAATGGAGAGGTTTCAGATCACCGATCGACCAATAACCGAAGTATTTCTGCCCCATGTAGAAGAGATTCATGCGCTCATGCTACAGGCAGTGGATTTTGTGCTTCAGCCTGAAGCCCCTTCTGTCATTGAAACCACGCTGGTGCATGAAATGACCACATCTCCAACGCCCACTGATACACCCACGCCCACCGATACTCCTACCAGAACCGCTACTTTCACACGTACAATAACCCGTACCAGAACCATCACGCTCACCCGAACGATCACCATTACTCACACACCAACCCTCACAAAAACCGAAACTGTCACCCCTACACCCAGTGAAACAGGAACTTCTACTTCAAATCCCTGACGAGAAATAAATCGGCATAATTCTTGTAACGTTTCTTCAGAGAAAGACTGCTTCATAAAGTCTTTCATATGAGGAACGCAACAGGTATGTTTACTATTCCGTTACTTTTTACAGGCTCTGCCCTGGTGCTTTTTGGAAGAAAGCTCTATTGGCTGGTGGTGGGATTATTGGGATTCATCGGTGGATTACTGCTTGTTAATAAATTATTTGATGGAATGAGTGGTACCACACAAATGCTGATCGCACTGGGAATTGGCGTGATTGGTGCGGCACTTACACTGCTGATCCAGAAAGTCGCATTGTCGGTGGCAGGTTTTGCAGCCGGAGGCTATATTGCATTGAGTGCGATCCGATTGCTCGATCTAAATCTTGGAAGTTGGTCATGGGTTTTGATCGTAGCGTTTGGATTGCTTGGTATCTTGCTGGTAGCCCGCATATTTGGGTGGGCGCTGACATTGCTCTCATCACTCAGTGGCGCTATGATCATCGTACAAGTCATCAACCTGGAAGGTGCAGCAGCGATGACCGCAGCAGGGGCAATTTTCCTCTTTGGTGTGTTGGTGCAGTCCGCGATCCTTCGAAAAGTAAAAAAAGCCACATAGTCATCCCTGGATTATGAGTATTTCTTTAGTTTTTCTATATACCCTTGTTGCAGGGTGTATTTTTTGTTAAACTACATTTTAAATACTAGAAAGTGGCTCTTGCCTTTCAGATCGGGGAAAATGGATTGGCTACTGAAATATGACATCGGAGACATGTTAATCAGAACATGGTTCGTTCACTCGATTTGAAATTTCTGCTTCATAATCATTACCGATCGCTTCTTTAAAGCACTGTGAATTCTTATTAATCAAATATTTTGGAAGAATCCTCATGCATGATGTTCCTTTATTAATCAGCATTACTATTGCTTTGGTGGTTGCATTCATTGGCGGGATCATTGCCCGCCGGATTGGATTGCCAACCATTGTTGGTTATTTGCTGGCTGGTATCGTTATTGGTCCGTTCACACCCGGTTTTAAAGGAGATGTTGAAACCATCCAGCAACTGGCAGAACTGGGTGTTATCTTCTTGATGTTTGGTGTAGGGCTTCATTTTTCTTTTAAAGATTTGGGGAACGTTCGAGATATTGCCATCCCAGGAGCGTTGATTCAAACCTTGCTTGCTACTTTACTGGGTTCAGGGTTGAGCCTGCTCTGGGGGTGGAATCTGACTGCCGGCATAGTGCTGGGATTATCCGTTTCAGTTGCCAGTACCGTCGTTCTCCTGCGTGGGTTGATGGATAATTCACTGCTGAACAGTTCACATGGTCAGGCGGCAGTGGGTTGGCTGGTCATGGAAGATATCCTTTCTGTCTTGATCATTGTGCTTTTGCCTTCTATGGTGGTCAACGCAGGTGGATTTGATTGGAAGAACCTGATTATTACCCTTTTGAAAGCGATTGCATTTGTGGCAGTCATGTTCTTTTTTGGTACACGGCTGCTTCCCTGGTCACTGGAGCGTATTGCCCGTACGCGTTCGCGAGAATTGTTCATCCTGGCAATCCTTGCCATCACTTTAGGTACTGCATTGGGAGCAGCGGAACTGTTCGGGGTTTCATTGGCGCTTGGCGCTTTTATGGCAGGCGCGATCATCAGCCAGTCGCCCCTCAGTTATCAGGTGGGAGCGGATGTCTTTTCATTCCGTGAAGCGTTTTCGGTATTATTTTTTGTCTCTGTGGGTATGCTGGTCAACCCCGCCTTTCTATGGCAAAACGTCAGCCATGTGATTGCTCTGTCCTTGCTCGTTCTGGTTGGTAAACCACTGATTGTTCTCCTCCTTGGGTTGCTATTTCCACGTCCCGCACGGACATTTTTAGTGATCGCGGTAGGTTTGGCACAGGTTGGTGAGTTTTCATTCATCATTGGGCAGGCGGGTGTATCCCTTAACCTCTTGAACACTGATCAATACTCGCTTATCCTGGCAGCATCGCTCATTTCCATCACCATCAATCCTTTTCTTTTCAAGCTCTTACCCAGGATGGAAAAGCTGTTGCAGCGAATGCCCAGCTTTTGGAAAAAACTGGAATCCTCAAAACCGTTGCCAGAGATTGATGAAAGTAAGCTGATGAATCACGCAGTCATTATTGGATATGGCAGGGTTGGGAAGCAGATGGTGGATGTGTTGGAATCTCTGGAAGTCCCCATGCTGGTGATCGAGGCAGATGCTGAACAGATCGATGCTTTGAACAAGCGAAAAATTCCCACTTTGTTTGGCGATGCTGCAAATTCTGAAGTTCTCATGCATGCATCTTTAGAAAAAGCGCGTATCCTGGTAATTACAGTACAGAGCGAATCTGCATCCAGCCTGATCATCACAACTGCGAAGAATCTCAATCCCAGGCTGTCCATCATTGCACGGGCTTCAAGCCAGGAGGGAGTACGGGTACTGGCAAAATTAGGTGCTCAGCACACGGTACAGGCTGAATTGGAAGAAGGTTTGGAATTGATCTCCCATGCGCTGATCAGTTTGGGATTTCCCTTAAAGGAAGTACATGATTACGCTGAATCGGTTCGCCATGATAATTATGAACCGAATATCACCACGAATGCAGAACACCAATCTCTTCATCAACTTTTGCATGCATTAAGGGGGATAGAACTTACCTGGTTATCCTTGCCAGAAGACAGTCCGATCATTGGAAAAAGCCTGGCTGAAAGTAATATTCGTGCACATACTGGCGCTTCAGTGGTGGCTTTAATGCGGAATAATGAACTGACAGCTAATCCTAAATCTATGACCATCTTCGAAGCAGGGGATCGGATAGGCATCATTGGCGAATTAGATCAGATCAACAATGCCCGTTGTTTAATCGGCATCGAAGGCGAGGGGTGATAGACGGGGTAATTCCTCTTGTGACTCATCGGGGTTTTTGCTACACTAATATGACATCTACTGATTTCTGGGGAATGATTATTGAAGAAGCGGAATTTTGCCCTGATGGCAATTCTGGTTACGTTTCTTGCTCTGGGGGTATTTTCTCCGCGCAGTATTCAGGCATCTCATCTATATAATGCACCCACTCCAACTCCCGCTATTCATAAACGGATATCCCATTTTACGGTAGAAACGCACCTGTATGAGTGGTGGATGGTGCGTTGGGAAAATAATCGATATGTCTGTAATATTAAAATCGAGCACGAAGGGCTGCCCAAAGGTAGTGAAATATTCGATGCCTGTGGCGCAGAACGATATGAAGACTGGTACGATACTCCTCCTTGTGAACAGGCGAAAAACGGGGGTGATGTTTCACAATGCAGTGGTGTTTACCTGATTTATACTGGAGAAAGCACCGGTTCAAAAGAAGTAGATGTCGAATTACCTCTACCAAATGTCTGGCTGTCGCTAAAAGGTTGCGAATACACACCACCTACTTACACCTGCAGCAGCCAACCTTACCTGGTGTTGGAAGGGAATGAGCCCCTGCCCAATGAAACTATCATTACTATCAATGGCTATCTGAACGGCGAACCTTTCTCCTGTGCAGGCAGCGTCTGCGAATTACCATTGCAACCCACAGGGGAACAGGGAATCGATGTGGAGTTTTGGGCGGATTCCTCTTTTGGGGATTCAAGCGAGACATATACCGCTCTGGTGAGGGCATTACCCCAGGGTGATTTCAGTGATCCCGAAGGAGATGGCACGGATGATCAACTTTGGTTGGCAGATGTGCTTAGCAGTCAATGGGTAGGCGAAAGACCTGCAAGCTGCTCGGATATATGGCAGGTGTTTCCGGATGCCACGGGGCTGCCAACCTGGCTTCAGACGCCATACAACAGTGCTGATCTTCAATCCAGCGTTTCTTATTATTACCTTGCAGCACGGTTAATTAATCAGGGCATGGTGGATGTATCCAAATGCCCGGATGGGGGATTGACCAGATCTGGGGTGGCGTCAGAATGTGGTGTGCAGGCAAGTCGCACTAAACTGGATGAATGGCAAAATGACTTTAACAACGATATTCTTGCTGTCTCAAATAAGACAGGTGTTCCTGCTCAATTATTAAAAAACCTTTTCAGCCGCGAAAGCCAGTTCTGGCCGGGGATCTTTACCACTTATATGGAAGCTGGATTGGGGCAAATGTCGGAATATGGCGCGGATACAGTGCTGTTATGGAACGAAGGTTTCTACACTCAGTTTTGCCCTTTGGTTCTCAGCCAGGATACCTGCGATGAGGGGTTTGCACAGCTGAGCGAAGAATCGCAAAATCTACTGCGTGGTGCATTGGTACAAACGGTCGACGCGTCATGCGCAACCTGTGCCATGGGGATCGATCTATCGCGGGCAAACTTCAGCGTAGAAGTTTTTGCTAACACCCTGGTTGCCAATTGCCAGCAGGTGAACCAGCTTATCTATAACATCACTCATGAAGATACCCGTACTTTGGCTGGGTATGAAGACCTGTGGCGGTTCACCCTGGTGAATTACAATGCCGGAGCGGGCTGCCTGGCGGGCGCGCTGGAAGAAACATACGATGACGATGACCCTCTCGATTGGCAGCACGTGAAGATTTCACTTGAAGAGGAATGCCCGGGTGCTTCAGATTACGTGGAAGATATCACGGTCTTCCCGGTGCCAGAGCCTACCGCCACCCCCTGGGTACAGCCATCAGTTACCAGCCCGTAAAAGGTTTATTAATTCATCCAAGATTCGCATTCATACAACACATCGTCAATATCCATATAGGGCACACCAGCGCTTGATTTTAGAATTTCGCCTTCAGCATAAACACAATCTCCACTATTTACCTCATAGTAATAGGTACCTGCTGCCATAAAAAAGTCGTAAGAATTTTTAGAGAAGAGAACCTGAAATGTATTGGTACCTACAAACCGTGTATCATAGATTTTCCCATATACACATACATTTTTCCCTATCATGTTCTTTGTGATTTCTGACCATTCATAACATCTGGGCGTTTGTCTCGTTGAAGTTGGTATCCTTGTTGGAGATTTGGTTTTTGTGGGCACAATTGCAATTGATGTTTGTGGTTCACTTGTAGGTGTATCAACATAGGATGGAGATGCTGAAAATGGGTCTATTATTACATAAGCATAGATGATAAGTGCTGCAATTACACCAATTGTTGATATTATCCAAAAAGGTGAAGGTTTGCGTTCTGAAATTTGATCAGGCTTTTTTAGCCCAATAGAGGAAATGAAGTGAAATATATTTGAAATAACTATAAAAGGTGTGACTATAAAAGATTTTACCCCCCACCATCCGAAAAGTAATGTTATCCCTGTGAATTCCCAAAAGTAATAATTGATACAATTTTTACATAGATTTCCTTCTACTGATTTATGCTGACGAACGATAAGCATACCGATATTCTGATAAAACTTTACTTTCCTTGTTTTTGCACGGCAGCCGCAACTATCACAGTATTGAATTTCTTCTTTAAATTCATCAGTAAAAATATACTTCTTTGGAGGCACGCTATTACTACTTTTATAACCAGCTTCTACATCGTAAGTTTGCCTTGACTCTGGGTTTATCAGAATTTCATAGGCATAATTAATATCTCGAATTTTTTCTTCAGCTTTTAATTTTTGCGATACATCGGGAAATTTGTCTGGATGCCAGGCGTGCAGTAAGAAATGATAATTATATTTTATTTCTTCGTTTGTTGCAGTTGGCTCTAGGTCAAGGATGCTGTAAAGGTCTTTCATTATCCCCCCTTAAAATATGCTATTGTGTAGTCAAAAGTATAGCATTAATCTGTAAATTACACTTACTTTAAGAAAAAGATAGGATGTTGATTTTACCCGCGCTTTTCAGCATAGTATAAAAACAGTAGAAAAAGAATAATTTTTGGCAGAAATTCTTATTCGCTCTTTTTAAATAAATGGCAGGTAAATCTTATCCCGCACACTCCCAACCATAAAACGATGAGATCAAATAAACCCATCAAACTTAATACCAGTATCCACCAGAATCCTTCAGCTTCTCGCTCACCTGATGCCAACCCGCTAACAACTGCCAGTCCCTGACTGCCAACCAGGCACGCAACCATTGCTACCAGGCTCCAGATGATCCATGCCCGGTAAGCTTTTGCCTGTATTGCTGCCCAGATGAGCAGCGCTCCCCCGATCAGGATCACAAAAAAGATTTCTGCTGGGATTAAAAAATCGAAAAGAAATTGACCAGACCTGATAAGGTGAGCGATAGAAAGGATCATGGCTGCAACGATTGGAAACCAGACCAATACGGTACCTGTGATTGCAAGTATTTTTGTGAAACCATTTTTCTTTTCCATTAGTTCACCTCGCATGAAACATTCTTTTCGCTTATTGCCAAACTCCGGCGATCACGGTGCCACAGTATGGACAGGTATTTTCATCTTTGAGATGATTTTCAATGACATAATAACCCCGACGCTTGACCAGCACTTTCAAACAGTTGGGGCAGTGGGTATCCTCCAGCGATCCCACTCTCCCAGGCAGATTACCCGCATAAACAAATTTCAATCCGGCTTCCTGCCCAATTTCAGCAGCTTCCTGCAGCTTCTTTGCGCTGGTAGGAGGTGCATCGTGTTTATAGTCAGGATGATAAGCGGTAACATGCCAGGGGATGTCGCGCGATACCGATGTGATGAAACGGGATGTGTCCCAAAGCTCCTGTGTGCTGTCATTGAAACCAGGGATCACCAGGGTGACTACTTCTACCCACAGCCCGATCTTATGCGCCATCTGAATGGTCTCCAAAACCGATTCCAGCTTGCCACCGCACTGCCGGTACTGACTTGCTTGCATCGTCTTTAAATCAATTTTGTACGCAGTGAGGTAAGGAGCAAGAAATTCCAGTACCTCTGGGGTGGCGTGTCCGTTAGAAACATACGCGCAACGCAACCCGGCAGCTTTTGCCTGCTTGAAGATCGCAACTGCCCATTCACTGGTGATCAAAGGCTCGTTGTATGAAGACACAACCAGACCGCAGCCATCCCGTTTTGCAACCTGTACCACCTGTTCTGGCGAAATTCGCTGAATGTATTCTGCGCCGTAGCTGGCAGCCGGATCGCGCAGTGTCTGGCTGGTAACCCAGTTTTGGCAGAAATCACAGTGAAAATTACACCCCAGCATGCCGAATGTGAGCGCAAGACTACCCGGCAGCAAGTGATTGAATGGTTTCTTCTCCACCGGGTCGGGATAAAGACCAGACACATACCCCCACGGCACACGCAGTTCACCCCCTTGATTGCTGCGTACCTGGCAAATGCCGCGCCCGCCGGGTTTGATGACGCAGCGATGAGCGCAGGCATGGCATTGCACTTTACCATCCTCTAATGGACGACAAAGTTCACCTGGAGCGGTGAATTTATCCAGCATTTCAGCAACTGTTTGCATGTTCATACAATATCATTATAGCGCGTTGGGATTTGGATAATCGATGTGATGGAGAGCATTTGTTTCGATCTGTTAAGAATAATAGAAAAGGTGTCATTTCGGAGTTCAGAGACCTCCGAATGAACTTGTCTTGAATAATAGCATTAGGTTGGAGCCGAATTTAGTGTTTTCTAAAATGCCTGCAGATTCTATGCTCATAGGATTGTCATTCTGAAGGAGCGCAGCGACTGAAGAATCTTGCATTGAGGTTTGTACCCATAAAATTAAATCGACTATTTTCTCTTGTGAAATTTACTTATCATACCAATCATTACTTAAATCCACCCAATCACGATTGATACTTTCAATCAAGGCAATTTTCTTTTTTCTCAACCAACCCTTGATTTCTTTTTCTCGTATGATCGCTTCATTGATTGAAGTAGTTACTTCAAAGTAAACTAACCTTGTAATGTTATACTTTTGTGTAAATCCTTGGATTTGCTTCTCTTTATGCTGTAAAACTCTTCGAAAAATATCACTTGTTACACCAACATACAGGGTTTTCGAAGGGCTCGCCATAATGTAGGTGTAATATTTCTTCATCGAGAACTTCCTTGGCTTAGTGACGAAATAATTATAGATGAATAGTCAATGCAAGGGTTAATAATTAATTGGAGTAAATCGATACGTGGAATCACGTTTTTACGCGTTTGGTGTAATATGTTATGCCACTGTTGCAGAAACAGTTGCATATACTGTCATTGACGATGTGCAGCACTCGACGCAACACCTGAAGCAGTACTGGTTAGAATCTTGTGTACAAGAGACAAGGCGAGATTCTTCGCTACGCTCAGAATGACGATGCGCCAAACGCAGTGTCTTTCAGAATCTTTAACGGATCAATCCACAACCTAACCCGATGCAATAGAAGTAGATGTGAATATAAATTAGAATTACTCGATGGCATTTTCGAGGGCGTTTGTCGTCTATCACCAATCTGAAGGAACGCAATTATTGACAATGTACCAAATGCAAAGCTATTGAGATATTTAAATATCTATTTCATTGACATTTTTATAAGATAATTCACTATATTTAGAATAATAATAATTTTTTAGCCGCCTCTCTGGCTTGTGATGCTGTACAATTATGTCTGGAACTGAGATCTTCTGGAGGTGAACCATCCACACCATTGATATGCAAACCTGGCCCAGGCGCGAGCATTTTGAATTATTCAGAAAGTATGAATACCCGCAATTCAGCCTGTGCGCTAATGTCGAGATAACTGCATTCCGCGAATATGTGAAAAAGACAGGCATTTCTTTTCACATCGCTGTTGTTTACTTGCTTGCCCGTACAGCCAACCGAATCCCCGAATTCCGCTACCGCATTCGTGGTGATGTAGTGGTCGAACATGATATTGTGCACCCTTCCTCGACCATCATGGGAAATGATGGCGTATTCAGCTTTTGTTCTTTGCAGTATGTCAATGATTTCGCAACCTTTGCACGTGAATCTGCCATCAAGATTGCTGATGTGCAACAGCGCCCCCGACTTTCAGAAGAAGATAAGGATCGGGATGATCTGCTCTTCATGACCGTTGTGCCGTGGGTATCTTTTACAGGCTTCATGCATCCCATGCGAATGGACCCTTCGGATTCGGTGCCGCGCATCGCCTGGGGAAAGTATTTTGAAGAAGGGGAACGGATCAAGATGCCCCTGGGTGTGCAGGGTCACCATGCTCTCATGGATGGGTTGCACGCCGGCAGGTATTACGAGATTGCGCAGGAATATTTTCATCATCCGGAAACTGTTCTTGTTGCAACGGGAAAATAACCCCTGGCAGGTCATAGAAAGAGGAAACAATGATCTACACCTACGAACAAGGCAATCCTTCTACTCCCGCTATCGTGTTTCTTCATGGTGGTGGATTGAGCCATTCCTCATGGTTGCCAGTGATCGAGCAGTTACCCGATTTTTACTGCCTGGCACCCGACTTGCCGGGGCATGGAAAGAGCCAGGATGTTCCCTTCACCCTCGAAGGGTCGGCGCAGGCAGTGGCAGAGATCATCCGGGAAAAAACATCGCATGGGAAAGCCCATATCGTTTCTCTTTCGCTGGGTGGAGCAGTGGCGTTGACGCTCTTGCGGCTCGACCCGGATGTGGCTGACCATGTGATCCTGTCAGGCTGTTCTTCTCGGCTGCCAAAATGGCTGGTGCAAATGAGCCTGCCGATGTTCGGGATCCTGAAATGGATGAAACCAGAGACCATCGTACGGAGCACGTTAAAGCAGCACCTCATCCCGGATAAATATTACGATCTTCTGCACGACGATATTCTTGCCAGCAACCAGATGGAATTCCTCAAACCGATTTATACCGAATTGACCGGTTTTACAGCTCCAGAAAAGGTTACCAGCCCGCTGCTGGTATGTGTGGGGGAAAAAGAACCCGGGGCTGCTAAACTATATGGGGAGATCGCCCTGCAGCCGTTGAAGAAATATACCGCTGCACATGGGGTTTCCATGCCCGGGGGCGGGCACGCCTGGGCGCTGCAGTTCCCCGAGGTGTTCGCACAGATGGTGCGCTCCTGGGTGACAGATTCACCGCTGCCGAATGTGCTCAGAGTAGTGAAGAGGTAGGTTTAACGATTGGGATAAGAATATTCGTTGCAATGCTGGTAGGCTTACAGGATTTATCATTCTGAGGAAGCGAAGCGACCGAAGAATCTTGCCCCGAAAAAGAAATCAAAGCGAGATTCTTCGCTGCGCTCAGAATGACAGTAATTATTTAAGAATCAATTCCCTCTTTACCCCTTATGATAAGCTAAACCATTAATTCAACACAATTGCAGGATCAAAACGCGATTCCGTCTCCCCCATATATTCCTGTACAATTAGATATTCATGATGAAATCTTATAAAGGAAACCATTCCTATACCATCACCTTCCTACCCCATTCTTGAATTTGACCCCACCCCCGAAGCGCGGATCGAGCCATCCAAAATTATTAAACCGCGTGACTTTCCTGAGCATTGTGTCATCTGCTTCTTCAAAGAAGTGCTCGAGAAAGTTATCAGTGAGCATGATGCCCAAACGCTGGTCGAGAACCGCTGGGAGGATGGTCCGCACCCGGTGTACGAGATCGAACATCACGGGCAACGGCTGGCGTTTTTCCATCCCGGTATTGGCTCAGCTTTGGCAGCCAGCTTGCTCGAAGAGGTGACCGCCCTTGGCTGCAGCAAGTATATCGCTTGCGGCGGAGCCGGCGTGCTGGTGAAGGATATTGCAGTAGGTCATCTCATTGTGGTGAACGCTGCTGTGCGCGATGAAGGCGCGAGCCATCACTACCTGCCACCATCTCGCGAAGTCACTGCAAACCCGGCGGGTGTGCAGGCACTGGTATCCGCACTTGAAGAGCGCGGTGTGCCTTACCAGTTGGGCAAGACTTGGACCACCGATGCACCTTATCGTGAGACTGCAAACAAGATCGCTGACCGCAAGGAGGAAGGTTGCCTGACGGTGGAAATGGAAGCTGCTGGCATGATGGCAGTTGCCCAGTTCCGTGGGCTGTCTTTTGGGCAGGTGTTGTACGGTGGGGATGATCTCAGCAGTGCCGAATGGGATAATCGCGGCTGGCAGTCGCGCCATGAGATCCGCGAGAGTCTGTTCTGGTTGAGCGCTGATGCCTGTCTGAAGCTATAAAGAATTTTACAATGATGCCAGACTGCCCTCCCGATGTATAATCCAATCGAAGGGCAGTATTTTTTACCCCCTGGGTATACCCAAATGATGCAATACGCTTCGTTTCCCGACCTGCAACCAGCCATACCTGATCAAGCCCCACTCGCATCCCGGCTGATCTATCTCACCATGAAAACCACTGCGGATCATCTATTTGGCATGGGCAATCTACAGCATGGGCAGCAGGTGCTGGAATCTCTTTTCCGTATGAAATCCAACCGTTTCAGCTATCAATTCACTCAGATCGTATTGATCGAAAAGCTGCTGGCAGGGCTGGTGGTGGCTTACCCTGGAAAACTGATGAAATCCCTTGAACTACCAATGGCATGGCATTTGCTCAAGATCAGGGGGCTGAAAGGATTCCTGCAATTTTTCGTGAAGGCGCTCCCTCTTGCTGGCATCAAGGAAGCAGAGGATGATGAGTATTTCATCAGCAACCTGGCAGTGCTTCCTGAGCAGCAGGGCAGAGGATTGGGCAGCCATATCCTGACACAAACGGAGAGGAAAGCTTCAGCATTGGGTTTCAAGAAAATCAGCCTGACCGTGGATGTCGACAACGATCGTGCCCGCAAGTTGTATGAGCGGGTTGGATTCGCGCCAGTGAAAAAGGTGTTCATTGAATCATTCCATAGGCGAATCGGATATACCGGCTTCTACCGCATGAGAAAAGAACTGGCATGAGCCGCAGCAACAAGAAAAGATATTTAACAAGGATCAACCAATAACAATAAACATATTCGCTGATTGCGGATCAAAGGAGAGAATATGAGAACCATCGGACTGATCGGCGGCATGAGCTGGGAATCATCGCTGGAGTATTATCGTATCATCAACGAAGGGATTAAAAGGCAATTGGGAGGGCTTCATTCTGCGAAATGCATCCTGTTGTCGGTAGATTTTGCTGAAGTAGAAATCCTGCAGCGTGATGGAGATTGGGCACAGGCTGGCAAAATGCTGGCAGAAGCAGCCAGGAGTCTGCAGGCAGGAGGTGCTGATTGCGTTTTTCTCTGCACCAATACCATGCATATCTCATCAGATGAAATTGAAGCTACCATCCAGGTTCCCTTTATTCACATTGCTGATGCTACTGCCCAGGTAGTCAAAGCGGCTGGCATCACAAAGATCGGGTTGCTGGGAACGCGCTTCACCATGGAGAAGGATTTCTATAAAGGCAGGTTGGAGCAGAAATTTGGTTTGCAGGTCATCATCCCAGAGGAAAAAGACCGGGAGATTATCCATCGGGTCATTTACGATGAGCTGGTGCTGGGTGCCATTCGAGGCGAATCAAGGCAGCAGTACACCCGCATCATCGAGAAAATGGCAGGTCAAGGCGCTCAGGGGATCATCCTGGGGTGTACGGAGATTGGACTGCTGGTACATCAAGAGGATAGCCCGGTGCCTTTGTTCGATACTACCCGCATCCATGCTGAAACTGCCGTGCAGTTTGCATTGGGGCATGAATAGTGTTTGTTGTGTAGAGTGAGGTTCATTCATTAGTGCGTTCATTGACAACTTGAGCTGTGAGTAAAAGAAAGGAGTTGCCATGAATACATCCATCCCTTACATTGTGATCACGATAGGTGTTTTAGCTCTCATCGTTGTTGCCTTGTTTATTTTCTGGATCAACAAGAAAAGACCTGTAAAAAGGCTGTCTGTATTGGCAGGGCTTGCTTTTGCCTGTATCGTTGCCGGTGTAGTTTTTAGCGAGAACCGGATTGTAGGTTACGGATTGATGGGTTTAGGTGTTATTCTGGCTGTCGTGGATGCGCTGATGAAATCCAGGAGTGACTAATTTTGGGCTTCAGTACTTCTTTGGATTGGGTATTCAGGATTGATAAGAGGGGCTCATGATGGAAACGCAATGTTTGGATGTGATCGGTTTCAGAGGACGGCGGATTCCCAACACGTATATCACGCAGGATAAACCCGCCGTACATATTGGTATCATCCTTCCCGGATATTCACATACGGTGGATAGACCCGACCTTCATTACGCAGGTAGAGTTCTACTCGAAAGTGGGGCTGACCTGTTGCAAGTGGAATATGCCTACGACCATACCAGCTTTAAAGACAGCACCTCTGCGGAACAGAATGACTGGATCGCCATGGATGTTTTTGCTGCCTGCAATGCGGTATTGGCACAGAAGGCATATCATAAGATAACCCTGGTGGGGAAATCATTAGGTACCCTGGGAATGGGGTATCTTTTGGCGGATAAGCGTTATCAGAGCGCACATTGCATCTGGTTGACACCGCTTTTGACCCACACATGGCTCGTCAAACGTATCGAGGAGGTCCACCCTCGTTCTCTATTCATCATGGGAACGGCAGATTTCTTCTATCTGCCAGAGGTATTTCAGAATCTTGTAGCCATCACAAACGGTCAGTCTTTGGTGATCGAAGGGATGAATCACGGGCTTGAAATTCCTGATAATGTCTCTGCTTCCCTGAAGGCACTCGAACAGATCGTGCAAGCCATCCAGGTATTTGTTGCTGCGGGTATAAAAGACGACTAATGAAAAATTGGTTTATCCAGAGCTTTACAGATCAACCTTGTTTCTTCGGGGGTGTCCATAAGGTTAGGGCATCCGATTGATTGCGAGTAAGCCAATCCTTGAATTGTGCCAGGGTGCGAATACCATCGTTCATCACCGCTCTATGTCAATATCTGGTGCCACGACCACCAGCCCATAAGCTACTGCCCCACAAGTATCGGAGTACCAAAAGTGCTCTATCTTTCAAAAAAGGTGGAGATCGGAAAGAATATCCTGAGCGATCTGAAGCTTTCTCGCAGAGCGTGAAAGAGCAATATCCATCACCCTATTCCTTAAGATATCCCTGCTTTTGATACTGATGGAACAGATGCCCCCAGGTAGTTTCTTCGCGCCAGCGTGCTGCGACTTTCTTATATTTCAAAGGCCAGTACATGTAATCTTGCTCAACCTCACCAATGAAGGTTGGAATGATGGATATGGGTGTGCGGAAGATCAGTTTTTGTAATGCTTTGGTTGGACCATACCACGCCAGCCATGCCAGGAAGCTGTGTGAGTTATGCCCCACCTTGAAATTCCAGTTCACATTCGATACATCTTCCCCTACCAGTTCGATCTCGTGAGGATCGCCAATCCCCAGACCATGCTCATGAGCCAGGCGAATATACTTTATGCCGAGTGGGTCAAAACCCATCAGTTTTGCAGCCACCGCATCGATCGCCACCTGATCCGCAGAAGCCAGGATGATATTCTTGATCTCTGGCTTCACCATTCGTGGTCCCGCTCCATTTCCAGAGCTGGTACCGTCCATAATGGCAAATATCCCAGGATGGATCTCTTTCTGGATTGCCAGCAGGTCAACTAACGTCTCGTGGATCCAGGTATGGGTGTAATGACGGTACTTGTTCAGTAACCCGCCAAAGGCATTTTTCATGGCACCGGTAGTGGTAGTGTACATGTGTGTCTTTACTGTGGGGAGGTGGACGATATTCTTCCCAATAAAGTAATCAGGAATCATGATACCTTCTGGATAAATGGTATCCAATGCCAGCATTTTCGCTTTAGGACGGAACGGTATCCATGTCATGTCTTCCTTGCGGAAATTGTAACGAACCGGAATTTGATAATGTTTAAAGATGGGCACATAGCCGTTCAGGTCTTCACCCTTGAAAGCATTGGTGACTACTGTCTGGTTTTGTACACACACCAGGTCATCGAACCCAGCGTGCTGTAAAGCCAGGATAGTGCCTTCAAGCTGCCAGGGGGTTGTATTGGCTGCCGGCATGGGAAAATGCCAGGTGATATTATCTTTGAGAATTGTGGTGGTCTGCGCCTGAAGCGTTTCTGCCCCACCCGCCAGTTCGAAAAGGTGTTGATAATCTTGAATTACTGTTTCGGGTTGTGTGTACAATACTGCGACTTTGGATTTTGCTGTCATTTCAATTCCTCGATTATCATGCAAGTTAAAGTATGTCGATTCTACCCCACAAAGGGCAAAGAAAGCCACAAAAACAAGCCAAAAAGTTCTGATTGCGATATGATGGAAATGGATCGATCTTGTAGAAAAGTTAATAAATAGGAAATCAACAACTTGCCTGGATATTAAGGTGAGTCAGGAGTATTAAAATGAAGAAATTTTCAACGACCATTTATTTGATAATTTTTATGGCTTTGATTGTATCGGCTTGTGCTCCCAGTATATCAAGAACTTCTCTTACAGCAACTCTGCCAATTGCCACGCAGACACCCACGGTCGAAACATTCATTGACCCATTTGCTTATTGTTCAGCAATGGGAACAATTGATTCCCCTGATGCTCGATATACGGGAGTAACGATCCCGGATGAGATCATTGATGGTTTCAAACAGGCAGCTGGTCTTGAATCGAGCACTGAACCCATGGAAATGCTCAGGCAAACTACTATCTGGCGGTGTATGGACAACAAAGTGTATGCCTGTAATTTTGGCGCAAACCTGCCCTGTGATTCGAAGGCAAATATTGATAAAACGCCTGCTCAAGAGTTGAAGGATTTTTGTGCAGCCAATCCCGATTCGAATAGTATTCCCATGTATGTCACTGGACATGAAACCATTTATAGCTGGCATTGTGTTGGCGATAGCCCTGAAATACTCGATCAGATTGCAGAAGTGGATGCGGCAGGGTTCATAGCCAATATCTGGTATGAGATTTCTCCAGTGAGTGCGGTATCAAAAACAGCGACCCCAGCAGTAGAACAAACACCCGTGGGCGGCAGCGGTCAAATCCTTTTTGGTTCCAATCGTGGTGGTGATTATTCTGACCTTTATATGCTGGATATTGCCAGTGCTGAGGTTACCCGCCTGACCCAGGGTGATTCCAACACATTCCCGGGTCCATTCTCACCCGATGGCAGTCAGATCGTTTTTACAGGATTTGGGCTCACGAAAAGTTATGTTGGCTTGATGAACGCGGATGGTAGTAATCCCATTGACCTGACCAATCAGGAAAATTCTGATGAGGGTTTTCCTGCCTGGTCACCAGACGGGAAGCTGATTGCCTTTACCTCACGGCGAGATGGAAATAATGAGGTTTATGTGATGAATGCAGACGGTTCGAATCCCATTCGATTGACCAACAGCCCAAAAGATGACTTTGCACCTGCCTGGTCACCGGACGGGAAACAGATCGCCTTTGTCTCAGACAGGGATAACACCACCGGATATTATTCCATCTACCTGATGAATAGCGATGGTACTAATGTAAAGCGCCTGACCAATGATAAGGGGAGCGATTACACGCCCATCTGGTCACCCGATGGTACGCAGATTGCTTTCCGCTCTGTTCAGAAGGATCAATCGGATATTTTCCTGATCAATATGGATGGCAGCGGATTAGTGAACCTGACCAACAATCCTGCTGAAGAGTGGTCGCCTGCCTGGTCTCCGGATGGCAGGCTGATCGCATTCCAGACGAACCGGGATGGCAATTGGGAAATCTATACGATGGAACCTGATGGCAGCAAACCTACCAATCTGACCAATAACCCGGCGGATGACCAGATGCCTTATTGGAAATAGTTGCCTTTTATATGTGTTGTATCAGATTGGTATAAAAACCACAGGCATCAATGATTTGCTGAATTTCACAGCGTTCATTTCGCATGTGAGCTAATTTCGGATTACCCGGTCCAAAACCGATCACAGGGATTCTCATACTCACTGGTGTGACAGCGTTTGTGCTGAAATCCCAAAAACCGTATTCATACGGTGTTTTTCCGAAATGATCCTGATAGGCTGCATTGCAAGCCAGGGTAAGCTCATGGTTTTCAGCTATCTTCCACGCCATGTGAAATGGTTTATAGGTGATTTCTTTACCAGTCCAACATTTACGCTGGAGTATGCCGATTTCCCAGGTAGCTCTCTTCCCTTCGATCAATCGATCCATCTCTTGCCGGATGGCAGCTTCTGTTTCTCCAGGTGCCATTCTTCTATCCAGATAGATAGCACATTCAGAAGGCACTGCATTCAATGAGGCTGTTGTGCAGGAGATAGATGATAAAACCAGCGTGCCACGTGGTTCTGGCTGTCGCATCAGGTTGATGTTCGTCTTTTCAACCCGCTGGATGATCTCTGCCATTTCATAGACTGCATTGGCTCCTTTTTCAGGGGCTGAGCCATGAGCTGAAATGCCATGTGTTCTGATGCAAACCTGGGCTTTTCCTTTGTGCCCAAGCGTGATCTTGTTTTCTGAGGGTTCACAGATAACGACATAATGGGGCTTGAAATTTAACTCTTGATAGAGATTCTTCAAGTTTTCCCCATCGCAGTCTTCCTCAAACACACTGCAGGAAACATAGATGGTTTTACCTGAAAGTAACCCAGACCGTTTTGCCAATGCACCTGCATAAATTGACGCAGCTGCCCCCGATTTCATATCCACTGAACCCCTGCCATATAATTGCCCGTCAATTATGTCGGCTTTGAATGGCGGGAGGTCCCACTCATCCGCATCGTTCACCGTTACGGTATCAACATGTGAATCAAATTGCAGGATTTTCTCGCCGTTTCCAATTTTCCCCACGACATTCCCCATGGCATCGATGATCACGTCGTCATAATCCAGCGATTGCATCTTTTGGGCTATGAACCGGATTACTTCTTCCTCTTGCCCGGAAAAACTCTTAATGCGAACAAGATCCTGGGTAAATTCGATCAATTCTTGTTGAATTTGTGGGGTGATAAGTTTTTCTGAAGCCAAATTAACCTCTGATGCAATCAATAAAGATCGAAAAGGATGTTATTACAGTTTCCTTCTCGACCTGACGCAGTAGAGTTTACCACTTATTCAGAGGATTGCGAAAATAGTGATATACAAGAACAGAAGTAGCCATGTGGAAAAAAGCGTACATGGCTACACAACAACATCAGAGGTTTAAATTATAGCAATGGAAAATATCTATCCTTCCCCTGCTACTCGAACTTCATAATGCTGTGATCGAGCATCGAAGCGGGAAAGAACAGCCCGCGCTTTAGGTGGAACTACTGCTGCTTCATAATCTTCACCAGCAAATTCTCGCACAGCATCAAGCGAGTCAAACAACATGATCGTGATAAACTCAACCTCTTTTCCGACGTTTCGTCGGAGCAATTGAATATCTTTATAACCATGTATGTTCCGGCTGCGGATGCCAACAAAGATCTCTTCCTTAAGTAGACCTTCATAAATATCTGCATTTTCAGGTGTGGTCCAACCATGCCATATTCTAGAAATCATGCTGTAAACTCCGTATAATAATTTTCCGAAAGATAATTCTCTTCATAATGCTTCACTAATACTTATATACGTAAAGAACCTACCTGACGTAGCAGTATATCGGGGTCGATCAAGTTGGCTATTTCATGACGCGTTGATTCCAGTTTTTGCAATGATGCCTGTTTACCTGCCTTTTTCTCCTGCCATACTTCCATGAAATACGGCATGATCTTCTCCTGCTCGATCCAACCACATGTAATAGCAGTTTCGATCACATAAATCAGGTCCTGAATTGCCTGCGTAGAGTCAGAAGAGAGTGGATTTACCAGAATTCCTCTGATACTTTGCCGTAGTTCTTTTTGTAATCGCTCATCTTCTGCCGTATAGAATTGTTCCAGCTCTTCCAGGTGTTCTTTCGCGATCATCCAACCTGAGCCACCCAGATTTTCCTCCAGATGTGTAATGGATGAGGGACCTGTAAGCGCGCAGATCACACCAGGCTGTGACAATACCCATGCTATCGCTGTTTGTGTGCTGCTTTTTCCATAAAGCTGACCAAGTTCGATAAATTTATTGGTGATGCGCAGGGCAGATTGATAACGATCGCGCTGAAAAAGTGGATCGATGACACGGATATCCCCCGATTCAACAGATGGCTTTCTACCAATCTGATTGGCCAACAAGCCGCGCCCAGTTACGCTGAAAGCGATCATACCAGTTTTATGGGCGAGCAACAGGGGAAGGATCTCTTTTCGGGTATCCCTCGCCACTGCACTAAACTCATACTGTCCCGAGAATATCTTCCCTGTCTCCAGATATGTACGGATGCGATCCATCGGCAAATGGCCAATACCATAGTTGCGAATTTTTCCAGCTTTTAACAGCTCGTCCAGAGCTTCAAGGGTTTCTTCAACGGGTGTAAGCGGATCATCATAGTGGATCTGATACAGGTCAATATATTCTGTTTGTAACCGGCGCAAAGATCCTTCGCAGGCGTTCAGTATTCCCCTAAAGGAAAGGTCGGGTGTCTGGTTTCCTTGCATACCAGCTTTGGTAGCCAGAAAGATTGAGGAGCGGTGCGGTTGGATGACTTCTCCCAGCAACTCTTCAGCGAGATCTCCGTATGTATTAGCAGTATCAAAGAATGTAACGCCCAGCTCGATGGCCCTTTGCAGCATCTGGCGATAACTGTGTGGGTCTTTCTGACCGTATGCGCCGCTCAAGGCATAACAGCCAATACCGATCTCAGAGAAGGTGCATCCGTGATGCGTTCGATAATTCATAATCTGGTTCTCCCTGTAGAATATGTGCAATGAAAGGTCAGTATGCGGAACATATTCTTCGGGTTTTGATTATACACAATCATAAGGATCGGACTTTGCATTTGAAAAAACAGTACTGTTGTACAGAAATCTACAAAGGAATGTGTGCATAATTTTTATCAGGCTATCAGAAATAAGCTCCGGAAATGATGGTGCTTTATACTGTAGAGTGAAATAATTGGTTTTGTCTTGTAAGCAAAACATCCAACCCAATTTTGAACCTTTTGTCTTCATGGTGGTACATATTTATGAACACTACCAGAGTACATGAGTGAAGACGAAATGCTGGCAAAGCAATTGACAATGAACCTTTCTCAAACAACTGAGAGAACGCAATCCATATCCTCTGATACTGCGTACGATCTTGAACTAATAAGCCGGATTGCAGCGAAAGAGGAAAACGCCCTCCATGAACTGTATCTGGTATATGGTCAGCGATTGTATACCTATGCTCTGTGCCTGACTTCGGATCATGCACAGGCGGAGGATGTAGTTCAGGATACGCTGGAAGCAGTCTGGCGTTCTGCTGGTTCATATCGTGGTGACGGACGTCTCATCGCCTGGCTTTTGAGGATCATTCATCACACTGCGAGCAAATCCTTGCGTCATCGGCTTATCCCAATTTCAGAGGAGATGGAAGACAATCTCTTTGCTGAGGAACCACAACCTGAAGAGCAAGCCCAGTCCAATGAACAATCAAGGTTAATCCGGCAGGGCTTGAGGCAATTATCACCAGAACATCGCCTGGTGCTTGAACTGGTTTTTTATCAGGGATTGAACCTGAACGAAATTGCAGAAGTATGTCACTGCCCTATTGGAACCGTAAAAAGTCGTTTAAGTTATGCCCGACAACAGTTACGCGGTGTGATGAGCCGTATGGAGGAAATCTAATGAAACATTACCTTGATGAAATACCCCTCTATGCTGCACGGCAATTGGAGGCCTCACAGGTTTCTGAATTGGAGGAGCACCTCAAGGAATGCTCTCTGTGCCAGGAAGAATTGACCTTTTGGCGCTCGGTTTCTGGCGAAATAAAAGCGACGAATACAGCCGTTGTACCGCCGAAAAACCTTGCAGAACATGCCCTGACACATATTCGGGAAAAAGAACAAACTGAGAATAAACCCTTCCCTGTATTTCTTAAATTCGCTAAAGCCTTCCAGCAAGCGTTCAACCTGCTGAGAGCCCAATCTTATCTCATCAGACGCGAGGTTTGGCCGACTTCTCTTGGTATCATGGCGTTGGGTGTAATGATTGCACTGCTTTCCAATCATGTCAACGCGATCGTGTTCATAGCTCCGATGGTGGCAGCCGCGAACCTGGCAATGCTTCACAACCCCGAAAATGATCCTGCATACGAACTTGTCGTGGCAACTCAAACATCCTTGTGGAAAATTCTCCTTGCACGTTTAAGCATTGTTTCTGCGTTTAACCTGGTGATCACCCTGGTGGCCAGCGTCGCATTGGTATCGATCATCCCGTCAGAATTCTTTGGGCAGCTCATCTTAAGCTGGCTGGCACCGATGGCATTCCTCTCCGCCCTGGCATTGCTACTCTCTATATGGCTGGGTACCAGCAACGCCATTGTGATCTCTTATATATTGTGGGTCACTCAATACTTACAGGTGTCAAAGTTTCTAAATTTCTGGGGATTTTCAATATCAAAAATTGAAGGCTTTTGGAATGGTTACCAGGGTTTTTGGAAATCACCGGGTTTGATGCTTATATCTGCAATTGTGATTTTTGCCGTTGCATTGTTTTCCACTCGATTCTCTGAACGTGGACTGGTGCCGAGATCAGCGTAATTTCGCGGCTGCTCTATCATTATTTCGAACAAGAATTGATCTACAGGAAAGACAACATACTATTAAAAAAACGAGAATAGAATGAACCACTTTTTCAAAATAAGCAACTATGAATTTAAAATGTCGATCCGCCGGACTGGTTTCTGGATCACCTACGCATTGCTCATCACTTTTTATATCATTTCCATCCTTGCTCCATCCATGGATAGAACAGGTGATATGATCGTTCATGAAAAAATCTGGCAAAGCGCGGGAAATTTCGTTTTTACTTTCAATGTTTTTATGCCTCTTCTGGCAGGAATATTATCTGCAGACAGGATGCAGCGTGATTTCCGTAATGGTATTCGAGAGCTGCAATGCAGCACACCTTTATCCATTTCTGCCTACGTTCTGGCAAAGTACCTGGGAATTTTGCTTTCTGTACTCCTTCCCATGGCATTTCTGGTGGCAGCATCTGGAATTGCCATGATCGTAACAGGTCTTGCTCCATTGGAATACCTGTGGCCTCTTTTCCTGGCTTTCCTCTCTATTGCGGTGCCTGCACATGCTTTTGTTGTTGCTTTTTCGCTGGCTTGTCCTTTGGTCATGCCGCTACGTGTGTATCAGGTGTTGTTTACAGGCTACTGGTTTTGGGGTAATTTGCTCTCTCCAAAAGCATTTCCAACCATTAGTGATACTCTATTAAATGCTGCAGGGCAGTATCCCTTGCAGGCATACTTCAATGTTACTTATAGCTCGACCTACAAAGTAGTGCAGGGTTTCACTCCCGGTGAAGCAGTGTTAAATTTGATTGTTCTCATGACCTGTATCACCATCGCTTTGTTTGCTGCCAACCGTTACCTGCGATGGCAGGAAAAGCGAGCTTAGGGATTATCATGAAACGCTCATCATTACACTACATCTTGCTTACCTCTCGATTCGAACAGATATGGTTCCCACTTTCTTTTTGGGCACTATTCATCATCATCGGGTTCATCCGTGGTTCTGAGTATATTTTTGACACAACACGCGCGTACCTGGGAACGGTCATCCCATTGATGGGTGGAATAACCGCTGCCTATGCGGTTCTGGAAGACCCTGCTCTGGAACTGCGTTTTTCTACACCGATTTCAGCCATCCAGACTCTCCTGGAACGGCTCCTGCCAACCTTCACAATCCAGGTGCTGTCAGCGCTTACCTTTCAAATTTTTGCTGTTTATTTTGGCGCCGATTTTTCTCCCATTGGCGGCCTGGGTGATATGCAGTTGCTTTGGCTGATACCGACTATTTCGCTGATGTCATTTGGATGCCTGATGGCTTTTATTTCCACCCATGCGCCTATAGGGGCTTCTGTAGTTGGTCTGGTATGGATTGTCCAGCTTGTCGCACGCAGTTGGTTTGCAGATGGTGCAATAGGTCAGTACGTATTGGTCTTCATGGGTGTTTTTATGCCAGAACATCCTGCATTACATGCCAACCAGATCGTACTTTTCAGTTTAAGCATTGCCTTTCTGATCGCCTCTTTGGAATTACTGCGACGACAGGAAAGATATATCTAATCATTGGGTTGCCTTTCTGGCACATACGACGAAAAGAATTAACAAAAGGATAAAGAACGTGATCACAATTTCTTCTCTTTCAAAAATCTACCACGCAAAAAATCGCACCGTTCAGGCGCTGGATAATGTCAATCTTGAAATTGGCACCGGAATGTTTGGACTGCTTGGTCCAAATGGAGCTGGAAAAACTACTTTGATGCGTATTCTGGCTGGAATTGTCAATCCGAGCCAGGGTGAAGTTACAATCAACGGGTATTCATTAAAAACTAATGCCGGGAAAAAAGCTGTCAAAGCCACACTGGGGTATCTTCCACAAGAACTTGGCATGTATCAGGAATTGAGCGCATCGCAGTTCATAGATTACATGGCGATCCTCAAGGGGATCGATGATACGCAAAAACGAGCACAACAGGTTGAAAAGACCCTCAATATGGTTGGATTAAGTCAGGATGCAGGCAGAAAGATCAAGGGATTTTCTGGCGGTATGAAACGACGGGTTGGTATTGCCCAGGCACTGGTCAATGATCCTGAACTGCTGATCGTCGATGAACCGACTGCCGGCCTCGATCCTGAAGAGCGCATCCGTTTCAGAAATCTGCTTGTCAATTTGTCCGATGAGAGAACCATCATCCTATCAACCCATATCGTCGAAGATATCGCGCAGACCTGCCAGGATATGGCTGTGTTATCATCCGGGCAGGTGATCTTCCGTGGCAACCCTGCAGGGCTGATGCGGGAAGCGGATGGGCATGTCTGGTCACTCACCTCCGACAGCCTGGAAAGACCGGATCACGGGTTGACCGTCGTATCCATGCTGCACCTGCCAGAGGGGATCCAATACAGGTTGGTTGGATCTTCCATAGAAAAATATCCAACTGCTGAAGCGGTAAAACCTGGTCTCGAAGATGGGTATGTCTGGTTAATGCGGAGTAAAGGTCAAACGATTGATGTGCTTTCGTAGAGACTTAGTGATGTTCAGAAGATAGTTTTTGCATATGGCTGAATATCAGGAATACAATAAAAACAACAACGCTCTTTGAACCGAGAGCGTTGTTGTTTGTACTATTCAAAATGCTCAAAGATAAAGAACCAGACTATCGGAATTGCCCTTCTCGTTTGTGTTTTTCTTTAAAAGGAAAATTCTGCTCGAATTCTTTCAGGTTTTCCTTGTCAACTTGAAATGCTGGGTCCTCAAAGAATCTTCCATTGATCTTTTGTAACTTCTCTTCATCTAATGACAGCACCATGAAAGCGTCCAGGTTTTGCCCTTCGGATGTTTGAATGTTATATTCTTTGGCGTCCTTGAATCCAAACCGGTGATAGTAAGCAGGGTTGCCAAATATCACGATTGCTGCATAACCCATTCCTTTTGCTTTTTCGATCGTGTATTTTAACAATTGAGAGCCTATTCCCGTTTTCTGGCGGGATGGAATCACGCATAAAGGTCCCATACATAAAACGGAAAACATTTCTTTCTCATTCCGGACAACAGCTTTGCTGTACACAATATTTCCCAAGATTTCATCATCCTCGCAGGCTACATAATCCAATTCTGGGATGAACGCTTGCGAATTTCGCAATTGGTGAAGCGCAAGATGCTCATCACAACCGGGTTGGTACAAATCCCAGAATGCCTCACGGGTCAGATTTTCTACATGAAAGTAATCTTTTTCTTCTTCAAGGCGGATTGTAAAGGTCATTGATATGTACTTGTGACTAAGAGGTTATTATCATCTGGTGAACACAATGCCAGAAGATTTTATCACAAACGGAAACAGCTTATTCCAGTACTTTTTCCCACCATGCCCAATCAGCGACTCTCCTGAATTTCCACTGGTGATAGATTGCTTTGTATTGCAATTGATCGTCGATCTGATCCGCTATAAATTTGATATTGCCATGTTCAATGTAGCGATTGACAACATTCATCAACATGAGTTTCAGCATTTCGACATCGGTTGTGCAGATATAGTAAATGGTGGCAGCAGGGGAACGCAGTACAGTATCGCCCGACAGGCTTGGATAGAGAAGAAGAAACATGATCGCCATGATAAACCCATACACCAGGTCAATGACAATACCTTTGATGGGATTGATCGCTGTTCTTGCCATAGGTTTATAAAACTCGAATAATCTCCTCGCCAGCGGAATGATGTTGATGATGCCATCCATATCCCCGAATAGAATGCCACTGATGATGATGTATCGAACCATTGACCATACCCTCTATTGAGAAATTAACAAGTAATGTAATTTCGCCCCTTCAGGTATGCTTTGGTTGTGAGAGTGTGCAATGAGGAATAATGAGCAGGGGAGTTTAGAAAGAGTAAAACTTCATTATCATTATTCAATGCAAGAAAAGCGCTCTTCACAATGAACTACAAATACTGACAAAAAATTCATCCCATCATAGAATGGGGCTTTTGAATTGAACAAGCGTATTGGGTATGAAATCTTAAGGGATTCGCAACGAACTATATATTAGCTTGTTGATTTGTTCGGATAGATGTACACCCATGATGCAGGATATCGAGACTATTCTCCGCATCGGGTGAAATGACAACCGTAATTTTCATATGAGCATCAAGGCGAGTGTTTGCTTTTGGCACCCATTCACGTTGTCCATCTGAGCAACGTATAAGAATACATCCCGGGGGAAGTCCCAGGTTCCGTACCAGTTTTCCTGCGAATGGTGCATCTGACTGTATTAAGAAATCCATGACCATTGGATCTTTTATCAGAGGACCAGTCCCTTTTTGTTGTAGATCACGCTCAAGCAGGGCTTCATAAATGGGGAGATCTTTCAAGGCTTCCGCAATTATATAGGCGCAAAAGCAACTAACCAGTAACGGCAGCATTTGCGAATAATTACCAGTCATCTCGACTATGAGCATAATGCCTGTTAAAGGAGCTCGAACAATTGCAGTAAAGTATGCTGCCATTCCCACGACTGCAAATACCGCAGGAATAGGCACAATATCAGGAGTTATGGAATGTGCAATTTGACCAACAGCCAGTCCAATCAATGCACCTAACACCAGAAGTGGAGCAAAAATTCCGCCAGGTGCACCTGTAGCATAATTTGAGGTAGTTAACAGGAAACGAAGCAAAAAGAAAATTGGAATTGTAGTAAGGAGAAGTTTTCCCTGCAGGGCAGTTTCGGCCAAAGAGTGTCCGCTTCCAATCAATAATGGAGAAAACCAACCTGCCAGTCCAACCAATCCTCCTGTAACGGCTGCAGCAGGAATAATCAGGTGTTTAGGAATTAATGCAAACAGTTTTATTGCGGAAATTAATCCTTTATTGAATAAAACACCTAAAAGGCCTGCTACACATCCCAACAAAGCAAAAACTGGCAATGCTTCCAGGGGTGGAACGGGATAATCAGGAATAGTAAAAACAGGGAATTGACCCGCGCCAATCCGGGCAATGATATCCGAAACCACAGCTGCGATAAAAGTAGCACCAAAAACGATGGGCTGAAAATCGCGCCGAACTTCTTCGAGTACAAAAATTAAACCTGATAGTGGTGCGTTAAAAGCTGCAGCCAGTCCGGCACCCGCACCTGCTGTGGTCAATGTCAATCGCTCTGTCTTTGAGACTTTCAGCGCGCTTGAAATAGCATCCCCCACAGCTCCACCCATTTGAACAGTTGGACCCTCTCTACCCAGGGCAAGACCGCTGCCAATGGCAATGATCCCGCCAAAGAATTTTACTGGCAGAACTCGTTTCCAGTTTAAAATACGAAACCTTTGCAAAACTGCTTCCAGGTAGGGAATTCCACTTCCGCTGGCTTCAGATGCATACCGGCGTGTCATTGCAACAGAAATCAATGCTCCCAGCAAGGAAAACAAAACAGGGAAAATCCACCCAAAAGTTGGGAAAGTATGCGCCCAACTAATGAAATTATTACGAAGTGCGTCTGCACCGCTCAAAGCCATTCGGAATAACAGGGCAATGGTTCCAGCAATCGCCCCCACCAATGCTGCTCTTGGAAAGACCCATCTGCGCTGCTGCCGAACGCTCAGATATTCTTTTATTTCAGATTGGGCTAGTTCCTCGCTTGCTTTATCTGAATCAGTAGAAATAACAACAGGGGGATCTAAATTACTGGACAAGGAACCGACCGAATGCTAACGATAATAAAGTTTTCACAATAATCATCAACAATAATAACGTTGACCATGAGAAAAATTATACTACTAGAAAAACCAGGAATTTGAAAAGCAAGCAGCGCTTCTTCACAGAAAGAATTCAAAAAGAAATCATTTCATCTATTGTTACAATTGTTCTCAAAAAGAGCTTCAAGTTGGTGGGAGAAGAAGGGTATTCCAAATACTGGAAAGTTAACATTGAAAAAACGTTTGCCAATGGCTACTGGCACTATTGAATTATCAAGCTGGTAGGCAACTTTACTTTAGAAATCAGTTCAATATGCCAACCTTTTTGAGGTTGTTCTCGTATCTATAGTATGAGTACTCATCAAAAACGGAGAAATAATGAATGATTTAGAAGCGATCAGCCGTCTTAAAAACGGTGACATTGATGGGCTGGAATTTCTTGTGAATCGCTACCAACGGAAAGCCATTCAAACAGCCTTTCTCATTACCCATGATGAACAACTTGCTGAAGATGCTGCACAGGATGCATTTGTGCGACTTTATCACCATATCGAGAAATTTGATGAGACGCGCCTCTTTGAACCTTACCTGATGCGTATTGTCATTAACTGCGCGATCAGCACTGGCAAGAAAACCGTTCGTTGGGTGCAATATGGAACTGAGGATAATGTGGAAATCCTTGTCGATTTATTCCAGCAGGCAGAGTCTGCTGAAGAACTGGCTGATGAAGCCCGGTTAAAGCATGAGATAGAAAACGCCCTGGGAAAATTATCTCCCCGTCATCGCGCAGTCATCGTCCAGCGCTATTTCTTAAATATGAAGGAAAAGGAAATGGCTGAATCGCTTTCAGTAGCACCTGGCACGATTAAATGGCTATTGAATAATGCGCGCAATCAATTGCGTAATTTGTTGGGCTTTGGAAGGAATGCAAAATGAACCAGAACCGACCTTATCGCTTGCTGGATGAAATTTCTCGGGAACATAGTAGACCTGATGTGAATCTCTGGCCGGGCATTTTAGCCAGAGTTCAAAAGGAAAGAGTGAACATTATGAAACCTAAAAGAAAATTAACCATGGCTGGCCTTTTGACAGCCATTACGGTTGCTACACTATTCTTTGCCATACCTGGAGTAGCTTCAGCTACTCGGAAAATATTGGGGTTCATCCCGGGGATTGGATTGATCGATCAAACTTCAACGCTGCGTATCCTGAAAGAACCTGTTTCTGATACCCGGGACGGATATACAGTCACGGTGGAAAATGCAGTGCTCGATCAGGAGCATACCGTCATCACGTATAGTGTCGAAGGACCGTTCAATGACAATACAAATTCAACCGATGGAAATATTGCTGAAATCTGTTTCGCTGCAGCAGAATTACACCTGCCGGATGGAACTATCTATCAGATTCCCGGAGGGTTAACCGATTCCACCTGGGAATCTGGCTACAGGGTGCAATATACTTACCCTGCAATCCCTACAAATATCGATCAGGCAACATTGCTTTTACCTTGCTTGAATCCACTTCCTGTTGGAACAGGACCCGAGAATTGGGAAATATCCCTTTCTTTTATCCCCGCTCCTCCAGAAATGACTATTTATCCGGTTGGTATCCAAACATCACCCACCCCCAATCCGGAGTCCGCAAATCCCGAAGCTAATGTAGATCATGGAATTAATATAAATCTCGAGAGTGTCATTCCATTAGTGGATAGTCAGTTGGTTCAGGTACGTGTGAATTGGCAGAATAATCCCAACATAGCCTGGGTTGCCATAGATCGGAAGGATGTGACCATCATTGACAATCGCGGGCAGGAGATCACCTTTGAACCTTCTTTGGAGGCAATCGATCCGAATGAGGGAGACCCAATGAGTGCCGCGTTTGGCTATAAAACCTCCAGTGTGGTTACGTCAGGATCTGCCCAGCTGGTGATCAACTCGATCAAAGCAGGATTTAATACTTCTGCCAGCATTACCTTTGACCCCGGTTCTGACCACCAA
The DNA here is from genome assembly GCA_034430215.1 of Anaerolineaceae bacterium. GTDB lineage: Bacteria > Chloroflexota > Anaerolineae > Anaerolineales > Anaerolineaceae > UBA4782. Next base: position 14,841 of record DAOUFE010000013.1, on the reverse strand, counting down.
CCAGATCAGGTGTATGAAGTAAATCGGGACCTGAAAATCGACGGACATACCCTGCATATCCGATCCATAGAAGTAAGTGAAATGGGTGGAAATGCCAGTCTGACTGTCAAAATGGAGTCTACCGATGGTATTTTGAACGCATCCATCGTTGACACAGAACACTCCGTCGTTAGCGGTGGCAGCAGCGAAGATGGCAACGAAGCAGACCCTGTTCAATCTTTCTGGTCGAGCATAAATTACGATGGTGGGCTGCCTGAAGGTCCTGTCACCCTGACTGTTTCGCTATACATTGCCCGGATCAAGGGTCCCTGGTTTGTAGAATGGACACCCGCTACCACTTCCTCAATGAGCCCTGATGCCAAACCTGAACAAACGGTCTGTCTTACCGAGGAAGCATGGAATGCCTCTCTGTCTGATCCTTTACCTATCCCGGATGAGCTAAATGATATGGTTTTGATTGAGCTGCTTGATGAGGAAACATTAACCAATCGCCTCTCGCTAACCCGGCTGGATGGGTCGGAGGTCAAACCGCTAATCGATGATGGCGCTGACGCATCCATATCGCCGGATAGAAAAATGATGGTCTACGCAAATGGAGAAGGCAAACTGTTGGTATACGACTTTGAATCGGGTGTCAGTGAACCGCTTGCCGGTGTTGAACCAAATTCAGGTGTTGCCCAGCTATTCTGGTCACCCGATGGGCAGCAGATTGGGTTCACGGGGACTCCTGATGGCATGAGCCCTAATATCTTCCTGGCAAATCTGGATGGAACTGGCGCACAGCTTTTGAATACCGTTGAGCCAGTAAAACTCATGCAAGGGTGGTTGCCAGATCAGGGTATTTTATATGTGACCATGGATGAAAATGGTCCGGTTTTGAAGATCATCGATCCACTCACTGGAGAGGCTTCTACATTGTTCAATGTGCCCCAGCTTGCTACTTCCATTGCCGTCTCAGAAGATGGAAAACGTTTAGCACTCAATTGGGTCGATGAATCGGCTGGCACACAAACCGTTTTTGCCTTCACACCTGATGGTTCTCAACGCAAAACGCTAATTGAAATGAATAGTGAAGGCAACATCCGCAACATGGTTTGGAGCCCTGACGGTGCCTGGCTGCTTGTCGACCTCTCCTGGAAAATCCCAGACCAACGATATACCCAGGTTTTGATCCAGGTAGATACGTGCCAGATCATCCCGGTAATGAACCTGAAAGGAAAAGTACTGGATTGGCTTCCGTGACACAGGCTGACCACACGGTGACAGGTTCTAATGGGTAAAAATGAAAGCACCTCATCTGCACAAAATTGAGGTGCTTTCCCTTTATGAAAATCGAAGCAAATAATTTATATTCTGGGAATCATTCAAATTGATACAACGCTGGGCGTAATTCCTTTGCAAGGAAATTGGGGTGGGAGCGGCGGTCAATCATAACAGCAGGATCGAGCTTCCGTACGATCATGGATTCATTATTCCCTTCATCTTCCACAAACCCTAGAACCATGCCCCAAGGATCGATAATGCCAGCCCAACCAGGGAACTTATTCCCGTGTGGCTCGTAGGCATTGGCAGAGCGATCTTCTGCGTTGTTGCATAAAAGCTCAAAAAAACCATTGGACCAGGCTGATTTGACCAGAGACATGCCATGAATCGTCTCTTTGAGGTATTGGTTGCGCGGCACGTTGTAGTACCCAAAAGGCATCAGAACGATATCGGCGCCTTTAAAGTAGAGTGTGCGGGTCATTTCGTCAAAGAAAGCATCCCGACAAACAGCAATGCCAATGTTTGCTTTTCCCATATCCATGATCTCAATGGCATCCCCTGCGCCCCAGAAAGGTCGTTCATGAGCCGGCACATGGATCTTTCGTTGTTTGCCCAGAATCCCATTTCCGTTTACCAGCACATGTGTGCAAAATAATTTATTGTTTTCTTTTTCGATCAACCCAAAAGCGATTGTCGTGCGATATTTTTCTGCCAGCCGGATGATCTTCTCGGTGGAAGGTCCCGGAACAGGTTCAGCTATTTGAGCGGCAATGGGGGCGGGGATATATCCACTGACATTGAGTTCGGGGAATAAAGCCAGTTCTGATCCCTGTTCAGAAGCGCGCTGAAGCCAGTTTTCCATTGTTTGTAGTGCTTTGCCTTGCTCACCAATATAGTTTTTAGTTGAAATTGCAGCTGCAGTGAGTAATTCCATCTTTTTTCCTTATGTGTAGTTTTATTAAAGGGAGAAACGGTCACTCGAGTTTTCTTGATTTTCACTGGCCACCCTGTGAAGTAATTATACCAACAGACGCTTTTTGAGATTGGAGAATGTTGACAGAATACCTACTCAATAGTAAGATAAATCTTGTATACAAGATTTATCTTGTCATGAGGTGAAAGATGGCAAAACCCCCAAAAGGAAAACGTTTTTACGGTGCGATCACCGTCAGTGAGAGAGGTCAAATTGTTATTCCTGCAGAAGCCAGGCGTGACTTTAACATTCAGGTAGGTGACAAGCTGCTTGTGCTGGGCGACCTGAAACAGGGATTGGCGATCATTAAAGCATCCACCCTGCTTGAGAAAAAACCGGGTTTCATGGCAATCCTGGAAGCCAGCATGGAACCATCGGAAGAAGAGGAATGAATTATTGACATCGTTAAGGAATGTAGCACAACGAAGCTGTTTCATTATTGTTGAAAAAGGAAAAATATGGAAGTACTAACCGTAAAAAATTTGAACAAGCATTATGAAAAATTCCACCTTAAGGATGTGTCTTTTTCTGTGGAACAGGGAAGGATCATGGGTTTCATCGGGAAAAATGGAGCCGGGAAGACGACTACCATGAAGTCCATCCTCAACCTGGTGCACCCGGATAGTGGATCGATCCAATTTTTTGGTCTGGATGTTAAGGAGCATGAGTTCGAGATCAAACAGCGAATTTCTTTCATCCTCGGAGCAGCTAACTATTTTTCACAAAGCAAGATCCGAACGATTACGGATGTTTACCGCGGGTTTTATAAGAAATGGGATGAAGCTATCTATCAAAATTACCTCACCCGCTTTGATTTGGACCCGGATAAAAAGATCAAACAACTTTCGCAAGGGATGAGTATCAAATTTGCATTAGCTCTTGCCCTATCTCATCATGCTGAATTGTTGATCCTGGATGAGCCGACCACGGGACTCGACCCGGTTTCGCGCGATGAATTGCTGAATATATTTACAGATATTGTTGATAAAGAAGGCACTTCGATCTTCTTTTCCACGCACATTACTTCTGATCTGGAGAAGAATGCGGATGACATCACCTATCTGAAAAATGGTGAGATCATTGCCAGCCAGGATAAAGATGCATTTCTCAATTCTTATCGCATTATCAAAGGTGAAACGGCTCGAATCCCCCCATCGCTCAAGAGGAAGATCATCGGATATCGCGAGAGGAAAGGTGAATTTACAGGCATGTTGCAAAGCAATGATGTACAGGATATCCAGGATTTCAAGGTAACCACCGCTGACCTGGAATCCATCATGATCTACACGGAAAGAAGGCAGGCAGATGAAGAACCTGATTTATAAAGAATTAAAATTATCGGTTCACCCGACATGTTATTTGTTCCTTCCTCTGGCAGCAATGCTTCTGATCCCCAGTTATCCCTACTATGTAGCATTTTTCTATCAGACACTGGGTATTTTCTTTATATTTCTGAATGGTAATGTGACCAATGATATTTTCTTTACAGTTTTATTGCCGATCAGGAAAAGGGATGCGGTGAAAGCTCGATTTTTCACGGTTCTCCTCTTTGAATTGCTGCAGGTGATCGTGAGCATTCCCTTCGCTATCCTCCGATATCGTATTCTCCCGGTTGAAAATCCCGCAGGCATGGAAGCGAATATCGCCTTCTTCGGGTTAGTCTTGATAATGTTTGGTATCTTTAACATCACTTTTCTGCCCATGTTCTACCGAACGGCTTACAAACCAGGCACACCCTATCTGGTTTCCTGTGTCGCAATGACGATCTTTGTGGGTTTGTCTGAGGTACTGATAAATATCATCCCAACCTGGAAGGTTACTCTGGACACGGCGAATGCCGTGTATTACCTACAGCAATCCCTGGTTTTTATTGTTGGGATCATATTGTTCGCTCTGCTGACCGCCGTTGCCTATGGCAGATCGGTACAGCATTTTGAAAGATTGGATCTGTAGAAGGTGATAGCGGGTAAGATGCAGTCGTTTTTCAGACTGTACTAATTCTGGATTAGTTTTCGTGGGATCGTTCTTTGATCCCATCTAACGTTAGCTAGGCTCGAGTAACCACCACGAAAAACGCATAGTTGCTTCACCCTGCAAGAAACGCAGGGTGCGCAAGGTCAGCAGGTTTGTCACTACAAGCGAAGCGCGGCAGTCTCTGAATAGCAGGTAGCTTCACCCTGCAAAGAACGCAGGGTTCGCAAGGTCAGCAGGTTTGTCACTACAAGCGAAGCGTGGCAGTCTCTGAATAGCAGATAGCTTCACCTGCAAAGAACGCAGGGTGAAGTAATGACAGTGGGTTTTTGTAGGGTGGGCTTGCAACCCACCATTTTAATGTTTCAGTATGACCTCTCTTGAATTCGCCACCCTCCCCATTTTCAAGTGCAAAAATGGAGAGGGATGAATTTGCGATTTCATTACCCAATGAGGTGCAGGTGAGGGTCTTGCAATGGGATTTACACAATACCACAAAAAGATGTTCGCCTGCACTGCGCGTGGTGCAGGTTGCTTCGCTCAACTTCACAATCCATATAAGCAACGAAAATCATGTTCTATTAAAGTCTGTTAAAGAGTGCATGATCTTTGATGCGGGCGATCAAACTATGCTGTGTCAGAATTGGATAGCCCTGACTATCCCTGCCTATCCTCATATTCAGCATAAGAAAATACATACTGGTCTTTATATAATATTTGCTGTAACCCCATCGCTCTTTTTGCTCAATAATCGAAATTAAGGTTGTTTTTGAAGGTATTTCCGCAACACCAGCGCATTAGCAGGGGCATACCCCCCGAAGTCATTGTTAAAAAAGACATATACCTGCCTGGCACCGCGTGCGATTAATTTACGCGCCAGGCTTGCGATTGCTGTCAGTTCTTCATCTGTGTAATTACTGGAATACCAGCTTTTTCGTCCATGTAGACGTATGTATGCCCGCTCTGATGTGAGAATTTCCGTTAACTTCTGCCTGGGTGAATCTACATTACAGAAAACTGCCCCAACCGAGCTTAAAAGGCTTTCGGTCTCCTGATTGAACCAACATGCATTGCGAAATTCCACTGCCACCCGTGAGGGATCTGAAAATGCCTGCAGAGTGTGTTTCAACAACCCCAGGTCATGCGGGAGGTTTGGTGCGACCTGCAGCAGGATCATCTCGAAAGTATCTCCAAGCAGAGCAGCAGAACGACAAAAAGCCTGGATATCCGCATCCACATCGTTGAGAAGTTTACGATGGGTTATGGTTTTGGGAGCTTTGAGCACATATCCGAACCCCTGCGGGGCACGAGATTTCCAATTCAAGTAGGTTTGATCCTGAAAAGTCCGGTAAAAAGTTGCGTTGATCTCAACTGCATTGAAGCGTTTAGCATAAAAATCAAACCAATGGCTCTTTGCCAGATCCTGGGGATAGAAACAGCCCTTCCAGTGGTCATATGTCCAGCCAGAAGTTCCAATGAAATATTGAGGAGAACCGGTGGTTTCCAAGGTTTATTGCCTGTGCAACAGAATTCTCCACCATCATACTTCAGAGATGAAGCACACACAAGCGAGGCTGATGATATGTATCTGCTAAAAATACAGTTAAAATGGCGAATTCAAGCGTGAATAAACCTTTCTCATCTGTTTGTAGATCAGTTTGAAGACAATGAATTTCTCATCATAGAGTGCCCGATTTTCTGGTCTCGGTTGGTAAATTCTTTTAAATTCCACCAGTTGGGGAATATCGGTAAACCTGATCTCACCCATCCCAACCGCTCCAATCCAGGCTGCTCCACGTGCATTGGCATAAAGAGGGTCTGTGACCTGTTTGATCTCTACGTTCATCACATCCGCAAAAATCTGGCACCAGACGTCCGATTGCGCTCCACCCCCAACGATGTTGATCGAAGTCACTTTGCGGTTCAAGAAATTTTCGACAGGGTCAAGCAGCCAGCGCGTGTTGAAGGCGATACCTTCAAGGAATGCACGGATGATGTCCTCACGCGTATTGTTCAGCGAAAGGTTGTACAATCCTGCCCGCAGACTGCGGTCTTCCACCGGAGCGCGTTCTCCCCAGATCCACGGTGTGTATAATACGCCGTTGGCACCTGCAGGAACACGTGCTGCAATCTGGTCGAGTACTTTGAAAATATCAGGCACATCTGCTTCCTGCAACAACTCATCTTTATGATAGATGATATTGTCACGCAGAAAGGTGAGGTTGCCCCCTGCAGTTGCCTGGAGAGCCGTTAGTAAATAATGTCCTGGTATTGCACAGGGGATGGAAGCCAGGCTGGAGGAGATATCTGTTTTCTTGTAAGGTACATGTGCTGTCATCCAGGAAGAGGTGCCTAAATACAGGTGCATGGCATAATCCTCCACTGCTCCAGCACCTATAGCTGCGGCAGTATTGTCAATGGCTCCCGCAACTACTTTGACATCCATTGAAAGCCCCAATTTTTCTGCGACATCCCTTCTCAGGGTACCGATCACTTTTGTACAGGGAACAATGTCGGGAAGTTTCTGGCGATCAATGCCAAGGATATTGATCAAAGAATCATCGTAGCAGATCGAATCGGGGTTGCGGTTATCCGTTATCCAGGATGTAACGATCGAATCAAAACTAGCGACGAACTCACCCGTCAATCGTAAATTTAGATAATCAAGAACATTCAAGAATTTATAAGTGCCTTCATAGATCTCAGGCATCGTATCGCGGATCAGCAGCATGTGTGCGGCAGGGTCTTTACCGGTTAGCGATGGCATCCCTCCGGTCAATTGTATAAACTTGAGTACCTTGAAAATGTCCGCGCCATTCATGTTGAATAAACCATGAAGTTGTTTAAGCAGACAGGGTTGACCACGCATGTCCATCCAGAGGATCGCGTTGCCCAGGGCATTTCCATCCCGGTCAACAGCAACCGTCCCTTCACCCTGGGTGGAACAGCAAACTGCGATCACTTTCGCACTTGCATCCCGATTCCGATCCATCAACCTGCCTGCAGCAGAGAGAAATGCCTGCCACCATTCATCCGGGCTTTGTTCTGCACCACCATCGGGTGTGAGAATGAGGTTGATGGGTTCATTTTCCCAGCCCAATACTTTACCACTGACCGTGATCAGTGCGACCTTCATACCGGATGTTCCCAGATCAACTGCTATGATAGTTTTTTCACCAGTCATGATTTATCCTGTAGAAAAAGAGAACCTAAAGGTCTTGAAGTTCTTTAGGCTCTTTCAATTGGGTGACCAAGAGGGCACTAATAATTATCAGTCCAATTGCCAAAAGCAATGCGGGGGTGAATGAACCTTCCGGGGTTTTTAAGGCTTCCATGATGTACACAAACACAACAGATGCCTGACCGAAAAGTTGGATCAATCCGTTCGAGGTGCCTTCAGGGGTAGGGTGAGTTACTTCAGAAGCATACTGCATACCGATGGGGCTGGTACTGACGAGGAAGAATCCCATTGCAAAGGCAGAAACGAAGATTAACCACTTGTTGGTGGCAAAGGTCACTCCAATCAAACCCGGGATCGCCAGTAATAAGCCAAGTAAGATATAGGGCTTCCGTTTATGATGTTTATCCGAAAATGGCGGGATAGTAACCGCACCCAGCACGCCACCGATGAGCATCAACGCGCCAAGCGTGCCGGCATCAGTGGGCGTCAACCCGCGTGGACGAATGATGTTTTCCACCCAGGTGGTAACACCGTTAAAAATCCCCAAACCAACAAATGAGACAAACAGGTACAGCCAGAAAGATTTTACTGTGAGGGCGTGCTTCAATCCATCCAGCATCAGGGCACGTACTTCACTTCCAATAGGACCTGGTGCAGTGGCTGGTTTTTCTCGCGCAAAAATCACGAATAAAACCGCAGAGAAGGCTGCAATACCGCCATAGATTAATTGAACATTTGGAATGGAAATAGTCTCGATTAAAATGGGCGTCAATACCATTCCTACCGCAGTCCCAACCAGGTTAGAGAGCGTTACCATCCCTACTGCAGTGGCTCGCTCTTCGATGGCAAACCAATTGGCTGGAACTTTTGTCCAGGCATTGAGCAAGAAAGGTTGAGCAGCAGCAATGCCGATAGTGCTGCATAAAACAAGGGTATAGTTGGTGCCGGCAAACCCGCGCAAGAGACCAAAAACACCCATCAAGACCGCCCCAATGCTGACGGCGCGCCTAAAGCCATATGTGTCTATGATCCATGAAACTGGGATCGAAAGCGGGATAAAGGCAATCATAAAAGACATCGCCAGGAAACCGATCTTCAAATCGGTTACCCCGTAGAATTTTGCTGCGGGTCCCGTAATGGGAGCATAGGTGATCCAAAGCATCTGGATCGTCAAGTTAATGAACATGAAGACAGCCAATACTACCCAGCGATATTTATAGAGTTTATAGTCGGTTGTCATAGTGAACCTCTACGCACAGGCTGATAAAACAGTTTCGAACTTGCTCAATGCATTATCAATCACATCATCGGTATCCGCCATAGATGTATACATGCGGGAGCCTGCCAGTGTGATCAATCCCTGCGACATATACGCAGCACCCATTTCTTCCATCATGTGCTTGCGGGGTTTTAGTTCGCGAGCCAGGCGAAGCGGATTGCGGAAATCGAGCAGCATCACGGCGGAGGTTTCGAGATGGACGATTGAACCCTGGTTGTACACCACGAATGGGAGAGCATATTTATCAATAATAGCCTGCAGCCCCTTTGTGAGCCTGTCGCCCGCACGCCCTGCAATGACGGGTGCATTGGTCTTTTCCAATTCAAGCAAGGAATAATACCCTGCTACGCAGGAAAGCGGATTGGCTGATAGTGTGCCACCAATATAGGCACGCTCTCCGGTACCACCGATGCCTGCGGCGAAACATCCGATCACATCTGCGCGCCCGCCAACACCACCTGCCATGGGATATCCACCGGTGATGCACTTGCCAAAGATGGTCAGATCGGGTTTGACACCGAAATACCCCTGTGCGCCGCCCAATCCAACACGAAAACCGGTTACCACTTCATCAAAGATCAAGAGCGCACCGAACTCATCACATAATTCTCGCACTTTTTGGTTGAAATCGTAGGGGACGGGACGGGTGCCTGATTCTGGACCTAACGGCTCGACGATCACTGCAGCCGTACCACCTTTCAAGCGGTTGAAAACCAGATGACGTTTTAATGCTGCAAGGCTGTTTGGGTAAAACTCTTGTGTCGAAGAGGTACCACCGCGCGGAATACCGGTCGATTCAAAACGACCCGTACCTGGAACGTGCAGCCCATAGACCATAGAATCGCTCCATCCATGATATGCGCCGCCAACTTTGATGACATATTTCTTTTTCGTGAAGGTTCGTGCTGCCCTCACAGCAGCCATCACACTCTCGGTGCCTGACCCTAACATACGGAACATTTCAATGGAAGGCATGAACCGGTTGACCAGTTTTGCCAGTTTTAGTTCATATTCATGGAACAGACCAGTGACAGGACCGCAGGACTCGAGCATCTCAAGTACTTTTTCACGTACCGGAGCATAGTTGCTGCCAAGTAAGGTAGGTCCGCCCGCCTGTAAGAAATCAATGTATTGGTTTCCATCCGCATCCCACAGATACGCATTGTCTGTTTTTTCAATGGCAATGGGGAAGGGGTAATTGAAGGCGAGGTTGTGCTGTACACCACCGGGGATAAATTTCTTTGCTTCATCCGAGAGTTCCTTCGAGCGTTTGCAGTGGTTGTCAAAATAAGCCAGAAATTCCTGCATCTTTTCGCGATTGACAGGTCGCATTGGCTGGCTGATAAGGTTGTTCAGCTTTGCATAAATTTCATCTGTATTATGATACGAACTGATCGCATATTTTTGCTCATCCATTTTGCTCTCCTTGTGAATCTGTACCGATCTGTGAGACCTTTTTTTGGTCCTTGCGTAATTTGGCAAAGGCGATCTCTCTCACTGCCAGAGGTATCTTTGTGATCTCACGCTCGCTGAGCAGAGCCAAGAGGTATGCCAGGGAACACTTTTCGAGGATCTCGACGTTATGAACTGCGCGCTCCATATCGGTGCCAAATACCAATGCGCCATGATTTTGCATCATGAATGCGTTGGCATTAGTTTTCACATGCTTTGCCACGGTATTCTTGAGAAAGCCCGTGCCGGATGGTGCGTAAGGGATGATCTCCACACTGCGACCCAGGAATCTCACCTGCTCATCGAACAGAGCCGGGATGGGCATCTTTATTAGCGTTAATGCGCTGGCATACACCTGGTGCGTGTGGATGATGGCATTCACATCCGGCCGTACTTCATAGACAGCTTCATGCAGCGCGGATTCAACCGAAGGTTTGAGGTATCCCTCGATCATCTTCAGGTCGAAATCCAGTACACAAATGTCATCAGAAGTCATCTTCATATAGTCGAAATCAGAAGGAGTGATCGCAAAAGCATGTTGCCCTGCGATGCGGATCGAGATGTTTCCCCCGGTTGCCATCAGATACCCTTTGCGAGTAAGCTCCTGGGCGGTATCCACCACCTGGTTTTTAAAAACGTCAAATGCTTCCATTAGCCACCTCATTGCATCTAGACAGTGTAAAGATTCTAGCCTATAATCTTTACAACGTCAAGATTTAAGAATAAGATTAATACCATGACACGAGAAAACTACCATCACGGTGATCTAAAAAATGCATTGATCCAGGCTGGCATTGAGATCCTGGCAGAAGAAGGACTAGGTGGATTGAGCCTTCGCAAGGCAGCGCGAAAAGCGGGAGTAAGTCATGCTGCTCCGTATGCTCATTTTGCTGATAAACAGAACCTGATCGCTGCCATCGCCTCAGATGGACACCAAAAACTCAACGAACGCCTTCAAGCCGTGATGGTTGCGCATGCGGATGATCCGCTGCAGCAGCTCATTGGCGCTGCCTGGGCGTATGTGCAATTTGGATTGGATACGCCTGCTCATTACAAAATCACCTTTTCCGGTGTAATCCAAGACGAACATGGCTATCCCGAGTTTATGCAATTTTCGCAGGGTAATCTGCAAATACTGAAGGTCATTGTTGACCGATGCCGGGAAGCGGGGATATTAAATTTTACTGACATGGATGCTGAAATGCAGGTTGTCAGCTTATGGGGGCTTATTCACGGTCTGGTGTCATTGATAATCCAGGGGCAGGTTCCGAGCAGTTTATTGAAGAGGATGCAACCTGAAGATATGGTCATCTCTGCCCTTCAACAGGTGATTCGTGTGCCGATTGATACCAGCATGATCAAAAAAGTGGTGTAATTTTTTTTACTCAGACCAGCCAGGTTTCCGGCCAGGGGAACCCATCGGGATTGGCTGCCATGTGCTGCGTCAGCTTTTCATCGTCATGCCCGTGAATTTGTTCAAGGAACGGAAAATCTTGCGGGGTAACCTTCAATTTGGCAACAGGATCAGCCGGCAGCGAACTGATCCAGTGGGGAAACGTGATTTCTGTACCCATCATCTGCTGGGAAGGTTCTTTTGAAAAGGATTGGCGGGGGAGAATATAGATCGTGCCTTCACACCAGGGCTTTTTAAGTAGAGCAGAGTATGTGATCGAAAATAAATAGAGGGGACCCAATACCTCTTCTGCTGATATCCGGATTTGCAGGCACGAATTATACAGCGATAAGGGCTGATAATTCATCCGGTCGATGATGGCAAAGAACATTACCCAGATGCCATCGGTGGTAGCATAAATCATTTCCTGGGCGCTGAAGTCTCTCACATCCAGGGCTTTCCTGGGCTCGACCCGGTGGATCGTGTTGTTTTGCGAGCCGTGCAGGACAAGCTCTTTTGCGCTGCACAGATAGTTTAAGAACTGCCATTTGGGAAATGAGAGATGATAGTCAATATAAACTCCAGGCGAGGTCGAAGCGAGCAATGCTTCGCACTCCGTCTGCATTGCAGGGGTTATGGTACAGGCTGGTTGCGGGAGAAGGAAATCCAGGGGGTTCATGGGAAATATCCTCAAGTTATTTGATAGATAACCGAATTATCTATACTTCCCCCTATACTTTCTGCCCAATATACAATCCATACCCAAAATACTCATCCAGGTTTTTCGGTGCGATTCCTTCTTTTTTTATCTCTTTCACGAATTTTCTATAAGCCGGGTTTGTTGTGTAAAGAGCCAGCATCTTTGCTAATATTCCTATGAAGCTCCCTGCACCATATCGCTTAACAATCCCTTTGGATTCGTCTTCCAGATTGATCTTACTGGTTTGTGTATGGATTACCTTCAGACCAGCGCCTTCCAGCAGATCTATCCATTCACTAGAGGTCAACGGGTTCACGTTTGCACCCTGGTCCTGAGAAGCCCAGGCAATCATTTCCGGTGGAGGGGGTATTTTTATCCAGGTAGACTCGTTTAGACCTACAAATCCACCAGGTTTGGTTACTCGGGCATATTCACAAACAGCTTTCTGTTTATTTTCCGGGAAAGCAGTCACAGACTCGGTGATCACCACATCGAAGAGATTATCTTCGAAAGGGAGGTTCTGCACATCTGCTGCCCTGAATTCCACCCTGTCCTTTACATTCTCCTGATTTGCCCTATTCCTGGAGACCTCGACCATTTTTTCGAGAATATCTACTCCCATTACTCGACAACCATACTTCCGGGCAAGATAACAAGTTGTTTTCCCGACGCCACATCCAGCATCCAATACATAACTCTCTTTACTGATTTGGCACAACTTCGCCAACGCTTCTGTTGCTTCGACTCCTCCGATGTGTTTTGTTAAGCCAACTGTTGCGGCAAAGTCAAAAAAAGATTGATCTTCTTTCATGATTGTATCCTTTCATGACTGAATAAATTTTTCGCGCATTATGATGATTTAACAATGACAACTTAATTAATCATAGCCGCAAAAGACAGAATTGCATCCCAAAAAATCTTTGGAACTTATTCAATAAAAATCCATCTATAAGAAATTTAGTTTTATAATGCCCGCTTTATCTGGCTTCTCTTATTTCCACGTACCCCGAAGGCATACTGGATGATGACACTTCTTCCGGAGGAGGACACCAGCATCGTTAAGAAAGCCAGGACAAGCAATGCCAGGATACACGAAAGGAATGAAACCAGCCAGCCCGCTTCCCCCCCAGGGAAAGCAAGCCAAAAGCAGTGTTGGGATGAACATTTGTTTTGTACGGTACCAGGCGAGCCTGGCTGGAAACCCATAAAAGCCTTACAGCCAAATTCTGAAAACCAGATAAAAACTGAAGTCTATCCATTAATATTGAGGAATATATTGTTTTCTAAATTCGAAATTAAAAATGCTTTCTCGGGAAAATGCGCTTTCTGCGAAGAAGGAAACGAGAATATCCTTCCATGAAATAATCTTGTTAATCAACAGGAATACTTCAATGAGGAATTCTAGTACGTTTTTTTACAGGTACATCTAATTTGCTCTTTTTGCAATAGGGTGATCTTTATTGAATTGTAGTAGATCCCATAGATTGCCGTACAGGTCTTCGAAGACTGCCACCATCCCATACTCGGCTTGTTTTGGCTCTCTAACAAATTTTATGCCTTTGGCAACCATGGTGTGATAGTCTCGCCAAAAATCATCAGTATTGAGAAAGAGAAAGACTCTTCCGCCTGTCTGGTTACCAATAAAGGGTTCTTGTTCTGGCTTTGACGCTCTGGCAAGGAGCAAAGTTGTTCCGATCGACCCGGGAGGTGAAACTACCACCCATCGCTTATCCTGTTCCGGTTGATAAGTATCTTCAATCAAGGTAAAGTTTAATTTGTTGATATAGAAATCAAGTGCTTCGTCATAATCTTTGACAACCAATGCAATATGTACGATGGATTGTTTCATTCAATCTCCCTTTAGCACTGCCAATCTCGTTTCAGCAAACTGAAAATCGCATGATCATAGAACATACCATTCAGGTAGAAATAATCCCGCAGAATGCCCTCTTGTTTGAAACCTAATCTTTTTAGCAGCCCGCTGGAGCGCGGATTATCAACATAAACCATTGCATCGATCCTGTTCAATTTCATCCGCTCAAACCCATTATTGATCGCTGCCTTGAGCGCTTCTGTCATATATCCCTGCCCCCAAAAATCGGGATACAGGTCATACCCGATCTCTGATCGAAAATATGCTTTTTCCCATTTATGAAACCCGCAGGTTCCGATGATCTGGTTATCTAATTTTCTGATAATGCCCCAGCGATTATGGTTTTTTCCTTCGGGATCCAGAAAAAATCGGATGATCATCCTGGCTTCTTCTATATTCTTGACAGGTGGTTCATCCATCAAGTATTGAGTTACCTGGGGATTGCTGAACTGCTTGAACATAAAATCATCATCATCCATCGTCAACTGCCGTAAGATGAGACGGTCCGTTTCTAAATCTGGGAAGATGGGAGAAGTTTCGGTCATGATATCCTTCGAATTGCTTGATCTCCTGAGAAAAATCCTTTCAGGAATATCTATTTTATCGTATTAACCAGGATGAGAAATGTTAGTAGATTGAAAACTAAATTGAAAAAATTTTACTAGCCACCTGACAGTTTGTCATAGACAGGGATAAAAGCAAGCGAGAATTGGGACGAGTTAGATAAATGACGATCACGCATATACAAACCAATGC
>DAOUFE010000012.1:0-87938 GCA_034430215.1 Anaerolineaceae bacterium | reverse complement strand
TCGAGTGATCCAGATGCTGGCTATGCCAAATTGATTGGCTCCTAGGATATCCGCCGATAATAAATCACCGATCATCACCGCCTGTTTCGGGTTTGCATGCCAGAAATCAAGTGCAGCTTTGAACATACTTGGGTGAGGCTTCCGTAATCCAATATCAGCAGAAATAGTGATTACATCAAAAAAATTGCGAATCTTTGCTTTATCAACCAGCGTATTGACATCTGCACTATCACTGGCATTCGTAACCAGACCCATCCGGTAGCCACTCTCTTGCAGCTCCTTTAATGTTGAAACTGCATCGTCTTCTGTAAACCAGTAAGACTGCGATACAGCGTACATAGCATCTAATGCCCCCCTCAAGTGCAGAAAAGAAACGTGATCTTTGCCAAACTCATGAAGCAAATCATTCAATGAATCCAGCGAAGTATACTCAACATTGTCTTCATCTCTACCTGTATAATACTGCTGTAATTTGGTTCTAAAAGCAGTATGAAATTCATCTGCTTGCTGCAATACCCCATTATCAACAAGATACTTCGTCAATGCAGCGATAGCTTGTTCCAAAGAATCTGGCCAGGGAGCATTATATTGAAGCAAAGTATTCCCGAGGTCAAATAATACATATTGAATATTTCGATGCATGATCAATAACCTTCTTCAGGGTGAAAAACATTCAGGATTGGTAATCCCTGTAAATAACGATCTAAATTTTCTATCAACAATGCTACAGCACGTTGACGGTATTGGGCACTGATTCCCGCCACATGTGGGGTAACAAACACATTCGGTAAATCCCAGAACGGGCTTTGTGAAGAAAGAGGCTCTTCTGCAAAAACATCCATTGCTGCTCCAGCAAGGCGATGTTCATGCAGTGCCGAAAGTAGTGCATGCTCATCAATGATGCCCCCCCTGCCAATTCCAATCAGATACGCTTCTGGTTTGAGAGCCTTAAATATTTCATCGTTAATAATGTTCTTTGTTTCTGCCGTCAAAGGCAGGCAGATCACAATAAAATCACATAACTTTAGCATCGAAGCAAGTGCTTGTATGGGATAAAGACGTTGAAAATAATTCCCCTCTGGATCTCCCAATCCCTCCTGGGTATACCCGGTATCCATTGGTCGCATTACATGTCGCTTGGCTGCCAGAATATGCACCCCAAAGGGCTGCAGTTGACGGGCAATCTCACGTCCGATACTGCCATATCCTACAATGCCTACCGTGCTGTCACGTAGTTCTTTCGGAACCAGTTTTTCCCAGCGATTCCGTACCCACTCGCCTTTTTCTTGTTGTTGTATCATTTCTGGCAGACGGTGACCAAGTGCCAGCATCATCATCACCACATATTCCGCAATTTGCGATGCAGCTACTCCGCTCGCTGTGGCAATCTGGACACCCTGGCGGGAAAGAGTTTCTGTTTCCTCAACCTGGTCAAGCCCCGCCCAATGGAATTGGATGAACTTCAAGTTCGGAGCCATTTCCAATGTTGGCAAGACCGAATCGGTATACAAGATTTCTGTTTTTGCCCAAAACTCAGAGGGTATTTCCTCAATTTTCCGCGAGTAAAATGGTGTGATCCTCAACCGGGGGGAGAGTTGACGAATTTTTTCCAACTCTTCCTCCGGTAAAGGAACAGTGATCAATAATTCAACCTTTTCGCCTGTTTCTGCCATCCATAATTCCTGTTAACGATAAATTCCTTGCGGGTCTAATTCCTCTCGCAAGATTCTTAATTCATCTACATTTGGAGGTTCTGTTACTCTGATCTCATTGGCAGCTTTCAGATCCCAACCGGTATTATCTTTCATCTGTTGCACTTGAATACCAGGGTGTAGAGCTGTGATGATCAATTCTCCTGTGCCATCAGGTTCCATGATACCCAGGTCAGTAACGATAGCTTGTGGTCCCTTACCCCGCAAGCCTGCTGCCTGCCTTTCACCCTGCCCATGAATGAAGCCAGCAGAGGTACAGAAATCCACTTTTTCAGGGAAACGACGTTTTTGATGGGGCGTCATGATATAGCAGCGGTTCGCCCAGGCAGCGATTTCCATTGAGCCACCCGACCCTGGTAGGCGTACTTTTGGATGGTCGTATGGACCGATCACGGTAGCATTGATATTTCCATATTTATCAATTTGCGCACCACCTAAAAAGCCGACATCCACATTTCCACGTTGTAGATAGAGCGAAAAGATGTCATACATGCTGCACACCAGGGCAGCACCGCTTACCAGTGTAGGGTCACCAATTGACAATGGCAATCTTGCTGGTCTTGCTCCTACTACACCAGCTTCATAGATCATTAACAGGTTGGGTGCATGAGTGCGTCTGGCCAGGTTGCATGCCAGATTGGGAACTCCCACACCGACGAACACAGTATCACCATCGCGCAAAAGCCGGGCAGCATTAACGATCATTAATTCATTTGCAGTGTATTCCATGGCTAGTACGCTCCATAATCAACAGGATAACTCAAGCGAGGTTTAACCTTGAGCCGGTCGTGTACATCTTTCCCTAATTTTTCCCAATATTGCTGGCGATCCTCAACTCCATAAACCCATTCGTCAAGGTATCGCTTCACATCATCTTGATTTTCACTTATTTTGTCCCATGCCAGGTAGAATTGATTATCCCTGTCATAATATCCCTGGGTATACGATGGATGCGAACAATGTGGTACTTCGCATACTGCATCGACAATGAAACCAGGAATAAGGGTACGATTAGGATCTGAACGGATGATATCATCCGGCACAATTTCTTCTGCCGTGATGATAACATGCCTTGCAGCGAACGCAGCTTCCTTTTGCTCGCCCAAAATTCCCCAGATGTGTGAATATCCCTCTTCATTAGCTCGTTGAACATGCACAATGGCGACATCTGGGTGCAGGGGCGGCAATACCACCACATCTTTTCCACCGTAAGGATCACTCACCCGGCGATAATTGGGGTTGCTTTTTTCCAGATCACAAGCAGCCGTTTGATTCATCGGGATAAAAGGCAATCCGGCTGCACCAGCCTGTAATCTGGAGATCATGCCAAAGTGTGAATACTCTTCAAACTCTAAAGCTCCCGATTCGATCGCAGAACGCAAAATGCGAAGAGAACCAACACCCGGGTTTCCCAGATACGAGAAAATGACTTTACGGGCACAACCTGCAGCCACCATCTGATCGTAGATCAGGTCAGGAGTAGCACGTGCCAGAGTCAGGTCTTTTAAACCTTGCCGGATGATCTCATGCCCGGCAGCAAAAGGGATCAGATGGGTAAAACCTGCTGCGTACACACAGTCACCATTTTTTACATATTGTCGAATTGCATCCTTCAAAGACATCAATTTGGTCATGAAACATCCTCGTGATTGTTTTTATCATTATTTCGTCGAAGAATGCGGAAACGTCCGCTATCCACAGGAGCGGGTCTGGTGAGTTTGCGGATCACCAATCCAACCGCGAAGCATACCAACCCAACAATGAGAAGCGAGAGATTCATCTCTCCTGATCGGATGGAGAAGTAAAAAAGAGCACCTGACCCCAATCCGACCAGGATCAAGAAGCTTCCAAACCGTCTCGCCATTTATCGATCTTATCTCCGAACGTGTGTGTGGATCTGTTCATGCAGATACAATGGCAGGTAATACACACCGCCGGAATTCTTACCACTGGAACCGCTGCCTTTCCATCCACCAAATGGTTGGTAACCCGGCCAGGCACCGGTTGTTACACCTTGCGGGCGGTTGGCATACACTACGCCAGCTTCGATATTATCAAAGAACCACTCTACTTCTTCGAGAGTGCCATAGAACCCTGCGGTAAGCCCATAGTCAACATCATTAGCACGACGCATAGCTTCATCAAGATTCTTGACCGCTGCTACCGTCACGATCGGAACGAACATCTCCTGTTTCCATAAATGGTGAGTTTCAGGCAGATTCGCGACAATGGTCGGGGTGCAGAAATAACCCTTTGCATAATCACCATCGGTTAAAATTTTTCCACCGGTCAAGAATTTTCCTCCCGCCTGGCTTACTTCTTCACAGAATTTTTGGAAATCCTGATAAGCACCCTTATTGATTACTGGACCCATATACACATCGCGTTCCAGAGGATCACCAATCTTGATCTTGCTCACCAGGGCTACCAACCGCTCCATCAAACCATCATAGACCTCTTCCTCCACGAAAACACGTGAACAGGCAGAGCATTTCTGTCCTTGTAGACCAAATGAGGAGCGCATGATCCCCAGCGCAGCATCATCCAGATTGGCGTGCTTTGAAACGATTGCTGGGTTTTTTCCACCTAATTCTAAGATCACCGGTCGTACCCATGTGCCTTTGGCGAAATCACGATAGATCCTCATGCCTACATCAAGTGACCCGGTAAATGTAACACCGTTGACATCTGGATTATCGATCAATGCCTGACCTAGCGAACTGCCAGGACCGGTCACATAGTTAAATACACCTTCTGGCACTCCTGCGTCTCGCAAGCATTCAGCGATCATCCGAGGGATCCAGGGGGTATCCGTGGCAGGTTTGAAGACAACCGTATTCCCTGCAACCAGCGCAGCGGCAGTTGGACCACCTGTAAGCGCACCGGGGAAATTAAATGGGCTGATGACAAGCCAGACACCATACGGTTTTAAAACAGATGTATTGGTGCTAGTGAATCCTACCAAAGGATCCTGTTTCATTGCCACAGTGTAACCAGCGTTCTTTTCCATCTGTTCACAGGCATATCGCAGCAGGTCAGCAGTTTCTGCTACGTCGCCCAGACTTTCCATACGGATCTTGCCAACTTCCATCGCCATGACCGCACCCATATCAAAGATGCGTTGATCCATGAGATCAGCTGCTTTACGGATATATTCAATACGTTTTTCCCAGGGGGTCTTCTTCCAGCCAGGGAATGCTTTTCTGGCAGCGGCGATTGCCATCTCGGCATGTTCAGCCGTTCCTTTTTGAAAAATCCCAAGTACCTGCGAAGTATCTATGGGGGTTCGATCTTCAAATTTTTCAGTAGCAAAAACCTCTTTGCCATCAATGAACATGCCATGTTCTTTGCCCAATCTGGTTTTCAGACTCGATACTGCCTCAGAAAATCGAGTATGCAAAATTTCTGGCGGATTGAACATAGTGGAATAAGTAAGCTTGAATGTACTTTCATCAGTCATTGCATTTCCTCCTGTGGGATTAAGAAAGAACTACAATCTTGCCAGAGTGACAATACCGGCAAAATTAGTATAGTCGAACAAGAAGGGATTGTCAAAATTGGATGGGATGATTTGCATACTGACCGGTATTTTGCTAAACTTTGAAAATGGATAAAGGCAATATCTTCATCGGTGTAGCAGTTAGCAGCAGCAATCCAGGTTTTTCGTTTGCTGCTCTTAATGATGAAAAGGAATTGCTTGCTGTAAGCCAGGGAAGTATGAAAGATGCA
Source organism: Anaerolineaceae bacterium (assembly GCA_034430215.1). Classification (GTDB taxonomy): domain Bacteria; phylum Chloroflexota; class Anaerolineae; order Anaerolineales; family Anaerolineaceae; genus UBA4782. Next base: position 82,497 of record DAOUFE010000012.1, on the reverse strand, counting down.
GTGGCTTATATGGCTGGTCTCAGTCGAGGATATGTTGCTATCAGCGCGCCACAAAAACCGATTGTTCAAAAGTTAAATCAAACTAAGAAAACATCAAAAAGAAGCTTCCGTGACGTTGATGGTATCCTTCAACAGTATGGGATAGAGGTCGATCCTTTAGGCAGCACACCTCAAACCTGTCCCGCCCGGGTTCGTCATGGATTGGACTTTTATGCCCAATTACAGAGTTTAGGTTTTGAAGCATATTTAGATGAAGAGCCGAAACCTCGGCAATTCTTTGAAACGCAAGCAGATGCGGTGTTCACTGGGTTATGTGGAGTGAAACCCTATCCTTCCGAAACATTGGAAGGTCGCTTGCAGCGACAACTCATCCTCTATGAACAGGATGTTCCAGTTGCAGACCCCATGCAGTTTCTCGAAGAGATCACCCGTTTTAAGATACTTCATGGCAATCTGCCCATGGAGCAGATCTATCAACCAACAGAATTGAATGCACTTGCCTGTGCCTTGATTGCCTGGCAGGTGATCCATACCCCTGAAACCATCCATCCCCTGGGAAACCCGGAAGAAGGCCTGGTCTATTTACCAACTCTGCCAGAGGTGGTTGCTCCCAAACACCAGATGCGCCTGCCGGATATTGCTCCACAAACCAATCAGGAAGAGTAACGATTTTTGTCAGATTGCCCTTGAAGGATGGATTTTCACGAGTACAATAAAGGTGTATTTTTATCTTAATTATCTTATAGAGGTAAAATGAATGTGAAAATGTGGGTCAAGGCACTGCGAATTATTCCCAGACTAGAAAAAGGCGAATGGGAAAAATTGGATATTATCTCTCGCTGGTTGATCGCAACCCGCGCAGCAGTTCTGATCATGACCTTCATTTCTGCTGCGATCGCTGGCTTACTGGCGGCTAAAGATGGCATGTTTCATTGGGGTCGCTGGGGACTGTTAGCTATAGGGTTGGTTTTTGCTCACGCTACAAACAACCTTGTCAATGACCTTACTGATTTTCAGCATGGTGTAGATAAAGACAATTATTTCCGCACACAGTATGGACCCCAACCACTGGAATCTGGATTGATGACAAAACGCCAGATGTTTGTCTATATTGCTGTCACGGGTCTCATCGCCTTGGCAGCAGGCATCCCGTTAGTGATTTATGGGAAAATGCTGGCTTTGATCCTGCTACTTTTGGGTGTGTTTTTCGTTCTCTTCTACACGTGGCCATTGAAATTCATCGGTCTGGGCGAGCTGTCAGTACTCCTCGTCTGGGGGCCTTTGATGATCGGTGGGGGGTATTACGTGATCACAGGTCAATGGAGCTGGCAGGTAGTCGTTGCCAGCCTTCCCTACGCCCTTGGTACTACCCTGGTCATCTTTGGAAAACACATCGACAAATTGGAAAGCGATAAAACAAAAAGGATCCATACTTTGCCTGTCTTGATCGGGGAAAAGGCAGCTCGTATTATTACTATGGTATTATGGGCATTGCAGTATATCTCTGTTGTATATCTTGTTATTACCGGTTATTTCCATCCGGTCATGCTCATCGTTTTTCTAGGATTGATCGACACACTTCCCAAAGTGTTGCCGATTTACCTTCACCCTAAACCTGCTGAGCGTCCGGAAAAATATCCCGCAGATGTCTGGCCTTTGTGGTATGTAGCAGCAGCATTTGTCCAGAATCGCTCATTTGGCATGCTTTTTCTGCTTGGATTGATCGCGAACCTGATCATCCGCAGCATCTGGCCAGTTTGAAAGGAAATTCATGGATTCGAATATTGAAGAACAGATCAAATCATACGATCAACCTGTCATCATTGATTTTTGGGCTCCCTGGTGCGCACCCTGCAAGACAATGAAACCTGCACTGGAGAAAGTGATGGAAGAATTCCAGGGTCAGGTACAGGTGATACAGGTAAATACGGATGAACAGTATGAGGTTTCACAGGAATTGAATGTTTCCAGTATTCCAACGTTGGTTGGCTTTTTTCAAGGCAAGGAAATAGCCCGGCGGGTAGGCAGCATGTCGCAAAAAGATATTCATACTTTCTTTTCCGCAGTTCAAAAAGGAGAAGTCATTAAAGGCATTGATTCCCGTAATCGCAACCTGCGCTTGCTGGCTGCGGCTGCTTTGTTTGTTCTGGCTTTCATGAATGGTATAAACTGGTTTGTGTTGATCCTGGCGATTGGGATGCTGGTTTTCGCTCTCTACGATAAACTCCCATTTTTTGACAAATTAATCGACTGGGTGAAGAATAGAATAAAGGGTGAATAACATCCCGCTGTGATAAAGACAACAGATTGATCACACCGAATATTATTCGCCTAACGAAATCATTAATTGCAGGATAAGAATCACTCTCCATTTTTATTTTAAAACATGGAGAGGATGCCGTAAGTGTGAATAGCACACAACAATACGAATAAATAAAAATGACGAAGGTGGATGACCCACACAACGCCATTCTTAAAATGTTGTGGCGAGGGTGGGAGTCGGACCCACGACCAAGGGCTTATGAGTCCCCTGCTCTGGCCACTGAGCTACCTCGCCATGCGGCAAAAAGTTTACTACACCAAACATCTTTTGTCAAACAAACAGATAAGGCAATTTTTCATTTTACAGGAAGAATTTGATATTCGAACCTGTAACCCGCATTTTCAACGATCGACCTGACCTTTTCCCTGATCTCTTGATAATTAAACCGGTACGTGTAATTTTTGCCAAAGAGGCTGGATTGCTCCTCGATCGTCCCCTGACGCGAACCACTAAAAGTATTGTAGGTTTCTTTCTTCATGCCAAAACCTGAGGACATATCGCTGTCAAACCCACCAGAGGAGAAACCCGATCCAGCTTCCATGAGCACTTCAGAGAATCTGACTATTCTGGCACCATCATCGATGCGCATTTTGCATGAGTATGTAAGCTGTTTTTTCGAGAGAAATGCTTTCCGTTCTGCAATCGTTGCCGAAAAATCCAAGAGACCTTTCTTTTCATTCCATTTTCCATCATAACTGGATAAAGCTTTCTTGATTGCATCTACCATCATTGCCATTTTGCTTTCCTTTCATTGCCTGTCCATTCTCAATTTTACATTCTTGGAAGAAAATCGTTGTAATGGAATTTTCTATTTACGAAAAAACCATACCTCTTTCTTTCAAAGAAGCATAATTGCTGATCCCACCGATCACGATATGATCCAATACCTCAATTTCCAGATTCTTCCCCGCAGCGATTGCCCCACGGGTGAAGGTAATATCTTCAGTGCTGGGCGTGGGATCACCGCTGGGATGGTTATGGGTAAGGATGATCGAGGCGCCATTTTTAATAATGGCAGGGCGAAATATCTCCGCATTTCGAACATTCGAGGCATACAACGTACCCCGATAGATCTTTTCCACCGAAATCAACCTTCCGCGCGTATCCAGCACGATCACCCATAGATGCTCCTGCTGAAACGTAGACATCTCCATCTCTACCAACCTGGCAACTGCAGATGGATTATTTACCAGCGTTTTGGTTGAATAATCTTCCGCAATGATCCTTTGCCCCAGTTCCAATGCAGCCATAATTTGAGCAGCTTTTGCTTTCCCAACACCTTTAGTACGGCAGAGGTCATGAAATGGGGTTTTATAAATTCCATTAACCCCTTTCAATTCTTTCAATAATCGCTGCGCCTGTTGGATGGCACTTTCTCCTTTCATACCTACTCGCAAAAGGATTGCCAGTAATTCGGCTTCACTGAGACTTTTTGGTCCCAAAAGCTCTAAACGTTCTCTAGGTCGTTCCTTTACAGGCATATCCCCGATCAAATACGCTGTCTTCACCCCATCCATTGCTCGCTCCCGATGCTATTTTCTGTTAATTATAGAAGAAAATGAATTTTTTCATTTTCAAACCCTATAAGCATTTTTGCTTCATGCTATAATTCTTCATCGGAGGAATGTATGACCCTCGACCCTACTGCCTTTAGCAACCTGACCTTGATCGGGACTGCCTTTTCTGCAGCTTTTCTTGCCGCCTTATGGTTAAGTCTTATCTTTTGGACCGCCCGAGATATTCGCAATCGCACCCGCGACCGCCTGCTTCGAATCCTGGCTGTGGTTGTAGTTGCAGTACTTAACCTGCCTGGTGTGGTAGTTTATTTAATCCTACGCCCAGCGAAGACCCTCGATGAAGAATATCAAAACTCATTGGAAGAAGAAGCATTGTTGCAGTCTTTGGAAGATATGCCACAATGCCCAGGTTGTGGCAGGAGTATTAAAGAAGACTGGATCATCTGTCCGAATTGTCATACCAAATTAAAAAAACATTGCCATCAATGTGGCAAACCCCTCGAACTTTCCTGGAATATCTGCCCTTATTGCACAGCAGTTGTTCCCGGGTCAGAACGACAGGAAGAGAGCTAATTATTTCGCATGTTAACCCGCATTGAACCTATTGACTATTTATTGATTGGACATTTAACTCAAGATGTTGTACCCGGTGGATTTACCCTTGGCGGTACTACTGCCTATGCTTCCAGAACTGCCAAAGCTCTTGGAGCCAGGGTTGGTATTGTTACCTCAACCGCTGCAAACCTGGAATTTCCTGAATTGGAGGGAATAGCTGTTATTAACCATCCTTCAGAGTTCACAACAACCTATGAAAATACACAAACACCTGCAGGCCGCATTCAACATATCCATCATCAGGCACGAGAGATTACAGAAAACATGATACCTGCTACCTGGAAGGATGCTCCCATCGTCCATTTGGGACCGATTGCCAATGAAGTCAATCCGCGGCTGGCAGCGGCTTTTCCAAATTCCTTTGTTGGTGCTACCCCACAGGGCTGGATGCGCGGTTGGGATAGCGACCACAAGGTTCACTTTAAAGATTGGGTGGAAGCGCCCTATGTTCTGTCACATACATCTGCAGTTGTCTTCAGTATCGAAGATATCGAGCGCGATGAAAGCCGCATCGAAGCTATGCTCCCTTACACCCGTGTATTGGTTGTGACAGAAGGAGCGAATGGTGCACGAGTTTACTGGAATGGGGATGTGCGAACCATTCGACCACCCCAGGTGAATGAAATTGAGCCTACAGGCGCAGGTGACATTTTCGCAGCAGCATTCTTTATCCGTTATCATTCCACCAACGACCCGTGGGAAGCGGCCCGATTTGCCAACCTTGTTGCAGCTCGTTCGGTTACAAGACGAGGCTTGAACAGCACCCCAACAGAAGATGAAATGATGGATTTTCTTGTTGAGATCACTCCCAGGATTGAACCATGACAAAAATATACACCCTCGTTAATCAAAAAGGCGGAGTAGGAAAAACAACCAGTGCGATCAACCTGGGTGCGTATCTTGGTTACTATGGGCAGCGAGTGTTGCTGGTAGACCTGGATCCACAGGCAAATGCTACATCTTGCCTGGGAATTGACAAACGGGCTGTCCGTACAGGAACATATGAAGTATTGATCGGAGCTGCAGCAGCCAATCCAAGCATTTTACACAACCCCCGATTCAAAATATCTCTCCTCCCTTCTTCCCCTGCATTAGCAGGCGCAGAAGTAGAATTGATCGAACTCGCAAATAGAGAAAATCGGTTGTATGAAGCCCTATCACCTGTCATCGACCGGTATGACTACATTTTGATCGATTGTCCTCCCAGCTTAAGCATTCTTACGGTTAATGGCTTGATCAGTGCAAAAAATGGTGTACTTATTCCAGTCCAATGTGAATATCTGGCTTTGGAGGGATTGGGGCAGCTTACGCAAACCATTCAACGTGTGCGCACATCCTTATTTCCGGAACTAAAATTGCGTGGCGTGATCCTTACCATGTACGACAGCAGAACGCGTTTATCTCTGGATGTTGTAAGCGAAGTACGCAAGTTCTTCCCGGGGTTGGTTTTTGAGTCTCTCATCCCCAGAAGCGTCCGCCTGGCAGAAGCACCTTCATATGGTCAGCCAATATCAACGTATGCTCCAGATTCTCATGCTGCAATAGCTTATGCTTCTCTTGCACGTGAGATTCTGGATCAAGATGGAATTCATATCCCAGTAATGGAAGGGTCAAGGTAGAGCCATGAGCCCGAAAGGTGGTTTAGGAAAAGGTCTGAATGCACTTATCCCAGATTCAACAACCAATGGTGGGACGGGCGAGAACCTGATCGCCATCGAAAAGATCATTCCGAACCCCCGACAACCTCGCCGTGATATTGATCCCAATAGTCTGCAGGAATTGGCTGATTCCATTCGCGAGCACGGGATATTACAACCCCTCATTGTTACGCAGAATACCGATCATAATGGTTACACTCTGATTGCTGGCGAACGTCGTCTGCAGGCTGCCCGTATGGCAGGTTTGACCCTGATCCCTGTGATCGTGCGTCAGGCAACGGACCAGGAACGATTGGAACTTGCATTGATCGAAAACATCCAACGTGCAGACCTGACACCTCTCGAAACTGCCGAAGCATTTCAACAATTGAATGAATTCTTTCAACTATCACATGAAGAAATTGCAGCCCGGGTAGGGAAAAGCCGCGTAACAGTTACCAACACGTTGCGTCTGCTCAAATTGCCCGATGCTGTAAAGGTTGCCCTTACTGAAGAGAAGATCAGTGAAGGACATGCCCGAGCACTTTTGGGGCTTCCAACTCCCCAGGCGCAATTAGCTGCATTGCAATCCATTTTGCAGCATGGATTAACTGTCCGGCAAACGGAAGAGCTTGTTCGCCGCATGACAGGTGAAAAAATAGCCAAACCTGCCCCACCTCCCCAGGCACCTGAGATTCGGGCATTGCAGGACCGTCTATGCAGCGCCATGGGCACAAAAGTTACATTAAAGTATGGGAAAAAAGGTGGAACAATTACCATCCACTATTATTCACAGGAAGAGTTAGACGCCATCATTCAACGTATAGCAGAAGAATAATCATGATCATCCTGAAGAATGCGCGCATTTATACGCAAGATCCAGATCAGCCGTTTGCAGAAGCTTTGACAATCGATAATAACCGGTTTATTGCGTGTGGAAGCAATCAGGATATGGTGAAGTATGAAGCAACAGGTGCCATCATTGAAGATGCGCAGGGTGCTTTTATCATCCCCGGTTTGACCGATGCTCATATTCATCTTGAAGAGTATGCTGCCTTCCTGGCAAAAGTAGACTGTGAAACTCCCACCCGTCAGGAGTGCCTGGATCGTGTTGCGAAAAAGGCAAAAGTCACACCTAAAGGACAATGGATCCTGGGGCATGGCTGGAACCAGCATAGCTGGCAAGAAGGCTTCGGAAATGCTACGATGCTGGACAGCATATCATCCGAACATCCTATTTATCTCACCGCAAAATCTCTCCATGCTGGCTGGTGTAATAGCCTGGCATTACGGATAATGGGTATTGATGCCCACACCCCTGACCCATCCGGCGGAAAATTTGGTAGAGATGATCAGGGAAACCCTGATGGCATTCTTTTTGAATATGCCATGAATGTACTTGAACAGCATTTACCTCAAAAATCTCAACAGCAAACGATCGATGAGATAAATGCTGCTCAAAAGCAATTATGGCAGTATGGCATTACTGGCATCCATGATTTTGATGGAAAAACCTGTTATCAAGCCCTCCAAACACTTCATAAAGACCGTAGGCTTTCTTTGCGTGTCTTAAAAAGCATCCGAAAAGAAGACCTGACTGATTGGATTCGGGCAGGATTGGTGACAGGTTTTGGTGATAACATGCTGCGGATTGGCTCTGTGAAGCTTTTCGCCGACGGCGCTCTTGGTCCCCGTACTGCTGCCATGTTCTCTCCTTATCAAAACGAACCTGAAAACTCAGGAATGCTATTCCTTACCAGTCAGCAGGTGCTTGAAACCGGTATGCTGGCGGTTCAGTCAGGTGTCAGCCTGGCTATCCATGCCATTGGTGACCGCGCAAATCATGAAGTACTGGATGGATATGCATTGCTGCGGGAATTTGAAAAGAAGAATAACCTGCCACTCGGGCGACATCGCATGGAACATGTACAGGTTCTATATCCTGAAGATATTGCACGGCTACATGAATTAAAGATCATAGCATCCGTCCAACCCATTCATATTCCTTCAGATTTTCTCGCAGCAGACCGTTGGTGGGGAGATCGCGCTGCTTTTGCTTACGCCTTTCGTTCTTTACTTGATTCTGGCACAGCTCTTGCATTTGGTTCTGATGCACCGGTAGAATCTCCCAACCCATTCTGGGGATTGCATGCTGCCGTCAATCGTACCAGATGGGATGGAGAGCCATCTTCGGATGGTTGGCATCCGGAGCAGAAACTCACTCTGGCAGAAAGCTTGCACGGGTTTACCATAGGAACTGCCTATGCTGCTGGTGCTGAAGATCACCTGGGTAGGATCATGCCCGGGTATCTCGCAGATCTGGTTGTGTTACCTCAAAATCCATTTGAGGTGGATGCACAAAGTCTACGTGACATGCAGCCATTGGCGACCATGGTGGATGGAAAGTGGGTTTGGAAGAGGAAAGAATGAACGATAAAGCTGCACTTACTCCTGAAGTTTTGGTACCACGCCTGGGAGATTACTTAGTAGAAAAAAAACTTATCACGCAAGAAACATTACAACGGGCATTACAAACCCAGAAACAAATGCAGACTAATGGACATCAAGCACCTCTTCTGGGGGAGCTTTTGATCGAAATGGGTGCGCTTCAGAGTGAAGAATTGGATCAGGCGATCACTGAACAGATTCTGCAACTTCGAACAGCATTGCAAGAAGCCAATCAAAAGCTAGAATTGCGTGTTCAACAGCGCACTCGAGAGTTGGAAAAAGCCATGCAGAAACTGGCAGAATTAAATCAACTCAAATCGAATTTTGTATCAAATATTTCTCATGAATTACTCACACCCCTTACCCATATTCGTGGTTATCTGGAATTGATGCAAAATGGTGATGCCGGTCCAGTCAATGAAGATCAGATGCATTTCATTAATGTCATGCTGAACTCCAGCAATCGGTTGGAAAAACTTATCCAGGATCTGATCAGTTTCTCAGCATCAGAACATGGTCAAATGCGCCTGCAGTATCAACCCATTTATGTTTTTGACCTGTGCAACGCGGCGATTGAGAAAATGCGCGGTAAAGCTCTCGAAAAAAGTATTGAACTCATTTTTGAAGATTCGGCGATCCTTCCGTTTATTGAGGGAGACCAGGAAAAATTACTCTGGGTATTGATGCAATTCATTGATAATGCTATTAAATTTTCCGAAGATGAAGGAAAAGTCATCTTAAAAGCAAAAGTGGAAGATGATGTAAAGAAAGTTCGCTTCAGTATCATAGACAATGGCATTGGTATCCCCGCAGAACGCATTCAAGAAATATTCGAACCATTTCACCAACTTGACAGCTCTTCCACTCGAAAAGCTGGTGGAACCGGTTTAGGCCTGGCATTAGCGCAAAAGATCATCGAAGCACATGACTCGATACTTGAAGTGAAATCTGAAGTAGGAAAAGGAAGCATTTTTAGTTTTACAATCAAATGTGTAGTTGATCCCATATTTTCTCCTCTTTCAGAGGAGGAATTAGGGAGATAGTGGGATCTACATGACTTTTTCGCACCAGCCACTTGAACACCTCGATATCAGCCATCTGGTATCTATCAGCCAAACAGTCACCCAGGCAAAAGAATGGAAACCAGCTCTGGATAAGATTGTCAGGTTGGTGCGTTCCATATTTATCTTTGATAATCTGGCATTATATCTATACGACGAAGACAACGATAGTATGGATATCATGTACGCAAGAGCAATAGGACGGGGTCAAAAAGCAGGAGCGGATGTATCCTGGGGCGAATCCATCGCCAATAGAATTCAGAAAATCCAAAAAACTATCGTTGATGAACCCATTGTAGATCCAAAAAAGAATCGCCTGGAACAGCCTTTCATCCTGGCAGTACCTTTGATGCTTCAACAGCAATTCCTGGGGGCTTTGATTTACATCCGCTTTGGGGGTCCCCCATTTACACCTGAAAATATTCAGCTTGGTGAATACATAGCCTGGCATATTTCTCTCCTGGTACAAAGACAAAAAATTCAGGATGCTTATAATGTCCTTGAAAACCACGCCAAATTATTACAATTCCAGGACGATTTCATTTCAACAATCTCTCATGAATTGCGAACACCTCTCGGATTTATAAAAGGATATTCCACCACACTGCTTCGAAGTGATACTGAATGGGATCCGGAAACTCAGCATGAGTTTCTTCAAATAATTGAAAACGAGGCGAATCATCTTCAACATTTGATCGATGATTTGCTTGATTCTGCCAGACTGCAGTCGGGACAGCTTCCACTATATTTCGAGCAGGTATATATTGACCATCTCCTGGAAGATATCATCGAACGTAGCCGGCTGCATTATCCCGATCTGAATACCAATCTGCACCTGGAAACAACCATTTCACCAATACAGGGTGATCCCAATCGGCTCACCCAGGTATTTGAAAATATCCTTGCCAATGCTGCAAAATATGCACCAGGAAAAGATGTCGATATTATTGTCCACCAGGATGAAGATAATTTAACCATTTTTATAAAAGATCAGGGACCTGGTATTTCTCCAGACGACCTACCCCACATTTTCGAACGATTTTATCGTTCGAGGAAACTTGAAACAACCGTGAGAGGAACGGGGCTTGGGTTATATATCTGTCAGCAAATCATCCAGGCACATCACGGAAAGGTTACCGTCACTTCGCAACCAGGAGCTGGTACAACATTCTGTATTGCCTTACCTTGTCAATCATTACTGGATCAGAAATCATGCTATGATTAATTGGATCAGGAGGACGATATGACTCTAATCTTGGCAGTAGATGATGAACCTCTCTATCAACGTTTGATCGAAGCTAACTTAAAAAAAGAAGGTTTTGATGTTCTTACAGCGGGAAACGGTGAAGAAGCTCTTGAGCTGGTTTCTTCGAAAAGCCCTGACATGATCATATTGGATATATTGATGCCTCGTTTGGATGGTATCACCACCTGCGAACGGATCAGGCAGTTTTCCACAATTCCCATTATCATGCTGACCGCTCGTGGTGAAGAACAAGACAGGGTTCGCGGTTTGAATGCCGGTGCAGATGATTATATTGTGAAACCATTTTCAGCTCCTGAATTAATGGCAAGGGTAAAAGCAGTTTTACGCCGTGCACAGCGTACTGATCAGAGCACAGATAGTCATTTCTTTCAGCATTACAACCTAAAAATAGATTTCGCCAGAGCAGAAGTTACCAAAGATGACCGGCAGGTCTTTCTTTCAGCAACTGAATATCGCTTGTTGATCCAGTTTGCACATAATATCGGAGTTGTTCTGTCTGCAGAAGCTTTGTTGAGTGCGGTCTGGGGAGAGCAATATAAGGATGATAAAGAAATACTCTGGGTTAGCATCGCCAGATTACGCCAAAAACTGGAAGATAATCCACATAACCCCGTTCACATTACCACAAAAGCCGGGTTGGGTTATTTGATGCCACCAGTAGAAACATCGATTTCGTGATCAGGAGGGAGTATGTTCGCTTCATTCGAGGAGAAAGGCAAGATATTTACACAGGTGATCAAGAAAATACCTGTAAAAGTTATCATTCAAACCACCGCACAAACAATTCATGGCAATATTCATATCCGTCCAGAACAGCGGGTAAAAGATGAAATTAATGGGGGTGAACCATTCATCGCAGTAACAGATGCTCAGGTTTTTAGTGCGGAGGGAAAAGCTCTTCAAAAGGCAGAGTTCCTGCTTATTAACCGGGAACAAATCACCTGGATGATTCCCATTGACGAGCCACGAACCACCGGAGAGTAATTATGCCTTTTGCCCTTCAGGAGTCAAAGGATTCCGTCGAGTATAACAAAATAAAGATCACACTCCTCCAGGGTATCCTTCAGGAAATCTTTTTCCATCCACCAGATATGATAGATTATGACAGGTGGGTTGCTGAAGCAATACAGCAGGAAAAAACTAATAAAAATATTGACCTGGATGAAAACACCTTCAAACAACTTTCCAAAGAGATTCGCAATGAGTTTGTCTGGTTGCAACCTTTTTTCAGTCTCTACCTGGATAAACAGATCAGTGAAATCCAGATCAATCCATATAGTAAGATTTTTGTGATTCATCAGGGTGTTATAAAGAAAACAGACATTCGATTCACAGATAATAACCAGGTCTTGCGACTAATAGAATTACTTATTCTCTCCTCAGGGAGATCACTCGATGATGACCACCCAACCATTGATGTACACCTGCCAGATGGCTCCAGGTTGGTTGGTTTCTTACCGCCACTATCTCCTGATGGACCATCTTTGATCATCCGAAAAACGATTATGAGTGGGTTTTCGCCACGGGCGTTGATCGAAAATGGCACTGTTAGTGAAAGCGGGATGCAATTTTTACAAGCCTGCGTTTCAGCTAATCTAAACATTATGATCACAGGCAATCGAGATGCAGGGAAAACCACATTACTGCAGTCTCTTGCCTCTTTTATCCCGGAAGATGATCGGATCATCTCGATAGAAGAAACTGCTGAAATTAGAATTAACCACGAAAATATTATTCGTGTGGAGACAAATTCTATGTTTGGCACAGGGATAAAAGAAATCTCATCAGGTCACATATTAAATAAAGCACTTCGCATGCACCCAGACCGTATGATCATTGATGAGATCAATGGCGATAATATATCAGATGTTCTCAATGCCATGAACGACGATCACACGGGCTTTTTATCAACAATTCATGCAAATAGCCCACATGATGCACTATCACGATTAGAAACTTTCTACTTTATGGCTCATCCAGATTTGCCTATCAGGATCATTCGAGAGCAAATCGCCACAGCGATCGACCTGATTATTCATATCACCTGTTTTCAGAAGATAACACATAGGATTTCGTCCATTCTTGAAGTCTCTGGGATGGAAGGAGACCGGATCATACTGACAGAGATATTTCGTTTTGAGCAGGCTGGAGCTACCAGCAAGAATAAAGTGGAAGGCATTCTCAAGCCATCAGGAATACGACCGTTATTTAGTTCTCAATTGGAAGCTGCAGGGTTCATGTTAGGGCCAGAAATTTATGGCACCAGTCTGGGTGATATCTATAAACGCAGACGGTAGTAAACTTGCAGAAAGGATTAAGATATGGAAAAAGAGCAGCAAAAAGTGCTTTTACGCCAGCGGAAGCTGGCAGTCTTGCTTTATGACGCCCGTCTCGTTTCTGGCGCCAGTGTAGAAACTTGTGCCAGGCTGATGGGTGTCACTCCTGAAAAATATCAGGAGTACGAGGAGGGCACATCTTCCCCTTCTTTACCCGAGATTGAAACATTTGCCTATGGTCTAAATATTCCTTTATCCCATTTCCTTGGAAACATTGCTCTGACCTCACAATCTGCAAGAACAGATGATAACAAGCTAAATCTTATCCGTTCATTACGCCAGAAACTGATTGGGGCGCGCATCCTCCAGGAACGATCAAGATTGGGCATTTCGTCAGCAGATATTTCTACCCTGTTGGGAATAACCGAAGATGAACTGGCAGATCTAGAAGCAGGTATTCTCCCTCTTCCGCTTCCACAATTACAGGTTATTGCAGAAATGATGGATTTAGACCTATCAACCCTTTTTGACCAACAGGGATTGATCGGTCAATGGCGAAAACAACAGGAAAGAAACGAAGCCTTCGATAAACTGCCATCTGGTATACAAGAATTTGTGTGTAAGGCGGGTAATCTGCCTTATCTGGAGCTGGCAGTAAAATTAAGTGATATGGAAACAGAGAAACTGCGGAGAATTGCTGAAAGCATCCTAGAAATCACTTTGTAGAAATCATCATGCCAGCGCAATCTGTTGATGTATTAATTACTCAAGCCAACAAAGCCTATAAAGACCACAAGTTTATTGAGGCTGCAAATTTATTTGCGCACTCAGCAGAAATATATGATGCCAGTTCTGAATGGGTGCTGGCTGCCGAAATGCGCAATAACCAGAGTGTAGCTCTATTACAGGCAAATGATGCGGCAGGAGCTCTCAAGGCAGCATCAAATACAGACGATGTATTTGCTAAAACGGGAAATTACATCAAACAGGCAATGGCTTTAAGCAATCAGGCAGCAGCTCTGGAGGTTTTGGGAAATGATCAGGAAGCGTTGGTCAAATTTCAACATGCCTCCGAGCTTCTTCAATCCACTGGTGAAATAGAAATGTATTCTATGGTGATGAAACGGATTTCAGCCATACAATTGCGTTCTCACAAAATGCTAGAATCACTTGCGAGCATGAATAGTGCCTTGAACAGCAGTAGACCCTCCAATATTAAAGAGAGATCCTTAAAGAAGCTGCTTTCCATTCTTTTTAAAAAGGAGAACGGGGATTGACCAATCCACTTGATTTTCTCCTTTCCGGTTCTCACACCAGATTCCCCCGCTTAGCGACTATGCGGGATAGCGCAAGTTTGCTCAACCTCATTCAGAACAGTCGTTACGTTCACCGCCATCTCGATTGGCACCAGCCGCTTGAATGGATAGGTCATGATCCATTCTGGCTTCTCGAAAACACTTATCGTGTACTGGCGGCTTTATCCATTCCCCCTGACCCGCCAGGAGTGGCATGGATTCGATTATTTGCATGTTCCGATTATGTAAGTGTGGAAGAAGCGTGGAGAACTCTACTGGATAAATGCATTCAATCCTTTCGAGAACAAACCATTTCCATTGCCACGATTGGGCTGTCTACATGGATTGGTAAATTACTGGAGTCTTCTCAATTCGAACATTATCAAGATATTGTCGTTTTGGAACGGAATATTCCAGGTGATGAAACTTACCATACAAAAGGAATAACTGTACGCCCTCTGCGGGAAGGCGATTTTGCCCAGGTGTTGGAAGTTGATAACACAGCTTTTGAACTTATCTGGCGAATTTCTGAAGATGAATTGACACACGCCATGAAAGCATCAAAATATACCAGTGTAGCAATTCATGAGGGGAAGATCATTGGATATCAACTCAGCACGGGAAATCCCTTCAGCGCTCATCTGGCGCGGCTGGCAGTCTTACCCAAATATCAAGGGCAAGGCATTGGATATGCTCTTATACAGGATCTACTTTCATTCTTCCAGCGTTCGGGAATTCCCAGTATTACTGTGAATACCCAACAAACAAACCATTCATCATTGCACCTCTATAAGAAGATGGGTTTCCAATTGACGGGAGAGACTTTTCCCATTTACCTGCGAAATCTTCCCGGCTAGTGAAGTTAACGTATTCTGAGTAAAACAAAAACCAAAATAACGCCACTGGACAATCCTTTTCCTTTATGGCAAAATCACATAATATTGTGAACAAGGAGCATAGATATGAGCACGACAGGCAACGTTGGTCCTGCACGCCCACAGTCTGGGCAAAAAAGAAATATGAGTAAAAGAGCAGAAATACGAGCCAAACGTCAAAGAGAAGCAAAGCGCAATCGTCTTATCATAATTTGTGTGATTGCCATCGCTGCCATTGGTATTGCTGCCTTATTTATCATTCCCAATCTACCAAAAGATAACCTGAAAGGCATTGCCCTCTCTAAAAACATGGATTTTCCACTGGAAAATAAAAATGCGATAGGTGATCCCAATGCCCCGGTGAAAGTGGAAGAGTTCTACGATTTCAATTGTAGCCACTGTCTTTATTATGCATTGAATATAGAAAATACCATTATTCAAAATTACGTTGCTACGGGTAAAGTTTATATTGTCTCTCATTCGTTTGCCTTCATGGATTCCACCTCTTACGCTGCTGCTCAAGCAGCTTATTGCGCCATGGATCAAGGTAAATATTGGGAGTTCAAGCAGACGGCATTCTACAATGCAAGTTTGGGTACAGCTACACCCTATTCAAACGAAAACCTTATCAATTACGCCGACAAGTTGGGTTTGGATAAAAATACTTTTAAGACCTGTCTTGAAAGCAAGACTTATGAACAGAAATTAACAGAAGACTTACAATATGGTGAAAGCAACGGCGTTAATGGAACTCCATCTTTTCTCATCAATGGCAAAGTATATGGTCAAAATGACCTTGAACAAGCCATCAAAGATGCTCTAAAATAGTACTTTCTGATGGAAGAATAGTTTTTTGACAGATAACCGCTGCACTCTAAATGCAGCGGTTTTATCTTCCTCAAACGCTTGCTCAGCAACAAGTGGATAATAAAACAGAGAGAAATTGCAAATGAAGAAAGAAATAGTTGGTAAAAAAGTGATCTTGCGAGAACAACGAGATGAAGATGCAGCATTCTTTGCATATTGGTACAGTCAGCCAGATATTATGTTTAAATGTGGGTTTACCAAACCAACCACGATCGAACAAGCACTCGAAACAATCCGAAAGGAAACACCTGATGGCGATTGGTACACGATCACTGATAAGGACGGCAGGATCATTGGAGAAACGGGTTTACTGCGCATGTGGCCTGAATGGTTCTGCACTGATCTGACGATCATTATCCCTGATCCTGCAGATCAAGGAAAAGGGTTTGGCAAAGAAACCATCAGCCTGATGTTTGATCTTGCGTTTTGTCGCTATTCTATGAACAGGATTTCAATCGGTGTCGTAGGTATGAATAAAACAGCTCTTGCTTTCTACAAAAAGGTTGGCTTTAAAAAAGAAGGTATTCAGGAACAGGGATACTATTGGAATGGTGAATTCAGCGATTTTGTAATGATGCGTATCTTAAAAAGTGAATACCTTTCCCTGAAAACAAAGTGATAAGGGATGCATTAAACAGTACTGGAAATTAAAATGAGTTGAAGATGTAAACGGTCTATGGAAAACTGATCTTAAGCCAACTCAAAATTGCAACAAACAGGGGTGCCAGAACCAATGCAGGTAAAAAATTCGCTGAACGAATGGGTTTAATCTCCAGCAGTCCACCGAAGGAAATTGCCAAAAGAAGTATTCCTCCTGTTGCGCTCATTTCAGTGATCATTGAATTTGTAAATACACTTTGCGCTTGAGCTGCCAGAAGCGATATTCCACCCTGATAAATCAAGATGGGAAGAGCGGAAAAAATAACACCAACCCCCATACTGGCAGAAAATGCCAGCGCAGCAAAACCATCCAAAATAGATTTAACTACCAAAAGCTGATAATCACCTGTTAAGCCATCCTGCACACTACCCAGAATGGCAACAGGACCTACACAAAACAAGAGTGAAGCCATGAGAAAACCACGCACGAAACGTTTCTGATTACCTTCATCTGTGCTTTTTATGAGGTTCTTTTCTAACCATACCGCCAGATTATTCAATCCATTCTCGATATTCCACCACTCTCCAAGAAGAACACCAATCAATACGCTGAGTATTACAATAATGGCATTCTCCGTTTTGATAAAAAGGGAAATGCCATATGCAAATGTGTACAATCCCAGTCCAATGACGACAGTTTGTCTCAATTTTTCGGGTATCTTCGCACCTAACAGAGTTCCCAGAGTTCCCCCTATTAATATTGTAGCAACGTTAAGTATTGTACCGGTCATTCTTTCTTCGCCAGGGTAGGCTTTTCCTTTCCTTCACGCTGTATCATTGCTATTTCAAGCACAAAACAATAGGATGATAAACGGTTCAAATATTCCAGAATA
This sequence comes from Anaerolineaceae bacterium, assembly GCA_034430215.1. GTDB lineage: Bacteria > Chloroflexota > Anaerolineae > Anaerolineales > Anaerolineaceae > UBA4782. Next base: position 64,823 of record DAOUFE010000012.1, on the reverse strand, counting down.
ATTCGATTCTCAAGGTATCCATTTTCAAACAACTCAGAAACGCGCCTTTCTGCTCTTCGAACAATGGTACGCCCCAGATCCATCATCGCCGCAACAGGTGTATCTCCTGGCACAATGAACTCACGGGGAAGTTCAATTTCTTTTTCCAAAGTAGAAATTTTCTCTTCCAACCATTCAACCTTTTCTTTTGAAAAAACTGGAAAACGGTCTCGTGCATCTGGAGTAACCGCAATCGCGGTCATGATCATGAATAGATCTCTTTGAATGGTCAACAAAGTTTTTTTCCATGCATCAATTTCACACATGCTACGCGCCAACCCAAGTGCGGCGTTTGCCTCATCAAGCGCACCGTTCGCCTCGATCCGCGGATCGCTCTTTTTCACCCTGCCTTTTCCTAACAGGCTGGTTAACCCATCATCTCCTGAACGTGTATAGAAAGGTGCCATTTTTTCTCCATTATCCAGCTTATATCATCCAGCTTATATGGAAAGATAAAGGTACCAGTAAATTCTTTCTGGAAACCCAGCCTTCAATTCTTGTTCCCAGACAAAAGGTCCTGTGTTGGATATCTGCCGTAAACGGGTATCCAGACCTGTGAGCATTGTTTCTTCGTGATATTTCATTGAAGGCTCATCACATAATAAATGAAGGATCACTCGCCAGCGGACTTGATGGCGATAACCAGTAAGGGTATGTTCCTCACCTGCTGCCCAATCTTGAATACAGGCTTGCCATAGGTTCAGGCGGGCAGGGAATTCCTTCTCAGCTTTTAAAATCCAGTTTGATCTCCATCGCTGTCGTATCTCATCGATATGATCCTGGAATTGTTTCAACTGCTGGGCTTCTTCTCCCAGCCAATCTACTGCCTTCAAACGAGCTAAAGTAACCAATAAATTACCCAGGGTCAATTGCAATAGCCCCTGGTCGGAGTGTTTTTTTAAGAACCCTCCAAGCGGGAAATACAATTGCTGGGAAAGGAGATAATCTTCCAGGTTCGCAGAAGCTTCCTCAAGGTAAATCCAATCTCTCTCCAGCATCAAGCATCTCTTTATGGAGTAGATTGGACTTCAGTTGGTTGTTCAGCCACTGGAGCCGCCAGATACCAACCCGTAACGGTTGAGAATCTGTCACTTGCATCAAATATTGGTCCCATACGAACACCAAGGATTTGTGAATCAACTGCGTAGGAATACACCGGATTATAGAGCAACAGTGCAGGTGTTTCTTCACTAAAGATAACCTGGAAATTTCGGTATAAACGAGCTCTTTCTGTCATGTCGGCAGTTACTCGGGCAGTTTCCAGGTATTCGCTGGCAACCCGGTTGTCCCATTGCGAGTAATTCTGACCACCACTGGCTTGTGCCTGATCCCAGAACGGGTAAGGATCAGGGTCGGGGCTATCTGTCAGATTTAGATCAACCAAAGCCGCTTGAAAATCACGAGCGTTCAGATGGTCTTCCACCAGCGTCTCATAAGGAACTGCCTGGAGGATTACTTCTACATTCAAATTAGCCCAGTTCTGTTGAATGATCTCTGCCAATGCTAAATGCAGATCATCATCAGGATAAAGCAGGGTGAAGCTGAGTGCTACCCCTTCCTTTTCACGAATATCTGATCCTTCAGATGGAATAACATATCCCGCTTCTTTTAAGAGGGAGATCGCAGCATCCTGATCATAACTGGTCGCGGGGGTTCCTTCATAATAAGCCCATGTATCAGGAAGGATTGGTCCATTAGCCAGTATTGCCTGTCCGTCTAAAACCTTATCAATCATATACTGACGGTTCAATCCCGCTGATAACGCCTTCCTGATATTCACATCCTGAAAGAATTCCACTTCTGGATCTTTCAGATTAAAAAGTACCATGGTCATTTCAGGCATTCTTCCGGTGTAAATTGAGAGGTCCGGTTCGGTTAATGCGGCTTTTAATATTTCGCCACTGATTTTACTTATGCCCTGTACCGCGCCATCACGATACGCCTGTAAAGCTGAACTTTCATCAGAATAATATCGGAATACTATTTCATCTAAAAATGGCTTATTACCGTAAAAAGATTCATTGCGAGAGAGTACAACACCGCTTATCTGTCCATTTTCCATGATGAAGTGACTGAAGCGGAAAGGTCCTGTACCAACGGGTTGCAGGTTAAAAGAAGCATCTACCATCTGATCTACAGTAAGACCATCCAATAGATGGCGGGGTAAAATGCCAAAGTCGAGATAATCAAGAAATGGCGAATAGGCTTCGGGAAGTTTAAATTGCACTGTCGCAGAATCCAACGCAATGACATCGATCTCATTCCAGAAACTTTTCAGGTCTTCAGGAAGAACAGATTCTGCGCTTCGCATTAATTCTACGGTGAAAATAACATCATCAGCACTGACGGGAGTTCCATCATGCCAAACTGCACCCGGTCGTAGCGCAAAGTTATAGATCGTTCCGTCTTTAGAAATTCCCCAGCTTTCAGCCAGGTCAGGCAGAGGTGTGCCCCTGCCGTCAAAACTTACCAGACCTCTGAACAATAACCGGTCGATATCCTTATCAGCCTGATTATCATTATCCAAAAGTGGGTTCAAGCGTTGAAAACTACCGATTAGGGCTTCTGTATAGGTACCGCCCTGGCTGGGTGTTGGTTGTGCAGAAGTATTGCTCTGGGGCTGCTCAATGAGCAGTAAAATCCCCACAACCAGACCAGTGATCAATATGATTGCAATTTGCCATCGAAATCGTTTCATAGCCTAATTATATATAGAAAAGGGCGTCCTCCTTGATGGAGTTCCGCCCAAATTCGCTCATTGTAATAGACATTTAAACCCGCCCTATAGCAGGGCATCTGAGACATTGGTGACTTGTTCGTCGAATCTCAGAGGTTGCTTATGCCAAATTGCCAATGTAAATGGTTACCAGTGTGAGAATAAAAAAGACTGCACTTAAAACAATTGTGATCCAAAACAAGGTTTTTTCAATTCCACGGCGGGTACTGAAAACATTGCTTGTTTCAGAACCAGACAAGCCACCCAAACCGATACCCTTGTTTTGTAAAATTACACTGGCAATCAATGCGATTGACGTTATAATCAGCGCAATATAGAAATAACTTTGAAGAGTCACGCGTATCCTCCAATATCTTTAAAGCACAACGATTATACCTGTATCTGACTGGAATCGTCAACACAATGGCAGAAATTATCTTAAACCTTCATATTCATACAACATATTCTGATGGCACAGGCACTCATGCAGAAGTAGCAAAAGCAGCATTAAAAAGCGGACTTGTGGATGTGGTGATCATCACAGACCATAATGTTTATGTTCAAGATGTAGAAAAATATTATGAAAAGGATGATCGGAAGGTCCTTTTGCTGGTCGGTGAAGAGATCCATGATCAAGCGCGCGATCCACAAAAGAACCACCTTCTGGCATTCAACACGAATCGCGAGCTGGCTACCTTTGCACGTAATCCGCAGCGCTTGATCGATCAGGTGAACATGACGGGTGGTCTCAGTTTTTTGGCACATCCCACAGATGCTGCTCTTCCTCTCTTTCACGAGACGGACATTACCTGGGATAGCTGGGATGTGAGGAATTTTACGGGTATTGAATTGTGGAATGCGATGAGCGAGTTCAAAATAGTGGTCAAGTCATGGTTGGATGCGCTCAAATATGCATATTTCCCCGAACTTATTGCACATCATCCTGATCCAGCCCTACTCGAGCATTGGGATAAACTGCTCTCTGAAGGGATGAAGGTCGTCGCAATCGGTGGATCAGACTCTCACCAACTACATTATCATTTAGGCCCATTCACAAAGATCATATTTCCTTATGAATTTCACTTCCACTGTGTCAATACCCATCTGCAGACCCCCCATCCCCTGACAGGTGATATGCTGACAGATAAAAAGATGATCTATGAAGCATTGGAAAAAGGTCATTGTTTTATCGGATATGACCTGCCCGCCCCCACCACCGGGTTCCATTTTTCAGCCCAGGGACGGGATTGCGATGCTTCAATGGGTGATGAGATCGTTTCCCCTGAAAGCATCACACTACAGATCCACACCCCTGTGCCAGCTAATATCCGGTTGCTTTGCAATGGTGAAGTCGTGGATGCCTGGGAGCAACAGGAAGTATGTACTTTTACGACAAAGACACCCGGCGCATACCGGGTGGAAGCAACTACCTATTTTCTCAATAAACAACGTGGGTGGATTTATAGTAACCCAATTTATTACAAGAACAAATGATCACAAATAATGTAACCCGTTTCTTGGATTCAAAAAAGATATCCTATCAGGCATTTGAGCTGCCGGTTGAAAAATTAGGCGCACAGGAAGCCGCAGTAATCCTGGGTGTTCCTGCCAATCAGGTCTATAAGACGATCGTTGTTCAGCGGGAAGCGAGAGGAAAACCTATATTGGCAGTTGTCTCAGGAGAAAGTATTGTTGATCTGAAAAAGCTTGCTGCAGCAGTGGGTGAAAAGAAGGTCCGGTTGACCACCCAGAAAGAAGCCGAAGAGTTGACCGGATTGCTCGCGGGTGGGATCTCACCTCTTGCATTGCTTAACAAAGGTTTTCAGGTGATCCTGGATGACAGCGCCAGAGCGTTCGAAAAGATTTACATCTCCGGCGGGCAGCGTGGTATCAATATTTTGATCCAGGTGAAAGATCTGGTGGAACTCACCCACGCAAAAATTGGTCCCATTTCAAGCCCCGAAATTTAACCTTTGATAACTGCGACAGGCAGAAGTCGTGCGACTTTACGCGCCATTCCTACTTCACTGACTGTTTGCACCACTGCATCTACATCTTTATATGCTTGAGGTGCTTCTTCAGCCAACCCTGGCAACGAACCCGCCTGGACAAAAATACCTTGTTTTTCCAGGCTGTTTCGCAGCTCATCTCCCCGGATGGAATGTTTCGCTTTATTTCGGCTCATCACTCTGCCAGCCCCATGACAGCATGACCCAAATGATATTGCCATACTTTCAGTCGTTCCAACCAAAACCCATGAAGCAGTACCCATACTGCCAGGCACAAGCACTGGCTGCCCTATCTTCTGATATTCTTCAGGAATCTCTGCAGAGCCAGGGCCAAAAGCGCGCGTGGCGCCTTTACGATGTACGCATACCCGCTGCGATTTTCCATCAATGAAATGAGTTTCAAGCTTTCCCATATTGTGAGCAATATCATATACCTGGTAGAGACCGGTTTTTTTTACTTTCCCTGCCAAAACTGTCTCAAACGCAGTACGGGCATTGTGGGCAAGGATTTGGCGGTTAGCAAAGGCGTAATTTGCTGCACATGTCATAGCGGAAAGATATTGCTTCCCTTCCGGCGAATCAAGGGGAGCGCATACCAGTTCACGATCTGCCAGATTAATACCATAGCGTTTCACAACCGACTGAAAGCTCTGCACATAATCTGTACAAATCTGGTGCCCAAATCCGCGCGACCCGCAGTGTATCTGCACAACCAGGCAGCCTTCTTCCAGCCCCATGATGCCAGCAGATCCTTCATCATAAATTATATCCACCACATCTAATTCTAGAAAATGATTGCCAGCTCCTAATGTACCTAACTGAGGACGCCCGCGTTCTTTTGCCCTGCCACTGACCGCTTCTGGATCAGCGCCAGAAAGGCAGCCTTCGCCCTCTGTTCGCCTCAAGTCTTGTGCGGTACCATACCCCTGTTTGAATGCCCATCCCGATCCCAGCCGGCAAACCTGCTCCAATTCTTTCTCAGTTAAATTTCTGGCTCCTTTGGTGCCAACACCGCTGGGACAAGATTGATCCAATGCAACAGTCAGATCCCGTAAGAAAGGCTTTGCTTCATTTAAATTAACTCGTGAAGCAAGCAGCCGTACACCACAATTGATGTCATATCCAATCGCTCCAGGGCTTATCACTCCTTCGGGATAGCGCATGGCTGCCACTCCGCCAATTGGGAAACCATACCCCTGATGAACGTCCGGCATGACAACTACCTTCCCTATCACACCCGGCAAACAGGCTGCATTCACCGCCTGCTCCAGAGAGAGATCATCCATTGTGGCGTCCAGTAATCGTTTACTGGCAAATATTCTCACCGGAACGTGCATCCCAGCCTGATACGACCGGGGAATATCCCATTCAAACTCATTCACTTTGTGTAAAGCTTGAAAACTAACCATTTCAACCTCAACTACACATCAAAGACCAAAACAACTTCGAGGAATTTCCCCTTCTGTTCGATTTTTAGATTATGAAAGGTAACTGCTTTGATTTCTTTCTTCATTGATTGTAAAGACATGCATTGAAAAACACCGTGGAGTGTATTCTCAGAAATGGAAATGTCATTTTTAACGGGCACCAATCCCCTGGTTTCTATCAAAAAGAGGATTTCGTTTAAAAAAGCTACCAGAAGGCTTTCAGCGTCAAGAGCCTGCAGATCTATAATCTGTCCAATTGACTGTCCAGGAAGGTATTCCGCCTTCATCATATGCAGCATCGCCTTCATGCATTCAGAAAATAATTCCGGTAGATTAACTGCCCAGACTTTTACAGACCAATCAGCAGTGTGACTGACTTCTTCATAACAAATATTCAAAATATACTCCATCCTCTTGTATAATTATACCGAGATGAAAACGCCATTAGATGCTTTTGAATCAAGACTTCAAAAACTGATAGAAGGAATTCCGCAGGTTCTCAGGATAGATCCCTCCTCGGATTTTGCCCATAAAGTTATAGATGCAATGCAAACTGCTCTTGGAGATTTTTTACAGGAACATAGTGAAGTACCTGGTACTTTTATCTTGCACATCCATCCTGATACACTGACAGAACTACAGGCTCCCAATGACGTGCTGGATAACCTCTGCCAGGCGATCAAACAGGCAGCAATAGAACAAGGCATTACCTTCAAGTTCGAACCCTCTGTCCGTTTCGAAGAAGATACGAAAATGGCTAAGGATGATATCAGGATCAGTATCAGAGAACCCCAGGAGAACCATGGTCATACGGTTGCGCTGGACGTTTCACATCCTGCTACAGTTGAACCAAAAACCCTGCCTTTGGATGCCTATCTGATCATCGAAGGTAAACAAACTTTTCCCCTGGTCACCTCCATCGTGAATATTGGACGCCGCGCAGATAATCATCTGGTCATTGAAGACTTGAGAGTCTCTCGCACTCATGCCCAACTTCGAGCCGTTAAGGGCAGATATGTGATTTTCGATTTGAACTCCACGGGCGGCACATTCCTGAACGGTCAACGCATCTCGCAAGCCATATTATCATCAGGTGATGTCATTTCATTGGCTGGATTGAGCATGATCTACAGTGAAACCCGTTCAGACCTTGCAGATGATACTGACAGGATGGCGAAACAATGAGCGCCATCATTGTTCTCATTTTGCGATTCCTGCTTGCACTGGCTCTTTATGGTTTCCTGGGGTACGCAATCTATACACTCTGGCGTGACCTGCGTATCACCAGCCAGCTCGTCAGTAACCGGAAAATCCCTTCCATTGTCATTTCTCGTCTTGAAGAAGAACCAACAGAAGGAAAATCTTTTAATATTCCAGAGATCATCATCGGGCGCGATCCAGGCACAGATTACCCCATTGCAAATGATACGGTTTCTGCCCGGCATGCCCGCTTCAGCTATCATCACAACCAATGGTGGATCGAAGATTTGGCATCGACCAATGGAACCTTTTTAAACGATGAGAGATTATCGACCCCTACAGTCATCATTTCAGGTGACCTGATGCGCTGCGGGAAAGTCGACCTGCTGGTTACAATTCAATCCCATACCTAATCTTTTTTGGCTATTGCCAGTAAAGAACTACCAACTGAAAATTTGTTTCCCATTTTCAACCAGGCGCTTTCAAATTTTAATATTTGCACCAGCAACCAATTGAGAATTGCAGGCACTTCAAGCTCCTGCATCGACTGCTCATCCGCGAATTCAGGTACATTGGAATTCTTTTTTCGACCTTTGCGGCGCAGCCAGACGATGGGATAGGTCAGACTCATAAATGCCGTTAGTGTGATAATGTGAAAACCCGCTGCCTCCAATGCATTCTTTAAAGTATCACGGGTGTATCTACGTACATGATGGCTGGCATCATCAAAGTAACTCCATAATTCAGGCCCCGCTGGCACAGTCAATACAATATACCCACCCCTGACTAAAGATTGATAAATATTCGCCAACATTTCTTTATCATCAGGAATGTGCTCTAAAACATCGAAGATGCATGAAAGGTGAAAGATTGGAGGAAAAGGGATTTGAGTCACATCTGCTTGAACCAGCGGACATTTCACCCGCTGTTGAGCCAGAAGCAAACCGGAATGAAAAAGGTCACTGCCAATCACCTTCCCGTTATGGCAGGTAGATTCAAGCACACGTAAAGTATTGCCATCACCACAACCAGATTCCAATGCATAATATCCTTGCGGTAGCAGGGTGTCCAATTTTGTTAATGCATTCTCCAATATCTGGTTGCGCGTGATGAACCAGAAATGCCGGTCTTCGGCTTCGAATAACGGTTGAAAATATTTCGGATCATAGGTGTTTTTATCATTCATATTGTCCATTGTAATGGAGAAATAAAATTAATTCAGAATTGTAATATTTGTTTGACAAATAAATCTGATTACAATAATATTAGCTTGCCCGGTTTTCTCACGGGTCAACCGTTAACAGTGTGATGAATCGCACATACTACCTTATCATTCCTTGGAAGGAGAGAAATGAAAAAGCTATTCCCCCTGTTTTCTGTTTTGATGATCCTTACTCTTGTATTGACTGCCTGTAAACCTACATCACAGGCTACACCAACTCCAGCCGTAGAAGAAATGACCCTGGTTGTTTGGGATCAATTCTATCGTGATGTTGAAAGTAATGTGATGAATACTCTCAACAGCGAATTTGAAGCTGCTCATCCTGGTGTCAAAATCGAACGTGTGGTGAAAACCCTGGATGACCTGAAAGTCACACTCAAACTTGCCCTTGAACAAACTGATGGACCGGATGTTGCCCAGGTGAATCAGGGACGCAGTGACATGGGTGCCATGGTGCAAGCTGACCTGCTTTTACCCTTGAACGACTATTCTGCACAATATAAATGGGATGAACGGTTTTCATCATCAGTAGCCAGCCGCAATAGCTTTACTGCTGATGGCAAGACATTTGGTCAGGGAAACCTGTATGGCGTAAGCCCTACTGCTGAAGTGGTTGGTGTTTATTACAACAAAGGAATCTTCGAAGCCAATGGCTGGAAAGTTCCCACTACCTTCGATGAATTCGAAACCCTGCTGGCTGACATTAAAGCGAAAGGCATCACTCCAATTTCCTTTGGTTCATTAGATGGTTGGAATGCCATTCATGAATTCAGTGCAGTACAACACTTGTTGGTTACCCCCGATTACATCAATAATCTTGTGTACGGTGTGAATAATGTCTCCTTTGACACACCGGAAAATCAGGAAGCTGCCAGCATTATGCAGGATTGGGTGGATAAAGGATACTTCACTGATGGCTTCGCTGGCATCGGATACGATGACAGCAATAAGATGTTCAAATCTGGTGAAGGTGCTATGACCATCACTGGTTCCTGGCTCGCTGGTGAATTGATCAACGACACCGATCAACAATTTGGCTTCTTCCTTTTACCTGCCAAATACCCAGATAAAGTACGTATGGCTATTGGCGGTGTAGGCATTCCATTTGCGATCCGCAAAACCTCCTCCCATCCAGATATGGCTGCCGCCTATCTCGATTGGATGGTGAGCCCTCGCGCAGCACAACTATGGGCTCAAGCTGGTATCCTCCCAGCCATGTCCTTACCCGAAGGTTCAACTATGGAAGAGGGTTCCCTCTTTTCAGATACCATGGTCGCCTGGAACACAATCAACAAAGAAAATGCCGTTGGTCACTATATTGACTGGGCTACTCCAACCTTCTACGACACGCTGGTTGCTGAGCTTCAGAAAGTCTTTGGAAAGACCGAAACACCTGCAGAATTTACTGCTGCAGTACAAGAAGATTATGCCGCCTTCCTGGCTGGCAATAAATAATACATCAGTGCTTACCCGCTTCTCTCCTGTTCGGGGAGAAGCGGGTATTTTTTATCCTGGAGATTTCGCATGAATGTACAGCACCGCTGGCCGGGCGAATCCCGTTTTCACGGGTGGCTGTATCTACTTCCTGGCATCTTGATCTACCTGGTTTTTATTTTTTATCCAATTCTCGAAACCATTCGAACCAGTTTCTATCAGTGGGATGGTTTTAGCAAGAATCGCACCTTTATTGGATTTGAAAATTACATCAACTTAATTGGTGATTCACAGTTTTTACAGGCATTATTCAACAACATTAAATTCATTATTTTTTATACCATTATCCCCATCATAATTGGATTATTTCTCGCTTCATTATTAGGAAGAAAAAAGCTTCCTGGAATGACATTTTTCCGTGCCGGGTTATTTCTGCCACAGATCCTTAGCATGGTCGTAGTGGGTGTTACCTGGCGCTGGATCTTCAATCCCGTTTTTGGACCTTTAAACATAGGTTTACGCGCAATTGGATTGGATGCTCTGACACGTTCCTGGTTGGGTGATTTTTCCTGGGCATTTCTTTCAGTTGGTTCGGTTGGTACATGGGTGGAATATGGGTTTTGCATGGTGTTATTCCTGGCAGGCATGCAGCGTATCTCTGATGATTATTATGAAGCTGCCCAACTCGATGGGGCGAATGCTTTTCAACAGTTAATCTACATTACTTTACCCAGCTTGCGTCCTGAGATGGGTGTAGCGTTGATTACCACAATAATTGCAGCCCTGCGGGTTTTCGATCTGGTATATGTCACCACACGAGGCGGGCCTGGTGAGACCACCCTGGTAACGGGATTCCTGGTTTACCGAACTGCTTTTCTCCAAAATAATATCGGTTATGCAGCAGCAGTAGCCACAGTGATGACCCTTGTGATCTTTGCAATATCCTTGATAATCTTACGCTTCCAGACCTCACATGAGGAGGAAGCATGACCAGGCGTTCACTGAAAAGACTTCTCCCCAACTACGTGATTCTCACGCTTTTCTTGCTTATAATTCTGATCCCCATCATTGGCTTGATTTTCAGTGCTTTCAAAACGGATATTGAGGTAACTAAAGGTCCTCTGGCGTTACCTTCGGAATTGCGGTTCGATAATTTCCAAAAAGCATGGACCACAGGCAGATTCAATCTTTTCTTCAGGAATAGTGTGGTCGTAACCAGTGTCGTAGTAGTGGCAAGTGTTTTCCTTTCTACACTGACAGGTTATGCATTTGCTCAGCTGCCTGTGCCGGGTCGCAAAGTCTTATACCCTGTAATGCTGATCGGCTATATGGTGCCATTCGAAGCGGTGATCATTCCGCTCTACCATTTTATGAATAACATCAGCCTGACTGATACCTATTGGGGGTTAATCCTGCCACAAATAGGGTTAAGTGTCTCTTTTGGCACTCTCTGGATGACCAGCTTTTTTCGTAGTGCCCCGCATGAATTGATGGACGCAGCAGCCATAGATGGCTGCTCTCGCTGGCAAGTTTTGTGGAAGATCCTTTGGCCCCTTGCCCGACCAGCGATTCTTACCCTGGTGGTATTGATATTCATGTGGACTTGGAATGAGTTCTTGCTTGCTCTGGTTATGATCCAGGACGAAACTATGCGAACCCTGCCTGTTGGTCTGGCGTTCTTCCAGGGTCGATACTCCGCCAACATTCCTCTGATGGCTGCTGGTTCGCTAATCGTGGCTGGACCAATATTACTGGTGTATATCATTTTCCAGCGATATTTCATTCGTGGTATGCTTGGTGGAGCAGTTAAAGGATAAAAAGAATTCTGGTGCAAAAATGGATCAAACAGAACTGGCATTAACAACAGAAGCAAGAAAACATGCGTTGGATATTCTGCATGGTTGCGTAACACCCTATGGCTTTCGTGCCTCTGCAGATCCGGCAGGATACCCACAGGTATGGGGGCGTGATAGCGCCATTACCTTACTTGGTGCTCTGGCATCCAATGATCAGGAGCTAATTGCCGCCGGGCGCGCTTCATTGGAAACATTAAGCAGCCACCAATCCTGTTGGGGATTGGTTCCTCTCAATATCAACCCGGAAGATAACACAATCAGTACGGAGAACGCTGGTGCCTGTGATGCTAATCTATGGTTCATTTTGGGTCAATATGCTCTGTATAAAACCACTGGAGATGCAGAAGCTGTCAGAAAAGTCTGGTCTCGCATCGCCCGCGCACTCACCTGGCTGCAATATCAGGATATGAACGAATGTGGTCTGCTAGAAATTCCTGAAGCGGGAAATTGGATGGATCTGATCTGCATCCGTTATAACTCTTTATACGATAATGTCTTGTACTATGCTGCCACACTAGCCGTTGAAGAATTGAGCAAAGAAATTCCAAACCTAACCATGAATATGCCCTGCCATACCAGTGCTGAATCGATCCATGAGCGCCTTAACCTGCTTTTTTGGATCGATCGTTGCTGGGTGGCTGCCCATTTTGCAGAGCATCTTGAAAAATTAAAAGCCATTCGCCTGGAATGGTTTATGCTCTATTACAACATTGGTACTATCTCAAGCCGTCCATTTTACCTTCCCTGGGTTGCCTTTCGTGAATATGGAGATTGGTGTGATAGTCTGGGTAATTTGCTGGCAATCCTTACTGGAATTGCAGATGGTCACCGTTCAGAACACATTTTACGGTATATGTTACAGGTTGGCATGGCAGAACCTTACCCCACCAAAGCAATTTACCCGCCTATTTTCCCCGGTGAATCATCATGGCGGGAGTATTATCGCAGCCGTAATCTCAACCTGCCCAATCAATATCACAATGGTGGGATATGGCCGATGGTAGGTGGTTTTCATGTTGCTGCGTTGATTCGCCGTGGCTGGCACCAGGAAGCAGAGAAGCTTCTTGTCAGATTGGCAAAGGCAAACCAACAGGGATTTACCCAACCCTGGGAATTCAATGAATGGTTGCATGGAGAGTATGGTCATCCCATGGGATACGCACATCAAGCGTGGTCAGCAGCCATGTACCTGTATGCAGAAAATGCAGTCAAAACCGGGAAATTACCGTTGTTTGAAACACTGTTAGCTGCTAAACCAGCATCTGCAGTTCAATCAGAGCAAAACGAAATCTACTTCCATCCCGGCGGTGGTCAGATAGGTTAACAATTTTTCGCTGAAGAGTGGAATATTGCACTACACACGAAGAGTACATGAAATTTTGTACACCACACAATTGACATTCTTCATGATTAATTTGACATTAATATTTTCTGATGCTAAAATTAATGCGTTGGATGCTAAGTTGTTTTCCTGTATGTGGGGGAAGCCAGGCTTTCCGCCAGAATTAATTCACCACAATGCGAGAACTAACCGAAGCACCGGATATTCTACACTGAGAAGGAGTGAAGTGTCATGTCGGATCGAATCACCGGAACAGTAAAATGGTTCAATAACACAAAAGGGTTTGGATTCATATCACAGGAGAATGGACCTGATGTGTTTGTTCATTATTCAAAGATCCGCGTCGACGGTTACAAGTCTCTAAATGAGGGACAAAAAGTCGAATTCGCTGTGGAGCAAGGTGCAAAAGGATTACAAGCTGTAGATGTAACAGTAGTAGAGTAGTAATATTTTCTCTTTCATACAACTGTTCACTGATCTTTTGAACAGAAAATATGAACAAGCCAACGTATTTCTTCATGAAGAAGATTTATATTGGCTTGTTTTGTTTTAGAAATGATCGCAAATTACTCTGGCGAACAGGCAGTATGTATGCTATGATTTTGAAATATAAGAATCATCTTTTTCCTGGAGGGATCATGACAGAAAAACCCATACTTGGAATCATAGGCGGATCGGGGTTATACCAGTTTTCTGCCTTGAAGGATGTTGAAACATTGGATTTGGATACACCATTTGGGAAACCTTCTAGCCCCCTGTTCATTGGTACCCTGGCCGATCGAAGAGTAGCATTTTTAGCCCGGCATGGTATTGGGCACATCTTCAACCCCACTGAAGTGAACTATCGAGCAAACATTTATGCCTTGAAAATGATTGGCATCCAGAATGTAGTCAGTATTAGTGCATGTGGTTCTCTTCGAGATGATTTTGCTCCTGGTCATATCGTCATCCCTGATCAGTTGCTTGATTTCACTCGCCTGCGAGCAAGATCCTTTTTTGAAGGTGGCATTGTCGCTCATATTGGAAGTGCAAATCCTTATTGTTCTGGCCTCTCCAACCTGGTGTACCATGCAGTGGAAAAAACCGGTTCAGTGAAAGTACATCAGGGCGGTACCCTGATTACCATTGAAGGACCACGCTTTTCTACTCGAGCAGAATCAAACCTTTTCAGAAGCTGGGGTATGTCCATAATAGGTATGACCGCTTCCCCAGAAGCATTTTTAGCACGCGAAGCAGAAATGTGTTACTGCACTATGGCTCATGTCACCGACTATGATGTCTGGCATATTTCTGAAGAGCCGGTGAGTGTAGAAATGGTCACTCGAACCTTGCAGCAAAATACCGTTGCAGCGCAACAAGCGATCGAGAATCTGGTAAAGATGGTAGAACCCGACACCCATTGCGAATGTCAGGATGCTTTAGCCAGTGCAATCATTACCAATCCATCGGTCATCCAGCATGCAACACTTGAAAAATATCATCTATTGGTAAGCAAATACCTTTCCAAGTGAACCTCATTTTTCCATCCTCTCCAGCCAGAAAAGACATCACCCAGAGCCGTTTAATGAATCTGGGTGCTGCTTTTCTTTTCTTGTATGCAATTATCACAACCCTATCACCTGCTGTTCGATACCATACCTGGAATGTTGATTATCGTTGGACACATTGGATTGGATTCATTGTCTGGCTGGCAGGATTTGCTTTTCTCCACCGCCAGGTGAATAAACTGATCCCTGAACGCGATCCCTATCTTTTACCCATCATTGCCATCCTTTGTGGTTTGGGTTTGATGACAATCTGGCGGTTAGACGGGCAATTGCCAATACAAACGAGCTTTGGCTTTCGCCAAACATTGTGGTTAATCCTGGCTTTTGTAATTATGGGATTGGGACTTCGCTTTCCTGTCTTTCTCAACTGGTTGCGAAGGTATAAATACCTGTGGCTTACAGGTGGTTTATTGCTCATGGCACTTACCTTCCTCATCGGTACATACCCATCTGGTGAAGGTCCACGCCTTTGGCTCTGGTTGGGTGGTATCTATCTTCAACCATCTGAACCACTAAAACTTTTATTGGTGGTTTATCTGGCAGCCTATCTGGCAGATAGGCTACCTATTCACCTGAATCTTCTACAACTATTAGCACCAACCATCATTCTTGTGAGTGCTGCTATCTTCTTGTTATTGGCACAAAAGGACCTGGGCACTGCTACTATTTTCATTCTTCTATACTTTACCATTATTTACCTTGCTTCAGGAAAGCGGCGCATTTTATTAATCGGCGCAGGCATTATCTTATCTGCCGCAGTGATAGGATACTTTGCCTTTGATGTGATCCAGGTGCGTATTAATTCCTGGTTAAATCCCTGGTTCGATCCAGGTAATCAGACATATCAATTGGTTCAATCTTTATTGGCGGTAGCCAATGGCGGTTTATTTGGAAGTGGCCCCGGATTGGGAAGTCCTACGGTTGTCCCTGTTTCACATTCGGATTTTATCTTTTCCAGTATAGGTGAAGAAACAGGTTTGCTTGGAACCTCCGCAGTGATCTTGATATATGCAATGTTTACCGTGCGAGGTATGCTGACCGCTCTGAAAGCAAAGAATTCTTTTCAGAGATATTTGGCTGCGGGAATTACTATGTATCTCGTTTTACAAGCAGTGCTCATTATGGGTGGAAACCTTAGATTGATCCCCCTCACTGGTGTTACCCTTCCCTTTGTGTCTTACGGTGGATCATCTCTGGTGACAGCATGTATTGCTGGTTTGATCATGCTTTTGATAAGCAATCAGCCAGAGGAAAGCCCTGCTTACATGGTTTTTACCTTCCCATATAAACTTATCAGTGTAGGTGTTTTGGCTGCTCTGTCAGCGATTTCATTGATCAATGGATATTATGCAATTATCCAATCAGATTCTCTCCTGAAACGTAACGATAACCCACGTTGGGCAATTAATGACCGCTATGTAGTTCGCGGTGAGATCCTCGACCGAAAAAATCAGGTGATCGCTCAAACAACAGGAAACACTGGAGAATACATTCGCACTATTCTATACCCTGAACTGAGCAATACTGTCGGTTATTCCAATCCATTATATGGGCAGGGTGGAATTGAATCCAGTATGGATGGATACCTACGTGGTCTTCAAGGAATATCCAACAGCAAGATTTTTTGGCAAGATCTTCTTTACAATCAACCTCCAGAAGGTTTAAATGTACGTTTGACTATCTCTTTGGATCTACAGGAGAAAGCAGATGAGTTGCTTGCTGGTAAAAAAGGAGCTTTGGTCCTACTGAACGCACAAAGTGGAGAGATTCTTGTAATGTCCTCGCATCCTAATTTTGATGCCAACCAATTGGATACCATGTGGGAAACCTGGAAGGAAGACAGTAATGCGCCGTTGATCAACCGTGCTACACAAGGTGAATATCCTTTGGGCACTTTGCTTTCACCTTTCTTGCTGACTGCGTATGAATCATTGGGAAATTCTCTTCCCGCTATACCCAATTCCTGGGGCTATGAAATGAAGGATGGTACCACAACACTGCATTGTGCTCTTCCCCCTGTTTCTAATGACTGGTATGCAGCAGTACAGGCTGGTTGCCCGCAGGCGTCGATCATCCTTGGGAAAAAACTTGATCTCGAAACGGTTATAAATGTCTATCATACCTGGGGATTTGACCAGACGAACACCTTGCCTTTGGCTGCTGCCAAACCCAGTGATGTATCAGCTTTAACCAATCTGGAAGAAGCATCTCTTGGTCAGGGCAGCTTTCGCGTCAGCCCATTGCAGGTAGCTTTAGCAGCCGCTGCATATAGTGTCAATGGTCAACGACCTGCACCTTTACTGGCTATGGCAGTAGATACTCCAAAAGAAGGCTGGGTGGTCTTGCCGGTTGAGCCTTCTACTTCTACATACCCCAAGAACATTCTCGAAAATGACGTGCAGAACCTTACTATCGCAGGTACAGCCACGTGGCAAGCTATAGGGCAGGCCCAAACAGAAGAAGGCATCATCACCTGGGCGATCGCGGGCACAGTTCCAAGTTGGCAAGGCACTCCCCTTGCATTGGCTCTGGTATTGGAAGAAGATAACCCTGGGCTGGCAAGCTCAATTGCGATCAAAGTTTTGACTGAAACCATGCAATAAATTATTGTGGGTAAGAAGCACGTAAGATGAGTACGCGAAGGGTAAAAATTCTCATGCTATAATTTTATTATTGGATAGTGTATGGAACAGGTACTTGTTCTCAATGCTAACTTCGAACCTATCCATGTTTGCGAAATGCGAAGAGCAGTGGGGTTAATTTTGACGGAGAGAGCAGCACTGGTAGTCAATGGCAGAGGTGTCATTCATACCAGCAGCGCTACATTTCCCAAACCATCAGTGATCCGTTTGCAAACCATGGTTCATGCCCCGCGCCCATGCGTTCGATTAACTCGCCGTGAAGTATTTCGCCGTGACCAATTTACCTGCCAATATTGCGGAAAACACACCCAGGAATTGACCATTGACCATGTAATTCCCCGACACATGGGAGGGCTTCACATCTGGGAGAATGTCGCAGCAGCCTGCCCTGCCTGTAATCATCATAAAGGGGGCAGAAAACTTGAAGAAGCGAAAATGCACCTCCTGCGCATCCCCAAAGAGCCTCCTCATTCAGCCTATTATCTTTTCAGCCATTTCCTGGCAGAAAACTCAGATTGGGAAGTATTTTTAAAAGGCTGGTAACTAATCCAATTCTATAGTCATGAGATCATGTGTAAGATGCACGGGTCCAAAAAATATTCTCTGGGCTCGTTCTACCATATCCATTAATTTGGGATGGGCATACGCATAGTGGATCAAGTAAAGTGACTTTACACCAGCTTCCTGGGCAATTTCGGCAGCTTGCTCAGGAGAAGAATGACCTTTCAAAGCACCAGCAGCTTCATGAAATAAAAAATCCGCTCCTTGTGCCATCTCAACAATTGCTTCGCATGGCTCAGTATCACAGGAGTACACCATGCTTTTACCTGTAGATTTATCATCAGCGCGTATTCCAATAGTTGGGATCAGGTGTTTTACGGGAGAAGAAACGATTCTGATATCCTCATTTTCCAGCACTAACGCGCCATTTTCACAAGGAATGGTGTGATACTGTATTGGGTAACAATTCGGCCAGGTTTCGTACCCGTATAATTGCATATTCTGATGTATTTTTGAAAGCGTAATATCCAATCCATACAAATGCAAAGGTTTTTGCCTCCCCTGCAGCCACATTACCATGAAAAAAAGTGGAGCACCAGATACATGATCAGGGTGAAAATGCGTGAAGATGATATTGCTGATATCATCCAAGACAATCCCCACCTTCTGTAAACGTTGTACGGGACTGCTGGAACAATCAACAAGGATATTCGTTTTTCCTGCCTGGATCAATAGATGGGCATTATCGTGATCCAAATCTGGTATTGCATGGGCAGAACCCAACACTGTTACTTTACTCATCATTCACCTCATTACCAAATTAAACAAATCGTTTATTCCTTAGTATATTCTCTTTAAACACACACTCCCCTGTTGGGGAGTGTGGTGATCTTCCTATTTAGATGGTTGGGCTTCTTCAATATCCTTATTTCCTTGATCCCCTTCATCAGATGGTTCTTCCAACGAACTATCCTCAGAAATTTCCTTTTCAACTGATTCTTCGCTTTCAGGATTTGAAGGATTTTCAGGATTTGCCTGAATATTCACAACACCTTTTTTCTTCCGGTGTGCCCAGATATACCAGACGATAGAGGCAGTCATCAGAACAGCCATCAGAGTCTGATTGACATTCAATCCAGCTACAGGCGATGGATCTAGCCGTAGGAACTCGAGCAGGAAACGTGCGAAAGGATAAAGGAATAAATAGAACCGGAAGATGTCTCCAGCGATCAACCGATCCTTAAGGGTCATGATCAGATAGAGGAGTAACCCCACGATAAAGAAATTCCATAGTGATTCATAAAGGAACAAAGGATGATATGTGGCGTAATTCTCAAAACCGGGAAGCCTGTGTGCCATATCGATTGTGATCGCCCAGGGTAAAGTACTGGGAGCACCATATACTTCCTGGTTCAGAAAATTACCCCAACGTCCTATAGCTTGCGCCAGAGCCAGTCCGGGTGCTATCAAGTCCATCCAGAACATCATTTTTATTCGTTTTTTCCTGCAATACAGCCATAGAGCGAAAGCACCACCCATTACAGCTCCAGGGATCCCTAAGCCACCATTTCGGATGTTCAAAGCATCTAGAGGATGGGTCAGATAATACCCGGTTGTAATGCCTTGCTCCACCATCGAAGCTGGAGGGGTAAAAATATGCCAGAGTCTTGCACCAATTATTCCACCGATAAGCAGCCAGGGCAGCATATCCCAGGGTATTTCGGGATCTTCCCCCTTGCGCTTTGCAAGCTGTGAAGTCATGATCGTCGCTCCAAGAGCACCAAGCATGATCAAAATGGCATACCAATAAATAAAGAGTGGTCCTATTGAAAATCCTTCTCGTACGATCATGGGGTATACATCCTTTCCATGTTACTTTTCTTGATTGGCTCCAGCGTTTGAAGTATGAAGTTCCGCATGAGCCTGTTTTCTTACACTTGCGATCCTTTGTACGGCAGTGAAATAGGCAAATACACCAATGATCCATAAAGCATACTCAGGAACATTAAAGATCAACCCGGGAACCAGGATAATATAACGCTCAACCCTACTGAGTAACCCGATCTTCGCTTCGTATCCAAGACCCTCAGCTTTTGATCGAATATATGAGACCATCACAGAACCAGTTGCAGCCAGATATACTGCCCCACATGCGTGCCAGTTGCCTTGCAACAAGAAGTAGATGAGCAATCCACCCATAATGGCAATTTCAGAGAATCGATCGGTTACTGAATCTACAAAAGCGCCAAAACGGGATGATTCACCGCGCAGCCGTGCCATCGTTCCATCCAAAAAATCCATCGGTGCCATTAATAAAATGACAATACCACTCCATGTCATATAACCGGTAGCAGCCAAAGCTGCTGCGCCAAAATGTCCGGCTAATCCTGCAAGGGTGACTGCATTAGGTTTGATTCCTAAACGGGTCAGGAACTTTGCTACGGGAAGGAATACACCTTTGAAAATTCCTCGTAGCTTGTCTGTAAAAGTTTTATGTTCTTTGCTGGCTATATTTACATTTTCTTCTGCCATTTATCTCAATCGCTTTCTTAAAACCGAATAATAGTACAAGAACCAAAACGTTCTGTCAAGCATCAATTTTCTTCTTCTGTACCTTCATCTCGATGGTCATAGGGATCATTGTCATCATCAGGACCGTAAAAAACTTCTCGCTCTTTTCCACCCCCTACAGCAGGTCCAATGATGCCTTGCTCCTCCAGTTTATCAATTAAACTGGCAGCTCGCGGATAACCTACGCGTAACCTGCGTTGCAACAACGATGCAGATGCCCGTTGCGCCTTTTTAACAACTTCGATCGCCTTTTGCAGTAGTTCATCATCCGGTGTTTCGCTTTGTGCCTGGATCAGTTCTTCCCACGGACAGGGTTGTTGTGCTTCTTCAGTAGAAGCTTTTTTCCAAAAATCGACTACCCTTTCTATCTCATGATCAGTTACCATTACCCCCTGACAGCGCACCGGAGTACCAATTTCTGGCAAAAGGAATAACATATCACCACGCCCCATTAAAGTTTCTGCGCCATTCGTGTCGAGAATAACCCTTGAATCGATGGATGAAGCAACTGCAAATGAAACGCGCGAAGGGAAGTTCGCCTTGATCAACCCTGTGACTACATCGGTACTGGGGCGTTGCGTTGCTACCACCAGATGAATTCCCACAGCGCGCGCCATTTGTGCCAGGCGTACAATTGCTGGTTCAGTCTGGTCTGGTGCACTCATCATCAAATCCGCTAATTCATCAATGATCACAACAATACGCGGAATAGTGTTCAAATGTCGGCGCTGCATTTTACGGTTGTAACTTTCGAGGTCACGGGCATGAGCTTCTTCCAATAAACGGTACCTTCTGCCCATTTCTTCGACTGCCCATTGCAGTACACCCAGCATACGCTCGACTTCAGTTTCTACTTTCCCCAATAAATGGGGCAGTCCATTAAACCGTACCAACTCCACCATTTTTGGGTCGAGCATTGCCATCCGCAGATCGGATGGCGTGTTATTCATAGCAAGACAGGTTGCCAATGATTGAATGAAAATTGATTTACCCGAGCCAGTTGTACCAGCAATCAGTAAATGTGGCATTTGGCTCAGGTCTGCCACCACTGGCTGCCCTGATACATTCTTCCCCATAGCGATCGCAAGGGGCGATCCCACTTGCTGAAAGGCATCTGATTCGAGAATTCCTCTTAATCGCACGATGGAGATCCGTTCATTGGGTACTTCTATCCCAACAAATGCCTGCCCGGGAACTGGGGCTTCAATACGGATCCGTTCTGCGGAAAGTGATAATGCCAGGTCGCGCTGCAAATTGGATATTTGAGAAACACGAACTTTTTGACGAATGATATCGCCATCAGGACCGGTTTTTTCAATATAACCAGGCTCTACAGCATATTGCGTTATAGTAGGTCCAATACGGTATCCAACCACCCTGGCTGGAATACCAAATTCCAGTAAAGTACGCTCAATTCCACTGGCAATTGAATGAATATTCTCTTCATCAGGTTTACTGGCTTGCTCTTGCATGAGTACATGCAAAGGAGGTAATCTGCTTTCCTTTTCCATCTCAGCAACTGCGGGTTGTTGATCAGTAGGAATCGATTTCTTCTCGCTTTCTTCTTTCATAGGGGGAGTGAGAGCTTCCAGGGGTTCAAGAACACCATCCTGTAAATCGACTGGAGGTACATTCTCATTTTCAGAAGGAATCAGCCATCGATCGATCATATGGGCAATTCCTTTTGCTATTCCAAATCCAACAGCTACAAAGTAGATCGATAAGAGAGAAAGAAAGATGGTGCCCCAGGGAGGGGGTAAGATACGGTTTACAATTTCTGCCAGACCCCAACCAATATAACCACCATCCAAACCACTTTCAGCCCGTTCAATGAGCTGCCCGCCAAATAATGACAGCAATGCAACAAAGGCAAATAGAGCGCCTTCCAATGCCAAAATCTGCCCGAGAGACAGAAGAGTTTTCCGTTTTGAACTGCGCCACAAACACATGACCCCACCCAGGGTAAGTAAACCCACAAAACCATAAGCCCCCCAACCCAACCAACGGCGAACAAAATTCGCCCAGGGTGTGATCACGCTCCCTTTACTAAAATCAAGCAATCCAAATAACAATAAAATCGCACTGGCAATAAGCACCAATCCAACAACATCCCGAATGAAACGATCAAACCGAAGTGAAAAACCCGCCAGCGTGTCAAGCCAGCGGGGTGTAGTTTTCGGCTTCGATGTTTCTTGTGGTTTGTTGATACTGGATGGGTTGCCTTGCTTTTTGTTTGAAGATAACCTCATAAATAATCTACCAATCCTAATCCCAATCTACGTCTTTCAGAATCTATATGTAATATTTCTACCTGAACTAATTGACCTGGCTGAAGTGTACCCTGAATACCATTATTTTCAAGAAGAGAAATCGATGAACGATGAATTAATCCTTCAACACCATATTCCAATCGCGCAAATGCTCCATATTTAAGAATTGATGTAATTCTGGCGGGTAATACATCTCCCGTTTTACATTCGTTCACTAATTTCTCCCAGGGATTGGGGAGCAATTTCTTCATGCTTAATGCCACCCGGCTATTTTCTTCATTCACCTGTAAAACAAGTGCTTCTACTATATCGCCAATCCGTACAATTTCAGATGGATGCTGTACTCTTCCCCAGGACAATTCGGAAACATGAACCAGACCTTCAATTCCGCCTAGATCAAGAAACACACCAAAATCAGTAATGTTTGTGACCGTTCCTTCTACTTTTGTACCAGGTTGCAAGACAGTAAAGAGTTGTTTTCTTTTCCCACAACCCGCTTTTGCAGCCCTTTCTGAAAGAACGATCCTTTCCATGGATGGCTCACATTCGATCACTTTTAATTCAATGCTTTGTCCGACATAGCTATTTAAAAACGCTTGCCGTTGATTTTCATTAAAATCAACAGGCATATTCACAATATGTGAAATGGGAACAAAACCCTGGATTCCATCAGAAGAAACTAATAATCCACCCCGATTATATCCACGGACTTCAAAGGTCATGATTTCATCTTGCTCATAGAGCTTTTTGACCATATCCCATCTTGTGCCATCCATTTTTTCTACCGGATGATCATCCAAGCCTTGTTCTTGTTTACCCGGGCTTGCGATCAGCATCGATTCGTCCGCCAGTAGCGAGGACCACCACCCCTCATCATGTGATCCTTCAATATTTTCTCCCTCCATCAATTCCCAATTTTCAGTCATTCCCTCTCCCAAAGTATCAGCTATGTAAACTGTGATTTTCCATTTTAGGTATCTTTGAATCCTAAAGCATTTCCCACCTGATTTTCCATCGACAGGATCTCCTTTGTTACTGCTTCAATTGCAATCCTTTGTTTTCGATACAGGTCAGCTTCAGACATCGACAAACGGAGTGCAACCTCACGCACTTTCTTTCCCTCCAAGAATTTCAAATCAAGAATATTATACAATATCCAATCAGCAGTGAAACGTCTTTCTCCTGCTGGGCGTGTTCTTTCGACTGCTTTTCGCAATACTGCCCGCATTGCATTGGCTTGATTACCATTATTTTCGATGATCGCTTCTCTAACAATCTTTAACTGCATCAAGGGAGTATCAGTCAACCGAGGTCCACCCCAATAGTGTCCAAGTGCATCTCGTACCCACTGGGTAATATCTGATGAGGTTTCGGGGAGATCACCTGTCACAAATGAAGTATTTCCATAGCGTGCAGATGCACGTAACCGTTCTATATATTCCATGTCAGGTGAAAACTCTTGAATATTAGCAAAGATGTCCTCCTGCAATCGACGGTCACGCAAACCTAAGGTAGCTCGCTCTGCCAGAATATCTAGCACCTGTTTAATTTCGGTATCGATTGGGTGATTTCCTACACCAGAAATTCCCATCAGTCCCATAAGTTGCTTTCCGTTTTCATGCTCAACCAGAGGGATTAGCAGGTCTTCTCCCCAACAAAAATAGGATTCTTGATCCTTCTTATCCAAAACCATTGCTTCCAGTTCTTTGGAATCCATTGATTCCAAAGCAGGCTTCCCTACTACTAGTAGTTTATCCATTCCATCGGGTGTAAAGGATGCAATATACCCTCCTTTTGCTTGTAGGCGATCGCAAGCACCAGATAGGATCATTTCCAAGAATTGTCTCAAGTCATTTCGAGTTAACAGGCGGTCTTCCAGATCATGGATAGCTCGAAGATCATTGCTATCCTTTCCCCAGAAAAGAATTCGTTCTCCCAATGGAGCAAATATTGTTATTCCATACTCAAGAATAAGAATGGTCAATACCATGCTGATAGGAACAAAAGCAGTGTAATCTTCACCAAATAGTGCTCCTATTCGGCGTACGATGGTTGCAACTCCCAGCGTTACACTGGCAGTAAATGGACCACGCATCAACCATTTAAAGAGCCGGTTTTTTACAACTCGATCAGGCCAGGGGGTTCCAAAAAATGCAACTGCATAAGCCATGACAATGATTAAGAACATTACAAAAAGATTGCTTATGGCACTCAGTGACCAGAAGATAAATCCATGTATTCCGATGATCCCCGATCCAAAGAGCAGGAAAGGAAATTCACCAATCGCGGGTGCAAGAGCTCCTGCAATAAGGTATCTCATTCGTCGCCGGCTGGTTGATGTAGTGGTACGTTGATAACTTCGTCTGAAGGTGAAGAAAGAGATGACAATTGTGATAAAGTAAAAAACGGCAAAGATATATGTCGGAATAATTGGTTGCAGATGAGGTATTGGAACGTTATTAAAAATGACCGGTCCAACAAACCATCCCAATGGAATGAGCATAAGAAAAGCAAATGAAACAAAGTAAGAAAGCAAAATCCCAATACGGTATTTGCCATGGCTGGGTCTGCCAGTAGTTTCCATCAGTGCATTGGAAAAGTGCAAATATATTGGAGGGAGCATGACTACTCCAACCCATTGTAAATTTAACCAGAAACCTATTTGATTGGAATTCATCTCTGTGCTGGCCAGTGATTCAGCAGTAAAGGAAATGATCACACAGACCATGATCGATGCAAAAGTACGCGCTACACGGTCTCGTAGGTTAAAAGCCATTGCATAGAGAAAAAGAGAAAATGCAGTGATAGCCACACCAGCCATAAGTATCTGGCTTATGGTACGCAAAATCACAGTAATCCAATCAAGAAAAGTCGAAACCATAGAATCTACTGATCCTATCGCACTGATCCTGAAAATATTAGGGCAATATCACGGTTTGAATAATAATGATCAATGTATCCACTGAACTCATATCCTAATTTATGCGCCAGCTGGATTGCGGGGTAATTCTTGGATTGCATTTCAATACTTATCATCTTGATATTTCGATGAAGTGCCCAATCTTGTACTGCAAGTACCAAAGCAGTTGCAATACCCTGGTGTCTCTCACTCTCTTTAACAACGAGATCGGTTATCCAGATAGTATTTGGAGTGATCTTTTCACTCGTACGAACAAAACCCACTGGCTGTTCATGAAGGTATGCAGCCAGCACAAATGCCTGAGCCATCCATTCTGGAGTGATCAATGAGGAAGGTCTTGGATAATCAACACGAACACTTCTGGGCAATCTTGCAAGCCGCAATCTTACCGTTACCTGGGTTTCATCAGTCAGCCTTTCAAGCTGCCAAACATGGCTTGTTTCATACCTTGCATCAATACTTGCCAGTGCTGGAAGATCGTTCTTATTGATCGGACGGATTTCAATTTCAGGCATACCATTAATCTCCAAATTTCTATTGCGGAGCCACAACCTGTACAGAGATAACACAGGTGCCCAGATTATTTTCATTACTGCTGTCAAATGCCACCAGCCGGAGAGAATATTCGCCAGGTGTCAACTGCTCAGTATTCCACACCCCTCCCAACGTCTCATCTATCACGACTTTATTCCCAGCAGAGATCGCAATCCAGGTACTGCTGCCAGGCTGGCTGAATTCAAACTTGTAATATCCTAAATTTGGTATATTTACAGTACCTTTCAATTCTACCCACCCCGAAACTTTATCACCAGCTAGCGGGTAAGTCCATTCCAGTTGATCAGGAACACAACCGGTACCTGTTTCGGCTGCAATGGTCGTACCAACTCCAGGTGTTTCCAATGGATTAACAGTACCAACTGATGTAGCCATCAGATCGATGGTCGGTGTGTTTAGTGTGCTTACCCCAGGAAAAGTCGGCGCAATGAAAGATACGAGAGCAAATATTGTCATGCTCATTAATAATAAAAGTATAACAATAGTCAGGGAAGAAGAGAAATGCCGTTGTGCGATTTCTTTTTCAAGGCCAAACATGGCAATCCGCCATTCGCGCCATGAAACAGCCATTTTTCGAATATAAATTATTCCCACTACACCCAAGAGTATGTAGAGGGGAACTTCATAATCTTGTAAAAACCGCAGTAATGCACTCATTTAAAACTCAGTCAACACCCCCAACAGGATTGCTTTTAACTTTGGCACGATCAACTCAGCCGCTTCAAGGACTTCTTCATGGGTGGTGATGGTACTGCCATCCAAATTGGCTTTATTTGTGATACCTGAAAAACCTAGAACTCGTACACCGCCATGCCTTGCGACAATCGTTTCCGGAACTGTTGACATACCAACTGCGTCAGCGCCGATCGCATGGAGAAAACGGAGATCAGCGGGTGATTCAAATGAAGGTCCAGAGAGGCCTGCATAAACACCTTCACGCAGGATGATCTTTTTCTTTTTTGCCTGGGAACGTGCCAACTCTTCTAATTTTCGATCAAACATCTGGCTCATATCAGGAAATCTAGTGCCAAATTCATCAAGGTTTGGGCCTCGCAAGGGGTTATTTCCCGTCATGCAGATCAGATTAATGGTATCCGTTATCAGCATGATATCACCTGGAATGTATTCGGGGTTGATCGCCCCTGCCGCATTCGTGACTACCATCGTTTCCATCCCAATGCGCTGTAAAACCCGTACTGGCATGGTGATCTCACTCATGCTATACCCCTCATAAAAATGAATACGTCCCTGCATTACAGCCACAGTTTGTCCTGCAAGTTTTCCGACTACCAATCGGTTTTTATGCCCAATCACATGAGAGAGAGGCCAATCTGGAATTTCTTCATAAGGAATAACATCAGCTTCTTCTACTTCATCGGCAATATCTGCCAGACCAGATCCAAGGATCAAACCAATTTTCGGTGTTTGATGAAGTTTGCTGCGAATATATCCGGCAGCGCGGTTGATCTGCTCAATAGTAACAAAAGTTTCCATATCATTTTCTTCCTTTATACATTTAAAGTGTTTTCTTACAGAAACCTCAGGCATTTTATTATATCAAAACATGACCCATCAAATTTTCCTTATTTGAACTCATCCTTGCAAAAGCGTAAACCATAATCATTTGATTTATTTGAGCTTGTATGCTAAATTATTTGAAATATTTTTGGGACTCTAGCTAAGTTGAAACCATCGAAGTTTCCCTCAATCACCTTATCAGAAGATCAACGAATTTATCTTCCCATTGCCATTGCGCTTTTGGGATTGAATGTGCTCATTATTGGGCATTTTCTCAGTCCTATTCATGAACGGACTGTCAGATTGGCTGGCGTAATTGCCTGTTTTTTATATATCGTACTCAGTGTATTCTTTGTTTTCTTTTCTTTCCATCTATCAGATCGTTATCCGGTTATAAATTGGATCATTGCAATCTTTACATCAGTTTTTATCAGTGTAATTACCTTTATTGACACCGTAGAAATGATGAGTATCTCTCTGGTACTTATTGCAATATCTCTCATTGCTGCTACTTTAACTTCAGGTCGTGGTCCCGCATACCTGTATCTTGTGCTGGTTTCAATTGCTAGATTCTGGATTTTAAAGCCTACACTTGGAAACGTATCTTTATCCACCTGGATGTTGGCAATAAGTCTACCCGTTGCTGGGGTTGTATTCATTGAAACTATTCGCATTTTGCGTCAAACAGTTGCCAAAGAAGTAGTCCGCTTAAAAACTCTGAATATGGTTTCATTATCCTTTGGCACATCACTGGAGATAAACGAGGTCATCACCCTGATCAGCAATGCGATTCAACAGGCTCTTGAGGCGGATACGTATTATGTTGCTTTCTTAACAGGTGAAAATATACATTTCGAGTTGGTTTATGATGATGGCATTTTCTTTCCCAGTCAGGATGTGCCCATCACTAATACTCTTGCTGGTCACGTGATTAAATCTTGTGAACCTCTATTATTGAACAATCTTTCAAAAGATAGTCAGAAACTGGGTATTCCTTATAAAGTGATAGGTCAACCCAAAGTAAGCCGTAGCTGGATGGGAATTCCATTGATAATAAAACAGGAATCCATAGGTCTGATCGCAATAGCATCATATAAACCAAACGCTTTTACCCAGCAAGACCTTGAAATGATGCAATCACTGGCCACACAGGCTTCTCTGGCAATCGATAATGCCCGCCACCACAATGAAGTAACACAGCAATCCAGACAGGATAGTCTGACTCTGACACTGAATCATGGAAGTTTTATTGCTGATTTGGAAGAAAAAATCGTCACTGCTAAATTAAAAGGGAAATCGCTGGCATTAATCATGTTGGATATCGATTACTTTAAAATCTATAATGATTCCTGGGGGCATTTACTTGGCGATAAAGTTCTGGTTGAATTGTCCAAAATTCTCACATCACATGTCAAGAGTTCAGATCTGGTAGGACGATGGGGCGGAGAAGAATTCGCAATTGCTTTACAAAATGCGAATATTGAACAAGCAACTGCTGTTGCTGAGCGAGTCCGGAGTTCTATGCAGGAACTGAAAATCTGTTGTAATGATGGCAACTTTGTACCTACCCCTACGATCAGTCAGGGTGTTGCCGTTTTACCTGAAGAAGCAGATGATGCATTCTCTCTCATTGATCTTGCAGATAAACGCCTGTATAAAGCCAAACAAAAGGGGCGCAATCAGATTGAAAATTCAGGCTTCTTTTATTTCCACAAATAAATTTTTAACTAGTTACCACTCGCCGAATGATTTCTAGCGCTTTCGTAATCGCGGATTCGTCGATCCAATGATGAACTACCAGGCGAAACTCCCGCTTTCCGACGGTACTAAAACGCACACCCTGTTGAGACGCCATCTTGACCACTTCTACCCCATCGAGAGGAACAGTTTCATCCAATCCAAAAAAGACCATATTAGATTGAGGAGGATCGGTCATAACATACAATCCGGGGATTTTCTTTAACCCTTCAGCCAGAGTTCGAGCATGTGCATGGTCGAGTGGTAACAAAGGAATAATTTCGTCCAGAGCGACAATACCTGCTGCCGCCAGGATTCCTGCCTGCCGCATTCCTCCACCCAATTGCTTACGAATCCTGCGTGCTTTATTAATAAACTCTTTTGTTCCGCACAACACACTGCCGACAGGAGCACAAAGCCCTTTGCTCAAACAAAAGGTCACCGAGTCTGCATTTTTAACTAAAACCGAAGGATCAACACCCAGAGCGGCAGCTGCATTGAAAATCCGCGCCCCATCAATATGAACAGCTAATCCACGACTATGCGCAAGGTCTGCTGCTCGATCTGTATATTCAGCGCTTAATACCATCCCCCCCGTTTTGTTCTGGGTGTTCTCCAGAATCAACAGGCGGCTGGTTGTATGATGCACATTCTCTTCCCAGATGGCGCCTTCTATATCTTCCAGTCTTAATGTGCCATCCTTTTGATTGGGGATTGTGTGAGGCATCACACCCCCCAAAGCTGCCACTCCACCCGCTTCAAATAAAAAAGTATGTCCAAGATTCCCCATTATGGCTTCGTCACCACGACCACAATGCGTAAGCACCGCCACCAGGTTTCCCATAGTTCCAGATGGAATGAATAAGCCTGCTTCTTTTCCCATTTTTTGTGCAGAAAGTTCTTGCAGCTTATTTACTGTGGGATCTTCACCATAAACATCATCTCCCACTTCCGCCTTCGCCATGGCTTCACGCATCGCTGGTGTTGGTTGGGTTACGGTATCAGAACGGAGATCAATCCATTGCATAGGTGCACCTTCTTGCTTTCTAGAATTTTCCTTTCTCCAATTCTTGCAGGATCTTCTCAAGCTCTGGAGCAAGGGGAGCGGTAAACAATCGAGGAGTTTTTTCTCCGGGTAATGTGATCATAATATCACGGGCATGCAAGAAGTGGCGGTTCAGAGGAAGTGTCGATTTCTTGTGTCCGTAAACCTTGTCTCCCACCACAGGGCAGCCAATGAACGCCATATGTACCCTGATCTGGTGGGTTCTGCCTGTCAAAGGATGTACTTCTATCAGGGTATGGTGAGAAAAAGTTTTTACCACCCTGTATTCGCTGATGGCTGACCGACCTTTTGCATCGGGCACAATTGCCATTTGCTTCCGCTTGGATGGATCGCGTCCGATGGCCGCTTCTACCCTGCCGGTTGGTGTTGGAGGAGCCCCATCCACTAACGCGATATACGTCTTCCTAACTTTTCTTGATTTGAACTGGTTTTGCAGCCATTGATGAGTTACATCATCTTTTGCTAACAGGATTAAACCTGAAGTATCTTTATCCAACCGGTGTACAACGCCTGGTCGCTGCACTCCACCGACACCCGTTAATTCAGGTGCATGCGCCAGTACGGCGTGAACCAGGGTTCCCGTGCTATGACCCGCTGCTGGATGAACAACCATGCCTGCCGGTTTATTGATGATCAGCAGATGGGTATCTTCATAAATAATATCTAGTGGAATGGTTTCGGGGATCAACTCAGAAGGTTCTGGTGGGGGAAGAATGACTTTTACTTCCTGTCCTGATGTGACCGCTAAACTCATCTTCTCGATCACCCTACCTTCCAGGGTAACATTTCCTGACCTGATCAATGCCTGCAGGCGTGCTCGCGAAAATTCGGGCAGGCAGCGCACCAGGAATTTATCCAATCGTTCCGGTTCTTCTTCTGTTTGCTTGAAAGTAAAGATCTGGTCACTCATTCGAAGATTCAGTTTGATCCTCTTGAGCGGGTAGTTCCTGCTCTGTTTCTGTTATCACCTTTTCCTTTTTCTGTGTTTTCCGTTCATCAATATAAAGCCCTATCAGCAAAACCGCTACACCCAACGTGATACTCGCATCAGCAACGTTGAAAACCGGGAAGTTTCCCACCGAAACAAAATCTGTGACATATCCCTGGGTTATACGATCGATCAGGTTACCAATTGCACCACCCGCCTGCATGGCTAAGGCAATTCGTAGTGGTACATCAGTTTCAGGAATTCGAGGATAGAAAAATATAATGGCTACGATCACAACAGTGATCAGGATGGTAAATATTTCTCCCATGCCTTGAAATAAACCAAAAACTACACCATCATTATGCCAGTGGACAATGCGCGCAAAGGGTTCCAGCCATTTCCAGGGCATCCAGGTTTCTGCCACTGCCAGATTATTTCGCACCAGGTTTTTTGTTACCTGATCCAACACCACGATCACCACGGCGATCATACCCAAGAAGAGGTATTTCTTAGCTACATTTTTCAAAGGAATCTCCTACACAATAGTGGCTATTGTACCCTATTCCTGATGCTTGATATATAAAAAAAGAACCGCCTGCTTTTAACAGGCGGTTTTCGAGATCATTTATGTACTTTCTTTATGGCAACGGTCAACTTTTCACGACCTTCGTTCAAAGTATCCGAGACAACAGGAAGATCCTCGGGTACTTTCCCTGCTTTCATCTCCAATGTAAGTGTTTCATTGCGGATATAGTCACCAAAGGTTAGAAGAGCTTTTTCCAATCCGGGCGTAACATCGTAATACAACACAATACGGTCTGCGATATCGAATTCTGCAGTTTTTCGCAAATCCTGCACCCGGCGGACAAATTCGCGCGCCATTCCTTCTTGAACCAACTCGGGTGTCAATTCAGTCACCAGGGCTGCCAGGTATGCTCCTTCTGAAGCTACGGCATAACCTTCCCGAGCCTGCATGCGCACTTCCACTTCTTCGGGTAAAATAGCGACTTCCTCATCTCCCACTTTCACAGTTACTGGTTGACCTGCCAGGAATTGTGGCCCTGCTACGCTGGCATCCAATTCCAATATCGCCTGGCGAATGCTTGGGAATCTGCTGCTATACTTCTGCCCCAATTGCTTAGGTAAAGGATTCAAGCTGAATGAGACTGACTCACCCGCTGCGTGCAGGGTACGCACATGCTTGACATTCAACTCATCTTCCAGAAGTTCAGCATACTTTTCGACCACACCCATTTCATCTGCGCTGCCAACAGCAAACGCAGCTTCTTGTAAAGGTTGTCGTACAGTACGGCGGGCTTTATTTCGGGCAGCCAGACCTAGAGATGCCAGTTTCATCACCAGAGTCATTTCTCGATTGAGTTTCTCATCGATCAGGCTGGCATCATACTCTGGCCAATCAGCCAGGTGCACTGAAATAGGTGCATCCTTGTCATACGACCGTACAAGGTTTTGATACAGCTCATCAGCAATAAATGGCATGGCTGGTGCCAGCAATTTAGATAAAGTAACCAGAGCTTCATATAAGGTAGCGTAAGCTGCCTGTTTATCTGCATCCGATTCACTCTTCCAGAAGCGACGGCGACTACGACGCAAAAACCAATTGGAAAGCTGATCGACAAAGGTGTCGATCGGACGGGTCGCACCCAGGCTGTCATAATTTTCGTAAGCATTGGTCACATCTCGCACCAGTGTATGCAGCGCTGAACGCAGCCATTTATCCAGCGAACTGTACTCATAGGACACATCGGGATCGGGTTTCCAGCCATCCAGATTAGCGTAAGTGACAAAGAAGGAATAGGTGTTCCATAAACGCATGGTAAAGCTGCTGACCACTTCCTTCACCAGATCAGCAGAAAAACGGCGTTCCTGCCCGGGCGGACTGGCAGTATACAGATACCAGCGGATCGCATCAGCACCGTGCTGGTTAATCACATCCCACGGTGATACCACATTACCGCGGGTTTTCGACATTTTTTGTCCATTTTCATCCAGGATCAACCCAAGGCATAAGACATTCTTATAACATTCCTGCTCAAACAGCAGAGTACTTATAGCATGTAATGAATAGAACCAGCCACGGGTTTGATCGACCGCCTCGCAGATGTAATCCGCAGGATACTGCTTTTTAAATTCTTCCTGGTTCTCGAATGGATAATGCCATTGGGCAACAGGCATAGAGCCAGAATCAAACCATACATCAATCAACTCTGGCACACGCTGCATTGTTCCACCACATTCCGGGCATGTATAGTAGATCTGATCTACATGCGGGCGATGCAGATCTGAACCTGTAAGGTCCCTCCCTACCTTCTCAGATAATTCCTTTACAGAACCAATACATTCCTGATGTCGGCAGTTCTTGCACTCCCATACCGGTAATGGTGTGCCCCAGTAACGCTCACGCCCCAACGCCCAATCGATATTGTTCTCCAACCAGTTACCAAACCGCCCAGATTTGATATGACCCGGATACCAGTTAACTTTGTTATTCAATTCAACCAGTTTTTCACGGAATTGGCTGGTACGGATGTACCATGTTGGTCTGGCGTAATACAGCAATGGCGTGTCACAGCGCCAGCAGAAAGGATAAGTATGGCTGTAAGTACCAGCCTTATAAAGCAAACCCCGATCATAGAGATCGCGTGTGATATATGGGTCAGCTTCTTTGACAAACATCCCGCTCCATGGTCGCACATCGGAGATGAAAGTACCATCAGGCGCTACGGTCATGATGATGGGCAGGTCGTTATCAATGGAAACCTGCATATCATCCGCACCAAATGCAGGTGCAATATGCACCAGACCAGTTCCATCCTCGGTGGTCACAAAGTCACCTAACACCACATAATGAGCTGGTTTTTCCAAAGGCAAGAAAGTGAACAAGGGTTGGTAACGTTTCCCTTTTAGCTGCTTGCCTTTCATCCTCTCCAACACTTTGACGGTATCATCTCCAAATACCTTTTCCAGCAGAGATTCCGCCAGGATCAGTTTTTCGGTTCCACCTTCGGGGAGGTTGTGCTCGACTTTTACATAATCCACATTTACACCGGCAGCCACCGCCACGTTGGCAGGTAGTGTCCAGGGTGTGGTCGTCCAAACCAGCAGTGAGGTGTCCTTTTCGTCCATTAAAGGCATTCGCACATATACAGATGGATCAATGGTATTTTCTTTATACCCCTGGGCAACCTCATGATCAGAAAGCGGTGTGCCGCAGCGAGGGCAATAGGGAACAACTTTAAAGCCCTGGTAGAGAAGGTCCTTCTTCCAGAATTGCTGCAAGATCCACCACTCAGTTTCAATGTATTCATTTTTATAGGTGATATATGCAGTATCCAGATCCACCCAGAAAGCGATGCGATCAGTCAGCTTGCTCCATTCCTGAATGTATGTGAATGCAGATTCCTTGCACAGTTTATTGAATTTTTCAATCCCGAAATCTTCGATCTGCTGCTTGTTGGTGAAACCTAACTTCTTTTCAACCTCAATTTCGACAGGTAACCCGTGGGTGTCCCATCCACCGCGTCGTAGGACATAATAGCCACACATAGTTTTATAGCGTGGAAACAGATCTTTGAATGAGCGCGCCAACACGTGATGCACACCTGGCTTCCCATTGGCTGTGGGTGGTCCTTCATAAAATACATACGAAGGCTGCCCTTCACGTTGTTGCATTGACTTATGGAACACATCATGCGTTTTCCAGAATCGCAGCACTCCTTCTTCCATCAGGCTGACATTTAGTTTAGGCGAAACTGGTCTGAACATTCTTCCTCCAAATTAAATAGAAAATCCCGTCACCAGGGACGGGACATATTTACCCGCGGTACCACCCCGCTTCTCACCAAAGTGAGCTCTCATCAGATGCATTCCAGGTACGGAATAGATCTGCATACAGCTAACGGGTACGACCCGGCTTTCTTACTGGGGAGAATCTCCTGTTCAGATCGCAGCTCCGGAAGGATTTTCATTCTGTTTTCCCTACCTGGCTCACACCATTTCCAGGCTCGCTGTTGGGCACACAGATTTACTCGTTTCCATCATCGCTTTTAGTATGCCTGATTATGCCACAGAGTAACAGGTTGTGCAATATGAAAGCCACTCAAAATGATACCATTTACAATAATTATCCTTTGAGAATCATATATATTTATTATCCATCATTTAATCATAGGGTAATCGTAGAATTGGCATCATTCTCCAGGAACTTTTTTGTGCTATCATCGTCTTAATCATTCCTGCCCGATTATCGGGAGGGGAAAATATTGTACAAAGAGGGTTTCACTATGAACGATGAAGAACTGGATATTCTGGATGTAGAGCATCCGAAAAAAATGCACTTTGAATGGTTGATTCCCATTTTCTTTAAACCTCGAGCAACTTTTGAAAAGATCGCCAAACAGAACAATGGGGTCTGGCTGACACCCATGCTGGTGCTTACTGTATTGCTCATCATCCTGGCACTGGTAAACTCTCCCATCCGCGCCTTGAATGCACAGATGGGTGCAACCCTGCCTCCTGATTTTGAATATTATTCTATTGAACAGCAACAGAAGATCCTTGCTGCACAGCAAAGCATGTCAAGCCCCGTATTCACCATGGTATTTCCTGCATTGGGATCATTGGCAGGGTTATGGCTGGGTTGGCTTATCCTGAGCAGCATCCTGCACTTTTCTTTAACCCTTGCGGGAAGTAGCAATCGCATAAAAAGCGCCTTGAATATCGTTGGTTGGGCTTTTATGCCGTTTGCTCTCCGTTATCTGGTGCAAATTTTTTCTGCGCTCATTACAAAACAATTGATTTCCAGCCCCGGGTTGAGCGGTTTCTTTGCAACAGATATGGGAAATTTTCAGTTATTCCTTAACAAGGTTTTTGTTTCGGTTGATATCTATTATATCTGGCAGGTCATTCTCGTGGCATTGGGCGTGATATCCATTTCCAGCTTATCCAGGGGAAAGAGTTGGGCAGCTACATTGGTTTCAATACTGGTTGTCTTGCTATTGATGGCACTGCCTGGTTATCTTTCAACAAAAATTGGTGGAGCGGGAACTTCCACACCCTTCTATTTCTTCTAAAAATGGAAAACAATTCGTTTATTCAGGTCCGCCAATTACGGAAAGTCTTTATCCTGGGCAGACAAAAAGTGATTGCTCTGGCAGGTATCGATGTTGATATCCCTGCCAATTCATTCACAGTGATCATGGGTCCTTCTGGCTCTGGAAAAAGTACTCTACTCTACCTATTGGGAGGATTGGACCGTCCTACTTCTGGCAGCATTATTCTAAATAATCAGAAGCTGGAAAGTATGGATGAAAACGCGTTAGCAATATACCGGCGAAAAACTGTCGGTTTTATTTTTCAATCGTTCAATCTGATTCCCAGTATGGGCGCTTTGGAGAATGTCAGTTTCCCTCTCTGGTTTTCTGGGATCCCAAAAGAACAGCGAAAAAGACGAGGGAAAGAGATGTTAAAAGCTGTAGGGTTGGAGAATCGGGCAGCACATAAACCCACTGAGCTTTCTGGTGGTCAACAGCAGCGAGTCGCTATCGCTCGTGCGCTGGTCAATAATCCGCCCCTGATCCTAGCGGATGAACCAACCGGGAACCTCGATTCAAGCAGCGGGTTGGGAATTATGCAACTTTTATCTGAACTCCATCGTGAGGGGCATACAGTCATTGTTGTCACCCATGATCCGCGTATGCTGCGTTTTTCAACCCATACTATTTATTTACTGGATGGCAATGTGGTTACAAAAGCAGAATACACCGCTGCCACCAGCCTGAACAATCAATTAATCCCATCGGAGGAAAGTCCGTTATCATGAAAAAGCTCATTTTTCCCATTACTTTGATCATTTTGTTGGCAGGGTCTCTTTTGACCACCCAGCCACCACAAAAAATTTATGCTCAAACCACCGAGCCACCAACTGCTGCACCAACCACTTATGGCGTTACCCTTTCTCCTGTCACTGCAGCCAAATCCGGCTCGATTGGTACCGTAGTTACATATACACTTACAGTAAAGAATACCGGTTCAGCCAGTGACACTTTTCTCTTGAGCTGCTCAGGTAGCTGGACTACTACCTGTCAGATCGATATTGGTCCGGTTACAGCAGGTCAAACCTCAAAATTTGAAGTGAAAGTAACCATCCCAGCCACAGCCACCAGTGGCGCGATTGATACAACCACGGTAATTGTAACTTCTGCAGGTGATCCGGGCACATCTGCTTCTTCCACATTAACAACAACCGCCGCTTTTGCTCGCCCATTGGTTGTTGTTTCATCCTATTCTGTAAATGGCGGAGAGATCACCCCTGGGCAGGATTTTAAACTTTCTCTTGTCTTGAATAATGTTGGCAATGCTCCAGCAGCCAATCTGGTGCTCACTTTCGAAAGTGCTGATTTCTTCCCACGGAACACCGGCGGCGTCAACGCGATTTCTCTACTGGGCACAGGCAGTTCCACAGAAATTAGCCAGGTGATGGCATCCAGCAACGCACTTGCTGGCAGCACCTTTGGTACGCTAAAAGGGAACCTTAGCTATACCGATTCTGTCGGTACGGCTTATTCCGAAGCATTTACATTCACTATTAATTTAAAACAAACCAGCTACTATAGTTCTGGGCCTACTGCTACTTCCACTGCTACACTGCGTCCCCAACTGGTCATCAGCAATTACAGCGTCAATGTAGATCCGTTACAACCCGGAACTATTTTTGACTTGAATGTGGATGTGCGCAATTTGGGAAATGCTGATGCGCGTGCTGTCACAATGGTCATTGGCGGCACGGTCAGCCCTGATGCATCGGGTACTCCCTCTCCCGGTGGAATTTCCGGTGGTGGAAGCGATTTGACCAACTTTGCTCCTCTTGGCAGTTCCAACCTGGTATATATCTGCGATGTAAATGCAGGGGCATCGCAAACGATCACTTCTCAATTGATTGTCAATGTATCCACTCTGCCGGGTGCTTACACGCTCAAACTTTCGTTTGTTTACAATGACAGTAAAGGTAATCGTCTGGTGGATGATCAGGTGATAACGCTTCTTGTTTATTCTCTGCCACAGGTAGAAATCGGGTTCTACCGCGATCCAGGCATTATGTTCACAGGTCAACCGAATATACTACCTCTCCAGGTGACCAACCTTGGCAAGAAAACAACCGTATTAGGCAACATGAAAGTGACTGCCGAAAATGCAGATTTGACGAACAATATATCATTGGTTGGCACGCTTGATCCAGGTGGTTACTACACTCTGGATACGCAGCTAGTTCCATACAATGCTGGACCAATGACTCTGGAGATTACCATTAACTATACCGATGATTTCAATCAGCCGCGCACCATTACCCAGACATTGGAAATCAGTGTTGAGGAAATGCCCACACCAGAACCCGGAATGATGGACAGCACGGGAGAAGACTTTATACCCGAGCCTGTTGCAGAAACTTTCGGGCAAAAGCTGTTTCGGTTTTTCAAAGGTATGATCGGATTGGGAAGTGGACTCCCTCAAACCAATCAGGAAATTCCAGTAACTCCAGAAATACCCAATGAAACAGAAGGACCTGCTTTTAAAGGATAATTCGGGCAATCCTAACATGATCAGTGATTTTTTAGCAATCAGGAAAATTTACCATGCGTTTCTGGGATCTTTTTAGTCTAATTTTAGATAACCTTGGTCGCCGTAAAGGTCGTGTGGCACTTACCGCCATTGGTGTAGTAATTGGTACAGCAGCAGTGGTCGTTTTAATATCTCTTGCATTAGGGTTGCAGAAAAGCGCCACAAGTCAACTTTATGGCATCAGTGATCTGACACGCATTGATGTTTATCCAGGTATGGAGGATTCAAGCGGGCAAGGTGTTACGGTAATGGGTGGTGGTTCTAGCCAGGGCATGAAACTGCTCACTCCCCAGGTGATCACTGACATCGAAGCCATACCTGGAGTAAAATTCGCCATTCCGCATGACTATTTATGGTCAGGCGGCATGATGAAATATGGCAAACTGGAAGGTTGGTCACAGTTTGTCGGAGTGGCAACAGATGATCTTGCGATTTTTGACTACCCTTTGCAGGAAGGTTCATTAACCCTGGAGCGTGGCACAGCCGTTATAGGAAGTTGGGTCACCCGCAATTTTTATGACCCCAAACAGCGTCCGGGGCAGGAAGCACCAGAACCACCAGACCTGCTTGGTCAAAAAGTAACTGTTGTTCTAATTAAGTATTCACAGGATGGACAGGAAATACGGAAAAATATTCCTATCACTATTACTGGAGTATTGGCTGAAACTCGCGGCGAAGCAGATTATTCTGTCTTTATTCGCATGGAAGATGCCACGGCGTGGAATGAATGGTCGCAGGGGAAGCGTATCAATCGGAATAAGGATGGGTATTCTCGGCTGGTGGTTCGTGCTAATTCTGCGGATGAAGTTATAGATATTGCTGACCAGATTAATGAGATGGGGTACATGGCAAGCACTCCACAAGAATATGTTTCCAGTATTAACAGTTTCTTTACAGTACTGCAGATCATATTTGGAGGAATTGGAGCAATATCTTTACTGGTTGCTGCAATTGGCATTGCCAACACAATGACGATGGCTATCCTCGAGCGCACACGAGAAATTGGTTTGATGAAAGCCCTGGGAGCGACCAACCGGAATGTAATGAGTATCTTCCTTGGTGAAGCTGCAGGAATTGGTTTCATTGGAGGATTGGGAGGAGTTGCCATCGGATGGATTGGCGGACAAGTTTTAAATGTAGTTGCATCTGCCTATCTGGCACAGCAAGCTGCTTCGGGTGGAGGAATGATGAGCAGCCTGGCTGCGGTCATCCCTGCATGGCTGCCAATTTTCGCTATTGTCTTCGCTACCCTGGTAGGATTACTCTCAGGATTATTCCCTGCAATGCGTGCCGCAACCCTCGAACCTGTGATTGCGTTGAAATATGAGTAGATACTTGTAAACCATTAAGGATACAAAGGTTTTTTTAATCACCTTCTATTGCTTTACGAACCGTCATTACTAGGACTACACTTTTTTGCAATCCGAAACAATCTTGAAAGAAAAGGGATTCTTTTCGAATCCCTTTTCTGCCTTATTCGTTTTCTTCTTCTTTTCTTCTTTGTGTTTAGTGCTTTTGGTGGTTAATTCGTTTTACATAAGCACTTTATGGTTAATATTTACTGGATCACACCATATTGATGTGTCAATGGTTTGCAGGGTGCATCCTTGATGACATGTATTTGAAGCAACCGTTGTTTTGCTTGCTCCAGTTTATCCATGTCGTTTGCATGCAGGGTAAATAGAGGTTCCCCCTTTTCCACCTTATCGCCCACTTTATGTAAGATCATGATACCTACTGCATGGTCTACTGGATCACCCTTTTTTGCACGCCCTGCTCCCAGGTCTACAGAAGTCTCTCCAACTTCCTTGGCATTGATGGAATGGATATACCCATCTTTTGGAGAAGGAACTACTTCTACATACTTCGCTCTGGGTAAGAGATCTAGGTTATCTACATACCGGATATCACCCTGCTGGATCTTCACCAGGTCTCGGAATTTTGCAAAAGCTTTCCCATTCTGGATGACATCTTCCAGTTTTGCGCGGGCATCTTGAAGATCTTTTGCCTGTGAACCCAAAACCAACATGTAACTGCCTACCGTCAGACAGTGCTCGGTATAATCTAAAGGACCTTTCCCTTGCAAGGTTTCTACTGCTTCACGTAACTCAAGTGCATTTCCAACTGCGCTTCCAAGTGGTTGGTTCATATCGGTAAGAAGGCAAACAACCCGTTTGCCGCACAACTCACCGATTTTCACCATCAAATGAGATAACTTACATGCTTCGTCAAGTGACTGCATGAAAGCCCCCACACCTGTCTTGACATCTAGAACAAATGCGCTTGCACCAGCCGCTAATTTCTTGCTCATGACCGAAGACGCGATCAAAGGCAATGACTGTACCGTCCCAGTCACATCCCTTAAAGAATAGAGTTTGCCATCTGCCGGGGCAAGGTCGGCGGATTGCCCAGAAAGTACCAAACCAAATGAAGCAAGCTGATCTAAAAATTCTTGTTTTGTCAGGTTGACCCGATAACCAGGGATGGAT
Organism: Anaerolineaceae bacterium; assembly: GCA_034430215.1. GTDB lineage: Bacteria > Chloroflexota > Anaerolineae > Anaerolineales > Anaerolineaceae > UBA4782. The sequence goes on along the minus strand of DAOUFE010000012.1, from coordinate 23,196 downwards.
TCAAGTTTATCCAGTGTTCCACCTGTAAAACCCAATCCCCTGCCAGACATTTTGCTTACTTTCAACCCACAGGAAGCAACCAGAGGCAGAACGGTTATTGAGGTTTTATCACCTACCCCGCCGGTGGAATGTTTATCAACCGTATTCGGAGCGATCCGGCTCAAATCGAGCGTGTCACCAGAATTTGCCATCGCCATTGTCAGGTCGGTGGTTTCACGTTCTGTCATCCCACGTAACAATACAGCCATTGCCCAGGCGCTTACCTGATAATCAGGAATATCACCCCGGGTAAATCCGTTAACAAAGAACTCTAACTCTTCGCGGGATAGTTCTGCACCATCCCGCTTTTTGATAATAATATCCACCGCTCGCATGGGTTACCTCTTTAAGAGAATGGTAACCTTCCGGTTAGGCTCTTCTCCTACGCTTTCAGTTGTCACATCCGGATGGTCGCGCAATTCCAGGTGTATCAAACGTCTTTCGCTGGCAGGCATCGGCTCCAAAACCTGCCGTCTTCCTGAATGAATAGCCTGATCAGCCATTCTATGAGCAAGCTGTTTTAATTGTCGTTCTCGTCGCGTGCGATATCCCTGTACATCGATCGACAAGGGTACCCAACGACCCAACTCTTTGCTGACGATCAGACTGGTGATGTATTGCAGTGAATTGAGCACTTCAGAGCGTCTTCCTATCAAAATGCTCAGGTCTTCACCATGAATGTCAACCAGCACCATCGGTTCAGGTGAACCATTTTGCTGTTCGGTATATTTTGCTTCTACTTTTGCATGTACCTTCATCCGGGTGATCAATTCCTCAACTACATGCCTGGCTAATTCGAGTGGATAATCCTCATCTTCCACAATAGCCGGGGATGGAGTGGAGACCCGGGATGGTTCTGCATCGGTAGATTGGGTTGTTTCTTCTTTATTAGAACGAACAACCAGACGAACCCGCGCCTGACGATTTCCCAATCCGAACAACCCTTTGGCTCCCTGATCCAAAACCTCGATTTCGACAGCTTCTTCAGGGATGCCAAGTTGTTCCAAACCGCGCGCAACAGCTTCATCAACTGTAGGGGCAATAACTTCTAATGTTGTTTTTTCAGGACTCATTTCTTCGCCTTTGAGCGATCTGGTTTGGGTAAAAGTTTATCCTGTGATTTCTTCTTTGGCAGAAGATTGCTCCAGTTCAATTTACCCATGATCGCATATTGAACAATGGATAAAACATTGGAAATCAGAAAATAGAGAGCCAGTCCAGATGCCAGTGTAAGTGCCAGATATCCCATTAAGAATGGCATATAAATTGTCATCATATTGCTCATCATGGCTGTCTGGTCACCAGGCTTATCAGATGCTGGTGGCTGCATTAACTTTGATTGCATATAAGAAGTAACTAAAACCAGAATGGCAAGCACAGGGATACCAAAACTGATAAATCCTAGATTGAGCCGTTCGGGTTCACCCATATTCATCCACAAAAACTGGCTGTTCAAAGGGATCAGAGTTTCTACATTAAGGAACCCGGAATAGACATGCCGGGTTAAATTCAGCATATCCATCGGGGTCGTTGCCATGGCACGAATGATGCTCTGGTACAACCCAATAATGATTGGAAACTGGATGAGGGTTGGCAGACAGGATGAGAATGGGTTATATCCCAATTCCTTATACAACTTCATCTGCTCTTGAGCCAGTTTGTCTTTATCGTTTTTATATTTTTCCTGTGCCTCGATCCAGCGCTTGTCTTTCTGCATTTCTGCCATAGCGCTTGGGCTTTTAATCTGCGAGGCATTTAATGGATATGTGATCAATCTGATCACAATCGTAAAAAGAATAATGGCTACTCCAAAATTTCCTACCAGATTGTAGATAAAGAGCAGCGCATTAATGAACGGGGTAATTATTATTGCATCCCACATATCTATATCATCCTATTCCCTTACTTGCCAGGAGTAAAAGTCCATACTTGATTGCCGTTGGCATCAAAGCAGATGAGGAGTTGGCTGCCTTTGGTTAATGCAATCAACACCTGATCATTATTTACGACCAGATTACTGTAAATTTGACCTTCAACAGTTCGGGTCCACTGCTTGCTTCCGTCAGGGGTTATAGAAATCACATCGCCACCTTCCGTCGCAAATACCAATCCATTAGACAAGGCTGCTCCACCAGAGATTACAGGGCTGCCCATATCTGCAGACCAGACTTTACTGCCATTGACAGCATCCAGGCTGGTTACGAAACCAGCATTATCCCCAAAATAGAGCTTTCCGTCTTGCAAGAAAGGTTGTGACCAGACAGCTTTGGTCGTCTCATATTCCCAGGCTTTGCTACCCGATACAGTATTCACTGCCAAAATTTTATTGGCAAGAGTACTGATATATACCAGGTTGCCATCTTCTGATAGAACGGGGGCTACCATTGAAACAGCACCCATATCCATTTCCCAGATTTTTGCACCGTCATTCAGTTGGATAGCATATAATTTCTTATCCATTGAAGTAAGGTACACATTGGTTCCATCCGAAACTGGTTGAGTCCAAATTGCCTGACCGGGTGAGAATGTCCACTGTATTGCTCCATTTGTATTTAAAGCATACAAATTTCCGTCAGTCGAAGGAGCAAGAAGTAAATCACCTGCTTTCACCGGTGAAGCAATATAACGGGAATCCGACTCTTCAAAAGTCCATGCTTGCGTACCCGTATTCGGATTGATATTTCGCAAGACACCGCCATAATCACCAACCAAGACCTGATCGTCTAGAGCCAGGGCTGGTGAATAAATCAAATTCTTGGCACTTGCTTTCTCGGGATATTGCCATTTAAGGGTTCCATCGGTGGTGCGCAGAGCATACAAAACCTGGTTGGATACATAGATCGTATCACCATGTACGCTTACCCCTGGCCAGCTGTTCATCGAAACACCACCACTAGCGCATCCGCTTAAAAAGAGGCTGGCAATGATGATCATTCCAACCAGCAGTAAATATTTTCTTTTAAATTCTTTCATGTGCACTCATCACTGTTATAGAATGTCGAGGATCATCCTCTTCCGGAATAGGATCAAATCCTCCCTTACTAAATGGATTACATCGAAGCACTCGCCAGACAGCAAGTGCTGAACCCTTGATCACGCCAAATCTATATATAGCTTGATATCCATAGTGCGAACACGAAGGATAAAATCGGCATGTGTTCGGAGGAAGAGCGGGCGAAATAACCGCTTGATAAATCCGTATTAGTCCTAAAAGTAGCCAACGCGGAATTGTTCGCAAGGTTACTTTTAAATCACGTAGACGCGGTTCACTATGATACAAACCGCGTATTTCTTGTTCAGGAATCATTTCTTTCAGCATTCGTTATTAATCTTGCTCTGACAAACAGGCTTGCAAGCGCAGTATATAGCTCATTATACTCTGCTTGCTTCGCTTGATTCCGCACAATAACCACTGCATCCCAGGCTTTATCAGAATTGTCCATCCAGGGCCCAACAATGGAACGAATACGCCTTTTTACCTGGTTGCGAGCTACTGCGGATCCAAAGCCCCGATGAACAGTAATGCCCAATCGGGATGTCTTCAGTTCACCTTGTACAACCAATAATACGAAAAACGGATGCGTAAATGCTTTTCCTGAATTGCGCACCCGCTTAAAATCACTGGTGTGTTTCAGGCGAAACCTGCGTTTCACCTTTCGTTTGCCTGCCCGCTTTACTGGTAGCCTGTTTACGTAATGCTTTCATTTTAGTAAACAGTCTTTAACCAGATCTCTGCTTCCTATAATGATTTACCAACGCACGTTTTTCACGTGGTTGTTTTTCGATACGGTCAATTTCACACGACCTTTTTCCCGTCGGCGTCGTAGTACTTCTCGTCCGTCTGCCGAAGCCATACGGGCACGAAAACCGTGTACTCGCACCCGGCGACGAATTTTGGGTTGGTAAGTCCGTTTCGGCATTTTACTTCCTTTCGCTTCCTGATTTACATGAACGGCTATTATAACCTATGCCAGCAGGCTGGTCAATTGACCGTTCAAATTGATCAATGATTATTATGATTATGATTATGATTATGATTATTGTTCTTCACAGGCGACATCAACAATTCAGACAATTGTTTGGCACCTTGTGGATCGACTATAGCAAGCACTTCATCGCCAGCCTTAAATGCAGTTATCCCGCGCGGGAGCATCATTTCACCGTTTCTAATGATACCAGCAATAACACATCGATCTGGTAACCCTAAATCTTTAATCGCAATCCCAATACCAGGAGCTCCTTCAGCGATTTTTTCTTCGACCAGGCTATAGTTACCACGGCGAAGTTTAAGCAATGTCATCATATCGCCTAATGACATTTCTTCTTGAATGAGATTTGCCAAAATCTCTGCCTGGTTCAATGCCACATCCACCGAAAATAGCTCATTGAACAACCAGGCGTTTCGTGGATTGTTCACACGAGAAATTGTTCGTGGAACATTATACCGACTTCGAGCAAAGTAGGCTAATAGGAGATTGACTTCATCTCTGGTAGTACAGGCAGCCAAGACGTCTGCATGTTGAATACCTGCCTGCTCCAATACATCGGGGTGTATAGGATCGCCCTCGATGACTACTTCTGTTGGCAATTCATGATGGACACTGCTTAAAATATCCTTCCGATTGTCAATGATCCTGATCTCATGATTTTGTTGGATCAGCAACCTTCCCAACTGTGAACCCGTACGCCCGCCACCTGCAATTACAACAAACATTTATTCCTCCGCTCGCGCGTTAATACGCTTACGTATTTCTTCAATACCAGAAAATGTTGCACTGACATGCACCAGATCATCCTCTTCGAGAATGAACTCATCATCAGGGAATTGTGCCTTTCCAGCCCGTGTAATAGCCACCACAATACATTCTGGGATATTAAATAGTTCTTTTACTTTTATGCCAGCGCAGGTAGATTGCATGAACAATTCGTATACTTCCACCTCGCCATTTCCAGCAGAGAGTACCGAACGAATCTCAGGGTGTGAGATCAACTCTTCTAACCTCTGTGCGCCCCAGATACTTGAACTGACTGTTTGAATACCAAATTGTTCAAAAACTGGTCTCACCTGCGGATCATAATTTCGAGCCACAACGCGTTTCACTTTGTAAAAACTATTGGCAATATGCGAAACAGCGATGTTAAGGCTATCATCATTACTTACGGCTGCTAAGGCATCAGCCTTTTCAATGCCAGCACGATGCAGCACATCCTGATTTAACGCATCTCCTTCAACCAGACGACCATTAAAATCTACTGGCAGGTTAGTGAAAGCATCCTTGACATGATCAACTACAGCCACTTCATGTTTTCCCAAATAAAGTCTGTAAGCCAATTCTGATCCAAAACGTCCACAACCTACAATAATTACTCTCATACTTTCCTTTCAACGCAAATCATTCTACCTGATAGGGAACCTCAATAATCACAATTTCTGAACGATCAAGCAGGACTTTCCTTAATGTATCTGCCGTACGCATATGAAGCAGTTTTGTCCACCAATGTTTTGGATTGAATTGAGGCATTACCAGAGTTATTGTTTCATTCGGTTTAAGCTGTGCATCTATTTCATTAATATAATCCAACAGTGGTTCGATCATCAAACGATAAGGAGATTCCAGGATCAATAATCGGATTCCTTCACCCCAAATCTCCCATTTGTTGCGGATTTTTTCTGCTTCTATCGGATCGATGGATACATGTACTGCAGTAATATCATCAGAGATCGTCCGTGCATATCGCAACGCTGCCATCGTGCCACGGTGGACACCGCTAACTGCCAGAATTACACGGTGGCGTGTCATCATTGGAGGCGTGCCAAAATTATCAAGAGACAACCGACGAGCCAGATTCCGATAATGTACATTAATACCATAGAATAAGAGAATCAGAATTGGCACCAAAACAATAATGATCCAAGCACCATCTACAAATTTCGTAACAGCAAAAACAACCATAACCACTGCTGTGACTAAGGCACCAAATCCATTAATCAACATCTTAATCATCCATTGCTTATCATATTGCAAGATTGAACCGCGTTCTTTAACCTCAGCTCCTTTTTTCAATTTACCAGATTTCCACCACCGCTTTGCCATGCCCGCTTGTGAAATGGTAAATGATAAGAAGACGCCAATTGCGTAGAGAGGAATCAATCTAGTTACACTTGCATTGAATAAAACAACGAGGAGACCAGAAATTGAAGCGAGTGCAACAATTCCATATGAATAAACCAACCGGCTCCCGCGGTACGTAAATTGGTGTGGCAGAAAACCATCTTCAGCAACTAAAGCACCAAGGCGGGGAAAACCAGCAAATGCCGTATTGCCTGCTAATATTAATATGACTGTTGTTGCTGCAATAGTCATCAAATATAAGAAACCTTTTCCGCTAAACACTGTTCGGGATAATTGCGATATTACGGTTTCTGCTTCTGAAGGTATAGCTTGAATATGATATGCCAGAAAAGTAATCCCAAATAACAATGACCCCAAGATCAACGACATCCAAATCAGGGTTATTCCAGCATTCTTTGTGCGAGGTTCTCTAAAGGCAGTGATTCCATTTGAAATCGCTTCTACACCTGTAACCGCAGACGTTCCATTAGAAAAGGCTCGCAAAATGAGAAATATGGAAACTTCTTGAAAAGCTGTTACTTCAATTTGTGGTGGATTTTCAACAAAGCCAAGTGTTCCTGCCGCTAATCTAACAACACCAACTATAACTGTCACGTACATTAGCAAAACAAATATATACGTTGGGATAGCAAAAGCACGACCTGATTCGCGAACACCTCGCAGATTTAAAAGCATTACAACTATAATGAAACCAACTGCAATCTCTACACGGTAAGTGAACAAACCAGGAAACGCAGAAACTATTTGTGCTATACCAGAAGAAATGGAAACAGATACAGTTAATATATAGTCTGTCAATAATGAGGCAGCCGCAGTAAGTGCTGGTAAGTCGCCAAAATTATCGCGTGCAACAATATACGCTCCACCTCCCCCAGGATAGGCGTGGATGGTCTGCTCGTAAGATAAAGTTAATAGAACGAGAAGTCCAATAATGGCTAGGGAAATCGGTAAAGAATACTTCATCGCAGCCATACCACCAAAAACCAGTATGGCCATCATTTCTTGTGTGGCGTATGCGGTAGAGGAAAGTGCATCAGAGGCAAAAACTGCCAATCCGATGAACTTACCAATGGTTTGGTGAGGTGCATCTGCAGTCTGCAGAGGCCTGCCAATTAACCAGGTTGATAAACTTCTTGGGGGTTTGTATCCAGCCGTACGACGCAAAACGGTTGTTCCGCGTTCATCATCGATATTCATTTTTTGAATTTATCCGGAAATGCCGGTACCTTTCCAAACGACACATGGTTACAAAGCATGCGATTGTATCAACTTATTATTATAACGTCAATTATATTCGCTTGATTATCTAGAAATTAATACTCTTTTTAGTTCCTCATATCATTTGTAAGAATAATCAATTTCTTATTGCCTTAAGGTTTTTCGGATACAATCTACATGAAAAATTATGAAATCTACTTCTTTAACTGGATTGTGGTTCCGCATTGCGTTAGTTTTCATTTTGCCCTGGATATTGAGAGTGAATATCCTCGCACATCCTCTTGGAGATGCAATGAAAGCTGTACATCAAGCGGAATTACAGCATCAACCCGAAGAAAGCCTGGCAGCCTGGTATCAGGTTCTTTCCTTTGAACCATGGCAGAGAAATGGTTGGCTACAGGTTAGTATGCTTGAAAGCAGCCTGGGAAATCTTTCGGGTGCCATTCAAGCGATGAAATATGCAGCCAATCTGGAAAGGCTCTCACCTGCTCAAACGATCACTCTTACGAATTTATATATTTCAGTTGGAGATAAATATTCTGCCAACGAACTTTTAGATGAGTTAGCATCTCAACCCAATCCAGATGCAACACTTTATGCAAGCCTTGTGGATCTGGCAGAGCTTCAGGGCGATCATGAAAAAACCTTGCAACACCTTCGTGATTGGTCTGCAAAATACCCTTATGATGCAAAGCCTCTTTACAAACTTGGCTTGATCATGAGCATAAATAATCCTCAACAAGCTCTGGCATTTCTCAACCGGGCAGTTGAATTAGATGAAACATACCAACCTGCTCTCACAATACTTCAACCTATTCTTTCCTATCCTGATTCAGATCAACCAGCTTATACTCTGTTGCAAACAGGTCGTGGTTTAGGAAATTTGGGAGAATGGGAGCTGGCTCGTGAAGCTTTTTCGCAGGCGATTGCCATAGAACCCGAATATGCTGAAGCCTGGGCATTCCTTTCCGAAGCCCGGTATCAACTTGGATTGGATGGAAGTGCAGAGATCGAAAAAGCACTTGCGATCAATCCAGATTCTGTGGTTGCTAATGGGATTGCAGCAGTACAAATGCGAAGGTTGGGAAAACCTGATCAGGCGCTGGTAGCATTGTATAAAGCTTCACGGCTGGAACCCGAACAAGGTATCTGGCATTTGGAAATAGCCAACACCTTAGTGGAAATGGATTCAATTGCTGAAGCATATCCGCATTATGTTATTGCAACAGAGCTTGAGCCTGAAAATCTGCAATTCTGGTTGAGCCTGGCTAATTACTGCGCCTCTACGGGTATTCACTTACGGGATAGTGGTTTACCCGCTGCCCGTAAAGCTATTCTTTTGGATGAAAATAACCCTGACAGTTTGGATAGTATGGGGCAGATCATGGCTGCTTTGGGTGACTTGAGTAACAGCATCCGATACCTGGAAGCAGCGTTGTACCAGCAGCCAGATCATGCTGTTTCTCATCTCCACCTGGCACAGGTGTACCTTGAACTCGGAGATGCAAAACATGCAGAAGAGCACCTTCTTCTTGCGCAGAGCTATGGGGTAGGTAATCCAGAGATCCAACAATCAGTTACGCGCCTTCAGAAAAGGTATTTTTCGCATCCTTGATCCCTCCTGCACTCGCATCTCTTCCTAATCTATGGTATAAGCACCTTCATGCGTGTATTTCTTGACTCAATCGGTTGTCGCCTCAATCAGAGTGAAATCGAAAAAATTGGCAACCAGATGATCATGGCTGGCCATCTTCTGGTTGATAATCCTCAAGAAGCTGATCTTGTGATTGTGAATACCTGCGCGGTTACAACCGAAGCAGCTTCAGATTCACGGCAAAAGATCCGCCAGGCAGGTCGGAACCCAAAAGCAGAAATTGTTGTGACTGGTTGCTGGGCAACGATGGAACCGGATGCAGCAAGTAAGCTGCCGGGGGTAAAGCACGTTGTGTTGAATGACGCTAAGGATGATATCACCAATCTTTTTCCACAAAAAACACCTGTAGATGAGTTTGAACTGGAACCACTCATTCGTAAACCTCTCCCAGGGATCCATTCGCGTACCCGGGTCTTCATCAAAACACAGGATGGCTGCAATAATCACTGTACCTTTTGCGTCACCCGACTGGTACGCGGTACCAGCCGCAGCATACCGATATCAGAAGTATTAGCAGATATACAACATGCACTTAATGGTGGAGTACAGGAAGCTGTTCTAACAGGAGTGCAACTGGGATCCTGGGGACAGGAATATGATCCGCCTCAACACCTTGTTGATTTGATCAAAATTATTCTGGAAGAGACTTCCATTCCTCGTTTGAGAATGTCATCCATCGAGCCTTGGGATCTGGATGAAAGATTCTTTAGTTTATGGCAGGATCCACGGCTATGCCGGCATTTTCATTTACCTTTACAATCCGGTGCAGTAGCAACACTGAAAAGAATGGCGCGCAAGATCACACCTGAAGACTACCGGTCTCTCCTTCTCATGATCCGCCACATGATCCCAGATGCAGCCATTACTACAGATATTTTGGTAGGTTTCCCCGGTGAGACAGAAGAAGACTTTACAGAAAGCCTTGCTTTCGTCAAAGAAATGCACTTTGCTGCCGGACATGTTTTTTCATTCTCTCCCCGACCTGGTACGGCAGCAGCCCGCATGGATGGTCAGGTTCATCCTAAAGTACGCAAAGAACGCAGTCTGCAGATGCGTCAGGTGTTGGAACAATCCAGCCTGGAATTTCGCCAACAGTTCATCGGAAAAGAAATGCATGTTCTATGGGAAACGTCCGACAGACTCGATCAGGCTGGATGGCAGTTGCACGGACTGACAGATAATTATTTGCGCGTGAGAGCAACCTCACCCGAGTTGCGCTGGAACAAGATTGATCGAGTAATCCTTACAGAATTAACCGAGAACGGTCTGGCCGGACAGATAATTCATTAAAAAACGTTCTTTCAGGAGAAACGCTGTGGTAGAACAGGTACTTTCATATAAGTGGTGGCAAACTGCAGTCTTTTATCAGATATACCCTCGAAGTTTTGCCGATGGAAATGGCGATGGAATCGGTGATCTGGCAGGAATTCGATCCAAACTGGATTACTTGAAAGATCTGGGAGTAGATGCGATCTGGCTTTCACCTCATTACCCTTCACCCATGTGCGACTGCGGGTATGATGTATCAGATTATGAAGATGTAGCTCCTGAATACGGAACTTTGGCAGAGTTCAAACTGCTTCTGGATGAAGCACATCAGCGTGGTCTACGATTGATCCTCGACCTGGTACTAAACCATACATCTGATCAGCATCGCTGGTTTCAAGAATCGCGTTCCAGCCTCACCAACTCAAAACGAGACTGGTATATCTGGAAAAAAGGAAAAAAGGGCAATCCACCCAACAACTGGTCATCCACCTTTGGCGGATCAGCTTGGGAGCTAGACCCGGTAACCAATGAGTATTACTACCATTTCTTCTTTAAGGGGCAACCTGATCTAAATTGGAAAAATCCCGAAGTGAAGGCTGCCATGTTCGATATGGTGCGTTTCTGGCTCAAAATGGGTGTGGATGGTTTTCGCCTGGATGCAGTAGGTACTGTTTTTGAAGAGGAAGGATGGAAGGATACCAGTATTTCAATATCGGTAGACGAGCTTTATCCGCTATCGAAAGCCGCCAAAACTCCTGCTGAAATGCGAAAAGTAGACCGAATTTGGAAAAAATTATTCCAAAAGCAGGTAGACCAACCTGAAATTCATACCCTGATGAAAGAATTACGCCAGGTCGTTGATGAATTTGATGATCGGGTTCTGGTTGGAGAGACGGATGATATCCGTTTCTATGGAAATGGTGAAGATGAGCTTCAATTGGTTTTTAATTTTCCACTCAAGTACACCAACCAGATAACCCCTACATGGGTGCGAAATAACCAAGAACAGCGTCTCGGTTCAATGCCGCAAAAAGCCTGGGCTGCGAATACCCTTGGCAACCATGATTCCTACCGCATGATCACACAGTTTGGTGATGGTAAGCATGACCGCGAACTGGCTGAAGTAAACCTTGCCATGCTATTATTTCTAAAAGGAACCCCCTTCCTTTACAATGGCGAAGAGATCGGCATGACCAATTATTACATCGATGATGCTCACCTATTCCGCGACCCCCTCAGTAATCACATCTACGACCTGGAAACCCGATTATTGCATTCTACTGTTGATGAGGCAACATTCACCGCAGCACGCAAGGGTAGAGATCTTTGTCGTACCCCCATGCAATGGGAAAATTCACCACATGGTGGTTTTTGTCCAACAGATGTGTCGCCCTGGTTGCCAGTGAATCCTGATTATGCCAATGGGATCAATGTTGCCGAACAGAAGGATCAACCATCCTCATTGCTTTCTGCATACAAACGTCTTTTATCGATCAGAAAGCAAACACCTGCCTTAATGATTGGCGAATACTCTCCTCTGCTGCCAGCGTCTCGTTCCATCCTTGCCTTTACCAGAACTATCCCTCATCAGGAATGTCTGATATTGATTAACTATACGTCAAAACCCAGAAGGATTTTCCTTGAGGAAATCTCTCTATTATCAAAAATACTTTTCTCAAACCAGTTTTCGCCTGCATTACCTGATAAACATGGCAGCATCCGGCTTTCGCCATTTGAAATTTGGATTGGTGAATTAAAGGGAAACTAGAACGAAAATAATAAGCGAATTATGATTCGGCGGCATCCATCTCCGCCAGTATGATATATAGCAGTTCCAACAATACATTCTTGACCTTCTCCCGGTCTACTGCTACGCAAGGAACAAGTTTGATCTCTTTATCCAGGCGCAGGGCAATACGGATATCCTCGACATCCCATGCGTTTTCATCATCCTGTTTATTAGCAACAACCACATAGGGGGTGCGTGCGTATGCCCTGAAAGTCTCAAGAATAAATCGCGCCTCTCTGAAAGTTTCCGGTCGGGTGCTGTCTACCAGAACAACAAAACCCAGCATTCCTTCAGATAGGATTTCCCACATAAAATCAAACCGCTTTTGACCAGGTGTTCCAAAAAGATAAAGAACCAGGTCTTTATCTACAGTGATCCTTCCAAAATCCATAGCAACGGTTGTTGTACTCTTGATCCTTTCAGCAGCACTGCTGATTTTACGTTCAGTATTCACTACATCGATCTCGCTGATCGACCGGATGAATTCGGTTTTTCCAGCGCTGAAAGGTCCTGTAACAACGATTTTAAGATTTTGCATTTTTACTCTATCCCCTTAGATCGATCGTATTTTATCGATAATCTTGTTGATCAACGACCGCTGCTGCTGGCGATCTTTCGTCGGGAACATCCGATCATGAAGAATTGGGCTTGCTTCTGAATGCACATATTCGATCAGACCAGCCTGCATCAACCCAAAAACCACTCTTCGAATTTCCATCTCATTCATGTGCGTGGCTCTGGCAATTTGCCTTAAGGTATTCCTGGGGTTAATATAAGACACCACCCGCCATTCTTCCACGCTCAAGTTCATATTACTGATATTCTTATCTGGGTGCTCACTGAATTGCATTGCCAGATCAAGACTGGGGATCTCTTCTTGTAGATGCTCCCATTCTCGGATCTGGCGTGAGCCTTCAACGATCAGATTTTCCAGGTCAAGACTGATGGTTATCTTTTCCTCAAAAGATAAACTATCCGTTTCAAAGTGAAATTCACCTTCCAGCCAGGTGAACATTTTTCGAACGATCTCAGTGTAATAGTTTTGAACACATGCAACAATTTCCTCAAAGGTGCTGTATCCTGCATTAATAAGCAGCAACCCGATCTCCTTGTCAGTCATTTGATTGACACGTTCCTGGAGTACCCGGTATTGCGATGGATTAATGCGATTGCATTGAAACAGAATCGAAGACAGATTATTGTTATCTGATCCGATTCTGGCATAGATCAGTTTTCCACTCAAAAAAGCAAGTTGTGCCAGACCCTGAGAAGACTCAATGAATAATGAGCCAGTCTTTTTTGACAGGTTGATCAGGTTCAATAATTGAGAGAGGGAGAAATCTCGTAAATTACCTTTAAGTGCCATGTTTCAGCCTTTTTCTGACCATGCAATGAGTATTATACAGGTCACATGTATAAAGCGCCAAATGATTACAGGTATAATTTCTTTTGAGATACATTAATTCTTCAACCATACTATGCCAGATTTAAACCAGACTTATGCGCGATATGATCAGGGAATGCTGCAAGCTATTGCAGAAAAATGGGCTGTTACATTGCAACCAGCTACGAATGAACCACAGCGCATTCAGTTGATCAATAAAATCATCCAGGGAAATACCTTTACCGAAACATTTGCAATCCTTTCTGATTCTGCCAGACAGGCAATGCTTGATCTGAAGAACCTGGGCGGATCGCAGCCCTGGGTAGAATTTGCCAGGCGTTATGGCGATATTCGCATCATGGGGTCCGCGCGCCGGAACCGTGAAAGACCCGATCATACACCCATCAATGCGGCTGAAGAACTGTATTACGCCGGTATGATTGGTAAAGAGTTCTTCCCAGGCACCATTGAACCTCAGGAATATGCTTTCATTCCCAGAGAAATTTTGCTTTTTTTGAAATCTGACCAGAACCTTGATGATATACCTCCAGGTCATGCTGCCTTATCAGAAGAAATTCAGGTAACTCGTTTGGTGACCACAAAGCTCATAGACGATGCCTGTACCTTTCTAGCTGCCAAACGTTGTGAGATGAAGGCAAACCAGTTCAAAGATTGGTTGTTCAGTACACCTTATAACTTCCTTTTTGCTTTATTACAATCCTGCAATATCATAGATGCATCTGGCATGCCAGATTCCCAAAAGGTTCGCACTTTCCTGGAATTCTCCCGTTCGGAAGCATTACATTTTCTATATCAAAACTGGATTTCGAGTACAACGGTCAATGAACTTCGACTTTTAGATGGCTTGATATTCGAAGGAACCTGGGAGAATCATCCCCTGCCCGCCCGTAAAGCGATTAAGGATTTATTGCTGAAAATTCCTGCAGATACCTGGTGGAATCTTGAATCGTTCATACAGGGTGTCAAACAGACCATCCCCGATTTTCAACGCCCGGCAGGGGATTATGATTCTTGGTATATTCGCAGTGCCACAAATGGGCAGTATCTACGTGGTTTTTCCAGTTGGGATGAAGTAGATGGTTTTTTGATCCGCTACCTGATCATACAACCGCTGCATTTGCTCGGCCTGGTAGACCTCGCCTTTCCTGAGAAAAATACTAAACCTGCTGCCTTCCGCTGGTCGCGCTGGGCCTCTTCCCTTCTGGATGGGCACCCCCCAAGCATAAAAGAACCGGTTCTGGGAAAAATTCACTTATTTAATTCGGGATTGATCACGGTTCCTCGTTCAGCTTCTCGTCCAGTCCGTTATCAGATTGCCAGATTTTGCCAATGGGAGAACAGAAAAGGAGATGACTTTTATTATCGAATTTCTCCTGCAGGGTTTCAACAAGCCAGCAAACAGGGATTGTCACCCGCACAATTGATACCCTTTTTGCATAAGTATGCTGAAAATCCTCTACCTCCAGGTATTATGCAGGCTGTTGAGCATTGGGATAAAACAGGAACAACTAATCACATTCATGCTGCCATTCTTCTCCGGCTTGAAAATTCCGAAACAATGGAAAAATTGCAGCATACAAAGGCAGCAAGGTTTATCAATGAAGTCATTACACCGACTACTTGCCTGATCAAGCAAGGCAGCCAGGAGATTATCCGTGATACACTTGCTGAATTAGGGTATCTTGTGGATATTGAGGTGGATGTATAATTCCACTAACAGGAAAAGTTTTTTTCACTTTCTGAATTTAAGGAGAAATTTGAATGAGCAAACGTCTGGACTGGATCAATCATGAATTAGATGGATTGAAAGAATCAGGACTGTACAATAATATCCGCACTATTAGTAGCCCACAGGGAGCCTGGTTGGTTGTTGATGGAAAGAAAGTGCTGAATTTTTGCTCCAACAATTATCTTGGGCTTGCTAATCGTCCCGAAATGATTGCTGCAGCCAAGAAAGGACTGGATAAATATGGCGCTGGTCCGGCTGCAGTCCGCACTATTGCAGGAACGATGGATCTCCACCTGGAGTTGGAAAAACGCATGGCTGCTTTTAAGGGCGTTGAAGCTGCCATTACTTTTCAATCAGGTTTTTGCGCCAATCTGGCTACCATCCAGGCATTGATCACCAAAGAAGATGTCATCTTCTCGGATGAACTCAATCATGCCAGTATCATCGATGGCTGCCGGCTTTCAGGTGGACGTATCATCCGCTTTGCTCATGCGAACCCGGCAGATCTGGAGCGTGTGATTAAAGAGAATGAAGGGACTTATCGCCGGGCAATCATCATCACAGATGGTGTGTTCAGCATGGATGGCGACCTGGCTCCTTTGGATGCCATTTATGAGATCGCTCATGCGCATGATATTATGCTGATGGTGGATGACGCACATGGTGAAGGTGTTGTAGGTAAAGGTGGCCGTGGCATTGTGGATCACTTTGGATTACACGGAAAAGTGGATATAGAAGTTGGTACACTTTCCAAAGCTTTTGGCGTTATGGGTGGTGTTGTTGCTGGTAATGCAGTCATCGTTGAATGGCTTCGCCAGCGTGGGCGCCCATTCCTGTTTTCTTCAGCCATGACCCCTGCAGATGTCTCCGCCTGCATTGCAGCATTGGATATCCTCGAAAGTTCCACAGAACTGGTTGACAAACTATGGGAAAACACCCGCTATTTTAAAGCTGAAATGAAGAAGGCCGGTTTTGATACGGGTGGAAGCGTGACCCCTATTACTCCTATCATGTTAGGTGAAGCATCGCTGGCACAGCAATTCTCGCGTGAACTGTTCGAAGAAGGTGTTTTTGCCATGTCCATCGGTTTCCCCACGGTACCAAGAGGAAAAGCCCGCATCCGTGCGATGATCTCAGCTGCTCATAGCAAATCAGACCTGGATCAGGGATTGGAAATATTTACAAAAGTGGGTAAAAAACTGGGCGTGATTTAATTCATTAATAAGAAAACATAGAGCTGGGTAGAATTTACCCAGCTCTTAATGTTTAAAAGACTACCGCCAGTCATGTGGACATGACTGGCGGTGTCCAGGGAGGGAAACCACCATCTGCTCCAATAAAATGCCACCATGCGGGGGGAACACGTTGGCGATTTGCAGAGAGGTGGTGACACCGTTTCTACCAGTAAAATTTTTTCGGCGTCTGGGATAATATACACCAGAATTGTCTAATTAGAATTAAAAAGTATTAAGAAGTCTGTTAGCGTATCTCCCCCAGTTTTAATTTTTCAAGTCATTTTTCTTGCATTAATGAGAATTACTTAAGAGGATTTTCACAATCAAAAGGGTTTTTCTCTCTTGTGGAATTGCTCAAGCCAGTATTCAACCTCGTTATCATTAGAAGCATGAATAGGATCGATATTTCCAATTGCGTTAATAGTTTGTTGTAATTCTCTTGAAAATGTAGCCGAGTCCATAATGGATGCATGGTAGGCTTTTGCCCCTACCTGTACACGATGATCAGAACTGACCACGATAACATTTTTAGCAGCTTTCTTCAGGTGTTTCAAATGAGCCAGTATTGCATCATCAGCGGTAGAACCAACTCGAATATTATACACAATAATAGTCTCCACCCTTCTCCTGCCACTGTGTCCAGCAGGTGCTCCATCAAAAAATACTTCAATAGCACACTTCCGTACTCTGCGAAAGATCAACAGTTGTTGGATCAAAATATCTTCATCATCCGGATCTCTTAACTGCAGTCCAGGAATATGTGGAATTAGATTATGTCCATCAATGATATAAGTCAAATCTGATCTCGATCTTCACACCATAATATGTCACAAGTGTTTCTCCCATTTTATCGAAAAATTATGCTATGATTCATAGATAATCGTCATGAAAATACCAAGAAATTGGCTGCCATTTTTATTAGTAAACGTTGCTGTCTCTGCTGCCACAGTCTTGATTGTGTTAACGATTTGGACTTTAGCGCGACAAAATTCAGCTTCTTCGGTGTCATTTGCTTCTACTGAAAGCAGCCAAACGCAGCAAGAACCAACCCTGCCACCTTTGGATGAGCAGGTGATCAAGATTGAAAACGTTTTTGGTGCTGGCGATCTACAGTCCGAAGTAGTTCGCATCCGTATGGTGGGTGATGATCCTCTGCAGATGCGAAATTGGACATTGCAGGACAATGACGGAAATATCTTTACTTTCCCTGATCTTACCCTGTACAGTGGTGTAGTAGAGGTGTATACCAGATCAGGCAACAACACGGTCATTTCACTCTATTGGGGATCAACTCAGCCCCTCTGGCAGCAGGGTGAATTAGTATCAGTGTATGATCCGGATGGCAATTTGCGATCCAGTTATCAAATACCATAAGCAGGAGTGCAATGAAAAAAGCGCTTTATCGTGAATGGCGACCCAGCCGGTGGGATCAGATCGTTGGACAGGAACATATCATTCATACTTTGAAAAATGCCATTCAAAGCGGCAGAACAGCACATGCCTATTTGTTTGCTGGTCCTCGCGGTACAGGGAAAACCACCACTGCCCGCCTGTTGGCAAAAGCTGTCAATTGCTTGAATGAAAATCTTACTGAGCGTCCATGTGATGAATGCGATACCTGCAAGCAGATCAACAAGGGGCAATACCTGGATCTGATCGAGATCGATGCTGCTTCCAACACAAGTGTTGATGATGTGCGTGAATTGCGTGACAAAATTAACTTCAGTCCGACCAGCGGCAGATATAAAGTGTATATTATTGATGAAGTCCACATGCTTTCTACAGCAGCCTTCAACGCCCTGTTAAAAACCCTCGAAGAGCCTCCTGCTCATGCTATTTTTGTGTTGGCGACCACCGAGATCCATAAAATCCCAGCCACGGTTCTTTCTCGTTGCCAGCGATATGAGTTCAGGCGCATTCCCGTGCCTGAAATGGTGAAATATCTGCAGGCAAAATGTGTTGACGAGAAAATAAAGGTTGAACCAGATGCATTGACACTGATAGCCCGCCAGGCTACTGGCTCCATGCGTGATGCCATTTCGTTGCTAGACCAGCTTGCATCAACTGGAGATGAGGTTACACTTACCTACGCGCAACAGGTCCTGGGGACCGCCACCAGTCAGGTGGTAGTTGAAATCGTTGAAGCAATCATACAGCATCAGGCAGCTTCAGGGCTGAACATCATCCAGCAAGCCCTGGATGCAGGCACTGATCCACGTCAGTTTGCCAGACAGGTTGTAGATTATTTGCGAAATCTCCTGTTAGTCAAAATGGGAAAGGTTGATCAGCCAGAAATCTCTGCTGAAATTCGACAGAAAATGCAGCAGCAATCTGCTGCACTTCCGATTCAACATATTCTCGAAACAATTCGAGTATTCAATGAAGCGGCAACAGAAACCCGGCTTGGCTGGCAGCCCGGGTTGCAGCTCGAACTTGCTCTGGCAGAATCCATCAATTGGAAGGCTGATATGCAGCCTGCAAGTCAACCAATAGCTCAAACAGTACCAGTTAAAACAGAGCAAAAAGCATCCGTCAAACCCGCAGTGTCTTCGCAGGTAAAATCGGTATCACCAAAACCAGTACAAGCACAAACGCCTACACCGTCCGAAATAACAACGCAGACTGTTATCCCTGAGCCTGTAAAAAATGAACCGCAATTACAGGATACTGCAGCAGGTGTCTCAACAGAATCGGGCACCAATCTAAAGGATGTTCAAAGTCAATGGAGGCAGGTGAAAGAATTGGTCCGCAAAATCAGACCTGCCACTGAAGGGTTGTTGAATTCATGCCAGCTCATAAGTATGAAAGGAAATGTGCTTGTTCTGGCATTTGCGAATGACGTCATTAAATCGAAAATGGAAACAAAAGAAAATATTGCACTTACATGCAGCGCTTTGAAGCAGGTATTCGAGAAAGACCTTGAGATTTCATGTATTTTGAATAATAGAGCCACAGGTGCACCCATCGATGCAGATATTGAAGAAAATGGAATAGTAAGGGCGGCACTGAATCTGGGTGGCGTGATCAAAAAGAAGGAGTAAATAAATGGCAAAAGGATTTAATCGTGGGATGGCACCTTCAGGTGGTCAGGCAGGTATGCTTTCACAGATCAGAAAACTACAGGAACAGATGGAGAAAGCCCAGGAAGAACTTAAGACAGAAACTGTCACCGTTTCTGCTGGTGGCGGAGCAGTAACCGCTACCATCACAGGCGACCAACAGTTCACTGCATTTACCATTGATCCTGAACTACTGAAAGATGCCGATGC
The DNA here is from genome assembly GCA_034430215.1 of Anaerolineaceae bacterium. GTDB lineage: Bacteria > Chloroflexota > Anaerolineae > Anaerolineales > Anaerolineaceae > UBA4782. The sequence continues at coordinate 3,455 of DAOUFE010000012.1, read as the reverse complement.
TGAAATGCTTCAGGACCTGGTATTAAGCGCCGCTAACCTGGCAATAGAAAAATCCAAAGAAATGGCAGCTGAACGGATGGGTCCTTTGGCTGGCGGTTTACCCGGTTTCGGATTCTAACCCCATGGCTGTACTGCCTGCCCCGGTTCAAAACTTAATAGATGCATTTTCGCGCCTGCCTGGCATTGGACCAAAAACTGCATCGCGACTGGCTTTCTTCCTGCTCCGAACACATAATGATCTACCACAGCAGTTGGCAGATGCCTTGATCGCACTCCAGACAGCTACGGGAATGTGCTCGCAATGTTTCAACATCACTCTGGCAGATCAACCCTTATGTGACATCTGTGCAGACAGCCAGCGCGACCCCGGATTGATCTGCGTGGTGGAAGAAGCCCTGGATGTATTAGCGCTTGAGCGCACCGGTGGATACAACGGTCATTATCATGTGCTGCACGGCGTGCTCTCACCTATCGAAGGTATCGGACCAGATGACCTGAAGATCAAACCATTATTAGAAAGAGTGGAAAAGGGAAGTATTCGCGAGATCATCCTGGCAACCAACCCCAGCATGGAAGGTGACGCTACTGCTTTATATCTTAAGCAGCAGTTGACTTCCAGTGGAGTCCACGTAACTCGGCTTGCACGCGGCTTGCCAATGGGTGGCGATCTGGAATATGCCGATCAGAACACCATTCTACGCGCACTTGCTGGTCGTCAGGATATGGGTTAAATTTCCATTTTGGGAATCAAAAAGGGTGCGATCATTTATCATCGCACCCTTTATTTGTTTCTATTGCTTAATGCTTTGCGGCAAGTACCTCTTTCACCTGTCCCCCACTCTTTACCAGATAGTAGGGTACCCAGGCAATTCCGTAATTATCTAGAAAAATGTTTGTTTTTGTGGGACTGACAGGTACTTCTTCGATTCTGGTAACCTCTTTCTCCCATTTGTTTTGTATTTCATCCAGTGCTTTCTTGTATTCCGCTTCGAGAGCATCCATCTGCTGCTCGAGCGCCGCCAGTTCTTCCTCTTCCTGTTTCAATTCAAGTTTCGATTGGCTGGTCATGCGACGTTTGGTAATAGATTTGGAGACACTTCTTTTTCTTCCTACAAACATGCTCAACAGTAACTCGCCATGAGTTCCAGCTTCTTCTAGTCTTCGTGCATTCAGGTCAGATTTTTGCTCTTCGACTTCCAGTTCCTGGCGTTTGATTTTCGCCTCCAACGCATTGAGTTTCTTTTGATATGTAGCAGCCAGTTTGTCCTGTTCAGCATCAGCTAATTCACCAGCAGCTTTACTGCATAAATCTCTGAATTCACCATCCGTTACTTGTGGACCAGCATAAACCTTGAGTACCTGATTCACCTTTACGCGTATAGTACCTGTCCGAAATACCCAATCTTCAAAATCAGAGCGAAACGCGGTAGCTGCTTTGGCATCTGAAAGCCACCCGGGTAACACAGCAAAGAGGCTATTCGGCATGGGTGTTGATTGCAGCTCACTTCTCTCGTATGCGCGCCAGGCATATTTTCCCCAATCGAGAAGATTTCGGGTACCTTCAGAAACAAGCGAAGCTACTTTCTGAGAATATTCCATGCCATATTTTTGAACGATATAGCGTACCTCTGCCTGTGCCAATAAGGTTGGCTTATAAACCAATCCTTCAGCTTCAATGGGTCCATCAACAGGTAGACCAGCTTCATTGACCGCTTGACTGATACCCAGATCGGCTGGGATGAAGAATTCCGTCATCCCTTGAGGAGCAATAGGTTTGGTTTTTTGGTATCCTGCTTCTCCGGCTGGAATTGCAACTGCTTTCTTACCATTAGTAACTGGTGTACCCACCTGGGAAGCAATAGCTCCTGTACCGGCAGTAGCAGGTGTTTTCCCTTTGCCTACTAACTGGTTGAGCAGTGGTAATTGTGCCCTGGTGAGTGGACCAGCCAGATAATTCATTGCCCAACGAGTCTGGAAAAGCAGTGGAGCTTTGGCATGTACATTATGTAATAGAAATACCCTTTTACCCATTCCAGAAAGTATCTTATCAATCTCTGTCCGGTTTATATCACCACGAGCACTTTCCAAACCATCTAACAATCGCATCTTGTCGCGCTCTGTTTGCAACCTGCCAATGAACCAGGTACCTGCATTAGAAAGTGCCTTGTAATCCAGGTCTACAGGATTTTGCGTTGCGAGAAGTAGCCCTACACCAAACGCGCGTGCCTGTTTAAGCATGCGCAACATAATGGGACGGCTGGGTGGGTTGGCAATTGGGGGAAGATATCCCACGATTTCATCAAAATAAATCAATGCCCGTAAACTACCCGTACCACGTTGCTGCCTCATCCATGCTTCAATCGAAGCAAATAACAGGGTCACAAAGAACATACGCTCGTTATCAGGCAGATGTGCCAGATAAAAGATGCTATGACGCGGTTTCCCGTCTGCAGTATATAAAAATGAAGGAATATCCAGTGGTACACCTTCTATCCATGTCTGAAAAGAAGGAGAGGCCAGGAAGTTATTCAATAACATAGCCAGTTCCATACGATCTTTCGCAGGAAATAAATTGTCCACCGGAAAAGCACCTAATCGTTCAAATGGCGGGTTCTGTGTTTGCAAGATCAATTCATTCAAATCCAACGACTGCCCGTGGCTCCAGGCATTTTCGATGATATTGGATAGTAAGATATGCTCCCGAGAGCGAAGAGGATCAATATCCGTCATACCGACCAGACCCAACACCGCAGTGACATTACTGGATATTTCTTCCCGCAGTATTTCACTATTCTCTTCCCAGGAAATTCCCGGTGCCTGGAAAGATGCCAGGATGCTGACAGATTGAGAAGCACTCGACCCTGGAGTATAGATGGTGAAATCTACGGATTTCTGTAACTGGCGAATATCATCCGGTCCTAATCCCCATTGAGCCAGACCATCTTTCCACATAAGAGCCGTCTCGGCTGCAGCAGTATCAAGGTCTTTATTCTCTCGCCGCACCACATCCGGATCTATCCAGGGTTTAAAATCCTCCGGTCGGAATTCTGGAAAATGCAGTAGCAGGTTTGTAAGATCACCTTTTGGGTCGATCATGATAGCGGGGATGCCTTCCAATGCAGCTTCTTCCAGCAATTCAATACAGAGTCCAGTTTTTCCCGAGCCTGTCATGCCTGTAACAAAACCATGAGTGGTCAGGTCTGCGGGATCATAGATCACTTTTTCATCCAGCAGCTTTCCTTTCTCTGGATCTACTTTCTTTCCAATGAAAAAACCTGGTTGATCAGCCATCGTCCCTCCTGAACAATAAATATTTTCTGTTTTCTTAAATAACACAGTGAAAAATAAATAAATTCTTCTAGCTACCTGACAGTTTAAAAAAAGAAGGTTGAACGACATTGAATCTCCAATAAAATAGTTTTTGCGAAAGCATTTTATAAAACGGAGTAAGACAA
>DAOUFE010000011.1:0-49872 GCA_034430215.1 Anaerolineaceae bacterium | reverse complement strand
CGGGCAAGGTCTAAACGGCGGCGGGCAATTTCCGCTTCATTATCCTGTAGTGCTTTAAGAGCCTGATCTCGGGCTTCCAATTCGATCATATTAGCTGAATCACGGGCTGCTAAAACAATGTTTTCAGCTTTTTCTTGTTGCTCAATAAAAAATTTCTTTATCCGTGATCTCACAATGAAGAAAGTCGTCAGAGCAATTGCCCCTAAACCGACCAAAATAATGATCAATTCCATTATCCAATTATTAGTTCCTAACATTTCTTATTCCTCATAGGTTCCAAAAGTATTAGTAGAACGATCAGGATGAAGTTTTTGCCAGGTGTTTTCAACAACAGGTTTAATGATGGAATAAGAGAAACCCAATCTACTCAGATAGCTACCTAATCGATTGCGAAACGTATTCCAATCAGTTCCAACCAATCGTCTTTCATATTTGGCAGCTGCCTGTTGAGCCTGAATTTCTTCATCAGGTGCGCTGGCAAGTGCTTCCATGATCACCTCATCAGATATACCTTTATGTTTCAACTCATATCGAAGGGCACGATGGCTGCGGGGATGAAAAGATGCTCGATTATCAATCCATTGTTGCGCAAATGTTTCATCACCAAGAAGGTGTTGATCTTTTAGTCTGGAAATAGTACTGTCGATGATCTCAGGGCTATATCCTACCTTGTTTAATTTTTCTCGTACTTCATGGATCGAGCGAGGGCGAAAACTGAGAAAATGTAGTGCTCTCTGGAAACTGGATTCTTGCTCTTCTTGCTTTAAAAGGGATTGAATTTTCTCATCGGATAGAACTTGCCCCACACGAAGCCATGCAGCAACTACATTCGATAATCCAAAAGCAAATTTATCGTCCAGGTAAATATTCACCCGGTCGGAATGTCTCTTTTGTGATTCGATTGCAGTTATGACCCCAGACATAAAAACACAGCCATCCACCTTGCAGGTGTGACTGTGCTAGATGATCAGATGACGAATGCCAGAATTAAGTTGCAGTTTTAGTAATCCTGCTACAACTATCAAATTTTTTGAAAGAGTCAAATCCCGAATTTCAAACGTTCTCCTGTTTGAAAGCGTACAATTTGTTCATTCTGGCAACCAATTTCACTCACAAAAACACTAAGAATTGAGTAGAAAATTGGTTAATATTCTTAAGCAAGACAGATTTCTCTGTCGATTATTCAGCGTCCTTAAGTGCTCAAACGCTTACGTCAATGATCAAATAAGTCACAAACCTGCAGATAAATTAAAATTTTAAGGTTTGTCCTACTGTTACAATTATACAGTATATTTCATTATTAATACTAGCAAATCATCTGGGAATCAACAACCGTTGTACAAGCATCTAAAGTGAACGGCTATGCCAGAATTGCAACACTATCAAAGAATATGAGCCAGCCTGAAAATGCTCTCGCAAAAACAGTAAATCAAGGTCTTTGTTTCATGTTAGAATAATCGTATGAATTCGCAAGTGCATCCTACGACCTATCGCCACAGTGAGATGGATCATCGCAGGCAAAAAACCTGGCAGATTTATATTCCAATCTTCGCCGTTATTGCTATTATTCTTGCGACATTTATTTTATTGTTGGTATCACAAAATTCCTCTTCAGGCGCAAACATTGGAAATCTATCCAGTATTTCTGTGATTTGGCTTATCCTGCCAATGCTTGGGATTGGCTTTGCACTTCTGGTTATTTTAGTGGGATTCATCTATTTAGCTTTTAAAATAACAAATGTCCTGCCTCTATATAGTTTAAAAATTAGCACGATTTTCTACCAGGTTGCACTCAGCATACACAAACTGGCTGATAAAAGCGTTCTACCTGTCATCAAAATCCAGCAAATTCAAGCTGGAGTAAATACTTTGTTTCATCGAAATCGTAAATAAATCACAAGAGGGATCATGGATCAATCTGATAATTGGAAATTAAAAGCATTGCTTTTAGGTACAGTCATTGGAGCAGTTACTGGTCTTTTAGCCAGCCTTATCCTTGTGCAGCGTGCAGAAAAATCTCAGCAAAAGCCAGAGTTAACTGCCGGAGACGGCGTCAAATTGGGCATGGGTGTGTTAGGCGTTTTACGTATGATATCTGACTTTGGGTCTCCCAAAACTGATATTATTAAAAAATAGTCAATCCAGATAAGACTTAACTCGGAATTCTACTTTGGATTTTTTCCCTCGAATTATCGTCCTTGGTAGACTGACACGCGATTATATCCTCACGCAAGAAGGCATTTCTCGCGCTGATATCCCGGGTGGAGATGGCATCTTTAGTGCAGTTGGCATGCGTTTCTGGGATGAAAAACCGGGTGTTTGTGCTCGAATTAGCGAAACTTACCCACAAAGATGGCTAGAATCTTTTGAAACCAACGGCATCAATACCCTTGGCATCATTACCCATCCTGAAATTCCAGATACAATCCGCTTTTTTCGATATACTTCGCCAGATACCTTCACCCAGGATGATCCAATCACGCATTACGCTCAATTAGGCATCCCAATTCCAAAAGGGCTATTGGGGTATGTCAACCCCATCCAACAGATAGACAGTCAGACGCAAGCGTCACTCCAATATATACGATCTTATGAAATTCCCCCATCATACCTTGATGCAATAGCTGCCCATTTATGTCCATTGGATTATGTTTCATACACCACCCTTCTGCATACACTCAACCAAGGAGGCTTCCATACAATCAGCATGGATCCAGGCGAAGGTATCATGAATTCACTTTTTTATTCATTACTTCCCGATCTCGTACGCGATGCAACGATTTTTCAAACAACTGAGTCAAAGATCCGTCAATTGTTCTTGGGGCGAACAGAAGATATTTGGGAAATGGCAGATCAAATTGGTAGCTGGGGTGCCGAAATGGTTGTTATTTATTGTGGCAGCCAGGGTCAATATTTATTGGATCATTCTTCAAAGAAAAGATGGGTACTTTCAGCATATCCCAGCCATGTGGTGGATCCCACAGGTGCAGGGGCTGTTTTTTGTGGAGGTTTCCTTGCAGGGTATCTACAACATTATGACCCCCTTATGGCATGCCTGAAAGGTTCAATCAGCGCTTCCTTTTCAGTGGAAGGCAGCGGCCCTCTTTATGTTTTAGATACACTTCCGGGGCTGGCAGAAAGACGGTTGGAGAAATTGCAAGAAACAGTACGCCAGATCTAGCGAACTAAATTGTCTGTATCACCTGATACGCTGTAATTCGGTTCTTCTTCCCTCTAGCGATAATTGGTCCCAATTTTGAAACTACTACTCGTTCCTTGACTCTCAAGTATGCAGTTTGGCTGATATAGATCTGCCCTGGACCACTGTTCTCTTGTAATCGTTTGGCAATATTCACACAATCACCGATCGCGGTGTAATCCAATCGTTTTTCTGTACCAATCAAACCTAAAATGGCATCACCAACATGGATCCCAAAGCTGAAATAAAGGCGAAATTCCTCAGGCAGGTCTTTATGCAATTCTTCCATTGCAGAACGGATTTGTAAGGCGGCGCGCAATGCATGAAAAGTATGATCAGCTTGTGCAACGGGTGCATTGAACCATGCCATGATGGCATCACCCATGAATTTATCAATGGTACCCCCTTCTTTTAATACACAATCCGCAGCTGTAGATAAATATCTATTCAAGATAGTAACCAATGTTTCTGGTTGATTAACCTCGCTCAATGCGGTAAAACCGCGTAGATCGGCAAATAAAACAGTGACTTCTGCTCTTTTCCCGCCTGGTTGAATGCTTTTAGGGTCAAGGTTCTGAATTACTGCAGGCGAAACCATTTTTTCAAACAAGCGGTAGTGAGCTTCAAGGCGTCGCTTCTCAGTCAAATCGTCAAGAACGATTGCCACACCATGGTTTTTTTCGTGAATATCTCGAAGGGGTGCCAGGCTAAATCGCAGATCAATGGGGGATCGGTTTTTAAATGTAACAGTTGTCTCAAGCCCTACCAGTGAGACGTTTTCTTGAAGCACTATTTCAACATATTTTTTCAAGATAGGAATAAAAGGAAACAAAACTTCATCCAGCGTCTTGTTCTGAATTTGATCGGCTTCCATGCCTAAAAGTTGCTGTGCCATACGATTGGAAAGAACGATCTGGTTTTGGAAATTAGTGGTGATCACTCCACTCGGAATAGAGCGGAAAATTTGATCCAGTAGATTTTTTAATGCTGTTACCTCTCCCAACGCCTGTTTGACCGAATCAAATAATCGGGCATTCTCAATGGCTATCGCAGCTTGATTGGCAGCGATATTGATCATTTCCAATTCTTTTTGTGTGAACGCACCAGTACGCACACGACTATCCAGGTAGATCACTCCGATGATGGTATCATGGCTTTGTAAGGGGACACAAAGAATTGATCGTAAATTGTGAAAGACCACGCTTGCTTGAGTAGCGAAACGTTTATCTTCCTGAGCATCAGAGGTAAGAACAGGTATACCTGTATCTGCAACCCTTTGGATGACCGTCTTACTGATCGTTAATTCATTTGGATCAATTGAATCTTGTTCCCAATTGCGCGCTACCTGAAGTTCCAGATTGCCTGCAGTTCCTTTAAGGAAAAGACTGCAACGTTCCGCACCTGAAAGTCGGATCACTTCATCAAGAACAGCTTTTAGAACTACCTCGATTTCAAGCGAAGTATTAAGCGTTTGTCCAATCTGAGTGTATGAATCAAGGATCTGCCTTTCCCGCTCCAATGCATATACAGCTTTTCCAATTTTCGGTAACGCTTCCTTTACCTGTGCCATATCTTCATATACATGAACAGGCAGCACAGCTGGTCTTTTCTGGACCAGGATTGCTTGAATAGCATCCACCATTCCAGTCACTTCTTTGACCAGGTCATCCAATTGAGTATATGCACTACTTCTTTTCAAGCGGAAACCTCTACATTAAGTCATATACTTTCAATATCTGAAGCACGCTACGAGTGTACAATATGCTTATACTTTCGTCAACAAGGTGGATTAAATATGGATACTGGATATTCAATTGAAGTAGCTGTTAACCTGTTCTTGCAGAGCCTGGGAACCTGGACATTTGGGATCATGAAATCCATTAGTTTCCTTGGGCAGGAAGAATTCTTCTTAATCTTAATGCCCTTCCTCTATTGGTGCGTAGATAGCAGACTTGGTATGAGGGTTGGGTTGATGCTTCTTCTGAGTAATGGAGTAAACGGATTCTTCAAAATTGCTTTTGCTGGTCCCAGACCTTATTGGTTTGCTGCAGATGTACAAGGGGTTGTTGGCGAATCTTCATTCGGTATCCCTTCTGGGCATGCTCAAATTGCCGCCAGCGTATGGGGGTACCTGGCATTTCTGTTGCGAAAGAAATGGTTCACAATACTCGCATTGGTGATCATTTTCCTTGTTGGGATATCCCGATTATTCCTGGGTGTTCATTTCCTGCGCGATGTCTTAGTTGGCTGGTTAATTGGCGCATTGATGGTCATTCTGTTTGTTAAGCTTGAACCAGGTTTCAAGCGGATCGTGGAAAGACTCTCATATCCAAAGAAAATCGGTTATACCTTCGCTGCCTGTGCAATTCTCCTTGTCATTCTCCTGATCCCATTTTGGTTCAGAGAAAACTTTGTCCTCCCACAATCCTGGATGACCAATGCCCTGGCAGACGTTCCCGATGTAACTCCCAATCCCGTTTCTAAAGATGGCGTATTTACGGTTATTGGAACTATCCTGGGAATGCTTTTAGGATATATCTGGTTGGATCGAAAATTTGGCGGTATGAATAATCAAGGTACTCCCGGAAAAATCCTGTTGCGCTATTTGCTTGGTTTGATTGGCGTTCTAGCTTTATGGTTTGGTTTAGGGCAAATTTTTCCCCGTAATGCCGATATTCTCAGCTATGGGCTGCGACTATTACGTTATGCGCTCATTGGTATCTGGATTTCTGCATTAGCTCCCTGGCTATTCATTAAGTTAAAGCTCGCAAAACCAACTCTCGATTAACAAATCTCACCTGATCCAAATACTTGACAAGGTTCTTTCAGGTATAATGAGATAAGTTGTTTTCAATTAGGAGGAATGTATGCGAAAATTCGGTTTCTTTCTATTTGGTACACTATTGGGCGGATTAATTGGTGCCACACTTGCTTTGTTGTTTACACCAATGTCAGGTACTGTCCTTCGCAGCAATATCCGATCGGTAGCTTGTAGTACGGTAGATGAAATAAAAAACGCTGCTATTTTACGGCGTAATGAATTAGAGCAGCAGTTGGCAAATCTGCGCGCTGGAACATCCATCAAAGTTGAGTAAGGTAATAACTCAAAGATGAATCGACCCCATCAGATTGATGGGGTCGATTCTTAATCCTTAATTACTTGATATCGATATGAAGATGGGGTACGGGTAAACCGTGTTGTTCCACTTACGACAAGAACAGCTTGATCTACATTTGAAACTTGGATATTCAGAGTATCACCAGGCTCAACCGAATATTTCTCTATTGTCGTTTCACCGTTTTCTTTGATTATTGAGACTTTAAATGTTTGTGGAAGTTTTCCACTCACACGAACAAAGCCATCAGCCACCCAATCGCCATCACAAGTCTCAAAATCTGCGAAATAGGATGCCTGTGTGATCTGTATATCGTCCACTAAGAATCCTTCACCATTTACAGCGGGATCGGTAACATAATCAAAGCGCACTTGAACATTTTGTCCGGCGTAAGCACTCAAATCCACCGTTTCCTGTATCCATCCTGAGCTGAAACCAGTGTATGCCCAACCATAACTGTTACCCGATGGATCGTAATCAGTTCCTCCGGGTGTCTTTAAAATCGTCCAGTGTTCACCATCAATACTTGCTTCTACATATAAATAATCATAATCCTGCTCGATGTCGTACCATGTCCAGTAAGTCATTTCTATTGGGCCTGATACATTGGTAAAGTTAAAGGTATTGGTCAAAGTCATATTAGAATCATCTCCCCTGTTTGACCAAAAAGCATAGCTGCCTGAGTAAGGTTGTGCCGGCAGCAGATCCACTGTGGAAGATCCAGTGAATTCAATATGGTAATCCCCAGGACATTCGATTGAAATATAATCCGTTCCATATTGCGCAACGGTTCTATCTTGCCATCCAGTTGAGCAATTATTGATGGATTCTGTCAGATCAGCTGTAGTAGCGTATGGATACGAAATGTATGCATACCTTCCATCGCTTACAGTACTATCACCAAGATAATTAGTGATTGCCCAATCAGCAAAAAAGTCATCAGCAGTGATAACCTTATCAGTCAGTGCATCCTTGACATTGTTACTTGCGAGTACAGTATCCACCCCAGCCAATCCATTTTCGGGTGTACCCACAAGTTGTTGAGTGATCTCTTCACCAAACCGATCAAGGAAATATGTCATGAATAGGAAAGCAGATCCGTAGCTGGCACGTGTTTGATCAGAATCTACAGGCCAGGTATTCAATTGCCAATCTGGATTGCTTAAGAAGAGATAATCATTTCCACCGGGATCAAAATGATTAAGTAAGGCAGCGAGTTCAGAAAAACCTTCATTTATCCATCCATCCTCATTGATATCCTGATGAAAATGAATCATGTGTTGAAATTCATGCGCCAAAACCCCATAGGTATATTCAGCTTCTAAAGTGTTGTAATCAGCGCTGATAAAAATGATCTCATGGGCATTGCTGTACTCATGAACACTGGGCAAGTATTCATCCGAAGATGAAAAATATCCTCCCACACTTCCCATACCACGAGCAAAAAGAACATAAATATGTGGATCATTATCAACCCCGGGTGCCCACTCGCTTCCAAAGAATGCGCGGTTGGTTGGATAAATGTCTTTTTCAAAGCTATCGCATAAAGCGGATAAATCAGATTTTGAGTAATCAACATTTTCACCAATCCAAAAGTAAAGATGGTCTCTTTCGCATCCCAACTGAGCTTCAACCTGATAAGGTTGATTCGTATCATTGTTGAATGCCCAGAAAGTCTGACGATCTCCTTCCTGGTATTCAACGGGTGGTGCGGATATTGTCGCCTGGATCGTATTAGTTAATCCAAATTCATATGCCAATCGATTTGGATCACTGGCTTTAACTTCAACATTTTGAAGTCTTATCAGGTTTTCAGTATCGCCATCGCCTACTGGTTCTGTACTTATTTGAATGGGAACCACAGGAGTAGCTGTTGATAGATCGGGTAATAAAGTAACAATAATCTCTGGTTGTATGGTAATTACATTTTTTATAGCGAATAATCCCCCACCTGCTAATGCAACACCCACCACGATACAACAACATATAACAATAACAATCACAATTGCAGCAATGATCCAACCTTGAGATGCTTTCATGCTTCCTCTTTGACACCTTGATAAATGTTCCTATGGCAACTAACATCACATGAAATTTTCAACTCATTCTTCACGTGTGGATCAGGTATTTTCCTTTTCTTTAATGGTTACCACAGCCATGCAAGAAACTATTCCCAGAGCAATCCAATAATAGGGCAATCCAAACGTGTCCAAGCTAAAACCCTCAAAAAACAAACCCACCAGAGAAAACATCCCCATCCAACCAATGGATTGAAAGGTTGGATTTTCCAAATGTAGCATTTTGGGGATGGTTTTTCCAAGCGCGAAAAGCCAACTAAAAAATGCGCAGAAGCCTATAATGCCAGTCTCTGCCAGCAGGCGGATCCATAAACTTTTCGGATTCAACAATAATTCTGAACGATATATCAGCATACGTACTTCTGTCAGTTTCCAGGCATATGGGTTGAGGGTTTCAGGGAAAAAGAAGCCACTGTTTCCCAATCCAACCCCCAGCCAAGGATATTTCTCAAATACACCCCATCCTGCATCCCAGTACACAAAACGCGCCGCCAGAGAGAGTTTTTCAGCATAATAGAGCAATGCATCGCGATGTTGAAAATCAAACTCAAATAAGCTGCGCATTCGCAAATCCAATTTCGTCAAGATATATCCCAACCCGATGATAACCGTTACGGCTAAAACTATCAGACAGAAAACCCAGAGCATTCTAACAAGGATTTGTAATCCTTTTCCAATCCGCAAGAAAATTGATCGAGATATGATCCATTTGTCAATTTTCCCGAGAATCCGCAAAGCGAATCGCAATACAGGAATTGCAAGCATAATAAGTAAAGCAGCCAGCCCGATCCGGGAAGATGTCAGTAATAAAATCCCCATGCCAAGAACAAGTAGCATGTTTTCGATACTGATTTTCCAGATTCTCCAACGAAAAACTGTTGTTTTTGCAAGTGTGGCACCAAGCCAGTACGGAATAAATAGAATATTTAATTGGTGGGCCAACCATGATGGCTCCAACGCAAAACCTGAAACACGCTGACGGTACAGGGGACCAACAGAATAGAAATCATGGATCGCTTTCATCCAGTTGGGATAGCGATTGATCGAGAACCAACTGATCGCTTGTAAAACGCTCCAGAGGATGATCAGTGCACCTGCAATACAGATAATCTGCAGGGTTATCTTTAACCACTTTTCATCACGGATGAAAGTCACTGTAACAAGATAGAATGCTATTCCAATACCCAATGTGATCAGGGCTGTCAAGCTTTCATTTGTAACACTGTGATTTTTATAGATTGGAATATCGTAAAAGAATGCCAATGCGGAAGCAGTAATGGCAATTCCCACGAAAACAAATAACGGGATGGTGATTTTTGGAAGTTTCCCATGAGAAAATAAATATGGGATCAGCCAAAAAACAACTAAAAAAACAAGAAAAATTCCCGATGGTGCAGCAACAGTATCAGAATGTACCAGCTTCAAAATGATGGGCATGCTGGTTATTGGCAGCAAGAAAAGCATGAACAACCAGGACCATTTACGAATCCATTGTAGTACCTTTGACCAGATAGGCATCAATGGCTCCTACGTACATTCCCTTTTATGATGAACCACGTCAGGAAGAGGATCGCACCAAGGATCGCCCCACTAAAAACCAGGACTCCCTTTTGTTGCCTTTCAGCTTCAGTCGCCGGTTCAGGTATCCGTGTGATAACAAAATCCATGGCTGGCAAAACTGCCAGGCTTTTTTCTTTTTCGTCATTATAATTTTGATTAATTAAAGCAAGACGTTCTTGTAATTCTGGTTGCGTGAGATTTTGGCAGATGGCAGCAACGGGGTACACCTGCCCTGAATTTTCCATGCATTGTTGGTAAGCCATAAGCTGGTTATATAACTGGTCAGCAGTAAGAGCATGCATTCGTGCTTCAGAGATTGCCTGATTCGCAATTTCAAGCCAGAGATTCGCCCATTGAGAAGCAGTTTGATTATCAGTGTTTTGGACAACCAGGCTGTAGGTGAAATTGTACCGTTCGAGAAAAGCCGTTTCTTCTAATACAAAATCTTCCGGGTCTAATCCAGCATTTTTCCCAGCTTCGATGGTATTCTGCACCACGGTGGTGGAAGAAAGAATATCCCCAATTGTAACAATGGCAATATCTTCTTCAACATCAGTCAACGCACCAGTACGTGTGTAATCGATGGAAGAGGTAATTTCTCCAGATGAAGAATACAAAGGTGGAAAAATGAAGTGTAATGCATAACCAACCAATGCCCCTGCGATCATTGTGATCAACAGAATCCACCAGCTTCCCTTCAATAGAACGATTTGCTGAAGGGGACCAAAGGTATTTTCAGTGATTTCACTTTGGTTGTTTTTTTCAGAATTCTTGATCATTACCATCTCTAGATAAAGATATGGCTGATGTTACTCACCAGCCATATCTTACCATATACCCAAAATATACGCGTACCATTATCTCATGGTGAAATTGGCGATGATTAAATTCTTCGAGCAGTCATCGTAAGTCGAAAAAGAAAGAGTATCCGTTAATTGATTGCTGTCCAGGTCGTAAAGGGTTATATAAAATGGTTCTGTAGAATTAAAAGGTGCATCAGAAATCTGGATTTCATAGCCTCCAGGACCATACGCTGGAGCCAATCCTGTCAAACCAATCCAGGTATGTGCTTCTGAACCAATCATTCCTTCTACAACGACCACGATATTCATATAAGGATTACCGGTCTTATTCATCACTTGACCTGCAATACCCAACCAGTTACACCCAAGGTCTGGGTAAGAAAAATTGGTTGTGTACATGATAGAATTTTGAATTATAAATGGCACCAAAGTACTTGTGGCAGTTTTTGTTGGCGTTTTGGTAGGAGGGAGTTGAGTAGCTGTTTTCGTTGGCGTTCTGGTTGGTGGTACTTTCGTTGGAGTAGGAGTCTTCGTCGGTATTGGAGTCTTGGTCAGCGTTGGAGTTCTTGTTGGAGTGCGAGTAAATGTTGGAGCCAGCGTTGCTGTAACCGAAGTATCCTGACAATTTAATGTTTTAGGAAACGGTGCATTATCATCTGCATATTCCCACACACTGTCAGAAACATTCACCTGGATTTTAATGGTATGAACAACATTGTGTGTGAATTTTGCCTTGAAATTTACACACACATTATCACCAAACCGGCGCACGCATGTGCTATTTAAATTAACCTTAAAACTGCCCCCTGTAGCGGAAGCAAATGTTCCAGTAAATACATCATCAATATATATTCGATAATTCAAGCTGCCAGTACTACCATTATTATTTGTAAATTTTCCATAAATCAAACATTGTGCTGGATCTGTTACAACCCCTTGAGAACCCAAATGAGAAAGTGTGTAATTAGGGGCGGTTACTGCTTTTTCAGTCACCAAGTTGGATGCTTTCGCCATTACTATTTCAGGTACTCGAAAATAATCCAGTACGATTGCCGATGATGCAAGGAAAATCATAGCCGTAATAATGATCAGTACTTTTCGGAACATTTACTACCTCCAATGAAATCATGCATATAGAGCTATGCAATACGGAGGTAGTTGCAAGTTAGATGCCAAAATATCTTTTTATTTATCTGGGCAAGGAGGTGCAGGAGGATATGCTTCAAGTGTAAAACCAGATTCGCTCGCCTGGAAAAGGTTCCAAACCATCTGCATTTCTGAACATTGACCACTCACACTGTAGATTGTGATCAATCTTTCCAGTGCGTCAAATTGCCCTACATCTTCTTCCAAATGAATATAGCCGGGTACCATATCATTGGTTATTCCCACCCTCCGGCTAACCCATTGAGCGTATATTTCGTTATATGAGGTATTTTGATTAAAACGGGATTGCTCCATAACCTCTACTATTTGCTCCAGAGTTTTCCTCTCCTCATCAATTTGCCCAGTCGCTTGATACAATTTACTCTGCGCAACAAGCACTGGCAATACTGGTTCATACAACCATCTTGCTAAAGCTACATACTTTGCAGCTGAATGAACATTCGAATCCAGTGCAGTTATTGCTTTTTGCCAGTATGATTCTGCGCTTGAGGTGATAGGTGTTGAAGTCTCCTCTTTCCATCTTGAAAGCGCCTGCTCTCTGAATTCATTCTTCAACCAAAATGGATGATTTGACCAGGCAGGAAAGAGATTCAATGCTGCTTGATAATACTCAGAAGCTTTAACTTCATCTCCAGATCGTTCATAAATCCATCCCAAGTTTAGAGGATAACTTGCTTCTTGTGGAGAAGCTTGGAATACTTCTTCAAGATGATGAATGGCACTGGCAGAATCCCCCAACGACCAATCCAACATAGCCAGGTCAGCACCAATCCATCGCAATTCAGGTTTTGCATCATATGCATTTTTTAAATCATATCTTGCCAGCACCAATAATTCTGGATCATTGCTTTTTGCCCATTCTTGTGCACGCAGCAATCCAACATTCACTCGATAAAATGTAAGGTTGGGGTCTCGAATGACACTTTTTTGTAAAACAAAAAAGACGTTATCCGTTCTTTGCATGGAAATTAGCTTATAGCCAGTCCAAAAAGGAATGTATGCCGATAAGAGAAAAGAAAAACACAAAACGACGATTCCAACAGGTACACCTAAGAACTGAATGCTGATATCATGCTGTTTTCGATCGTGCTCGGGTGTGAAGGAGAATATCCATGCCAGCAGGAATATGCAGGTTATCATAACGAGTGACCAATCGGTAAAATCATCCACCAGACTGTGCAAGAGAAAACCAAAAATTCCTGCCATTGCTCCAGCAACGAACAATTTGCTTTCACCTTCCTGAGATCGATACAAATCGATCACTTTTCGAAAAATGCCTGTTATCAGGATTGCCAATGCAAGAACTCCAAGTAACCCTGATTCGACCAGAGTTGTTAATATTGTCTGATGCGTATTGGTTATCCATTCGTCAGAAGGAATAGTTTCAGAGATTTTCAAATATTCGAATGGAAACCTGCCAGGTCCGATTCCCACCAAAGGACTGGTTTTCCAGATTTGCAATGATTTTTGCCAGATAGTTATACGGCTATCCCAAAAACCCGCACCATGAGACGGATGCTGCAGAAAAGTGATCATTGATGCCAATCCAATAGCGAGGATGATCACCCCAACAAATGTAAAAATAGCGATGGATTGTTTCGGTTTATGTCGTATCCAGTCTTTCAGTCTGGAAAACCAACCATGTGGCAGGATAACTAAAAAAAGAAGAAGCATCAATCCACCAAAGATTCCAAGTACCCCACCTCTGGAAGAAGAAAAAATCAGACCCAGAGTATATATTACCAGCCAGCCAGCAAAGAGAATCCTTTGCCAGATCTTTTTTGAGGTAAATAGGAATACCAGACAAATAGGCAGGAAGAGGTTGACAAGTGCCATTAATGGATTGGAATGTCCAAGCGGACCTGTAAAGCGATATAAAAATGGGGGAAACTCAAAATCAGGATAGATCAATGTAAACCAGGTACGGTAAGCAGAAGAAACCTCTACTAAAGCAGCTACCAACAGTACCCCTGTTACAATGAGCCAAAAATATACCCAGATTTTCTTTTTATCCAATATCGCAAATAACTCATAGAAACCATAAAAACTGACAACGTAGATAAGAATCTGAATAACCCTTTCCAGAGATTGGCGCAGGTCAGAAGAAATGATCCATGTGAGGACAATTATTGCGATAAAAATGCCAAAGAGTGCTTCAAGACCAGTATCTGGAAGTCTGCCATGTTTACGAAAGCCTTGTTGATATAGGATTCCGATTACTGCCAGAGTAAAAAATACAAATGCGATGATCTGAATCCATAAATTTGAACTCCAGCGATACCCACCTGATAGGACTAATAAGATGATACCTGCCAGACCTGCTAAATACAGGTAAGGTTGAATGAAACGGTTGAACTGAAGATTTTTCATTTAGATGAAAAAAAAGTCAATCATCATGTTGGGGAACATATTCGAATTTCATGTCTTCAATTTCGAAATAAGCCCCAGGAGTTCCCGGATATGTAGTTGCTTTGACCCTCCGGCGAATTTCATCAACAGACATAGTCACATCTAATTTTTTCAAGGCATTCAATTGCGCGCGGGTATATGGTTTCCTTGTCCAATGTTCATTGCTTTCTGGCAACTTTTTGCCTTTCAATATCATATCCATGATCTCAAAGAACAATTCTGACATGGCAACATAACACTTTTGAGTTAGGCTATAAACACTATCTTCAGATAGCACAGGGAACCGCTTTACTGCGATCACTCTTCCATTATCAACTTTACATGACATATGATGGCACATCGCACCATATTCTTTTACGCCATCATAGATCGCAAAATTCGTGCAACCTGTACCAGGGTAATCAGGGGTGGCAGGATGAAAATTGATCGATGCATAGACCGCACTTTGCAGAACTTCTTTTGGTAGAACCCACGGGCAGAGATAGGAGATCAATAAATCACCCTGCCATTTCAGCACTTCATCGGCAATAGTTTGTCCTGGTTTTGCTAAAACAACTGTAGAATCATCAAAATTGGCTTTCACAAACGCTATCGCACGTTTAATGTAAACATCATCACGATCTTTACTGATAAAGAGAACCTTCAAAACCCCACCTCCTGTTGACCTTTTCTCATTATATCATGTGCAAATTTCTGCTTTATAATGAACTCGAGAGGAAAAACGCATGAAACAGGTACTTCAAAACCTACGCAATGGAAAAATCTCCGTAGAAGATATCCCCACTCCACAAGTTCAATCGGGATCAGCATTGATTCAGAACGCCTTTTCACTTGTTTCTGCCGGCACCGAAAGGATGATAGTGGAATTCGCGGAAAAGAGTCTGGTTGGGAAAGCTCAATCACGACCTGATCTGGTTAAGCAAATATTGAACAAAGCCAGCCGTGAGGGTATTATTCCCACTATTCAATCTGCTTTCAACCGCCTTGATCAGCCAATGGTGTTGGGATATTCCTCCGCAGGTACAATACTCGAAGTAGGAAAAGGTCTCGAAGGTTTTCACCCTGGAGATCGCGTAGCATGTGCTGGGTCAGGTCACGCTGTTCATGCTGAATTTGTTAATGTTCCTAAAAACCTGTTGGTAAAATTACCCGATGAAGTGAGTTTTGAAGAAGCTGCCTTTACAACATTAGGTGCAATTGCCATGCATGGTTTTCGCCTGGCAGAACCACAATTAGGAGAACGCGTTGGGGTTATCGGTTTAGGGCTGTTGGGGCTTTTGGCTGCCCAGATCGCCCGCGCAGCCGGCTGTACTGTTTTGGGCATTGAGCCTAACCCTGACAGGCGAACCATTGGTCAAAACCTGGGAATTGAAACCTGTAGTCTGAATCAAGCGTCAGAAAAAGCTCAACAAATATCTGCTGGTATGGGGTTGGATATCATCCTCATCTGTGCAGATACACCCTCTAGCGACCCAGTGATGCAGGCTGCGGAACTGGCTCGTGACCGGGGGCGTGTCATCGCACTCGGCGCGGTTGGCATGAATATAGATCGCAAGCCTTATTATGAAAAAGAACTTGTTTTCCGGGTTTCACGTTCTTATGGACCTGGTAGATACGATCTTGAATACGAAGAAAAAGGTCGAGACTATCCCGCTGGGTATGTCCGCTGGACAGAACAACGAAACATGCAGGCATTCGTTGATCTTTTGTCAACCAGATCAATAAATGTAAAACCACTGATCACTCACATTTTCTCAATCGAAAATGCTCCAAAAGCGTATGAGCTCATTGCTAACAAAGAAGGAATCTCATACCTGGGTATTCTATTGCAATATTCAGAGACAGCAGAAAAAATTTCTACCCGAAGAGTAACATTTTCAGAAACCACATCAACAGCATCATTGGATCAGATTGTGACAGGCGTTCTGGGTGCCGGTAATTATGCCCAGGCAGTTTTTCTGCCCATGTTGGCAAAAGCTCGGAACACCCGGCTGCATACCATCGTTTCAGGATCAGGCGTGACAGCTACACAATCAGCAAAAAAGTACCATTTCTCTCATGCCAGTTCGGATGAGATGGATGTTTTATTGAATTCTGAAATTAATACCGTAGTTGTATTGACTCAACATAATCACCATGCCCGTCAGGTTATCCAGGCTTTACAGAACGGGAAGAATGTCTATTGTGAAAAACCGCTTGCGCTAAACACGTCAGAATTAGAAGAAATCTTTGACCAACTCAAATCTGAAGGTCCTCGAGTGACAGTTGGCTTTAATCGCCGATTTTCTCCTTTAGGGCAACAGATGAAGTCATTCCTCCGAGAATCACAACAACCCATGATGGCATATTATCGTGTAAACGCTGGAGCGTTACCTTCTACTCACTGGCTGCATGATCCTGCGCGGGGTGGTGGAAGATTGTTAGGTGAAGGATGTCATTTCATTGACTTCATCACCTTTTTGGTAGGTCAATCTCCCATTGCTATAGACGTACACACCCTGCCAGTGCAGGGAGATGTACCTGCAGATAACGCTTCCATCCACTTATATTTCCCAGATGGCTCCATCGGGAATATTTCATATCTTTCCAACGGTGATAGAAGTTTCCCTAAAGAAAATTGTGAAGTGTTTACTGGCGGGCGAATCGCGATTCTGGATGACTTCAGGCGTCTGACAATGATCCACGGTGGGAAAAAGCAGGTATTAAGAGGTGCACAGGATAAAGGTCACCATCAAGCATGGGAAGCTTTTGTCAACAGTTTATCACATGGCAGTGAGCCTCCCATTCCCTACGCACAAATATGGAGCGTCAGCCAGGCAGCAATTCTAACAACACAGACAGCCCAATCGGGTAATAGAATCGAAATCACGCCAGTAGAAAAAGAATTAGTCTGATGACCTCCTTACCCAATCCTACCATCCTCTTCAAAGCTGCAAAAGAATTGGGTATTCCTGCGCTTATTCTCATGGGACAGCACCAACTTCGCTATAAAAACAGCTACTATTATTTAAATACCCTGACCACCACAGTTCTCTCCGATAAACAACTGGAAAAAGTGCAGGTACCCAATATTCTCACTATTCCTGATCTAAAATACTTTTCTGAAGATGAGAATTGCATTTCGCTGGCAGACGAGATCACCGACGGAATATTTCGCCCTTTTTCTGGAGAACCTGCCCCTCTATCATTTGAAATCTCCCGCCCAACCATTCACTGGACAAGGATACGCGATAATGATCCCGACCTTGATCTTAAGCTGGTCTGGGAACCTGCACGTTTTTGCTGGGTAACTGCGCTGATCCGGGCGTATGTATTATCCAAAGATACGAAATATGCTCAAGCTTTCTGGCAGCATTGGCATGCTTTTCAAGAGAATAACCAACCCTATTATGGTGAGAACTGGGTCTCATCACAGGAAGTGGCTATCCGTTTGATCAACTGGGTGATGGCATATCAGATATTTCAAAATGACCCCTCTGCTACAACTGAAGATAAAAAGGCTCTTCTGCTTGCTATATATCAACATGCAGATCGGATACCCTGGTCGCTCGGCTATGCGAAAGCGCAGAAGAACAACCACCTTCTCACAGAAGCTGCAGGGTTATTTACCGCAGGCTGCCTCTTTGACCATCTTCTCATCGGTAAAAGATGGAAAAGACTTGGCTGGAAAACCTATCTTCAAGGGATTTCTTCACAAATTGATAAGATCGGAAATTATATTCAACAATCAAACAACTATCACCGTCTGATGCTACAAACAACATTCTGGATGGCAGCAGTTGCTCGCACCCAGGGAATGCAATTTCCAGAGAAGATCGTTAAGGAACTTGCTTTAACTACCCAATGGCTGATCAGCCAGATGGATGTCATCAGTGGCAATACTGGCAATCTTGGTCATAACGATGGTTCATATTTATTTCCTTTTTCAGAACTCGGATATGAAGATTATCGTCCAGTGATCCAGACAGCATCTCGTTTGTTCTCTCAGAAGCCGATTTTTCCACCAGGACCCTGGGATGAAATGGTTGATTGGTTCCTCCCCAATGAAAAAAGGGAGAATAAGGTTAAGGCTGTTAATATAGAAAAACCTTTTTCTCGTGGCACACCTTTTTTATGGGCAGGCTTGCGTTTGGCACGCTTCTTTGGTCGACCAGCTCATGCTGATCTATTGCATACAGAGATCTGGTATCAAGGAGAAAACATCCTGCGCGATCCAGGCACGTGCAGGTATACTGCACCACCACCCTGGGATAACCGACTGGCAAGAGCCGCTGCTCATAATGCTGTGGTTGTGGATGATAAAGAACCCATGCTTTGGGTTAGCAGATTTCTCTGGCTGGATTGGTACAAAGTTTCACTTTATCAAGCAAAAGAGGATGAGCTTGTCGCCAGCCATAACGGCTACAGGAAAATGAATATAGAGGTAACCCGTTCTATCCATACTTATCCTTCCGAATTGATTGAGATCACTGACTGGATTAAATCAACCAATAGAGAAAACGGCACTCATCTGTTGCGTTTACACTGGATGCTGCCAGATTGGGAGTGGAAATGGCAAGACAACATCCTTTTTCTGGAGCATCCTATAAGTAGAAAGAAAGTCAATATTCAGTTATCAACCACACCACAAAGTGCAAAAAGCCAGCTACAGTACCAACTGATCCGCGCAGGAAAGGTTCTCTTTGGACAAGAAGATCATGTTGAATCGTTTGGTTGGTATTCACCTACATACAATCATGTAGATGCAGCTTTATCGTTCAGGATTTCTATCACCACTCCAATTCCCTTTTCATTGAAAACAAGCTTTACTTTCCAATCAAAGTAACGTACTCACGATCAATCGGGTAAAATTTATTCATGCATATATTATTGATTCATCAAGCCTTTGCTGACCTGGACGAAGCTGGCGGAACTCGTCATTATGAAATGGCCCGTATCCTTGCTCATGAAGGGCATCAGGTGACGATCATAGCCAGCCCAATCAGCTATATCACCGGAAAAACTACCACCAGTGAAAAAGCTAATCCTAAAAAATCAAATCCCATACCAGGGGTGACCATTCTTCGGGTTGCCACGTACTCCGGCTTGCACCGCAGTTTCTTCCACCGGATGATCAGCTTTTTTAGTTTTATGATCTCTTCATTCATCGCCGGGCTGCAGGTGCGAAAAGTAGATCTTGTCTGGGGAACATCCCCACCCATTTTTCAGGGATTTACTGCCTGGCTGCTCTCCTTCCTGAAAGGGGTTCCCTTCTTGTTTGAAGTGCGAGATCTATGGCCAGCATTTGCGGTAGCAGTGGGTGTTCTCCATAACAAACTTCTCATTACAATGTCACTCTGGTTGGAGAGATTCTTATACCGGAAAGCAACAAAAGTTGTGGTTAATTCACCCGGTTATCTCGATCATGTGAAAACTCATGGTGCCAGGGATGTAGTGTTGATCCCCAATGGCGTTGATCCAGAGATGTTTACAATTACGGACCATACGGTTCATAATCCCTGGATGGATAAGAAAAAGGATCATTTCATTGTTCTGTATGCTGGAGCGCATGGTTTATCAAATGATCTGCCAACCGTTCTGCAGGCTGCAAAGCTCCTCGAAAAAGAACCCGCTATTCGTTTCTGGTTGGTTGGTGATGGAAAAGAAAAAGCGAATTTGATTTCCCTGGCAGAAAAAATGCGATTATCCAATCTGGATTTCTTCTCTTCCGTTTCCAAACTAGAGATGAATCAGGTGTTGGCAGCTTCAGATGCTGGTATTGCAATACTTTTACCCATCGCGTTATACAAAACCACCTATCCAAATAAGGTTTTTGATTACATGGCTGCTGGAAAACCAGTCATTTTGGCTATCGATGGGGTCATTCGTCAGGTAGTTGATAATGCAAACGCCGGCATATTTGCAGAACCTGGAAACCCAGCCCAACTGGTTGATGCCATTGATTATCTATTTACACATACCGACATGGCATTGCAAATGGGTTTAAATGGAAAAAAGTATGTTACATTAAACTTTAACCGAAAAGAATTGACAGAGAAATTTCGCACTGTGATCGAAGAAATGGTATGCAAGCATGAGCGATCGGATCCTCTTTGTTGATGATGAAACTACCCTGGTTGAAACAATATCGTTTCAACTAAAAAACCAGGGGTATGAAGTGATCACAGCAGCGGATGGTGAAGCTGCTCTGGCAGAGGCTCGTTCTCATAAGCCTGATCTCATCATCTTGGATATTATGTTACCAAAATTAGATGGGTTTGAAGTCTGCCGAATTTTACGCAAAGAGATGAATACACCAATATTAATGTTAACCGCCAGAGATGACGAGATTGATCGTGTAGTGGGTTTGGAAGTAGGTGCTGATGATTACCTTACCAAACCATTCAGTATGCGCGAACTATTTGCCAGAGTAAAAGCCTTGCTCAGACGGGTCAGGTTAATAAAAGAAGAAATTACTGCGACAAAATCTTCTTCCAGAGAAAAACTTATATATGGTGAAATTGCAATTGATCTAGATAAGAGAGAAGTAACCCTGGATGAGCGCCTTGTGGCATTAAAGCCCAAGGAATATGAGTTATTGCTGTACCTTGTTGAACATGCTGGTCGCGTGATTCCGCGTGACACTCTGCTGGAAAAAGTTTGGGGTTGGGAATATACTGGAGGTAGCCGTACGGTTGATGTCCATATTCGATGGCTGCGCGAAAAACTCGAAAAAGATCCTTCTCAGCCCCGCCATTTCATGACCATTCGCTCTGTTGGCTATCGATTTGAGAGTTGATATGAAACGATCTCTAAGTTTTCGATTTGTCTTTTTTATGACTCTTTTGATCTTGCTTGCGCTGGTGATCATGGGAATCATTTTTACAAATAAGATCAACCAGGAAGGGCAAAGCCAGCAGGAAATCGAATTATTACAGGCATCCAATGCGATTGCTGATCAACTAAAATCAAATATCCTTTCTGATAATGAACGAATCAGGATCAATACTCATATCCATGATTTGGCGCAAGTATCTGGATATCGCATAACTATTGTTCTACCAGATGGAAAAGTATACAGTGATTCTTTGATAGATGCAGAGACGATGGAAAACCATCTTGATAGACCTGAAATTCAGGTAGCTCTGCAGGGAAAACCATCTTCGCAAATCCGCTACAGCAGAACAGCAAAACAACAGCTAATGTATACAGCGGTTCCCATTTTACAAGATAATAAAGTCATTGGTATTGTTCGTACATCTTACCCACTTACCGCCATTGAAAACATCTTGCAAAAACAAAGAAACCAGGTCAACCTTTCTCTGTTCTTGACTGCCGTGATTGTCATCACCCTTTCTGGTTTATTCAGCCTGTCCCTTACCCGACCGTTAAATAAACTTACTGCCCAGGTGAGATCATTTGAAAGTAATCCTGAATCAGAATTCCCTGAGAGCAAACGTAAAGATGAAATTGGCCAGCTTGAAAAAGCATTCCACAGAATGGCTCGGCAGGTGAGGACACGTATTACCGAATTGAACGCAGAATCGAATCGCTTGCTTACCGTTCTCCGAAACATGACGGATGGAATTATTATTGTCAACAGTAAAGGAATTGTTGAACGCATCAATAATACAGGCGTGAAAATGTTTCATATCAGTCGGGAAGATGCAATTGGCAAATCGGTTGTTGAAGTACTTCGCCAATATCAATTGGTTGAACTCTGGAAAGCCTGCGTTGCCACCAAAAAACAACAGACAGCCACTGTTGAAACATCACCAGATAGGCTCTTTATACAAGGAATTGCCTCTCCAATTGCCTGGCTTGACCCCGACAGTGTAATGCTGATCTTTCAAGACCTTACTCGTATTCATCAGTTGGAAACTGTTCGTAAAGACTTTGTCAGTAACGTCTCTCATGAATTACGGACTCCTCTCACCTCGCTGAAAGCATTAACAGAGACCCTTCATGAGTCTGTGAAAAATGATCCTGAGTCAACCCAGAAATTTCTCCTGTTGTTGGATCAGGAAGTGGATAACCTGACACAGCTATTGAATGAATTAATCGAGTTATCCAGGTTGGAATCTGGGCGGGCTCCGTTGGATCGAAAAAGAATTTCTCCATCGGTGATCTTAAAAGCAGTGGATGAAATGATGAGACTGCAGGCAGAACGGAATGGCTTGACCTTCACAATCCATTACCCGGATGAGATTGTTGCCGTCAGTGCTGATCAAGAGCGGGTCAAACAGGTATTGACAAATCTAATTCACAATGCCATCAAGTTCACCAAACCTGGTGGTTCAATAACCATCATTGCAAATGAGCAAGAAGACAAAGTAGTTTTCCAGATTGAAGATACCGGTGTCGGTATTGATCCCGATGTACTGCCTCGGATTTTTGAACGATTCTATAAAGCAGATCAATCTCGCTCCAGTGCAGGAGCGGGATTGGGGCTATCCATTTCACGTCACATTGTCGAAGCGCATGGCGGCAAGATTTGGGCGGAAAGCGAACCTGGAGTGGGGAGCAAATTTTTCTTCTCCCTTCCGAAAGCATTAGAATAGAATAACAATCTTTTTTTCATACTTATCCAATAAAACCACTAATCCATTTATTTCAGGAAACATTAACCGGTTGTTAACAAATCGTTCCCGGTTTCTTAAACATCCCTTGCTATCATAGGTTCAGAAAAAAATTCACTATGAGGAGAAAAAATGTTTAAGAAACGTAACCTTCTGATATTGCTTTTGTTGATGAGCACTGCAGTCTTGACGTCTTGTGGCTCTGTTACACCATCAACCACACCAGTTATAACAAAACCCGTAGTATCTCCGGTCGTTGAACAACCAACTGAGGAAACAATCATCAAAGAAGTAGTTCCTGAAGGTATTGTTCTACCTGAAGTGGATCCTTCTATTTTATCTGGTGATATTTATACGGCTGGTTCTTCCACAGTTGGACCATTAACTGAAGCAGTCATTGAAAAGTTTGTCAATGAAGGCTTTACAGGTCAGATAAAGAATGACATCATAGGTTCGGGTGCTGGTTTCGAACGATTTTGCAAGACAGGTGAAACAGATATTTCCAATGCCAGCCGTGCGATCAAGGGTTCAGAAATTGAAGCCTGTGCCGCATTGTCTCCAGCACGGACCCCTGTTGAATTTCGGGTCGGTACTGATGCAATTGCAGTAGTCGTCAGCAAAGACAATACCTTCGCAACGGATATCACTATGGATGAATTAGCAATGCTATTCACTACAGCAGAAAAATGGTCTGACGTGCGTACTGATTGGCCAAATGAACCTATCCTTCGCTTTACCCCAGGTACAGATAGTGGTACTTTTGATTTCTTTACCGAGGTTGTTGTACAGAAACCTCAGGGAATCGAGAAGCTCGAAGATGCGAAAGCCCTGGTTTTGAATGCGACAAACCTGCAAACCAGTGAAGATGATAACGTGTTGGTAAAGGGTGTAGAAGGCAGCCCATATGCGATTGGCTACTTTGGTTTTGCCTACTACCAGGAACAGGCTGATGAATTGACCTCCCTCTCGATCAATGGCATTGCTCCATCTTTCGAAACCGCGGAAAGTGGCGAGTATGTTCTTTCTCGTCCTCTGTACATCTATTCAGATGCAGGAATCATGAAAGAAAAACCACAGGTAGCTGCGTTTATCAATTACTATCTGACATATGTAAATGACCTGATTGCTGATGTGGGTTACTTCCCGGCGAGTGCCGAAGCAATGGATCAAGCTAAGCAAGCCTGGTTGGATGCAATGAAATAGGCAAAATAAATGATATTATCCCGCTTTCCAGGTGTGGAAAGCGGGATAACGTCATGGAAAATAGGGATCACATTAATGATAACACTGAGCAGGAAGATGAATATTGTTCAGAGTAAATCGATTGAAACATCATTGAAAAAGAAACCCCATCCTGGTGAAACGATCGTACACGCGCTTTTGCTTCTCTGCGGAGCGATTTCGGTTTTTACAACTCTTGGGATTGTTTTTGAGTTGGGAAAAGAAGCCATGCTCTTCTTTAAAATGCCAGAAGTGAAGATTATTGATTTTTTAACCGGCACCACCTGGCAGCCCGCACTTGGTGAGTTTGGGATCTTACCTCTGTTATCCTCTACCTTGGTAATTACCTGTATCGCAATGATGATCGCATTACCCTTTGGTCTTGGAGCTGCAATTTATCTCAGTGAATATGCATCCCCTCGTGCCAGAAAAATACTGAAACCTACTCTTGAAGTTTTGGCAGGAGTGCCCACGGTAGTGTATGGTTATTTTGCCCTTACAGTTATGACGCCATTTCTCCGCTGGGCATTGGGGAGTGAAATCGTTCAGGTTTATAACATGCTTTCTGCGGGTCTGGTTATGGGGATCATGATCTTGCCACTGGTATGTTCCATGAGCGAGGATGCTCTGCATGCTGTCCCCCGCTCACTGCGTGATGCAGCTTTTGGTTTGGGAGCTACACGATTTGAAACCGCTGTAAAAGTAGTATTGCCGGCAGCTTTATCAGGCATCATTGCATCTTTTATCATTGGTATCTCCCGTGCTATAGGAGAAACTATGATAGTCGCTATCGCCGCAGGGTCCAGTGCGGATCTGACGCTAAATCCTCTGCATGCGGCTGAAACAATGACAGGATACATTGCCCGAATCAGCGGTGGGGATGTTGCCTACGATTCTCCAGAGTACAACAGCATCTTTGCGATTGGGCTATTCTTATTCTTGATCACACTTGCGTTAAATCTTATCAGTCGAAAAATCTCATCAAAATATCGCGAGGTATATGAATGAACCAATCAATGGCATATGACCCATTTGAAAATCATGGGAATCTACCAGGGCGTCACCGTACAAGTAAATTATGGCGTGGCTCATTTTTCATCTCCACTATCATTGGGATTATCAGTCTATCTATCTTGCTTTTTTCAATCATCAACCAGGTATTTGGCTACGCGATTGTAGAAAATAAAGTTGATCCAGACAAGCTATCTTCTGTGCCGTTAAAAGAGCTATCAAGAGAAGAGCTTACGCGTATATTAGAAGGAAATGTATCAAAAAATCGCTATAAGACAATTATTAGAGACATGCCTGTTGCAGAAATGTCATCAAACGATCTGGTTCAATTAATTACAAATGAAATCATAAAGCCAACGACGGTAAAAAGTTATTTTCTCATTCCTTCACTTTTCCATAAAGAACAAATCATCAAGACCCAATTGGAGGAATACCCAGATGCAGAAATTCAATTTCGCTCCTGGTTAAATTGGAATTTCATCCTTAATTCGCTTTCCACTAACCCGGATGTAACAGGGATTCGCACTGCTCTTTTGGGGTCGTTGTGGATCATCTTCATCACCATAAGCATCGCGTTCCCCGTTGGTATTGGTGCAGCGATCTACCTGGAGGAATATTCATCCAATAACTGGTTTACCCGTATCATCAAGATTAACATTGATAACCTCGCAGGAGTTCCTTCCATTGTTTATGGAATGTTGGGTCTGGCAGTTTTTGTTCGCTCGATGAACAGCTTCACCAGTGGTGCAATCTTTGGTGTCGATCAGACAAATGGTCGCACCATTATCTCAGCTGCACTCACCATGAGCCTATTGATCATGCCGCTTCTCATTATCAATGCTCAAGAAGCGATCCGTGCGGTGCCTGCCAGTTTGCGACTAGCCAGTTATGGACTTGGAGCAACCCGTCTTCAAACTATCTGGTATCATGTGCTACCTTCTGCTATGCCCGGTATCCTTACTGGAACTATTTTAGCAATATCGAGAGCTATCGGAGAGACTGCACCATTAATTTTAGTTGGAGCTTCTTCATTCATAAATAAAGATCCTGTAGGAATTTTTTCTAACTTTACGGTTTTACCCATTCAGATATACAATTGGACTACACGACCACAAGAGGAGTTCAGAAATGTATCTGCCGCTGCCATTCTTGTGCTGCTGGCTGTTCTCTTGACGCTTAATGCTTTTGCGATTCTATTAAGAAATCGATTTGTAAAGAATAAGGTTACTTAAGAAAATGACTGATCCAAAAAACAAGACGATCATAGATGTTGAAAACTTGAGCATTTTTTATAAAACATTTCGTGCAGTTAAAGATGTTAATTTAGCGATTGAAGAAAAAAAGATAACAGCCATTATTGGACCGTCTGGTTGTGGAAAAAGCACAGTGCTGCGAGCATTCAATCGCATGAATGATTTCATACCAGATGCATTGGTAAAAGGCAGCATTATGTTTCATGGAAAGAATATTTATGACGCCGATGTAGACCCGGTACAAGTTAGACGGATGATTGGAATGGTTTTTCAGAAACCCAACCCCTTTCCGAAAACAATTTATGAGAATATTGCCTGGGGAGCGAAAATGAACGGCTTTAAGGGCAACATGGATGACCTGGTGGAACAGACTCTGCAAGATGCTGCTCTTTGGGATGAAGTTAAAGACAATCTTGGCAAAAATGCTCTTTCTTTATCAGGTGGGCAGCAGCAACGTCTGTGCATCGCAAGGGCTCTCGCAGTAAAGCCAGAGATCATTCTAATGGACGAGCCATGTTCAGCTCTCGATCCGATCGCAACTCTGAAAATCGAGGAACTGATGCGAGAATTATCAAAGAATTATTCGATTATTATTGTGACACACAATATGCAGCAAGCTGCACGCGCTTCAGATATGACTGCTTTCTTTACTATGGATGTAGACAGAGCAGGGATAATGGTAGAATATGGAATGACCTCTCAAATTTTTACCCGGCCGCTTCATAAACAAACTGAAGACTATATTACAGGAAGATTTGGATAACTCTTTAGAAAGAGGGAAAGATGCCCCGCGATACCCTTGATCGACAAATTAATTCCATAAAAGATGAAGTATTGATTCTGGGAAGTATGGTTGAGCAATCTACATTGAAATCTGTAGACACGCTAAAGAACCGTGATGTCAAAGGCGCTCAAGATATCTTTGAATATGATCTTATTATTAATGAAAAACGATTCGCTATAGAGAACGCAGTTCTCATATTAATTGCAACTCAACAACCCATTGCCCGTGATCTTCGTCTTTTAGCTGCCATTCTTGAAGTCATCACAGAGTTAGAGCGGATGGGAGATTATGCGAAAGGGATAGGCAAGATAACCATAAAACTGGAAGAAGTTGATATCCCCATTCCTATCCGCGATATCACAAAGATGGCTGAATTGGCGGTTGAAATGTTGCATAAGGCTCTGGGAGCATTCGTCAATGAAGACTCTCACCAGGCTCAACAGATCCCCCTGGAAGATGATCAAGTAGATAAACTATATACGAAGATCTACCATGAAGTAGTAACTATGATGGTCAAAAATCCCTCAATCATTGATCATGCTAATCTTCTCATGTGGGTTGCCCATAATCTTGAACGCCTTGCAGACCGGGTAACAAACATTTGTGAACGAACAATATTTATTTCCACTGGCGAGCTGTTGGAAATGGACTCAACAGATGATGAAGACGAACAGGCAGCATAGACTTTAATATTTTTCTAAATAGATGCAACCAGCGGTAGCATGTATGCCGCTGGTTTTGCTTTATTCGAAATGCTATAATAATTAAAATTTTCATCCTGTATATACAAGAGGTAGCCGTGTTAAAACCGGGGAATTACAAGGGAAAGTTGATCGTTGTTGAAGGAATCGATGGGAGCGGTAAATCCACTCAGATTGATTTACTGAATAAATGGCTGCAAAAACAAGGAAAAAGTGTCTATTTTTCGCAGTGGAATTCCTCCTCCCTCGTGAAAAGTACTTCCAAACTAGCCAAAACAGAAAAAACATTTACACCAACAACTTTTAGCCTGTTGGCCGCAACAGATTTTGCTGACCGTTGGGAGAATTTTATTTTACCTTTATTAAAAGCCGGAGCCATCGTTTTGGCAGACAGGTATGCCTTTACAGCATTTGCCCGAGATGTAGCCCGCGGTGTAGACCCCGAATGGGTACGCAATTTATATTCTTTTGCAACACAACCAGATCTCGTTTTTTATTTCCACGTTCCACTTGACACGGCAGTTGACCGTATCCTTTCGGGTCGTGCTAAATTGAAATATTATGAAGCCGGCATGGATTTGGGTCTTTCCGATAACAAAGTTACCAGTTTTAGGCTTTTTCAACAAAGCATTATCACGCAATATGATTCTATGATAGATGAATTTAACTTCACAGTGATCGACGGAACACAACCTGTTGAGCAAACCCAAAAAATGGTACGGCAAATAGTAAGAAATATTCTCAGGGGTTGGGAAGGACTGCCATCACCAACTGCAAAAATTCGGACCCGTACACGAAAATCTGCTGTTTCAGCAGGAGGTGAACAATGACAAAAGCATGTTATTATGGCGCTGGTTTCCCATATCTTCCTATCGAGGAATTTCCCGGCAAATTGATCGTTTTGGAAGGCTCCGATGGGGTTGGTCGTTCAACACAGATTCAACTTTTGCGTACCTGGTTGGAAACCCAGGGGTACGGAGTCTCGGATACTGGATTACGACGGTCTCCCCTTACAGGCCCAGGTCTGGATGCTGCAAAACAGGGTCATACCCTCAGCTCTTTGACCATGTGCCTTTTCTATGCAACAGATTTTGCAGACCGGCTGGAAAACCAGATCATCCCGGCTTTAAAAGCTGGCTTCATTGTTCTTTCTGATCGTTATTTCTTCTCTGTAATCGCACGTGATATAGTACGAGGAGCCAATCCCGTTTGGGCAAGGAAGATTTATGGTTTTGCATTGGTTCCAGACCTGATCCTGTACTTGCGAGCCAACGTAGATACACTTATAGCCCGCATTGTTCACGGAAGAGGGATAACTTATTGGGAAGCAGGGATGGATATTCGCTGTGCAGATAATCTCTATGATAGTTTCGTAGTATATCAAAGCAAACTCATCGAACAGTTCGATATCATGTCTCAGGAATACAACTTTATTACAATTGATGCCAATCGGAGCGCTACTGCGGTGGATGCTGACCTCCGTGCTCAAATTTCGTTAATTTTACAGAAGGACTGACACATCTACAGGAGCAAATCGCAAAATGCTCAAACACGTTGATACCTCCACCCAGACCTTTGCTTATCAAGTCCTTCATAAGCATGTTGGATCTATGCTCGGAGAAATGGATGGAGTACGCAAAGCAGAAGATATTGAGAGCATTCATCGTATGCGGGTGGCTACCCGTCGTTTGCGAAATGCCCTAGATATATTTAATGACCTTTTACCAGCGAAAAAATCTGTGCGCTGGCTTGAAACTGTCAAGGAAGTAACAAAATCACTGGGAGCAGCACGCGATTTAGATGTTCAGATGGATGTAGTAGCAGATTTTATTGCGAAGCAAACTGAACGAAAATACCTGGCTGGCTCGCGGCGAATACTTGTGCGCCTTGGGCAAACCCGCAATAAAATACAAAAACGCGTTTCACTTGCCATGGATGATGCTGAAAAAAGTGGTGACCTGGTTGAAATGCACACATATTTTACATTGCCAGCGCCAAATGGAACAATCGAGGAAACAGCAATAACGAAAGTTGAATATTCAACTGCGCTTTATTTTCGGGCAGTAAGTGTGATTTTTCAACGGCTTGAAAGTTTTTTGGCGTATGAGATAAGCATGTACGATCCAGCTAATATAAAAGAATTACATGCTATGCGCATTCAAGCAAAATGGTTACGCTACTCTCTGGAAACCTTTGCAGAAATGTACCCCGATCAACTAAAAAAGCCCATTGCTGCTGCCCGCTTAACTCAGGAATATTTGGGATTGATTCATGATTGTGATATCTGGGCGGATTTTATGCCCGGTTTTATCGAGCGAGAACACAAACGTACTGCTAAATATTATGCATCTGAAGCACCCTTCAATTTCCTTCGACCAGGATTAAATGCTTTCATGCAGAATAGAGCAGAAACCCGTCAACAGCTTTATAAAGATTTTCTGGATCAATGGGCAAAATGGCGAAAAGATGGAGTCTGGGATAGACTTCGTCTTTCACTTACAGAGCCATTAGCAACGCCTCGACCATCTCCCCTTTCGCCAGAACCGGAGGGATAGATGGATTATGGCATAAACCTGACCATTCATCAAATTACCTCACTTCAATCGGTATTGCAACTGGCTCAAACCTGCCAGGTAGATGATCAACACACCCAACAGGTAACTAAATTTGCGTTAAATATTTTTGACTCAACGGTAGATTTACACCATCTCGGATATCCAGAAAGGTTTTTATTGCTTTGCAGTAGTCTGTTGCATGATATTGGCTGGGTAGATGGTTGGAAAAATCATCATAAAGCAACATTAAGGATCATTCTCTCAGCACCTCTCTTGAGGTTATCGGCGAAGGAACGGCTGCTTATTGGTACAATAGCACGCTATCATCGTGGAGCTCTCCCAATGGGAAAACATGATCATTTCGCAGCGATTGAACCTGCTTATAAAGAAAAAGTATTAATGTTAGCAGGGATACTTAGATTAGCTGATGGACTGGATGCATCTCATCAACAGCGTATTACTCAAATAATAATCGAAACAACAAAAAAGAAAGTAATAATACACTGCACCATTAAGGCAGAACTGGTCGAAGAACTAGACCAGCTAGCAGATAAAGCCAGTCTTTTTACTGAGACTTTTAAACATAAGGTTGAAATTGATTCAGCATTAGAAACAAGCTAAAATTCCCTTTCCCTTTCTACAACATCTGCTTTATTCTTCAAGAATGTGCTTTGATTCTTCCCAAAATGCATCCATTTCCTCAAATGGCATTTCTGTCACTGACCTACCGCTCTCACGAGCTTTGTGTTCAATATATTTAAAACGTTTACGAAATTTTGAGTTGGATGCACGAAGCGCTGATTCCGCATCTACATCATACCATCGCACCAGATTAACCACAGCAAAAAGAATATCACCCAACTCTTCAGCTTGCTCTTCATTTGTTTGAGCGTTTTCCAATTCTTTAAGCTCTTCGTAGACCTTTTTCAAAACCGGCTGGATCTCCTGCCAATCGAATCCCACTCTGCCAGCCCGTTCTTGAATTGCCTGTGCCTGGCTTAATGCAGGCAATGCAACTGGAATTCCATCCAACAAACCTTTTTCTTCTTCTTCACCTTTGCCGGCGCGTTCCGCTGCTTTGATCTTTTCCCAATTCTGCAGAATATTATCTACTCCATTTACCTGTACATCGCCAAATACATGCGGATGGCGGCGTACGATTTTTGTGTAAATTCCATGCAGTACATCTGCCAGAGTAAAATCACCATTTTCTGAAGCTATTTGTGCATTAAGCACAATTTGAAGAAGCAGATCTCCTAATTCTTCTTGTAAAGATTCGGGATCTTCGTTATCTAATGCTGTGATAGCTTCGTATGCTTCCTCAAGCAGGTTTGAGCGGAGAGATAAATGTGTTTGTTCTTTATCCCAAGGGCAGCCATCAGGTGCACGCAAATGCGCTACCAGTTCTTGAAAATCCTCCATGGAAGTTCCTTTTCCTAAAGGAGGGAGGTATAAAGCACTCAATAAACCAATATGCTTGCTACGATCAATTTCATAAAGTGCTATTTCTTCAACCATCTGCTGGGGAGTACCGGCATTATGAACCATCTTTACTGGATGCATATCAGGATAAAGGTTCAGTAGAGTCATTTTTGCTTCTGCTGCAACTTGACGGGAATAAATTTGCCCGATTAAAACAGGAGCAGAAGTTGGAAACTTTGGTGCATTACTCTGCCCCAACTCGATCGCATCATAAATAACAAGGTTTGGGAAAGGATCGATTTCTAAAGCGGTAAAGCAGGGTTCTAAAAAGCTGACTGCTTCAAAAACTTTACAAAAAATTCCCTTTTCTTTTGCGATCCTGACGATTTCAGGAGAGGTAGCTTCTGCCACCATGGGATGCCCAGGCACTGCATAGGTTACCCCTTCAGGCCTTTCACCAAGTTCGATAATTTTTGTTACTATCTGCTGATAAACTTCCTCAAAAGTATCCCCATTTTGATAGTAATCGTCAAAAGAAATCACTTTTACCGATGAGGGGATTTCCCCTACTGCGGGATGTTGGCGTGTACGTACATATACTTCCGGTTGAGCGATCAGCCAATTCCAGGCAGATCGGGTGATCAGTTCTGCGCCACCTGGGCCTAATCCTATGATTGTTATCATACCCATTTAGGTTCTCCTGGTAAATCCTTACCCAAAACGCTTTTCGATTCTGCAATACAAAGCTCCCATCTGCCAGAATATCATAAGGCAAACAGGAGCTTAAGTATTAGTTGCTTTTCTAATACAAATACTAACGTTTTGTATAGGTAGGTGCCTTACGAGCACGTTTGAGACCAGGTTTCTTCCGTTCCTTGACACGGGGGTCGCGGGTAAGGAAGCCACCCTGGCGTAAAGGATGAACAAGTTCAGAATTCATCTTTACCAGTGCACGCGCCATTCCTAACTGAACGGCATCGGTTTGACCGGTTACACCACCGCCGGTGACTTTCACAGTGATATCAAATGTACCTATCTCCATGCCTGCTGCATGCATTGGTGCCACAATACTTTCAATATCTCCAATACGAGTGAAATACTGATCAGCTGGTTTATCATTTACCGTGAAAACACCGGTGCCATTAGAAATGCGCACACGGGCTGAACTTTCTTTGCGTCGTCCGATACCTTCTATATATTGTCCTGCCATAATTGCTCAGCTCCTCTATACAATTGGTGTGGGTTTTTGAGCAGTATGAGGATGCTCATTCCCCGCATAAACTTTCAACCGCTTGAGGATCTTTCTCCCAAGCTTGTTATGAGGCAACATGCCCCACACCGCATGCTGAATGACTCGATCTGGATGTTGCTCGAGTTGATCTCGCAACCGGATACTGGTCAACCCACCTGGATAGCCAGACACTCGATGATACATCTTGGTGTCCAACCGCTTGGGGGTTATTCTCATTTTACTTACATTGATCACCACTACTGCATCACCCATATCTACACCAGAGGTGAAAGTTGGCTTATGTTTGCCAAGCAAATAGGAGGCAATCAGGGCAGTGACGCGACCAAGAGTTTGATCAGTTGCATCCACAACTACCCAGTTTGGTTCTTGTTTCCCTTTAATCACGTAGGTCTTTTCCACGCTTCAACTCCACTTACTTTCAAAGTTATTCCACATCAGTGATCAGCTCTCCAAAAATTCTTGGATAACTGATTTCATCATAACTTACTTTTTCCAATATCAACCCTCGTGCTGGTGCCATTCCTGTTCGGATTGTTTTTCCATTCTGAAGAGCACCTTCTAAATCTGATAAGGTTAACTTTTCAGTCGCTACGAGTAATTGAACCTGTACCAATCGTCGAACCATATGGTACAAAAATCCATTTGCACAGACCACATAATCCATTCCGTCAGTGGTTTCACTCCATTGTGAAGTAAATACCTGCCGGATTGTGCTACCGCCCTTTTTAGGTGGTGTACCAAAAGCATTAAAATCATGGACACCTAAAAACAATGCTGCGGCTTTTTGCAAAGGCTCAATTAAAGGTTTGGGCCATACTCGCCATGTGTATCGTTCTGCCAGTGGGTTTGGGATGGGGCTGGCTAGAATTCGATATCGGTACGTTCGCGATGTTGCACCATAGCGGGCGTGGAACTTTTCCTCTACCTCATTTACCTTTGTTATTGCCAGGTCTCGAGGTAATCTTGCATTCAGCGCTTTTTCCAATGCGGTTGTCGAATGTTTCCATTCGAGATTACAACTAGCAACCTGACAGGAAGCGTGCACTCCACTATCTGTTCGCCCTGCGAGTTGGATACTTCTTTCATTCCAGCCTATCGTACGCAGTGTATCTTCCAGTACGAGTTGCACGGTACGTTTCTTTCCCTGGCGCTGTGAACCTTGAAAGTCTGTGCCGTCGTAAGTTATAAATAATTGGTAACGTGCCATTCCAACCGGATTTCCCGGGATGGATTACTACTCTTCAACCATTTCGATGAGCACCATATCTGCAGCATCACCATGACGCGGGCCAAGTTTGAAAATACGTAAATAACCACCATTACGATTTTCAAAACGAGGTGCAATCTCATCAAATAATTTTTTAACCACAGCCGGGTCATTTCCCAACCGTGCAGCTGCCAGCCGGCGGGCATTTACTTTTTCGCTATCACTGGCTTTACCGCTCCTGCGAGCAAGTGTGATCAATTTTTCTGCCTCACCACGAATTGCCAACGCTTTCGCATGGGTCGTTTCAATTCGTTCATTGGTAAACAGCTGGCGGATCAGGTTCCTGCGTAAAGCCAACCGTTGGTCTTTTGATCTTCCTAATTTATATCCTGCAACCTGATGACGCATTTTTCCTACTCCGTCTCTTTTTCTTCTTGCAGGAAGCCTTTTTCCTGCATTTTGATCCGTAGCTCATCCAGGCTCTTTTCGCCAAAATTACGGATCGACATCACTGCTTCTTCGCCCTTTTCCAATAGTTCCAGTACATCACCAACATTCGTAATGCCAGTACGCTTGAGTGAGTTGAATACCCGCACAGAAAGGTCAAGATTTTCAATGGGCGTTTCAGCTGCTTCACTGGTCAATCTTGAAGAACTGGCTTCTTTTTCCGGGGTAATCAGCAGAGATTCTTCAGTGATTCCAGAAATGTGGATCAGATGGTTAATTAGTATTTTTGATGCTTTGACCAATGCTTTTTCTGGTCCAATGGTGCCATCCGTCCATATTTCCAAAATGAGTTTATCAAAATTTGTGCTTTGTCCAACACGGGCGCTGCCTACTGTCCAATTGACTCTTTTTACAGGACTATAGATTGCATCAACAGGTAAAACACCAATTACTTTATTTATTCTCTCGCCAGCAGGTAGATATCCACGCCCACGCTCGACGGTCATATCGATCTCAAGATGGGCATTTTTATCATCCACTGAAAAGAGATAAAGTTCAGGATTAACGATCTCTACTTCGGGAGGTAAGACAATATCTGCAGCAGTCACTTCTCCTGCTCCACGCACATCCAAATGGATAGTTGCATTGTCAACATCATGAAGGATCAATCGTACCTGTTTGATTTGTAACAAAACCTGGATCACATCCTCGCGAACACCAGGGATCACGCCAAATTCATGTTGAACATCTGGGATTTGGATGGACGTAATTGCTGCACCTTCCAGGGAAGAAAGCAGCACACGACGTAAAGCATTCCCTAGTGTTACCCCATATCCACGTTCAAGTGGACTAATTACAAACTTACCGTAATTGCGGGCTTCTGCTTCACGCTCGATTTTTGGTTGTACCATATCATTATTTGTAGCCATAATTACCCTTTCCCGATATACCCTTTACTACCGCATACCGGCTGGTTCAAATACTACCGTGAGTAGTACTCAACGATCAGTTGCTCCGACAGGTTACCATCAATCTCAGTACGTTCTGGTAGTCGTAATACACGACCAGAAATGTTTTTTACATCTCTATCCAACCACATTGCACATTGACGTTTTTCAGCAAAATCGGGCAGTTCTTTGAACAAAGTTCTGCTGCGAGAAGCTTCACGTACTGCAATTCTATCGCCTGGGCGAAGCAACATTGATGGGATCGTAGTGCGGCGGCCATTGACAGTGAAATGCCCATGAGCAACCATTTGTCGTGCTTGAGCACGATTTTCAGCTAAACCCATTCGAAAAATCACATTGTCCAGACGAAGCTCAAGGGTTTGAAGCAAGTTCAAACCAGTCATACCACGTCGTCGTAGTGCAACTCCAAAATAGCGTTGGAATTGTCGTTCCAAAATCCCATACATACGGCGGGCTTTCTGTTTGGCACGCAGTTGACGTGAATAGTCAGATGCACGTTCGCCACGTCCCTGCCCTGAACGACCGTGCTCACCTGGTGGATATGCACGTGTTTCAAAGGCACATTTTGGAGTAAAGCAACGCTCGCCTTTTAAGAATAACTTTTCACCTTCACGCCGGCAAAGTTTACAAGCCGGACCAATATCTCTCGCCATATTCTATCCTTCCTTTTTATACACGGCGTTTCTTAGGAGGCCGGCAACCATTGTGTGGTACCGGCGTCACATCCGCAATGGATCGAACTTTAATGCCAGCAGCCTGTACAGCACGGATCGCTGATTCACGACCTGGACCAGGACCTTTGACGATCAGTTCTACTTCCTGTACACCCATGTTTTGGGCTGCTTTAATTGCCTGTTCAGCGGCTAGACGAGCAGCGAATGGGGTACTTTTTCTTGAACCCTTAAATCCTGCTGAACCTGAGCTGCCCCAGCAAATGGCATTGCCCTGAGTGTCAGTGATTGTGACAATTGTATTATTGAATGATGCAAACACATGCACCTGTGCCGTAGATACAGCTCGTTTTGTTTTACGCGTCGAGCTTGTACGGCGGGTAGATCTTACATTTTGAGCCATATATCCTCGAATCTTCCCTCACATAGTAAGTTCGTGATCACGAAAGCCATCCGCCTGGTCAGGTTTGCCGCGGGAGGAAGGTCCCACCTGACCAAAGCGATGCATTCGATTATTTCTTTGCTGCTCCACGACGGCGGCCGCGGCCTGCAACAGTTTTCTTCGGGCCCTTGCTAGTTCTCGAGTTTGTGCGTGTACGTTGACCACGTGCTGGCAGGTTTCGGCGATGTCGCATACCACGATAGCAGCCAATTTCAATTAATCGCTTGATGCTCATCTGCACTTCTCGGCGCAGGTCGCCTTCAACCTTAAAGTTCTTGGCAATGTATTCACGCAAAACAGTTGCATCTGCTTCAGTCAGGTCTTTCACCCGAATATCGGGATTGATCTGAGTTGAAGAAATAATTTGTCTTGCACGAGTTGGACCAATACCGTAAATATACGTTAGGGCAACTTCGATCCGTTTGTTACGCGGAAGATCAACACCTTCAATTCTCGCCATAGCCTACTATCCCTGTCGTTGTTTATGTTTTGGATTTTCGCAAATCACGTATAAAATACCTCTGCGCTTTACAATCTTGCATTTTGCGCAGCGTTTTTTGATTGATGTAGTAACCTTCATGAAACGTTCCTCCACCTTCTTTGGACAGCCAAAGACAAAATTATACCTTTACTTCTTATCTCTGTCCAGCGATATCCCATGGATTACTTCCATCCGCTAACGCGGTAAGGATCAATGGACCGTTTTCGGTTATTGCAACCGAATGTTCAAAATGAGCGGTTAATGAATTATCTTCTGATACCACTGTCCACTCATCTGGTGTTACTCGCGTCATGGCGGTGCCAACCAACAGCATGGGTTCGATTGCCATCGTCATTCCTGTTTTTATCAGCATGCCCTTGCCGGGTACCCCGTAATTAGGTACCTGAGGACCTTCGTGCATCCTTCGCCCTACCCCATGACCTGTGTACTCGCGAGTTACGTAAAAACCTTGTGACTCTGCAACTTTTTGTACAGCAGAACCTACATCACCAAGGTAATTTCCTGCTTTCATTTTTTCAATTCCAGCAAAAAGAGCCTGTTCTGTTACTGAGATGAGCTTTTGTGCCTGTGCAGAGATTTCACCAACACCCTTCGTAAATGCAGCATCTCCTACATATCCTTTATAAACTGCTCCACAATCAACAGATACAATATCACCGGATTTAAGTTTGCGTTTTCCAGGTATTCCATGCACCAATTCTTCATTGATACTGATACAAACGCTTTTTGGATACGGATATGGACCTGGATAATTCTTAAATGGTGAATATGCACCATATTTCTTTAATACTGCTTCAGCTAAATCATTCAATTCGCCGGTTGTTACACCTGGTTGTATTGCTTCAGCAATTGCAGCCAATGCTTCAGCGTTGATCCTACCCGCTTCGCGCATGATCTCTATCTCATGTTGGCTTTTAATGTTTATTTGACGATCCCAGGACATTATTGCTTCTTTCTATATTGCGGCGAGTAAATCCGTCGTCACTTTTTCAATCGATTGTGTGCCATCCACCTCGACCAACAAACCAGCGTCCCTGTAATAGTCCAGAAGCGGAGTTGTCTGCTGTAGGTAAACTTCAATTCGATGTTTCACTGTTTCAGCTTTATCATCTTCTCGCTGATATAACTCTGAACCATCAAAGTCACACACACCTGCAGTCTTAGGTGGATTATTGATCTCATGGAACACATGCCCATGAGCTCTGCATGACCAGCGTCCGCTTAGTCGCATGATCAATACTTGAGCAGGCACATTAATGAAGGGAGCTCGTATAACTTCTCCATTCAATTTTTTCAACATTTCTTTCAGAGCATCTGCCTGTGCAGGAGTACGTGGAAAACCATCCAGAACTGCACCCTTGTCACAATCAGGCTTCTGCAGTCGGTCACTGATCATCGCGATGGTTACGTCATCTGGTACCAATTCACCGCGATCCATGAAAGTCTGAGCCAGCTTTCCCAGGTTAGTTTGCATTTTTAAGTTCTCCCGGAAGATGTCTCCGGATGAGATGTGCGCTAAACCTAGTCTTTCAGCCAGACCTTTGGCTTGCGTACCTTTTCCGGCCCCTGGAGGGCCTAGTAAGACGATGAATCTTCGCATGATTATCCTTTTATCAGATCTTCTTCATAACCATGCAATTTAAGCTCAGTTTGGATAATGGTAAAGGTATCACGTACAACACCTACCACGATCAACAAACCAGCTGCCGAAATCAGGAGTAAACCTTTTGAATTACCAACGGGCAGTACGATTCCTAAAATGTAAGGCAGAACTGCCACCAAACCCAGGAATATTGCACCTGGTAATGTAATTCTTCTTTGGACTTTTGTAAGATATTTCTGTGTGGGTGTTCCGCGGATCACACCAGGAATTTGTGCTCCCTGACGTTTCAGGTTTTCACCATAATTCTGTTGCTGGAACATTACATCGGTATAGAAGAAAGTAAAGAGAACTACCAGCACAAAATAGATCACAGAGTACCACAAGTTATTTCCACCAAAAGTGTTGGAGATTCCAACTGCCAGGTTCTTTACCCACTCACTTTGAGAATTGACAAAATAGCTTGCAATAATGGCAGGGAAAGTCAGAAAGGATTGTGCAAAGATCAATGGGATCATGCCTGCCATATTAACCATGAGAGGTAAATTGCTTCGAACCGGCATTGACATTCGATTTCCCACTCTTCGACCAGGGAAGAGCACGGGAACATGACGGCGCCCTTGCTGAACATAAACGATCGCAAAGATCGTCAGTAATAGGATGGCAACAATCACGATCATTAACCACCAACCATTTGTTTTATCAGCTAGCATTGAGCCAAAGTTGGTTGGTATTTTTGAGACGATACCCGAGAAGATGATCAGCGACAATCCCTGGTTTGGAATGCCGTATTCAGAAATTAGCTGACCCAACCAGATACCAAACATTGTTCCTGCTATCATACTGAGCAAAACTGCAATGGTTGGAAGCAAATTTGCTCCGCTAAATCCATAATTGTTCAATATGGATGCACCACCGGTCATGGAATTGAAAATGTTAATCTGACCGATTGCAGAAAGCAAAGCCATAGGGATGGTCAAAATGACAGTCCATTTTTCCATCCATTTTTGCCCTTCTCGGGGGTTGTCTTTTAACCTGCGTTCTAATGCCGGGATGATAGGTACCAGGAGTTGGATAATGATTTGTGCAGTGATGTATGGGTACACACCCATCGCCAGGATGGAGAAATTTGAAACAGTTCCACCTGAAAGCAGGTCAAGCAAGTTGAACAAATTGCCAGAAGCTCCACCTGCAGCAGTCAATGCGCCTAAGACATCACGATTAATTCCTGGTACAGGGATATTCGCAGCCAACCGGTAGATCACAAGTAATAACAACGTGATCAGCAGTTTCTTTCGAATATCTTCAGATTTCCATAAATAACGCCAGGGCGATCGCTTCATTCGCGATTCTCCTTTTATCTGCTTAGCTTATTATTTCAACCGAGCCGCCAGCGGCTTCGATTTTCGCACGTGCCCCACTGGTGATACGATGTACACGAACTTTTAAAGGTACATTCACTTCACCACGTCCCAAAATAACTACAGGATTGGCAACCTTACGCAACAAGTTTGCATCCGCCAATGTAGTTGGATTAACTTCTGCATTGGATTTAAAGCCACCAAGTTGCGATAAATTGACTTCGTTATATTCCACCTGGAATGGAGGAGTAAAACCTTCACCTCGGATGAAAGGTAATCGGCGATAGAAAGGCAGGTTACCACCTTGACGATAAAGGTGTCCACCCTGACCACTACGGGCGCCTTCGCCTTTGGTACCACGACCTGCGGTTTTACCGCCACCTGCCGAAATTCCCTGTCCCAGGCGTTTTCGCTGCTTTTTTGCACCCTTGTTAGGGATCAAATCATTCAATTTCATCACTACACCTGCTCTTCCACATGGACTAGATGGCTAACTTTTGCCAACATCCCACGAATTGCTGCAGAATCGACATGTTCAATTGTCTGGTTTAGTTTGTTCAACCCAAGAGCTCGTACAGTTGCCTTTTGTCGTTCAGGCGAGCTGATTACACTCTTCACCAGCGTAACACGTATCATTTTTACTGTTTCTTTCTTCTTAGCCATTCTTCCTCCGCTCCCAGAAAGGCAATAACTCCTTCTCTGGCTTTCCACGACGATTTGCTTCGACCGCCGGGTTTTTGAGCTGTTCGAGTGCTTCAAACGTCGCTTTTACAACGTTCAACACATTTGCACTTCCCATTGATTTGGTAAGAATATCGCGGATACCGGCTGCTTCACAAACTGCACGCACACCACCTGCCGCAATAACACCGGTACCAGGAGAAGCTGGCTTTAAAAGTACAATTGATCCACCTACTTTTGCTGTGATCGGGTGAGTAATGGTGCTTCCTGAAAGAGGAACTTCCACCATCTTTTTTCTTGCCCTTTCACTGGCTTTTCGCATGGCATCTGGAACTGCATTTGCTTTGCCGATTCCTAAACCAATTTTGCCGCGATTATCACCAATA
Organism: Anaerolineaceae bacterium; assembly: GCA_034430215.1. Classification (GTDB taxonomy): domain Bacteria; phylum Chloroflexota; class Anaerolineae; order Anaerolineales; family Anaerolineaceae; genus UBA4782. The sequence goes on along the minus strand of DAOUFE010000011.1, from coordinate 8,518 downwards.
ACGACGGTTACACGAAATTGAAATCTTCGACCGCCTTTTACAACTTTGGCAACACGAGCAATTTCGATCACGCGTTCATCGATTTGTTCTTCAAGAGGTTGGTATTCGACTAAATCCATATTCTTTTCCTCAATTTCTCAATCGCCCAGACTAAAACTCAAGTCCAGCTTCGCGGGCAGCATCTGCCAACGCTTTTACGCGACCGATATATTTATAACCACCGCGGTCAAACACAACTTCCTTTACGCCTTTGTCTTTTGCCCGGTTGGCTACAGTCTTCCCTACCAGCTTTGCTTGTTCGGTCTTTTTCAAACCTTTCAGTTGTTCACGCAATTCCTGATCTACTGTTGAAGCAGAAGCAATGGTATTGCCAGCCTGGTCATCGATCACCTGTACATAAATCTCAGCCAGACTGCGGAATACGGATAACCGTGGTCGTTCAGGCGTTCCAGTAATATATTTACGAACACGGCGGTGTCGTTTTTCACGTGCATCAGAACGAGATATTTTCGCCATATTTCACCTTACTTCTTTGCCTTGCCAGCTTTGCCAGCTTTGCGACGGATTCTCTCACCCAGGTAATGAACACCTTTCCCTTTATAAGGTTCTGGTGGTCTTATCTTTCGAATATCCGACGCCAATTGACCTAACTGTTCATTATCAAACCCATGAATGGTAATCTGACGGGTCTTTGTATCTACTTCAAAACTAATACCATTTGGCGGTTCGATTCTTACAGGATGTGAAAATCCCAGATAAAGAACCAGAACGTTTCCATCCATCTCAGCCCGGTAACCAACACCTTCAATTTCAAGCACTTTCTTGAATCCAGTGCTTACTCCTGTTACCATGTTGTGAATTAAAGCGCGTGTGGTGCCATGAATAGCGCGCGCACTTGCTTCATCAGAACTTCGGGTAACTACAAGATTTCCACCATCAAGGGCTACCGAAACCGCGGGTAAAAATTCACGGCGTAGTTCGCCTTTCGGACCTTTGACATAAAGCTCATTGCCATTGATCTTTACTTCTACACCTGCGGGTACGGTAACCGGTAATCGTCCAATACGAGACACTTTACATCCTCCTTACCTACTCGGCCTACCAGACCTTGCAGATGATTTCACCACCCACACCAAGCTGGCGGGCTCTTTGCCCCGTCATAACACCCTTGGGGGTAGAAATTATCGTGATACCCAAACCAGAAAGCACCCAGGGAATTTCCTGCTTTCGGGTATACACTCTGCGTCCGGGTCGACTTACGCGAACGAGCCCGGAAATAACAGGTTTACGTTCCCGGCGTTCGCCAATGTATTTTAAGCGTAACCGCAAGGTTCGGTGTGACGGATGTGCTTCATCCGTAGCTTGTTCATACCCTTCTAGAAAACCTTCTTCTTTGAGGATACGAGCAATTTCTACTTTCAATTTTGAATCAGGCATTGCCACCAGAGATTGCCCTGTTATCGTGGCATTGCGAATTCGGGTCAACATATCTGCAATAGGATCGTTAACACTCATATCTACTATCTCCCACCGGGCTACCAGGAGGACTTTCGAACACCAGGTATTTGCCCCTTTAGTGCGGTTTCGCGAAAACAGATGCGGCACATACCAAACCGGCGCATATAGCCACGTGGTCGTCCACAAATTTTACAGCGGTTCCGAACCTGAATAGGATTCGGCCGTCGCATCTCACGGTATTCCATGCACTTCTTTGCCATATTATCCTTTCCTGAAAGGCATGCCTAATAATTGCAGAAGCAATGCAGCCTGATCATCTGAAGTTGCCGTTGTGACAATGGTTATTTCCATTCCACGTACTTTGTCGATTTTGTCGTACTCGATTTCTGGAAAGATCAACTGTTCACGCAGACCTAAGGTGTAATTACCACGACCATCAAAGGCGTCTGGTGATACACCACGGAAATCACGTACACGTGGCAACACAATATTCATCAAGCGATCCAAAAACGCCCACATTTTTTCACCCCTGAGGGTTACTTTGGCGCCAATGGTTCTGCCTTCACGTAACTTAAAATTGGCGATGCTCTTTTTTGCTTTTGTGATCACAGGTTTCTGGCCGGTGATCTGCATCAGGTCACTCGCCGCTGCATCCAATGCTTTTGGATTATCCAGTGCCTCACCTAAACCAATGTTTACTACCACTTTTTGAATGCGAGGAATCTGCATTATGGTGTCCACATTTAGCGCTTTCAATAAGGCGGGCACTACCTCTTTTTGATACTTCTCTTTCATCTTGTTCATGTGCTATCTCCCAGGCAGGCCTATTCTTCCAGTATTGAATCGCATTTTTTACAAACACGCTGGACTTTATCACCTTCGCGTCGAATGCTGACCCGCGTTGCTTTATTGCATTTCGGGCATACCAGCTTTACTTTGGCTATAGCAATAGGTCCTTCGTATCGTACTTTTCCAGGATTTACGGTGCGCCCCTGGCTCTGAACCTGTCGCTGGTGTTTGGTGCGAATATTAATTCCCTGAATAACAACGGTATTATCATCTGGTATAACTTTGATGACCTCTCCGCGTTTTCCTTTGTCTTCTGTTCGTCCGCTGATTACTTCAACGGTATCACCCTTGTGAATTTTGACTTTCATCGTCTAGCTCCTTTGCTCTCTTTTTAGATCACTTCTGGTGCAAGAGAGACAATTTTCATGTAACCCTTCTCGCGCAATTCACGGGCAACAGGACCAAAAATACGGGTGCCTTTTGGATTCTCACCATCAGCGTCTAGTATAACGGCTGCATTATCGTCAAATCGAATAGTAGAACCATCTTCACGACGCCATGCTTTTGAGCAGCGAACGATAACTGCTTTTACAATTTCGCTCTTTTTAACAGAACCCTGAGGTGCTGCAGATTTTACTGTTGCAACAACCAGGTCGCCAACATAACCGTAACGCCTACGGGTACCACCAACAACCTGGATCACCAACAACTCACGTGCGCCCGTGTTGTCAGCAACTTTTAAACGGGTCTCTTGTTGTATCATGCCTGCTCTCCTTCTACAAGTGGAGATGCTGCTGCTTCATCATGCGTCAAGATCGCTTCTACGACCCAACGTACAGTACGCGAAATTGGTCTGCTCTCAACTACACGTACCTGGTCTCCAACTTTGCTTCCCAATTCGTCATGAGCATAGATCTTGTTTTTCGCATGAACAACTTTCCGATAAAGTGGATGTCGATAGGTTCGGCTGATCTGCACTACTACCGTATTCGTCATCTTATCGCTGATGACAACGCCAGTTAAGCGACGTCGTTCATTCATTTTGCACCTTCCTTCAGTTCTTTCAGCTCGCGTTCATGCAAAATTGTCTCAAATTGAGCAATCTGATGGCGTACCTGTCGTAATCGGCTGGTATCAGTCAGTTGCCCGGTCACCATTTGGAACCTCAGGTTCATATATTCCTGACGGGCGTTAGCCTGTTTTGTTTTCAGTTCCTCTGTAGATAACAGTCGAATTTCTTTTAGATCCATTCTGGTTCTCCTGCAATTTCATGTCGTGCAATTACCTTCGTTTGGATGGAGAATTTATATGCTGCTTGCTCTAACGCTTCGACAGATACTGCATCAGGTAATCCACCAACTTCAAACATAATCCTACCAGGCCGCACAACTGCCACCCAGTATTCCACATTCCCTTTTCCTTTACCCATACGGGTTTCTGGTGGTTTCTGCGTATATGGATGATCAGGGAAAATGCGGATCCACAATTTACCGCGGCGTTTCATCACGCGTACCAAAGCACGGCGTGCGGCTTCAATTTGGCGGGCAGTTACCCATCCGGGTTCCAACGCCTGCAAACCGTATTCACCGAAAGTTAATTCGGCGCCGCGTAATGCTTTTCCACGCATTCGGCCACGTTGCTGTTTGCGGTATTTCACACGCTTTGGCATTAACATAGTCGCTACCTCTTTCCCAATCGCCAGAATTCCATCCTGGCGGAATCTCTATTCACTAACGTAAACACCTTCGGTTGTCTCAACCTTTTCTTCTTCGCCCAACAGTACTTCACCACGATAGATCCACACTTTGATACCAATTTGACCATAGGTGGTCGAGGCTTCGGTACGAGCAAAATCAATATCAGCACGCAATGTCTGAAGTGGTACCTGACCTTCACGTAAAATGACTGTTCGAGCCATTTCTGCGCCACTTAACCGGCCAGCAACTTCGATTTTGACACCTTTTGCACCTTGCCGTAATGCCTGTTGAATGGCACGTTTCATTGCACGCCGATAGCTTACACGACGCTCGATCTGGCTGGCGATATTCTCTGCTACCAGGAACGCATCAGTATCAGGGCTCTTGATCTCTTTGATCTCAAGATCAATCTTCTTACCAGTGATGCCTTCAAGGTTCTGGCGAACCACTTTTACATTCTCACCTTTACGACCAATGAGGATGCCGGGTTTGGCAGTATGAACAACAACTTTCACCTTTCCCGGGTAACGTTCAACTTCTACCAGTGATACGCCAGCTTTATCATTATCCTTTCGTACCACCTCGCGTAAAGCCAGGTCTTGATGAAGTTGATCGGTGTACTCTTTTCCCTCGGCGTACCAACGCCCTTCCCATGGTCTGTTAATGTTGAGACGAAATCCGACTGGATGTACTTTTCGACCCATATTATCTCCTGCTTAACGTAATGGTCTCTCCAACAATGGAATAGACCTGATCCATTTATGCCTTCTCACGTAGCACAACTGTTATATGCGAGTTGCGCCGCAATACAGGTTTAAACCGTCCACGTGCACCAAATCTACGCCACTTGTGGGTTGGTGCTTCATCTGCCATGATCACAGAAACAACTAAATCATCGCGGCTGATTCCAAAGTTTTCTTCTGCATTTGCGACTGCAGAGGCTAACAATTTGTGAACGTGATATGCTCCCACTTTAGGCATAAAGCGAAGACTGTTTAGAGCTTCGACAGCCGGTTTACCGCGTACCTGATCAATGACCAATCTGGCTTTTTGCGCAGATACACCGCAATTCTTAAGTTCAGCACGAATATCCATCACACATTCCTCGCTTAACTCTTATCAGACATATGCCCGCGGAAATGGCGGGTGGGTGCGAATTCACCCAATCGGTGCCCAACCATATTCTCAGTAATGTAAATCGGTACATGTCGGCGACCATCGTGCACAGCAATGGTATGTCCTACCATTTGCGGGAAAATCGTGCTGGCTCGGCTCCAGGTACGGATTACTTTTTTCTCACTGCGAGCATTCATTGCTTCGATTTTTTTCAATAACTTGGGTTCAATGAATGGACCCTTTTTGAGCGATCGTGACATAGGTTCGTCCCTTTCTCTCGCTAATTCTTATCTCTAATCTTTACCGTCCACCGGACTTGCGGCGGCGAACAATATATTGATCAGTTTGTTTGTTACGACGTGTCTTGTAACCACGGGTTGGTTTACCCCATGGAGACTTGGGACTCGGCATACCTGCAGGTTGTCGTCCCTCACCACCACCATGTGGATGGTCACGAGGAGACATTGCAGTTCCGCGCACTGTTGGGCGAATACCCATGTGGCGTTTACGTCCTGCTTTTCCCAATTTAATATTGCTATGTTCCACGTTTCCTAACTGACCAATGGTTGCATGGCATACCTGTCGGATCAAGCGTACTTCACCACTGGGCATACGAATTTGTGCATAATCACCTTCTTTTGCCAACAGTTGTGCAGAACTTCCAGCAGACCGTACTAATTGACCACCACGCCCCACATGCATTTCAATGTTGTGGATCATGGTACCAACAGGTATATTGGAGATGGGTAAATTGTTGCCAGGTCGTATTTCTGCATTGGCACCAGCAACTACTTTATCTCCCACTTTCAAGCCAATAGGTGCAATAATATAACGCTTTTCACCATCCGCATAATAAAGCAACGCCAACCGTGCTGTGCGGTTAGGGTCATATTCAATTGCAGCCACCTTGGCTGGAATGTCGTATTTATCACGCTTGAAATCTACCAGACGGATATATTGCCGTTGACCACCACCCTGATGACGGACGGTGACACGACCTTGATTGTTTCGACCAGAATACTTCTTTCGAATGACAATCAAAGAACGTTCCGGAGTGGTTTTGGTGATTTCATCAAAAGCGTATCCGGTCATGTTTCGCTGACCAGGAGTAATTGGTTTATACACTTTTACTGCCATTACTCAACTCCTTCAAAGAACGGAATTCGGTTGTCTGGAGCGAGCGTAACAATTGCCTTTTTAAAGGAACTCTCACGCACAGCTAACCTTCGGCTGCGTGCGCGGCGTGATCGCTTCGCTGGTGAATTCAAAATGTTTACCCGAACCACCGTTACATCAAACAACTGCTCGACAGCGTCTTTCACCAATGTTCGGGTTGCATCTGAAGTAACTTCGAAAACATATTGATGCAGCTTGTTGAGCTGATAATTTGATTTTTCGGTCACCAGTGGTCGGCGGAGAACTTCATAAATAGTACTCATCTCTCTCTCCTACCTATCCCAAATTGGCGCTGATAACATCCAGCACTGCCAATGGCATTACAACTTTGTCATAGTAAAGCAAATCACGAATATTGAGGTAATTTGCTAATAGTATCTTTGCATTTGGGATGTTATTGGTGGAACGAATTACATCCTGATATTCCTCTTTTTGAGGGATCAGAACTAGTGCGCTTCCTTCACCCACCAATGTATTTAAGGCACTTGCCATCACACGGGTTTTTGGCTCGGTCACTTTTAATTCATCCAATAGAACAAGACTTTCTTCTGCGGCTTTAACAGATAAAGCTGAACGCAGTGCTGCCAATCGCATCTTCCGGGGCATAGCTTGTTCATATGAACGAGGATGGGGTGTATGAACTCTACCACCACCCTTCCAATGTGCTGCACGGATCGAACCCTGTCGGGCACGGCCAGTACCCTTCTGGCGCCATGGTTTATGTCCACCACCAGAAACTTCTCCACGTACCTTAGTGTCATGAGTTCCAAGTCGTGCATTCGCCATCTGGCGCACAAATGCCTGATGCATCAGGTCTCGATAGATTGGGGCTTCAAAGATCGCTGCAGGTAATTCAACCGTTTTGATCTTTTCGCCTGCCATATTTACTACATTTACTTCCATAGTCTCTGTGCTCCCTTCCGGCTACTGCTTGCGCGCTTCTTTCAGAAGTACCAGACCACCACGCGGTCCGGGTACAGCACCACGAACACCAATCAGGTTGCGTTCTGGGTCCACGAATGCCACTTTTAAGTTCTGCGATGTAACCCTGTCATCACCCATATGACCAGGACCACGAGAACCTTTATAGACACGCCCAGGGGTTGTGCCAGAGCTTCGAGATCCGGGTGCTCTTAGTCTGTCTGACTGACCGTGGGATTTTGGACCACCGCGGAAATGATAGCGCTTGACAGCGCCTTGAAAACCGCGACCTTTGCTGGTGCCAACAATATCAACATGATCGTTGAGATTGAACATTTCAGCGATCTTTATCGTGTCACCTTCTTTTACCTGTGGGTCTTTACTACGAAATTCACGCAGGAAGCGCAGTGGCGGGATGTTGTTGCGTTTCAAATGCCCCAACTCACCACCGGACAAACGTTTGGGCTTTACTTCTTCGTAACCCAACTGCACTGCTGAATAACCATCTTTATCAGGCAGGCGAACCTGGGTAACGTAACATGGCCCAGCTTCGATGAGTGTAACAGGAATTGCCACACCATTTTCATCGAAAATCTGGGTCATGCCGATTTTCTTTCCTATTAGCCCTTTAAACATATCAGTTTTCTCCTTTATGTTTTCAGTATCTGAGACTGTCAGTCTGGGCTTGACTGCATCATCTCTAGCAAGTACAGTCACCCGCCTGCTGCGACACCCGGATTTGGTTTGCGCCTACAGGTCAGGTCTTATACTGCTATCGTTTGGCGGTATGCCAAACCTTGCAAGTATACCACAAATTCCCTAATATTTCAGGAATTATTGATATTCCGTTGTAAAACCCTGCTGCAATGTAATTTCACAATTATGTTTGATGCAGGGTTGATACACTGAGAAGTTCTTTCTTCTCAATGTATCAAATTTTAATCTCAATATCCACGCCAGCAGGCAGATTCAACCTCATCAGCATATCAATCGTTTTCGCATCAGGCTCTAGCACATCAATCAGACGATTATGTGTGCGAATTTCAAAATGCTCGTGAGAGTCTTTATCGATAAATGTTGAACGTCGAACAGTAAATCGTTCGATTTTTGTCGGCAATGGGACAGGTCCTACAACCTTCGCACCACTTCGTTCTGCGGTGTCAACAATCCTTTTTGCTGACTGATCTAAAACACGATGATCATATGCTTTCAGTCGAATCCGAATTCTTTGTTTAGCCATAACCTTTACCTATGCGATGATTTTGGTGATCACACCGGAACCAACCGTCAGACCACCTTCACGAATTGCAAATTTTGAGCCCTGCTCTAATGCTACAGGGACAATCAATTCCACGGATAAT
>DAOUFE010000010.1:0-22200 GCA_034430215.1 Anaerolineaceae bacterium | reverse complement strand
ATGGTTTGAGAACCATTCCTCGCAGTTGAAAGAATCCACTCGCTGCGATTACGAGATCATCATTCACAAGTACATCCTGCCGGCGCTGGGGGAGGTGGTTTTGAATTCGCTGCATCGGTCGGTGTTTGACTCGTTCTATACCAATCTGCTAAGGATACCCGTTGGTGACACACAAATTCGTTACATCCACCGTATTCTTCACAAAGCGCTGCAGGACGCAGTCGATGACAGAATCCTGACCTTCAACCCATGCGAAGGGGCAAAGGCACCCAAGAAACTACGCATCCATCGAGTCTACTGCCTGTTGAATGAAGAGCAAAGCATCTTATTGATGAACCAGGCGAGGGGAACCCCCAACCTTTTTAAATGCGCAGCGCCCCCCGGAGGGATTCGACATAGTCCCCTTCTGGGGAACCCCCAACCTTTTTAAATGCGCAGCGCCCCCGGAGGGATTCGAACCCCCAACCTACTGATTCGAAGAACCGTCCTGGGGAGTCCATGCCATATATGTGGGGGAACAGAGTATGTGAAGTAGCATATATGGGGGTAAAAAAAGTCCAGGAAGTCCATTTTTGGCACTAAATCTACACGTTTTGCACGTTTTTTGCACGTTTTTTTGGTAACTCACAAAAATTTCGCAGCATTCTCGTTTTTCTCGAATTCGCACAGGTGCGGCCAAACCTTATGAAGGAGGTCGCAAATGTCGATCCAATCAACAAGAGCAAGAGATAAGCTCGTGCTCTCCATCCATTTCACTCTTTATCCAGGAGTGGATAACAATTTCATACGTTTTATTCAAACAACACCCCGGCGCAACTTAGCCAGGCGGGTGTGCGAAGCCATGGATACATATCTCAGTTTAACTCACCAAAATGATCTAGAAAAGCGGTCAGTGGAGGTGAACCATGAGTGAGCCTATTTTCTTTGGTGAGGATCTTGGTGCCGGCGCGAATAAGCTCTATGGCGACCACGGCGGGATTCAGCTTCAGGCTGTTGTGGCTGCCGATACCGGCCAGCAGGTCAGCCAGTTACTGGGGTTCCGCAACCGCAAGCCACCTATGAAGGTTGGCGTCGGTGGCATGAATTTCTATGTCGGCCCGGGCGCGCATGACTGGGGACGTCCAATTGAAAACCTGGACTACGAACGCATGACCGGCGTTCCCGAAACCCGTGCCATTGTATACGGCATTCTCAGCCGCTACATGAACCAGTTCGGGATGCTCGATACTCCCATCAATTTGATCGTCGGTCTCCCACTGGAAGTTTTATCCGGAGATCAGGCTGCTGCCAATGCCGAAAACGTAAAGCGGTGGTTGGTGGGGGAGCACGAATGGGAGGCTGATGGACAGCATTGCTCAATCCAGATTGGTGAAGTGAAAGTGACCAGCCAACCCTCCGGTGCACTCTTTGATTATCTGCTGGATGATGAGGGATTGTTCATCCCGCAAAGACGAGCCCATTTCAACCAGGAGATGGGGATCATCTCGATTGGTTTCAATACGCTGGAACTCCTAACGGTCAACGATCGGACGGTGGTTCAGGCCATGACTGCCGGCCGGACACTCGGAGTGCGCCGGCTGCTGGAACTGCTCAACGGAGACAACATGCATACCCTGGGTGAGCTCGATACCAAATTACGATCCTCAAAGCTGGAAGTGCGTCAGGCGATTCCCGTTTGGGCACGCGAGGTTACCGGTCAAATTGAAAAGACATGGGGACCGCGCTGGCGCCGTTTCTCGCAGCTCATTATTGTGGGTGGGGGAGCCATTCTCCTACGTGAGCTTCTTGTTGAGCGGTTCAGCGGCAGGGTGCATATTCCTGACGATCCGGTGATCTCGATCAGCCGGGGATTGTATAAGCTGGCCAAGCAACAGGCCAATCGGAGGAAAGTATGAGTCCAAAGAATAATCGTGACGATGGTGCACTTGCAATATCTGTGCACATCCACCTCCGTTTGCGGCCCGGTGAAGATGACGACCTGATCAAATTCTTCAATCGGGCAGGGTATATGTGCAAAGCTCGTGCGGTTAAAGCGGCTTTGCGAATGGGCGGACTTCCGTCTGATGCCTCCTTTTTCATAGCTGAAGAGGGTGGCGCGGAAGACGCGCTCAATGATCTGTTGATCTAAGGCTCAAGGAACCGTTTGTGGAAAATCTACACTCGGTTCCAGCCCACCATAAATAGGATATAGAAATGGACCAAATACTAGAAACCTCTAAAGAAAGCTCTGATCTTGAACATCTACGATCTGTAATGAATTTCCACTTCGGTCAGTTCTATAAAGAACTGGGTGTCTCGCTGGATGAGCATATCGTTCTGCATGCATGTGCAGTCATTGAATACCTGATTTATTATCGGGGCAATGATCGGCGAATGCAGGAAAAACTTCGCTACCGATACCCGGCAGCCATTTTTGAAATACTTGAACACAAAAATCATCAACAATCCGAGTACCTGGAAGCTGCCGAACAAAGAATTCTCCAGAGCAATATTGAAGCGTCTCGGTACAAACAAGAGAAAGCAGACGTTGACCAGAAAAACTACGCTCTGACCGCTGAGAATGAGAGGCTGCAAAAGGTAATCCGGCAACAGAACCAGGTGTTGCGTAACCTGCAGGATCGGTTGGACAGCGTCAATAATTCGGGTCAACAATTCGGTTAAAGTCCATATTAATCAGCCCTTTAAATTACGGAGTGAATTTTTACCATGAAAGAAAATCAGAAATCGATCAATCGCTGGATTGACACACACGATCAATCCGACCGTTTAAACCAAATAATGTATTGTTTCTCCCATCGCGGAATTGCCACGGGAGAACAAGTTGAAATCATGACTGGTCTGGGACAGCATCCAGTTCGGGATGCCTTGAAGATCCTGACCGAACCGCCAGGTGGTTTGGCGCCCGCATTGAGGACAATCAATGTGACGATGCCGGGGCAGCGAGGCAGACCCTATGCAGCCTTTGTCCTCACCGAGGACGGGGCGGCGATGTTGGATGAAAATCCACACAAAGCGCCGAAACTCGATGACCCTGTCGAGGCGGCCCATGCTTTGATGGAAATGCAGGTATTCATTGCTGCCTACCAACAAGGAAGAAAAACCGAGCTGGAGAAAGTTCTACCCTTTAGCGGATTACGTAATATTCGTGCGGACGTATTGTTTGAGAACACTCTCCTCTTTGAGATGGAGCAGCAGGCTCGTCTGAATGATGTCCCCAGGATTTCAGATAAACTGGAACGCCTGTGTTTGTTCTTCAATTCCCCAGCCGGCAGCGAGATTGAACACAAGGTGCGGATCCTGTTTGCGCTGGCGGGAAATGACGGCAAGACAATCTCTGTCTGGCAGCAAGTACTTGGCGCTCTGAAGAAGAAAAATGCCTCCATCCCGTTTGAGCTCTACTGGAAAGAGATCGGAGCATTTATACAGAGTCCCGAATGGGAAAGCGTTGACTCCTTTCAGCTTCTGGAGCCGGCAGCCATATTTCAACAAGAACTGCCACCTGAAAAGGAAAGCTCGACAACCCAAACACCTTCAACCCCAAGTTTTACCCGGAACGTACCGGCAGAGTTGAGTGAATTGAACATGGTGATGGGCATCATGGAATCCGAAATCGGTAAGTTGGAAGGCGAGGCAAAGGGAAATCGTTACCAGTTCTTCCAAATGATGGAAGTGATCTATGATGGATCACATTACAAAGGGGGGCCTGTGGATCGTGAATCAGCTTATCCGGCGACCTCCATAATGCTACTTTACCGATTCTTGCACATGCATCAAAACAAGGAGTTGCTCGAACAGCTTCAGTCTGGGTATAAAAGGGTGCAGCAAATTCAACGGCAGGCATTGAACCTCTTCAGGGATCATCTGACCCGTTTTTACTGGGATATCTTTCTCAGGTATTTCAACTTCGGGCGCGGTGGTCCGCTCAGGGTCAGAGTAGAAGTACCTTCTTTTGATAGCAGCCGCTCTGAGATTTATCCCGTAGCGAATATAACTGATTGGGAAATGTTGCGCGGCGAGGAAGGGTATGTTCAAAGTGGTGAGCCGGCCCATGCTGAAGAAGCCTTGAGCTGGGTAATGGAAGCTATGCACCTCTATGCGTTTGATCTGGGATTGGCGCGTGAGAAGTATCCTTCGCGGCAGAATAGAAACGGGGGGTAAAAATGATGGGGAAACTGATTATGCTCATGTTGAAGATTTTAGGAAAGGCTATAATCTTGATGGTCTGCATCGGGTTGGTGTTTGTAGTTTACAAGGCTAATCACCCCATGGCAGTCCCAGACGCTCCACAAGGGTTGACCTATACCGAATTCGTGCAGGATCGGATTGATGCTGCGAAAACAGTTGAACCATCAAGGTGCGGCTGGGGAATGATGCTTTCTTTGGTGACACTTGGACCAATCTACAGCGTGGTATATACAGCGGTGGCGATCAATCCAGATGGCACCCTAGCAAAAATGACTGCACCCGATCCGGCTATTCCCAAAGGAGTTGAAGGTGCGAAGTGGTATGAAATCCCAGGAATCTGGTGGGGTGTGGTGGAGCGATTATCCTGGACCATGCTGGGAAAGCCGGCCAATGTTGGGTGTCAGTTTAGGGAAGTGAGGTAAACAAATGAGAGCAGTCCGGTGAGGGGCTGCTCTCATTTTATGAAATTCCAGGAAGGAAGTCTTTCAATCGCCACGGTCGATAATCGGGCACTTCTACACTCATATTGATGTGGTTCGGTCCAAGGAGAGAACCTCTTCAGGGGGCGGGGGAGAATTATGGACGTGTCCATGGATGTTAATGACACCATCATCGAGCGGAACCACCGGGCAATGGGAGAAAATTATTTTCACTTTCTCATCAAGTTCTACATAAATGGATTCATTTACGATTGTTACTCCGCGAGATTCATAGCGCACCCTGCCCAAACGGTCATGATTTCCCCGGATCAATATGATTTTTCCATGTAGTTGTTCAGTTAAAATGTCAAAGTTACTTCTTTTTCCAAAAGAAAAATCACCCAGGTGTAGGACTGTTTCATCTGGAGAAATCAAGCCGTTCCAGTTCATGATGATCATCTCTTGCCAGTTTTCAGGACGATTGCAATATCTTCCGATGTTCTGGTGAAAGAAATGGGTGTCGGAGATGATCCATGTGTTCGGAGTAATTTGAAGTGAATCGTTAGTATTCAATTTCTAATCCAGAGCTAGATGAAAACAGCGGAGAAATGAAAAGCATTATTATCAAAAGAAAGAAAATGTTCTAAATTCTATCGAGTTTTTGATAACTTAATAGTAGGTCAGGTGATGCCCCACCACTTCCTTTATAATATTCACAGCAAACTTTTAAATAGTTAACTACCCACCGATATTTCCCATAAATCTTTTGATCGGAATAGATATTTTCCTGAATAGCTGAGCATAACAAATTAAAAGAGGAAGTATTTTTTATTCCCGGGAATAAGTAATTAATAAACAAAGCGACATCTTGTGGAAAATTATTTAGATATCTCTTATATTTTTTCCAATTAAAAAATATCTCTGAACTCCGAACTTGAGTGTCAACCTGTAAATTATTAATTGCCTCGATTAAATCTTGAGCAGTTTGCAAATCTTGAAACTCATCAATAATAGTTGGATCAATAATAACTCTAGGATATATTGCCTGAGATTCGCCAAGTTCGTACGCTTTTTGATAAGCTTTACCTACTACATTGTGTTTTGCGGGACTAAAATATGCATCACCTTGAGAAATTGCTCCTCTTAACCACAAATTATGGGTTGCTAAATTTAGCTGGATATCTCTTACTGCAATGCATAACTGTCGAAAATTAAATAAATTTTCATAATTATCAGACCCAAACTCAATTGATAGTAATACCGTGTCACTAATAATAATTGATTGAATGTTTTTCTTGCTCTTTCTTTTCTTTAACTCATCAAGTGTTTGTTGAATTAGCGAAAAATACTCATCGATCTTTTCTTTTTTGCACAAATTGACTAATTCTTTAAATCCTAAAATATCTAGGAATGCAACAAAACATTTTTTATACTGAATTGGGGTTGGTTTGTTAGGTATTTGTTCATAATCTCGCTCAGGAATAATGATATATGATCCACTAGTTACTTGATCATTAATGGTATTTTGATTACTCATATGTAATTACCCCATTTCCTTTCTGAGTGTAAATATTATTTTAGCTTTATCAAGTTGTTCACTTCAGCTAATAGCTGGTTCAATTTTGATAAACTTTCTTCAGGTATATTCTTATCCGCTTCAATCTTAAGAATAAACTTTATTTCGTGTTCACCAACAATGCTTATTATCTGTCCCATTATTTCTGCCAAATCTTGAATTTGACTTGGTTGCATATTAGCTTCAGCAACTCTTTTTCCTCCTTGAGGCGTTATCGAGTAACCAGTTTCAACAGAAGGAGGTGTTACTCCCTGAGGTACCCGAACCTTTATCCATTGAGCATCACCAAAATCACAGGGCCAGGATTTGGAATCAATTGTTCTTTCTAGATAATGAACCTGGAATCCGCCATCCATTGCTGCTTGAACAATTTTCCACGGAAGCGGTTTCCCGTATTTATTTGAAAGAGCTACAGAGATCGCCAAAGCAGTAGTTGTTTCGGATTTCCAGGCATCTGGGAGCCGTTCAGGTAATACATCCATTACAGATAATCTACCTGGTGGTGGAAGAAGAATTGCTTCAGCCCCTATTAACCCAGCTGGTATTTCTTCTTCAAAAATACTTGCTGAACCATAAACCAACCAAAGTAATCCTTTTTTGACGGCATCCTGAACAGCTGCGTCAATAATATTTGGATCGACTTTTGGAATAATAATCGGTTCTTCATATCCTTCTTTTTGTACTTGGACGACATGTGCACCGGCAAAGTAACTATATAATTCTTTTATCTCTACTTCGGATTTTTCCCAAAGGCCGGGAAGATAATTCGGTGAAAGTATTTCAGATGAAAGCTCACTCAGCACGGCAGCTTCGGGTAAGACCACCTCTAACGAAGGCTCTTTCAATGCAATATCATCAGGGATTTGATGCCAAAAAGTTCGAAAGGTTTTATCCGGTCTTGGCTGACGTAAGACAAACATTCCTTCACGACATCCATTCACCAATGTATCAAGAATTGCTTGACGATTGAGCATTTTAGGAAGGTGAGGGAATTGAGCAAAAGCAGTCACTAGGTCTTTTAACCGGCGAGCTGTATCCCCTTCGCGCCAAAGATCATAAGGCCCTCCAGGAAGCAATGCTTCTGCGCTTACTGCAGTTTCCTGAATCCGAATACGTTCATCTCGTTTGATAACAACAAACAGTGGATCGTTGGACGGGGAGATTCGATAAGCTTGAATCTTATTGTTTTCATCCACTGTCACCACAATGCAATAAGCCTGACGGATCATATCAGGAATTGCTTTTCGTGATGTTTCAAGGTTAGCAGCTAAGAGACCTGAACGTACAGGATCAACTTGCTGGCTTGCGAGTTGATTGCGTACTTCTTCCCAACCTAAATATTTAATAATTGCATTTTTAGCGGCATCGAGCCCATCAATTGAAGGCACTGCGAGTACAATTGCATTCCGATAGACACGGGGGCGATCTGGCGCGGTTGTTTCATCTATGAAGCGGTTAGCTTCAGCGCTTGGATTCCCTGCTATACAAGCTGCCTTTGGACCAAGAATAACGAAGTGAAACTCGCTATCATCTTCCACTAACCTTGGCCATTCAGGCAGGTTATGAACGTGAACTCCTTGTCCGGTTGCTCCTGACGTAAGATTTTTTAGTTTACCAATCTCGTCAATCAACCGTGTTTCAACAACTTCATCTGATACACGGAACCGGCAGGCATCGTGGTGCATTTGAGTGAGATTTGGTCTGGAACCGAGCCGCCAGTATTTTGGTAAAAGAGTTGATTCATATACATCTGTTTCTGATTCTTGGGTTAGTGTGTCATCCAAGAACCAGGAAAGTGATGCCCAACGCAATAAAGCTTTTTCAAGCTCAATTTTGTCAGGTCGTGTGTGTCCAATTAAGACAAATAGCTCACGAGTTTGTATCCTTTGTCCAATGGGCTGCGAGTGTAGAAATGTGGAAATTACAGCTTGTTCAATTTCACGACCCCGTAACGCGGGGAATTCTTGTTGAATTTCTACTGCTTTCCCCAATTCGCTTTGCAAAATTTGTGGCCACTGTTGTTGCTTCCCTTCATATTCTTCTGAGGTCGCGATCATAGCCAACTCACGAGTAGCTTCAGAAATGTCGCTACTTTTAGGTGAACTTAAGAACACATTGGAGGAGATTAATGGCGAGTTATCCCATTGTTCTGCTTCTCGTAACGCCAAAGCGAAGGTGCGTAATACCCCGCGCGTACGTTGAAATCCTTCCATGCTGGTCCACTTGGAGTAAAAGACTTCAGTCAAATCTGGATGAAAGGGATAGCTTTTTAGGAATCGCTCTTCAGCGGCTTTACCTTCCTGTTGAGTTTGGGGATCCAAGTCTTCAATTCCTTTTAAAGCTGCCACAACATGCGGGCGGAATGATTCCCGATTTTGAATTGAGGTGGCTGTGAACAAACGTCGTCGGAGAACTTCTGCGACATCTTCCTTAACGACTGGCTGGATGCTTTCTTCTTTTTGACGTGTAAAAATATCTTCAATATCTTTCGAAATCGCCTTACCAGTGGAATCACTCATGCTGGTTTCTGTGGCCAGTAAGGAAGCTACCAAACAAGCTCGATCTACATGACTGACTGCCTGAGTTAAGTACTGGAAGAAGTCCACCAGTCGGCTGCGCCAGGCAAGATCCACATCGACTGCCCGGCGGGCAAACATGAGTACTTCATCCATTAGGATCAGTGTGGAAAAGTTCTCTTTTGATGGATACGCCAGAAGGGTTTCTAGCAAGTTTTCAGCCGGCGGCGATATTCTTTCTTCTGCTTTCCCTTCCGCATGCAATACCTCTAATCCTTCGTTCCCCGCTAATTGATAGGCTAAAATGCTCCAGGGTTGCTTGAGCCAGCGGGTTTCACCATTGGGTGCACGAGTTTCCATGCCTTTTTCTACATCCAATTTATCGAAAGTGAGGGTGGCAACGCGAGCTTTTGGTAACGGAATATTAATTTCTGAGAGGAATTCTTGAACTGCGGGTAGTTCCCTGGGAAGCAATGATGGATTATTTACTAGGTGATACAACGTAATAAGTGTATGCGTTTTACCACCACCATAGGTGAGTGCCAGTTGCCGAACAGCTTTATCGTTCTTGCCGGCTAAGCGTATGACAACTTCACGAGCAAGTTCGCGTAAGTTATAGGTGGGATAGGTCAGTGCGAAGAACTCCGCTGGGTCTTCATACACCGGGCGAAATCCACGCTGCATTGCCACATCGTATAAGTCCGCGGCAAAGATATTTAGTGAAAGTTCACCAGATTTTAAATCTGGACGAAGTGAAATTACTTTAAACCAGGGCAACCAGGAATTTGGAATCATTTTTTCTCCCTTTTTAAATCAAGCAGTTCTTGTTCATACTTTAATTTTAGAGGATGTTTAGGTTGATAATATCGCTTACCATAAACAATTCTTTGTGTTTTCTTGATTGTTAAGTAGTTAATTTCCCATTGTAGAGTATTAGGATTAAATAAAAACTTTAGGTCTTGAAAATAATTAACCTGATTTTGTGCAAGGATTTTATATACATAAACGCATAGCTCAGGTAGTTTTTCACATGCTTCTTGTAAAACTTCTGGGGTAGGACTTTCTAATGCGCCTTCTATATTCTCGCTAATTCCAGGAATTTGGAGTAGAAAAATATAGTCGGGCTGATCTCCTTGTATGGTTTTTCCTTTTAGTTCACCAAGTGTATTACCGATTTTCGATAATTTTGGTTTAGCTATTTTTAGTACATCATCAGCAATTTTTTCGCCTATCCGATTGAGGATTCCAGTTGCGATTCCAGTACCAATAAATGCAATCGTCATCCAAACAACTGACTGCGGGACCTCAGATTTTCTTAAATATTTACGATTTTCAATGGGAAATTCATTGCCTAATTCAGTAATTATTTGATTTATGTCTTCATCGCGGAAATTTCGCGGGTCGTGCGAAAGACCCAACGCACTAATTCTTAAATCCAATTGGGTTGTTTCTTCAGGATTGATAATTAAATCTTCGCAAATCGTATAATCCCCATTTTCTTCAAAAAGCTCTCCTTCAAAATAAAGGCCAAATTCGCCATCCTCTAATTGCTCAACCCAAGCTTTTTCAACCTTTCCAATGGGAGGTAAGGTGGATTGGTGGTTCCAGTTTATCCACATTGTTTTCTCACTCAGGTTTATCTGTTCTGCTGCCTTTAATAAACCTTCTCGATTTACTTTTTCATTGTGTTTATCAACATGGGTAGTAGACATAATTCCACGGATTTTAGACATTTGGTTTACCTCGTTATAAGAGCCTTGGTGCTGTAGTCTGTTTCCCGCTCACATGATTGCTAATACTTTCCAATAGTGAACGTTCTTCACTGCCGGCCGGCGCCAACTCGATCAAGGCTTGTAACAGTTGGTGGAATAAGGGATTTCGCCTTGCCCCACGCAAGTCCAGATATTCGTTAACCTTATTCACATCTCCGCTTTTCCACAAGTGCATCAAACGGTGGACCTGGTCGATCAACGGAATCTCCCGACTGGGCTGTACGTTACGTTCCATATCTGGGAAGAGGGGCAGCTTTTCTGCAGAATCATCGGTAGCTGGGTCGTAACCCATGCGCGGATTCTTGCGTTGATTCCAGGCTTTGAGCCGGAAACTGCTGCCAGAACCTTCATCTTCTTCTACTTCACCCTCATCGTTATCCGTTTCGTCCGGTTCTTCTTGCTCTTTGCCGCCACGCCGTGCCAGCAAATCGTAACGGTCCGCCAGGTCTTTATCCGAAAGCCCACAGGAGACCGCATACAGAATGCACGGTCCGGCTGGAGCATCATTTAGACCAAAATCGTGTCGGTGAAGCAAATAATAAGTTGTTGCGCTGTCCAGACCGCGGATTTCTTCATCGCCATCGCCGGAGAGTACCCGCCCCACCACGAAATCGACTACCATTCGGCGGACTTGTACCAAAAACTCACCCACGGTCATCACCTCGCCAGGGTTGTTGGCTTTTTTCACTACAGGGTACTGGCTATAAGCTTCCAGGGCTGGGCCAGTGGCCGCCCAAATAAAATCTGGCCCGCGAATTCCCGCATCCCAGAAATCACGCAATTGAGCATGGATGTTGACGTGCATTTCTTCCAACACTTTATTGTCCCACCCTGGGCGTGCGGCCTGATTGCGTTTTTTGCAAACCAGCCAGACAGAAGATGAAAGCGATGCACGGTTTAAATTTCTGATTCCACCGCGCATTTCTGTCATAATAGGCCAACTTCCTACTACAATGAAACCAGCTCTGATTAAAGCGCTTACTAAAGTCTCCCATGCATCAGGTTGTTTATTTGCAAATACTATTACCAACCTACCATTTTCTGAAAGCACCTGGTAACAGTTTTGGAAAGAGTGAAACATTCCTTCTTCGTATGTTGATTTTGATAATTTGACATTTCCTTGAAATCGACTTGGATCATCGATTAACTCTCCATCATTAGCGTTCTTATCCCACTTGGGAGTTAAGTTAGCCGAAAAAGCAAAATCATATTCAGGTATTCCTAAGCCAGATAATGATCTCTTTAACCAGATATAGAAAAAATCCATTAAATCTGAATATGGTATTGCATCATAATAAGGTGGATCAGTTACAATCAAATCATATGTCCGATCTGAGATTATGTTTGTTGCTGAATTAATTAGTACTTTCGGTGTAATAGGGCAGTTCATTGTTAATAGAAAACCATTGAGAACATCGAAATTTGAATTAATTGCTCCTAGGTAATACTTATCTGCGTCAAGAATCGGGTTGCCTTCCACAAAGTCCCAAGTAATTGGTAGAGCAAATCGTAAAAATGTTTGTTTTACTTGCTCCATTCCCTTCTCCCAAATACAAATGGAGCTATTGTAATTAATCATCCTGTCCAGAATACAAGCTAGATAAGCGAAAATTCCTTCTTTCCAATTCTTTTCGTAACAAAAGCTATCCAGTTTTGCGAGTAAATCACGGGTTGTCAGAATAAAATATCCATTTGACAGCAATTGTCTATCAGTAAAAAGAGATTGCCAAGTTCTCATTCCATAATTATGAACAGAAAAAGCTCGACCAGCCCCACTTCCACCGCCAATAGGTGTAGGTTCATTAGGTAATTCAAAAGGTATTCTTTTATAAAGTGCATCTATATTTTGACTGGCCTCACTAGTTTTACTTAGTTCGAGTTGTGTGGGAGTACGATATTCTTTTCCTTTTTTTCCACTTATCACAACAGCAGTAATATATGAACCAAGTCTTCCACTTTTTCCTTCAAGGCGTATGTCCTCAGTAGTCATAATCCCGCCGCAACACGGACAGGTTGCCCCAGAACGGCTCATTGTCCCGTTTCCTAAACGAGAATCATGGGCTATGCGCTCCGCAACGGTCTTGCCCGTCAAAGGAAGGTCATTTTGAATACCAAACACCACCCCATTCTTCTCAGTATTAGGCTGCATAGTTAGCAGCACTCGTTTTCCGGGTTTCTTGCATAGCCAGCTTGTCTTCAAAAGCGGGATGGTGGCACGGCAGTTCTTGCACGTCACGGTTCGCGCCCACAGGTAAGCCACTGTGGGTTTGGCCACCCAGCGCGGGTTACTCTTGTTTGACAAATAATCAGAGGTGAACTCGGCGTTGAGCGCATCAATATTTGGTGTGCCCTCGGTGGTCAAAGGAACCAGTTCCATCGGGCGGTGTTCAATTTTACCGGTTACTTCTACCAGCGGCTCAAAGTCGGCGTAGGTGGGGTAATAAGGTGCTAGCTCTTTACGGGCTTCTTTCAGCACCCAACGTCCCCAGGCGCGTACGTGCCAGGCCAGGTCGGCTTCAAGATTTACTCCAGCGGTTTCCATGCCAGGAAGTTTTTGCGACTCAGATTTTCCGAACCCGAATTTTTCTAGTTGCAGATCCAGCTCTTTACCAGTGAATCCTTGTGATTTGAGGTATTCCTCCATGAATTCACGATCCTGCAACACAAACTCAGGCAGTGGGAGCGTTTGACCGGCCAGTTTCTGTGGGTATTCCAACGTGCATTTGAGGATGAACCAGGCCACTGGGTTGATATCCACCGCGGTGGCTTCACACCCGAGACGCATAGCCTCCAATGGGATAGCTCCACCGCCGGCGAAGGGGTCCAGCACTTTCGGTGCGCGTCCGCCGTAAGCCTCACGTATCTTCTGACGGAA
Organism: Anaerolineaceae bacterium; assembly: GCA_034430215.1. Classification (GTDB taxonomy): domain Bacteria; phylum Chloroflexota; class Anaerolineae; order Anaerolineales; family Anaerolineaceae; genus UBA4782. Next base: position 8,857 of record DAOUFE010000010.1, on the reverse strand, counting down.
CCATTCCAAATCTGGTCCGCTTTCACGCCCCCAGTGAAGAATGCCTCCCTCGGTCTCCTCAGTAATTTCCTCTACAGTTCGTCCTTCGGAGTCTTTCTTTTTCTTTACCTTCTGAACAACCTTACCCCCCAGTTTCTCCAAAATTTCCTTTCGTTCTTCAGGATCACCAGGATCAGGTAATAATGTCGTAATTAAGGCTGCCCGGCAAGCTGCCAATGGTCGCCGCGCCGGCCAAATGTGCAGCGTTGATATGTGTCCATGCCGCACATTCTTTTCATGGACAGAATCCAAAGAGGTCTGTTTCAGCGGGAAAGCAACTTCGATGAGGCGTTTGTTAGTGTCAGACAATGCTAAATACTCCAATAATTTAAGGAATTTTGTATTTTGTTAATTCAACAGAATAATCATCAACAGAACCATTATGCGAATAGAGGAACGATACCAACCCAACATTCGGACAAACATACTTAATTGTGGTATCGGGGTTTGTTCGTAATAATATGCGATAACAATTTTGATATTTTCCTGCTGGAACGTCCACAGGAACAACGCTTTCTACATACCACACATAATCATTACTTTGATTTTTTACATCCTCTTCATTAAACTCAGCCCATTTTGTACCAAACGATAATGGGAAAACATACTCAGGCAAAGGCAACGTATCCCCATGGTCTGGGTGAATTATGGCGTTGGCAATTTCGTTTGCTTCGTTCTTTGAACAGGATACGTATAAATGCGAATTATCGAGAACATACCAAATCGATGATTTACCAGAAATCAATTCAGTATTGCACTCATTTTTGTAGTTACTGCCATCAATTGTGAACTCAACAATCTTTACTTTATCCGATAGACCTGTAAAAAGGGAAGTCACAGTCTGTGAATAGTACCCAGTGATCGTCTCAGTATTCGTTTTGTTATCTACAATTTTTCCTTCAGTCACCTGACTAGTTTGATAATCCCATTCACTGCCTAGAAAACTGGGAAAAATATCGGAAATTGATGAGTTTATCGGTAAAGTGGCAGCTTGATTTGCGATTGAATTTTCTGAATCAAGATGTAACGCTTGGCGAACTTCAGGTACAACAAATACAGCTGCAGCTACGCCAATAACAGCTAATATAAACATTACTATCCACTTTACATCGATTTTGCTCTTCATTGCTTTTTTTCTAGGCATATATCTCTATTCCACTTATCCCATTGACTAACGAATTTTCAGCGATGCCTTATTGACTTTGTCTTGTGTAGCTTGGTATTTTCGAAATTTCTCTCGCCAAACGAATATTGTTTTTGCTTCAGTTTGGGAGAGTTTCCAAATTCCTTTTATTTGATAATTCTCATCTAGATTTATCAGGATCAAGAAATCAAATTCGAAATTATTCAGATCTACATTTTGCGCGTTGCGCGATTTAATTTGATATCTCAATCCTTTATCGTCAACTGCATCATATCCAGGTGTGTTACAGCCACTGGCTAATTGGAGACCCAATTCTCGTGCGACATAGAATTCAGCCAATACATCAGGTTTTAATTCGCGCCCAAATGTGATACGAAAATCTCGCAGGGCAAGGATTGCTTGTTCAAAGACCTTATTTTCTTTTTCTGAAAACAATGTTGGCATTTATTCTCCAAAATCTGATATTCTCTTACTTAATCAGATCGTTCAAGTTCAAGGGTTTGGCAAGGACACGAATACCTGATCGGTCGATCCCTGTTTCGAAAACGATCTTCCAGTATTCATGGTCTTGTTTTCCACCGAACACAGTACCAGAGAGTTGATGGTTTACCCAAAGTGGGAGAGCCGCTATATTTGAAAGCATACGCTCTATCATTCCCCATAACTCTTCAGTAAATTTATGTTGGAATAATTCAACGTCTTCGATTACCTGTCCGCGCATGAGGAAATACTGCTTTGCTAAATCGCGTACATAACGAAGAATGTTATAAAGAACTTCTTCGCGTGAAACTCGCACTGCTCTTAAATGGAAATCCGGTACAACCTCGCCTCGGCGAAGTTTATCTTCCACTTTGTTAGCGCCAATATCAAAATCGTAAAAACCTGTATAGAAGACAGAGGCCAATAGATTTGCAAGTCTAACGATTTGGTATTTTTCCAGTTGACGTGGATTCTCCCCTACCTCTAAATTTAAGTTCAAAGGCACCTGCATAGGTGATTGCCGAATAAAAAGTGGAAATAATGCTTTTTCAATCGTACTGTATGAAAGCGGTTTATCCCCTTCTCTACCACTGAATTCGATGTAATCGCGAAGTTTATTTTCAGGGTCATAGACAATGCTGATACGCACATCGTCAATAATATACCGTGCCACCTCGCGGTGCTCCCCACGAAAGAAATTCACCAATTCTTGTTCAGAAAAGGATAGATCAGTTTCAGATCGATGAGTGAATTGGCGGTATTCATCAATTTTCTCCCAGTAAAGTTGGCTGCCTAAATAGCGTTGTGTAGATTGGTCAAAAGCCACCTGCCTTAAAGTTGTTCCAGCATTTGTATTCGCTTCTAGCAGAATATTTGGATCGGGATTTATGAATAAACGTACAGGTAATGACCGTACACCCAGGAGCAGTTGGGCAACCGCTTTATGTTGACCGTCAAAAACCTGCACAGATAATAGATTGTTTTCAATGGCTCCCCAAGCTAAGGCAATATGAAGTTGTGGCCGGCCTGAGAGAAATTCGTTCAATAAACCTCGTACCCTTGGGCTAACTGCACGTGGGTTAATCCGTTGATCATGATGCAAATATTCAATAGGAATGTTCAGCAAGCAATAATCTAAACCAGAGAGAGTGTCTTTATATATTGGCGCTTCTAGATGCTTATGATCTATTTCGGATAATGTATAAATTAATTTTGAGTCTTGGCGTTGAACATGTAAGGGGTATTTATTCCCCCCAAAAAGATCAAGGAAATCTGCTAGATTTGGTCGATTCGGAATTTCTTCTCCAATCGATTCTTTTACTTGTTCATAGGTAGCTAGGCAGCGTGCCACTCGTAAATCTGAATCGGATTTGTTGCGGTTGCACCAGGCATGAGTAGCGGCAAAATTATTGTCATCATCCTTTCCACCTTTAGCGCGGGGAATAATGTGATCGATTTCAATTGAATCGATTTCTGCATCGATTGGTTTTCCACATATGAAACAAAAGTTATTCTGTTGTTGAAGTAATGTTTTTATTAATTCCGGACGTTCCATAAAACACCTCACCCTTCTGCGTTTTGTTGGATTTCATCTTTGCTTAGAATAAAGCTGCGAGTATTTGCTACTAATTTTTTCCATGGATCCTTGACTTTAACCAGATTCGGCAATGAGCTGGCACATTCATACACGACGTATAACCAGTATTTTTGTCCATGATTACAAGCTGCCGCCCATTCATTTTCACTAATATCAATGTCCCCCACCTGAGCTTTTCCTTTTACTTCAATTACTCGTTCACTTCCATCTGGATATCGTGAAAAAAGATCAAATCCTGGATAATCACTAAAACCAGCCGAATGTGATAATTCGGGGGTGTGTACATCTTTTACGGTGGCTCCATTGGCTTCCTCAAAAGCGATGGCTACTTGCATAGCAATTGCTTCAATACGATCATCACGATTCTTGATTTCTACTGGATCCGTCGTTGGCGCGATTAAGGCATGTGCAAGCAATGTAACTTCCCCGACTGAAATCAACTCAGGTTCTCGTCGAAGTGTTTGGAGTGCCTGTTCTCGTTGAGTGGATATCATACGTTGGCGTTCCTTAATTCGTGTTAATTCACCCTTAGCGCTTGGGTCGCCAGCATTGGCTTTTTCAGTAAGACGCGCTCGAGCTGTGGCCAATTCAGCCTCTTGGAATGAGTAACCACGTTTAATAAAGGTTTCTTTTTCCGATAAACTACTTCGAAGTTGCTGTTGACGCTGGTCGATTTTGGGTTGAATCACTTGGCTTTGGATAAACTCATTGGTATTTGGTAGTCGTGTAAATGCAGTAGAAGCCAATGATAGAGCTTGCGGAGGAATATTGCTTACTCCATGAAGAAGCAAAAGGGACTCAATTGGACAAGGTAGAATTTGCCCATTTTCCTCTTCTCTTAAGGCGATCAAACGTGTTTCGATAGTCTCTTCTTGATTTAAGTATGGAAGGTCGGGATCTGCTTTCCGCATGATACTAATTTCTGCAAGATGGAACAGATATGGGGTTTCGATGGTCGGATCGGTAAAAATTCCTCCTGTGACTGCTTTCTGTGCAAATTGAGATGTAATAACTGCTCGTAAATGATCAAAGAAAGGTTCGCCTGGATGAAGGAAGATTGCGGGTGTCTCTGTTGATGGACGAGTGAAAGTAAATCGATTTCGTTGCTCAGGCGGATAACCTTCAAGTAATGGCCATAGGGTATCCAATGCGCCAGGTTTTAGCGGATATAAGGAGAATATGCCATTCAGATCGCCCTCGGTGCCTAGGTCCAGTAATGAAAAAGCGTGCTTGCAAAAATTGAGAACATATCCAGGTAAAAGTCGGCGATATGTTTCAATCTCTAGGTCTTTTTGCAAACGAGGGAGTTGCCTTTTTACATCTCCACCATCACCAAATAGGCGTTGGTCGCGATCTTGAATGGCTTTCACTTGCTGAGAAGTTAATTGACCTTCGATTGCCTTTTCAGCTCGGAGTGCACCTTCTTCGGTTGTCGCCTGTTCGAAGTAAGCGCGCAGTGACACATTTTCAAATAATCGTCCAATTACATCAAATACTTTATCTGAATGCAGCTCTTTGCGTATTCGTTCAAGCTTATCAAGCAAGATGTACATGACCTTTCCTTCGCGTGTTTTACCAGCCACAAGGTTGATAATGAATACCGGGTCATGTTTTTGTCCATAACGATGGATTCTGCCCATCCGTTGTTCCAAACGAGCGGGATTCCATGGAATATCATAATTGACCATTAACCAACATACTTGCAGATTTATTCCTTCACCGGCTGCATCCGTCGCAATTAAATATTTTGCGCCACCCTCTTCGGTCGGCTTTCGGAAAGCATCGACTGCATCCTCCCTTTGCTTATAATCCATGCCGCCGTGAATTTGCACAATTTGACCTGTATACCCCAGTCCTTCAAGACGACGTAAGAGAAAGTTTAGCGTATCACGATGTTCAGTAAAAATGATCAACTTTTCATCTTTGAACTTTGGATCTCTGAGGATTTCAAGGAGTTTTTCAAACTTAGATTCGTGTCCCTGTTTGTAAACTTTGCGAGCTAATTCGAGTAGATGCTCAACCTGTTGACTTTCAGCTTGTAATTCAGCCAGGGATGTTGCTACAATGCCCCCCAAAGCTTTTTCTTCACTTATTTCATGTTCTTCTTTACCCTCTGAACTGCCTTCAGGAGGAACACTTTCTTCGTCTGCAGTAGTTTCATCCAGTTCGTCGAATACTTCGCTATCCAATTTACTTTGACGGGCTTGAAGCTGTTGCGGGGAGATTTTTCCAGTAAGAATATCATCCATTAATAACTTAAGCTTCTCTAAGCGTCGCTCGAGTGAACATATCATTGCATAGGTTGAACTGGCAAGACGACGTTGGAATATACTCATCGCCAAGCGCGCTGCTGAGCGATTTAGAATCCTAGAACGATTATAGTAATATTCAATATAGGCCGTAGCTTCATCATATAATTCTTGCTCGCTAATTTTCCCTTTAGTTAATTCGTAACTAAGAGTATCCGAGATTCTGGTTGGATAAATAGAAGAACCATCAAATCGCACCATTTCTTCTTTCGTTCGCCGAATAAAATGGCTAGCACGTGCGTCTGGTGGATACATTGAAAAGGCATCGTATGTTGAAAGTGCTTCAGGTTCAAGTAGACGCCACAAGCAATAATAAGGATAATCTTTCCCCATGTGTGGAGTAGCAGTGAGAAGGATGATATGTTGTGCCGCCCATGATAATTTCCATCGACCATTAGGATCGCTTTGATCAAGATTAGCTCCTGATAGAGCTTCGGCAAGACGGTACCGATCTGTTTTTCGCACTCGGAAGTCGGGTTCACGATCTGCAGATAGTTTATGTGCCTCATCGAATATTACTAAGTCATAAGGCTGAACTTGAGAATCTTGCAAGCGGCTAAATGTCCGTTCACCAGCTAATGTGTCAATACTAACAATAGTCAAATTACTTTCAGAACCAATGAAAGGGTTACCATCACGCGCATTCGTACCGAAAGAAATCTGAAAATGTAGCCCGAATAACTTACGCATTTCTTTTTCCCAGTTTGCTACAAGTCCAGCTGGCGGTACGATTAGAACCCGATGAATTAATTGACGGGCAAGCATCTCACGAATATATAAACCTGCCATAATTGTCTTGCCTGCGCCGGCATCATCCGCAAGCAGGAACCTAAGGCGAGGTTGTGGAAGCATATGATCATAAACTGCAATTCGTTGATGGGGAAGCGGATCAATTAATGATGTTTCAGTAGCAAATGCAGGATTAGATTGATAACCAAATGCCAGGCGGTAAGCTTCAACAACAGTAAGTATGGTTTCTGGGGGAGCTGTAAAGTCAAGATCAAGAGCTGGTCGAGTTGAGACTGGATAAACCGGGTTATGACCTTTTGTTATGAGAGAGTTATTTTCTTCAAATGCTTGTAACCCAATAACCTCTGCTTTTTCAATCCTTCTCCAGGCTAATTTATTTGGTTTTGATTGCTCGTTTTCCCACCGATTGATGGATGCAAATGATACACCTAGCAGCTCTGCTAATTGAGTTTGTGTTATGCCAAATCTCTGACGAAGTTGTTTTATTCGTTTGGAATAATCTGATGGAACTTTAGATATCAAAATTAACCCCTATCAGGCCAAAAATGCGCAAATAATGTAATCAGCTTATTTACTTTAAACCAATCCTGCTTTCTTGTCAAGCCCAATATAACATGTGCTATATAACATTTATAAAATGTACATTTGGAGGTAAAAGAAAGTTTTATTCGATAATTGTAGGTGCTATTCCAATATTTTTATAATTTCCTGTGCAACAAAAACTCTGTTTCGGATTTTGCCTGTTCCTGTCAGAATCTTTTGTTCTACTAGCTCGTCGATATATCTCTCCGCAGTTGGATAAGGTAATTCAAGTTCAGATTGTATTGTCCGTACGGTGACTAATGGTTGGGCAAAAAGCAAATCCACAACTTGGAGTAAACGAGCTGTAGCGCGTCCTTGCTGGAAGCGCTGGCGATAAATCTCTCGTAGATCATTGATGCGTTTAACGCGTGCTCCTGCATCGATTGCTTGAGAGGAAACACCATTTAAGAAAAAGATTAACCAAGAATTCCAATTCCCCTTTTCGGAAACACCGCGTAGATTGGCATAATACTCAGGTCGGTTGGTTTCAAAAAATGCGCTTAAATATAATAAAGGCTGAGGGAGCAAATTCCACGCGCAAAGTAGCAAAGAAATCAATAGCCGTCCCAATCGTCCATTGCCATCCGGAAAAGGATGGATGGCCTCAAATTGGTAATGGATTAATCCCAATCGAATCAAGGGAGGTAAGTTCGAAGGTTCATTTATATACGACTCCAATTGCTGTAATGCCTCCATCATCTCTTTGGGTGGAGGCGGAACGTAGGTGGCAGTGGCAAGGCTGCTTCCAGGAGAACCGATAAAATTCTGGCCTTGTCTGAATTCACCCGCTCGGAACTGTTCCCCACGCACCCCTTCCAAAAGAATGCCATGTAATTCGCGAATCAGGCGTAAACTGACGGGTAAGCTGCTCATCCTCTCAAGCCCATACTCCAACGCGCGTACATAATTATGTACTTCTCTCACATCATCTGGAGCGTCGAATAGTGGTAGCTGAACTGCTTCATACGCCATTACGTCTGATAATGAAGCTTGGGTACCTTCAATCCGGGAAGAAAGGACGGCTTCACGTCTGAGGAAAGGACGGACCAACAAATGTGGATTGGGTAATGATCTGCCTATACCAGCTAGTTCCCCTAATGCTCGGTCGGCTGAGGAAAGGATTTCGACCAATCCAGAATCCCAAGTGATATTATTTGGCGGAAGGGGATTAGGTAGATAAGCAAATCCTCCTTGGGGGATGGTAACTAATTGCCCACTTGTACTTTTCTTGAAATCCTCAAGATTCATCTTGTCTTCTCACAAATGATAATAAGGAAATTGTTGTTATCATTATACGGCAATTATGATAATAAACAAAGCGAGATTTAACACATTTTTCAAAGAGGTGGTTTGTACCCCCTAGGATCACCCCCTTCCATTTTGTACAATAAGACCAAGTAATCGACACAGATTAATCGTCGCTGAAATCGTTTGGACTTTCTTTTTATCGTTGGAGCGACTTGCCAGTAATTCATGGCAGGTCGTTTTGTTTTCCAGAGCAGAGAGGAGGTGATCGAGGAAATTATCGATGGAAAGATGAAAAACATACGTCAGCCACGCCAAACCCTTAAGCATGTGGCATGGTTGGCGGGTCTCAATCATAGAAAAAGAAAGGTTATGAATGGAAGAAGAAAACACACAAATTACCAATTTGCTCACTGGCGAAGAGATCGCCAAAATTCTGCATGTTTCACGCGCGTATGCTTACCAGCTGATGCGCCAACGGATCATTCCAACGGTCAAGATCGGACGCAGTGTGCGCGTGCGGCCGGCGGATCTGGAGGAATTCATCGCCAGGAACTTAGGTCAAAACAGCCTAATATATGGACGCAATAGACAGAACTGATGTTCCAATTTGGAGAAAAGATGCTACAATGATTTGTAACAACCGCACCTTAATAAATGAATATCGAGAAAAACGTGGATTGCTGCCAGATGTTTCGCAACAGGAGGAAA
>DAOUFE010000009.1:0-3127 GCA_034430215.1 Anaerolineaceae bacterium | reverse complement strand
GCTTTACTTTTCAAGGATTGCGATGTGGAATATGAAAAATATGTTCGCCTCTAATCATATAATAATTTCTTCAATCTGACAACGAATCCCCCATCATTTCGTCAGATCATCATGACCGTGCCTGATCCTCCTGTTGATCATAAACTTGGCTTGTTTCAAAAGGATCGCACAAACCCAATTGACCTGCCATCGCCATCATCTGGTCACGGCTATCTGTGCCAAATTTCTTTTTCAAGGCACGAATATGTAATCGAATTGTCGCTTCGGTCAACCCAAGTTTTAGAGCAATTTGATCTGGTGTATAGGCTCTCGCCAGTAGTTGTAAAACACTTATTTGCCGTTCGGATAATGCCGGCGCTTTTCTTTTCGGTTTAGGTGGCTGACCCGCGAGAACAATCAGACCATTAACCTGCACTTCAGGACAATCATCCAATGCATAACCAGGCACATTCCTGCCATCCCGGATGATCTTTACCAAATCCTGAACATCTTCGACCACATTTTGGTAAAGAACAGATCCTTCATCATTGATAACCACAATGGATGGCATCGAAGAAATCCTCCCCTAAGTTGACCTGAAATAATGGCTGAAAACGCATAAATCCCCCCTGAACAAGCACGCATCTATCCAGAGAGGACCTTGTAGTTGATTGTATAAGTGGGAGTTGGTCATTCTAGAGCCGTATGCGCAAGTGAGGTAACAGTAGAAAATTTGAGGATTTATATTAGAACATCTGTTCAGTAAAATTATAGGCGAGATTATCTTATTGTGCAAGTAGAAGAAGGAAAAATCTATATATCAATTTCGATAGGTATCAGGGTGCTTAACCCTATCGAAATTAATAGATTGAGGTAGCCCAGCCTGGGTGTTATCCTACTCGTAAATTCGCAAAAAAAGGTGCTCCCATGACTTGTAAATCCAAATGCTCATTGTCTAAAACATTCTCGCAAATTGATAGCATTCAGGAAGATTTTGTTCGTCTTTCCGGTTATGCATCTCAATTATCTGATATTGAGCCATCAGTATTGTGCCAGCCAAAGGCAGTAAAAAAGATCAAGGATATTCAACAGTTTTTGATCTTTATTGAAAATCAATTTTATGAACTCCGTTCTATGCTTGATATTGACGGCGATATTGATTCAGAAATGGCTGCAACTGATGAGGACATCTTTAATTTGGTTGGTGATTTTTCGACCAGCAAGAATGACGCTAAAGAGCAAATTCTTACCTCAGAATTAACGGCATCAATCCTAAATATCCTTACCGGAAAGGGCGACCATCAGAAAAATCGAGACCTTATTTCCAAAATATTTATGTTACGCCAGCTAATTGACCACAGCATGCAAAAAGCAACAATGGAACTGGATCACAGGAATTACTAGTCCCAAATATTAATAGGAGTATCGTTGGATGGAAGTAAGAAATCACCGAACCAAATTACCTCATAACGTCATTATCAAAGCACCAGGGTTATTACCGATGTTGTATACCCCGCGTGAAATTTGCGAGGAACTAGGTATTGCTGAAAGTACATTGCGGGATTGGTTGCAGATAGATCTCCCTCACCAAAGAGACAACCGCAATCGGATTTGGATCAACGGGGAAGAGTTTGCCAGATGGGTCAACAACCAACGCAAGCCAAAAGCAGCTAAAAAGCTAACCGAAGATGAAGCCTATTGTTTGCGTTGTAACCAGGTATCCAAATTGCTTTCACCCCAGATTCAACCGATCAAGGGAAACCTGGTCTTAATCAAAGGTACTTGTGCAAATTGTGGAGCCGTTATCAACCGTGGAGCCCATCGTGATCGAACGCCAGAACTATCTTAAAGTCAAAGAACATCTCAAGTACCTCGAAGAAGTTCTACAGTTGAACCAAGCCTCCGTGGAACGCTACCGCTTTTACTTACGTCATCTGCTGCTTTGGGCAGACGATCAGAATTTCCGCAATGTCCAGACTATTCGCCCGACCCTACCGTCCTATCTGGCTTCATTACCAGGTAAGGAAGGGAAAGGAACTCTGGCCAGCGCATCCCAAAAGAAGATCATTGACTCTAGTAAACGTTTTTTTCGTTGGGCGAAGGTTACATATCCTCGTGAAATGAATAACCTTCCTATTTCCTGGATTGATACTTTGCGGCGAACGCGCCAACCGCAAATTTCCACCGAGAATGTTTTTGTTTCTTTGGATGAGGTCCAAAAATTAATCAATACCCCTGTACCCGAAAATAACCTGGCCTTATTGCGTGACAAAGCAGCTGCTGCCATGCTCTTCCTTTCAGGCATGCGTGCCAGTGCATTCACCACATTACCTATAGAAGCTGTTGATCTTGAAAATCTCAGACTTCGCCAATGGCCAGAACTGGGCGTTCATACCAAGAATGGAAAAAAGGCAACTACTTTCTTATTGAACATTCCTGAAATTCTTGCGCCAGTCCGCCAGTGGGATGAATTCGTTCGTAAGTCACTTCCTGGCTCAAGTCCCTGGTATGCACCAATCGCGCATTCCTGGGGAGATCAATTTCTTTCACAGGATGAACCAGGAAAGACGCGCTCCCAGGCGCTTCAAAAACGCCTGGAGTTGTTGTTTTCCATTGCAAACCTTGAATTCAAATCAGCTCACAAATTCCGGCATGGACACGCCGTCTACGGGTTACTTCATGCTCAGACTATGGCGGATTACAAAGCAGTCTCCATGAACCTGATGCACGAGAGTATCGAGATCACGGACAGCACTTACGCTCCCATGCTTTCTTCTGATGTTCAAGAGCGCATTGCGGGTCTGTCAGGAAAGGCGACGTCCACGCCGGGTGATGAGCTTGAGGTCTTCCTTAATAAGCTTGACCGAGAAAGCCAGAAAAAGGCATTGATGTTTATCGCAGGGAAATTGGCTCAATGAAGATTTCCTGGTTACAGACGCATGTTATCAGCTGGGCTGGCTTTGCGATGCGCTTGCTCCACATCTACTTCGGCAATTTGAGCATAATGGCGCACCATATCAAGCGATCCATGTCCGAGCAGCGATTGGAGGGTAAAAACATCTCCTCCAGAGCGCAGGTAGGTGATGGCGAAGGTATGCCTGAATTTATGCGGATAAGCCTTTTTGATTTCTGCCCTGTCTCCCAACCG
>DAOUFE010000008.1:0-8551 GCA_034430215.1 Anaerolineaceae bacterium | reverse complement strand
ATGAAGGCGGGTATCTTTTTTAGTTATTTACATAATGAGAATTTTAGTACCCCTTTGAATTTTACACTAACCGTCTGATCACACGTAATGCTATGCAATTCAAAGGACATCACTTGTTGACGGTTTGGTTTAATAAAAAAATGACCCACCTCGGTGCGCATGTAAAGCAGAGGCGTGGTGGGTACTGTTGGATTGATTATAACCAGTTTAACTATTACGGGGCTATTCTAACAAACTTCCTGGCAATCGCATTAAGCACTTTGTTATTATCAATTTCAGACTGAAATGATAATAACATTGGAAGTGTTCTCATTTATGATCTTAGCCACTGGGAAGCGAGCAGGTAAAGATGATGGGATTACGCAACCTTTTTCTATAAATTCAAGTCAGAGAAATCCAGAGATGTTTGATAATTTGATGGCTTGCCATACAATTCCTGTGCCCTGGAACGCGAGATCAAATCCTCAGCCAAAACGCGATAAATTAACCGTTCCATCCGCATGGGCGTTTCAGACGGATAAGGTTTTCCTGGTTCCTGGCGATGCCAATCATTGACGCAGAACTGCTGGAATAAACGCGCTGCGGTGTTTTCCGAAATAATGGAAAGATCCTTGGCGCGGTAAATCCAGATATACTAGAGTTATTCCTTGCTTTATGACTTGTACTCCATTTTCGTTGACATTTTTTGTTTCCTCACCTATGATTATAGAATACTCCCACGTGAGGTAGCTCATGCCCGGAAAGATTGTCAATCACTTTCGCATTTTACTGGCCCAAAAAGCCACAAAGCAACAACAAAGCATTGCTCTGATGGACGTTCAGCGCGAGACGGGCATTGCCTGGTCAACACTGAACTCTTGGGCGAATAATCAGTTGACCCGTTATGATGCACCAGTGATCATGGCGTTATGCGAATATTTTGATTGCCAGGTGGGGGATTTATTGGTATTTGAGAAAGAAATTTCAGCGCAATAATAAGATTTTCCACCAGTAATTTTTGGAAATCTTAATAACCAGAGGAGAATTATGCCAGCAAAAAAGAAAACAACGAATGGTGCCGCCCTGGGATTTGAGCAAACTCTGTGGTTGGCTGCAGATAAACTGCGTGGATTTATGGACCCGGCAGAATACAAGCATGTAGTACTTGGTCTAATTTTCCTGAAATATATTTCCGATGCATTTGAAGATTTGCACACCCGACTGGTGGCGCAGCAAGCTGAAGGCGCCGATGCCGAAGACCCGGATGAGTACCGTGCTGAGGGGGTTTTCTGGGTGCCGCCGGCAGCACGTTGGGGCTACCTGCAAGCCAATGCCAAACAACCAACCATTGGACGTTTGTTGGATGACGCCATGACTGCCATAGAACAAGTCAACCCTTCTTTAAAGGGTGTCCTACCCAAGGACTATGCCCGCCCTACATTGGATAAACAACGATTGGGTGGCTTGATTGACCTGATCGGTACCATTGGACTGGGTGATAAAGAGAACCGTTCGCGAGACATCCTGGGCAGGGTGTATGAATATTTTTTGTCCCAGTTTGCCAGTTCGGAAGGCAAGAAAGGTGGAGAGTTCTATACTCCCCGATCCATTGTTCAGTTACTGGTGGAAATGCTGGCTCCGTATAAAGGCCGCGTCTATGACCCGTGCTGCGGTTCGGGTGGGATGTTTGTGCAGAGTGAAAAGTTTGCCGAAGCACATGGTAGCCGCATTGGCGATATCAGCGTCTACGGGCAGGAATCTAACCCCACCACCTGGCGCATGGCGAAGATGAACCTGGCAATTCGAGGAATAGAAAATAATTTGGGGGCCGAGCCATCTGATTCCTTTCGGAGAGATTTACACCCTGATTTGAAGGCTGACTTTGTGATTGCGAATCCGCCATTTAATATTAGTGATTGGGGTGGAGAAATCCTTAAAGAAGATAAACGATGGAAATTTGGCACACCACCAACAAGCAATGCAAATTTTGCATGGGTTCAGCATTTTATTCATCACTTGGCTCCGGACGGGCTAGCTGGTTTTGTTCTTGCCATTTCATCGCTTGATTCAGAATCTTTGGCTGAAAATGAAATTAGAAAAAATATAATTGAATCTGACTTGGTTGATTGTATTGTGGCTCTACCAGGAAAATTATTTTACTCAACCCCAATTCCTGTTTGTCTATGGTTTATTAGTAGGAATAAGGCTGCATCTTTATTTAGAAACCATAAAGGAGAAACCCTATTTATTGATGCAAGCCAATTAAGTAAAGAGGAAAATAGAACCCATAGTTTCCTTACGGATACCGATATTAGTAAAATTTCTTCCACCTATCACTCTTGGAAGAGTAAATCAGGTTCATATGGTGATGTAGACGGGTTTTGTAGAACAGTAAGGACAGAGGAAATTCGTCAATTCGGATATTCGTTATTTCCTGCCAGGTATGTGAAGATAGATTATAAAGAAGATGTTGTTACTTTAAGTGACTTTACAACAAAAATAAATGCCAATTTATCTCAATACTCGATGCTCCTAAGCTCATTAATGCAGGCTATTGAGGAGGTAAAGAAGCAGACTGATTTATTAATGCCAAATAACACAATAAAGAAGCCAACACGGCTAATCACGGTGCCTCTGTCTGAAATTCTTGATTGTTCTGACGAACGATTAGGAAATATGGAAGAACCTGAAATATTAACGTGTACTGAACGAGCAGGTTTAATTTTTCAAAAAGAGCGATTTGCTAAACGAGTTGCTACCGATAACACATCCAAGTATAAAGTAGTAAGAAAAACTGATATTGTCTATAACCCCTATTTACTTTGGGCGGGTGCAATTGATCAGTGTTGGATAGTGGACATTGGTATAACTTCACCAGCATATGAGGTTTTAAGGATACGTGATGGCTATGACCCAACATTGATAGGGATCCTCTTAAAAAGCAAACAGATGATAAAAACTTACAGCGGGATTTCCGTTGGAGCCATTCAAAGACGAAGAAGAGCCCCGGTCGAAAAGTTTTTACAATTGCAGGTGACTGTACCCTCATTAGAAGATCAAAAAGTCTTAACGAAATTGAATACAGCGCTCCAACATGAAATTTCGAATTTTAGCCAATTAAGCGGAAATATGAGGAATCTAATCGCTGATATTTCTAAGTTTTGGTTATTCTCAAATCTTGAATAGGAATATTTTATGCCGCGGGTAAACCTTTCTCAGGCTGAAAAAGACTTGATAGAGCGCTGGAAAATCGCCGCCCGGTATCAAACACCGCGCCTGTCTGGATTGGCGATCGAGGGGAATGACGGCATTCGCGGAATTAGGAATTTGGCTGTCAATTTCGACCGGCCGATCACGGTGATCTGCGGTAAAAACGGCTGTGGTAAAAGCACGCTTATTTCCCTATCCAGGCTGGGATTTCAGCAAGATCATCAGTTAGATGATCTTTTTCTTGAAATCAACAATCCACATCCGTTCAATGATTTTTCGGTTCATTGGTCCTATTTAAAACATGATCCACCGCAAATCAGTCTGGATGGCGGCACCAGCACCTATTCTACTCCCCCTCCGGCTAAAAATGTCGTATATATCGGGCTTTCCAGGATTGCACCCGCCTGGGAAAACACTGCTCTGACGGCTCATTTTCGCCAACAGCCAGTGTGGGAATCGCAGAACCAGCTCGAACCGCGTAACCTTGAGCGGCTGCGCGATATCCTCAACAAACCTTTCACTGGTGCGGGTTGGGGAAAGTCCGGAGCATATGAAATGCGCACCTGTTCCACCCATGCCACATACACCAGTTTTAACATGTGTACCGGTGAGGAAATGCTGGTTGAAATGATCCGGCTACTCCAGCAGGCAGAAGTTGAAAGCTTGGTATTGATCGAGGACGCCGAGATTGGCCTCAATCCGGTGGTTATGCCGCGCTTTGCCAGGCACCTGGTTGAGATCTGTGAGAGTAAGCGTTTGCAGGTAATTTTATCTACACATTCCCTGGACCTCATCACCGCCTTTCCAAGCGAGCTTGTCTGCTTGATCAAGTCGGACGGGGCTGCACATCAGGCGAAAGATAACCCCGAAATGCAGGAAATCTTTACCAGCATATCTTCACAGGTGGAATCCGATGTCATTATCTTTTGTGAAGACGATGTAGCGGAAAGCTTAATTCGCCAGGCTGTTTCGGGCGATCTACGCAGAAGATTGAAAGTAGTCTATGGCTCAAAAACCAAATTATTAGCATACGCCGAAGCGCATTTAAAGGCTGGTTGGCCACAGATACCGTTGATCGTTTGGGACGGAGACGTTAACGATAATGAGGTGAAAAAGTGGTTGGATTCACTAGATCAGATGACAAGGGATGAGCTTTCCGCAAAGGTGAGTCGAATCAAATTACCAGGAGAGCTTCCCCCTGAACGATGGATGCTTACACAGCTGGATACTGACGAGGGCTGCCAGCTACTGGCAGAAGAGCTTAATGAGGACGTACCAACTACTAAGGCTTTTCTGGGGATGCTTTCGACAATGACGGCGTTTCATTCGCTTTCATACGAACTTGCTGAACGAACGGGACTGGATGAAAAAGCTGTTCTACGTTCGTTAACTCGCTCAATTGGTCGTCTGTCAACAGATCCTCTTGCGCCACTTCGGGAGCAAATTGGAAAAGCAGTGAACAAAGAAATAATCCAGGTTGTGTGAGATAGAAATACGGGAGTGGCGATGATTACAGAACAGTTTGTTGAAGAATTTGTCCTAACCTTATTTACCAGCCTCGGATACGAGGTAGTAAATGGCCCGCAAATTGCGCCAGATGTATCTTCCTTATACCGCGACAGTTATAACCATGCCTGCCTGGATAAAATCTTGCTCGAAAGTCTTCAAAGGATTAATCCTTCCATACCCGCTGAAATTATTGAAGACGCCGTTCGTAAACTCAAGACTCCTGTCTCTCCTTCATTGACGGTTAACAATCGCAATGTGCATAAAATGCTGGTGAATGGAATAGACGTTGAATACCACCGGCCGGATCACTCGATTGGTGGGGATAAAATCGCCCTGATTGATTTCGATAATCCCGACAATAATCGATGGCTGGTGGTTAACCAGTTCACCGTAATTGAAGGAAATCAAAATCGCCGCGCGGATGTTGTGGTTTTCATCAATGGTTTGCCTTTAGCCGTCTTTGAATTAAAGAATCCGGCAGACGAAAAGGCAACCATTTGGTCCGCTTTCAACCAACTTCAGACCTATAAAAATCAAATTTCCAATCTGTTTATTTATAATGAAGTTTTAGTGGTCTCAGACGGTATTGAGGCTAGAATTGGTTCATTAACCGCCGATCGGGAAAGGTTTATGCCCTGGAAAACAATTGAGGGGGAAGATCTGGCTCCGGTGCAAAAACCTCAGTTGGAAGTGCTTTTGCGCGGTGTTTTTGAAAAGCGTCGTTTTCTGGATTTATTGCGTTATTTTATTGTTTTTGAGGAAGAAAATGGCGGTGTGCTGAACAAGAAACTCGCGGCATATCACCAGTTTCACGCTGTTAATGTCGCTCTGGAACAAACCCTGCGGGCGTGCGATGTCATACAGAAAGGACAGGTCGCTGAGCGGCGCAGCGGCTATTTTACCCGCACGCCTGTTGACTGTGCTCCAGGGGATCACCGCGTGGGGGTCATCTGGCACACCCAGGGCTCCGGTAAAAGCCTGACCATGGCATTCTATGCCGGACGCGTAATATCCCACCCATTAATGGAAAACCCTACCGTGGTCATTATTACAGATCGCAACGATCTGGATGATCAATTATTCGGTACATTTTCACGCTGCCATGACTTGCTACGGCAGATTCCAGTTCAAGCTGAGAACCACCAGCATTTGCACCAATTGCTACAGGTTGCATCCGGCGGGGTGGTTTTCACCACCATTCAGAAGTTCTTACCACCTGCAGGACAAAATGGGAACGGCGAGCCGCTTTCAGAACGCCGCAACATCGTAGTCATTGCGGACGAAGCCCACCGCAGCCAGTATGATTTTATTGATGGTTATGCCCGCCACATGCATGATGCTCTCCCCAACGCCTCATTTATTGGCTTTACCGGTACGCCGATTGAACAGAATGATCGCAATACGCGAGCCGTTTTTGGAAATTACGTCAGCGTTTATGATATTCAACGAGCTGTTGAAGACGGTGCCACAGTCCCGATTTATTACGAAGGGCGACTTGCGAAATTGGAATTGGATGAGCAGCTCAAACCACACCTTGATGAAGTATTCGAGGAAGTCACAGAAGGCGAAGAACTGGAACAAAAAGAGAAATTAAAAACCAAATGGGCTGCACTCGAGGCGGTAGTCGGTTCTGAGAAACGGATTCAAATCATTGCTCGTGACTTTGTCCAGCATTTCGAGAATCGGCTAGAAGTAATGGATGGTAAGGCCATGATTGTTTGCATGAGCCGGCGCATTTGCGTTGAGCTTTACAATGCCATTATTGCACTGCGCCCCGAATGGCACTCTGAGGATGATTTACAAGGCGCGATTAAGATTGTCATGACGGGGTCGGCTTCCGATCCACTCGAATGGCAGCAGCATATCCGCAGCAAAGCCCGGCGAGAGGAATTAGCAAAACGTTTCAAAAATCCAAATGACCCATTTAAAATCGTTATTGTACGCGATATGTGGCTAACCGGCTTTGATGCCCCACCGCTGCATACTATGTACGTGGATAAACCCATGTATGGGCATGGTTTAATGCAAGCCATCGCCCGCGTCAACCGGGTATTCAAAGACAAACCAGGCGGTTTGATTGTAGATTATCTTGGTCTGGCTGATCAATTGCGCCAAGCCTTGGCAAATTACACCGCCGAAGGTGGCACAGGGGAAGCCGCAATCGAACAGGAACAGGCAGTTGCCATCATGCAGGAAAAGTACGAAATATGTTTGGGACTTTTCCATGGCTTTAATTGGTCAAAATGGACCATTGGCACCACTGCAGAGAAGCTGGGCCTATTACCAATGGCTCAGGAACACATTTTTGCTCAAGATGATGGCAAAAACCGATTATTAAAAGCCGTAACCGAGCTATCGCAAGCCTTTGCGCTGGCTGTGCCGCATCCAAAAACCATAGCCATTCGCGATGATGTCGGCTTTTTTCAGGCTGTTCGCTCAGCGGTAGCCAAAACCACTAGCGATAGTGGCCGTTCGGTTGAAACCATGGATCACGCCATTCGGCAAATCATTTCTCGTGCTGTAGCTTCGGAAGAAGTTATCGATATTTTTACTGCTGCCGGCTTAAAGAAACCCGATATTTCCATCCTCTCAGATGAATTCCTGGCTGAAATTCAGGGTATGCCCCAGCACAACCTCGCACTAGAACTATTGAAGAAATTATTGAACGACGAAATCAAATTACGTTCACGGAAGAACCTGGTTCAGTCTCGATCTTTTTCTGAAATGCTGGAACGCACCATTCGTGCATACCAAAACCGAGCCATAGAGACCGCACAAGTCATTGAAGAATTGATTTCGATCGCCAAAGAGATTCGTGAAGCGGACAAGCGTGGCGAAGAGCTGCACTTAACGGAAGACGAGGTCGCGTTCTATGACGCATTGGAAGTGAACGACAGCGCGGTTAAGGTCTTGGGGGATGAAACACTTCAGGAAATTGCACGAGAATTGGTCAAAATGGTACGCAACAATGTGACTATTGACTGGACTGTAAAAGAAACGGTACGCGCAAAATTAAGGGTAATGGTAAAACGGATATTAAGAAAATATGGTTATCCACCAGATAAGCAAGAAAAGGCCACTCAAACCGTATTAGAACAAGCAGAGTTGCTGGCAAGGGATTGGGCAGAATAAGGGGGATAAATGCCAAAAATTGTTCCAGCGTCAAAATTTCAAGAACTAAAGGGGCTTGATCGAATTTCCCAAGTGGTTCATGAAATGCAATGCATTTGGAGAGAGATCTCCAAAGATGATATTGGAATTGACGGTGAAATTGATCTCCTGGAACCCCGCCCGGATGGAAAAGGCGCGATTGCCACCGGCAAGATCATCAAGGTCCAAGCAAAGTCTGGATCCAGCTATGTAAAACAGGATTCTGCATCCGGTTTTATAACACCAGTACGACAAGAAGATCTAGAGTTGTGGACGAATGCAAACTATCCCGTGATTTTTATTGTCTACCACCCTGATGATGACAAGTTATATTGGAAAGATGTAAAAGAATACGTCAGGGCAACCCCGAATATTTTTCACCCCCCGATAAAATTCGTTTTCAATAAAGAAACTGACGAATTCACATCCAAATTTCGCGATAAAGTACTGCAAATTGGCAATGTTAGTTCGCCTCGCGTGTTATTTCAAAAACAAGAACGATTATTTTCCAACCTGTTTCTGCTCCAGCGTGCGCCGAAAGATTTGTATAACGCGCCAATCCTAACAAATTTAGACTACCCAATGATTACCTCCATTCTACGGAGCAGGCAATCTTTCACACCTCCATTTTGCGTCAATCGTGGACGAGTCTTCACTCTCAGCGATTTATCTGATCCTGGATGCGCTTTGCGGGAATTTTGTG
>DAOUFE010000007.1:0-155965 GCA_034430215.1 Anaerolineaceae bacterium | reverse complement strand
CATTGTCTTACTCCGTTTTATAAAATGCTTTCGCAAAAACTATTTTATTGGAGATTCAATGTCGTTCAACCTTCTTTTTTTAAACTGTCAGGTAGCTAGAGGAATTAAAGGATTTTGTTGAAAAGTCAGAAGTTTATGATAATCAATTTGGTGAATACAAAGGAAATCCAATGATCATATTACCCAGTATAGATGATCCAATTCTACAGGTTGGCAGAAAAAAAGCAGAATTACTCATTCAATATATAGAAAAAATTAGAGAAGAGGAATAATTCTATTCTGCCCAATCCTTTTTATTTTAAGATGAAATAATTATTGATACGTTATCATTAATACTTACATGTATTACTAGACATCCATAGTGCCAGGAAATGATAAGAATTCATCCTTCGTCCTTCAATTCGTTATGTACCCATGTTTTCCATTAACGACCTTCTCCCAATTAAAATACGGATTTAGGGAAAGCGCCTGATTTCGACTTAATTTCGGTTTGAAAAATTTAAATTAATTCTGTGGCGATCTTAATTTCCTCTCCAATTTTCGATTTGTGAAAATGGGGGAGGTGCAGAATGGGGTAAGTTCAAACCCGGTTAAATGAATAGCGGAGAGGGCGGGATTCGAACCCGCGGTACCTTGCGGTACACACGCTTTCCAAGCGTGCGCCCTAAGCCAGCTAGGCGACCTCTCCAATTTGCTTCTGAGTTTTCCCCAGAGAGCATGGCGATTATACCATATGTCCTAAAATTAATAACAAAAGAAGCCCCGTCAAAAAACAGGGCTTCTTGATGAATGCATATTGAAATGCTTTTTTATCGAGTTTTGGCTTCCAAAAATGCCGCCACTTTATCGTAATCTTCCTGTGGCATTTTCACCGTGCCTGCATCTACATGTTTTCGGAATTTTTCAACTTTCATTACTGGAACAGGGGGATTGACTAACTCTAACCGGGCGAGGGGATGGGTAAAAACGACCACAGGTTTTACAGGAATGCTTTCTGTTAATCCCTCGATCTGGTTTAATTGGGCTTGAATATTCTGGGCGGATTCTTTTGCTGCGCGGGATGGGTCGCCGAGATGTTCTTCAACAATGTACCGAATCGCTCGTCCAATCGTCATGCTTTCTTTCCATTTTCCATCTTTATATAAGTAGTCACCATCAATGTTGACTGTTTCAATAACAATCACGCCGGCTGGGGTCAGCAGGATGTGGTCGGATGGTAAATGGGGATAGTGGAAGATCACATACTTCTCGCTCAATCCTTTTAACACTTTCTCCAGGCGGTCTTCGGGTCGGGGTTTACGTACCCAGCGGTTGGCATAGTAAATACCCACCATTGCCAACCCAAGACCTAAAACCATTAAGACTGCTGCCAGTACAGAAGTACCTTCAACAAAAACAGGCAGCATAACTGAAGCCAGCAAGATCAGTAATCCTCCAATACTGGCAAGATTCGCAAGCAAGGCATATTTATTGATACGATTACGATCGATAACTTGTTTCATTTAATTTCTGCTAAGCTCCGATAGGTAGGAATTAGTGCAGTATAGAGATCACGGTACACATGGTAAAGATCATCGTAGCGTTTTTTGTGTTCACCGTTTGATGGGTTAACCGTGCGTTTGATCTCAACCAGGTCATCCACATCATCCATGCTTTTATGAATGCCAAGACCAACCGATACTGCCAGGGCAGCACCGGCCGCTCCTGCTTCGAGGTGATTTTTTACCAGGTGCATGGGTCTTCCGGTGACATCACTGATGATCTGTACCCATGTACTGCTGTTGCATCCGCCACCTACGGCATTGAAAGCGTCGATGTTGAACCCAATATTTTCCATAGTTTCGCAGATCCAACGCAGGTGATAGGCAACCCCTTCCATTACTGCACGAGCCATATGCCCTTTACTGTGGCTCATAGCCAGACCAATAAAAGCACCACGTGCATAATGGTCCAGCACAGGTGCACGCTCACCAGAGAGCCATGGCAAAAAGATCAGTTTATCTGATCCGGGTGGAACAACCTCAGCCAGACCGTTGATCAGTTCATAGGTTGAACGACCGATATGAGTTGAATGGATCTTTTCTTCGTTGCAAAGCGCATCGCGGAACCACATTAATGCACCGCCACCAGTTTCCATTTCACCAGAGATGATGTATTTGTTTGGATCGATGTGGCACAATCCCCATAGGGGTTTTACAGGGTCGTTACGGAAAACCGATGTGGAGATTCCTATCCAGGTAGCTGTGCCGATGCATAAATGAACTTTATTGTCACGATTTGCACCTGCGCCTGATTGGGCAACCGCAACATCACCAGCGCAAATCACTACGGGTGTTCCTGCGGCTAATCCGGTTTCTCTCGCAGCCTGGTCTGTGATCTCTCCAATTACTTCTGTACATGGGTAGGCTGGAGGAAGTTTTTCAAGAGGTATGCCAAATGCATCGCATACTTCCTTCGACCAGACCTTTTTAATGGGATCGAACAGGAAGAATACCGAAGCGCCCACGTAATCAATTGCCATCTTCCCGGTAAGTTTGAACAAGATGTATTCTTTACAATCCATGATGCAGGCGGTTTTATCCCAGATGTCTGGTCGTTCTTCTTTCAACCAAAGGATCTTCGGGATACTGTCTTTGGCAGTGGGAATATTTCCTGTATGCTCATAGATAAATGCAGGGTTATTTCCTTCCACAACGCGATTGGCTTGCTCGACACTGCGTAAATCCAACCAACTCATCATTGGAGTCAGCGGTTTTCCCTTCTCGTCGACTGGAAGGGTGTTCCACATCTGGGCAGATATGCCGATACCGGCTATTTCTTGAGGATCGATACCTGCTTTTTCAATGACCCGCCTGGTTGTGGCTGCTACCGCATGCCACAATTCATCTGGATCCTGTTCCACCCATTCGGGTTTAGGATATGAAATACTATAATCCTGGTAAACCGAATGTAGGACATGTCCATCCAGATCACAGATCACTGCTTTATCGCCACCCGTGCCTGTATCGTGTGCAAGAATATATCGTTTCTGCATTGTCATGTCTTACTTCCCTAAAACTTCATGGATATATTCTTTAAATAACCTTACAAACAATTCATTTTGAGTCTTTGATCCAACCGTGATACGAATGAATCCTTTTTTCATGTGGTGTCCACCCATAGGGCGGATATAAATTCCCTTTGCCGCCATTGCATCCCGGATTTCTTCTGAAGTCTTATCCAGAACATGGGCATCAATCAATACAAAGTTTCCTTCAGATGGATAAGCCTTGATCCCGGGGATGGCATTCATTTCTTGATAGATATACTTTCTTCCCTGGATGATGGTTTGGCGTTTGAATTCTTGATTGCTGGTATCTTCCAATTGAGCCAATGCAGCAGCAATCCCGATCAAGCTGACGTTCCATGGGAATCGAACACGATTGAAGTAGGTGGCAAGCTGTGGATCACACAAAAGGTATCCGATACGGAAACCTGCCAAACCATAAGCTTTTGAGAAGGTGCGATTGATCACCATATGGGGATAATCTTTGAGCCAGCCAGCTTTTGTTTCAACAGTGTCAGCCAATTCATAATATGCTTCATCAAAAAATGTGGGTATTCCCAGATCCAATATTTTTTTCAGATCTGAATCGGCGATCTTGTTTCCGGTGGGGTTATTTGGTGAGCAAATGAAGATCAGTTTAGTTTTTGGTGTAACAGCAGCCAGGATTGCATCCATATCCCAATAGAATTCGGGAGTGAAAGGTACCTGAACTACTTTACCACCGGCAACCTTGGTGCGCGATTCGTACATTGGGAATGTAGGAACGGGGATAAGCACTTCGTCACCGGGACCAACAAAGGTATGAATGACAAAATTGATCACGTCGGTCGAACCATTTCCGAGGACAACATGATCAGCGGTTAATCCGTTCGATTCGCCAAGTTTTTTTCTCAATAGTGGACCTGAACCAGGATAAAGATTTCCAAGGCGCGCTGTCTCCACAATGGCATCGATCACTGATTCAGGGGGCTCGCACAAATTTTCGTTTGACATCATGCGGATTATCTCTGGATGTTCCCAGGCGACATCCATATGTCGGTCGCTATAGGGTTCAGCAGAAATGATCCATGGATTGATGAAATCAATTGCTTTCTTCATGAGTATGCAATTCTCCTTATTTGAGAACCTGCTCGCAGGTTCGTTCTTTGCAACCAAACTATCTGGTTAATTCTTCAACATCTTTGTACCATTTAACTTTGTCACCGACTTTTGATCGAATTTTCCACTTTACAGATTTTGGAGCTTCATCGATGATCTTTCGTAATTCTTCCAGCCGTGAATGGACGATCTGACGTTCTTCAGGGGTAAGATTTTCGTACATTTTCAAGCGGTCATCCACCAACTGCATGTTTGCTGTAGTAGTTCGCCACCAGCCCCAATCTGAGGTTAATGTATTGACCAAAACCTTGATATTGATGGTTTCTTTGTCACCTTCACCGAATGGATGTTCAAGGAGCAGCATAATGGTATCGATAATGTCTTTTTCGTTGATCTGAACAATTTGCATCTTTTCAAGGAATAATTCTGCAAGAGGTATGGTGATCTCTTCAGCTTCAAGCCTGCCAATAAAGTTGATGGTGTGGCAAAAATCAAGGTAGTTGTAGAAGACATCAATATGTCGCCCAAATGCAGGATCATGGAAAATCATTCGTTTGTCGCCAAACAATTGGGTAACTTGTTTATCTTCTTCATAACCCAGTTCAGTCAAAACTCTGGTAATATCTTTTGTATATTTTGGGTAGGCAACAAAATCAAAATCAGTAAAAACTCGACCTAATTTATCTTGAATATAGCCATATTTTGGGCAATGGGTGCGAAAGGCAAGTGCACCGATCAATCGCATTACAATATGTTTATTCTGATCTTCTGCAAGAGCACTCAAAATACGAGAGCGCTCGGTATAAAAATCTTCAATAATTGATCCATATTTTCCCATATTACCTCCATCAACCAGAAATCATCATGTGACCTTTGACTTTGCCATTTTCCAGATTGATGATGGCTGCCTTGAGAATGGCCTCTGCATATTCGCTTCCAGCATTAATTGCCAGAGTGCGACCAATGTGAATGTGTCCTGGGGATTCATGAATGTGCCCATGAAGGGACAATAATGGCTGTACTTTTTCCAAGAAGTTATTTACCGCTTGCGCGCCAGCGGCTTTCATTACAACTTGACCACCCCTGGTAACAAGTTTCAGGTTCTTATCCAGTTCGGGGCAGGAATCTAATGAGGAATTGTATGGAGGTACATGAAGTACTGTGATCGCAGTTTCAGGTTTTTGAACGAGAGCAGCAAGTTGATCGAGTTTAGCCTGCAGGTCTGGTTCTTCCAAATCTCGAGCGCAGCACCAGGGTGTCATATTGGCTGCAGAAAGTCCTAAAATCTCATATCCTCCTTCGATTTCAAATCGTGCCATGTCGGGGTTATGGACATTAGGAAATTCAGCAATGGTGTTATCAATCGAAGCCAGATCGTCATTCCCTGCCATAAAAAAGAGGGTTTTATGATTGGGAGTCAGCTTCTCATCGGCGATCTGCATCCAGGATCTTACTCTTTCACACATTTCATTTTCAAACCGGGCTGCCATTTTTTCTGGATGGGATTCCAGGTCATCCGCTTCATCCTGGCTGATAACAATGGGGTAAAAACCTACATTGGAAATATCTTTTTTGATCTTTTCCAGTTCATCATTATTCTTTGCTGACAAATCTTTTCCAAACAATGAGCTTGTATATTTCCCGTTCCCATGATTAATAACTGGAACCATAGCTTTCCCGGTAACATCTCCACCAACGATCAAAACATCTGCTTGATACTGAAATGCTGCGGAGATGAATTTCCGATAGACAATATCGGAACCATGGAAGTCTGAACCAAAGAGAATTCGGGTTATTTTGCTTTGCTGAGGTTTAAATCCAAGTTTCATGAAATGCTCCAAAAAGGCTCCCTGGAGGGATGGATACCTCAGAGAATTTCTTCTCATTTTCAGGGAGCCAAATATCGTAAATAGGTTATACGGGTGGGATGGACTTGAACGTCCAGTTAATATCGATGCCTTCTTTCTTCATACGGTATGCTCTGGCTACATAGAACACCAGGAAACCAGAACCAATGAAGGCTGCAAGGGTAAGCAGCGTTCCAGCCCCGATTCTTCCACCAACTGCTGGGAACAAGAAGGAAGCAATCAGCATCCAGAGCAAGTAAGCCAGGGTGATGCCACCGATGATCGTGATTACAGGAACTTTCCCGATTTTTCTCTTCACGAATCCACTGGCGTTTTCAAAGATCTCAGGCTTGGTGAATGGAAGCAAGGTTACTGCTGTTACTGGAACAAGCTGTGTACACACTGCGAAGAACACGAAATTCAATTGTGCGCCCATGACACTACCCGTTGCTGCGTCAATGACGCCGATCTCAGCGATAATCGCAATAATAAGAATAGCGATAATGGGGCTATGAAGCTTGGGGTGAATGTAGCATACTTTTTCTGGGATGAGGCGGTCGAATGACCAGGCGAAAATGATACGGCTGCAATAGAAGAAGTATGTTTGGGCGAGGTTGATCAGTGTGTAAATCCAGGCAATAGCGACGATCCAAAGCAGGATCATGCTTGGTTTAAGAATGGCTGCGTAGAAAGTGATCCACGGCATTGGATTTGCATCCGCCACTCCTGCATTGCTTAAATAGCTTTCAGCAGCAATCCATTCCAATGGTACCAGTCGTTGCAGCATAATGGCTGCCACTACGAAGATCGCCCAGGTGACCAGAAGGGATGACCAGGAACCAGCAAGCAAGGTTTTCTCAGCCTGTTTGACTTCGCCAGCGAAGAAAGTTGGAATGTAATAGCCATAGAAGACCCAGAAGCCCATGATCAGGCCTGCCAGGGTCATCATAGCTACATTTGGATTGGTAACCATACCATTTGCTTTTGCCAGTTCAATTCGGGCAGCATAGCTTCCATCTCCCATGAATTTATCCCAGGCAGCTGGGAAAGCATCTGCTTTTGCTGAACCGAGCTGGAAGTAGATGATTATCCAGGCAGCAATACCCAGGAAGAATCCAACTTCCAGGATCTTCAAGATCGTTTTGGTTGGTAGAATCATCAATACAAAAACGATCAGGGTGCAAATGGAGCCAATGAGGATGATGCCTGCTTTCGTCGATGAATAATCGGCAAATGCGATTAAGGAAGCATTCCCCAAAACAATACCCATGGTGCGGAAAAGCACAGGGATAGCGGTCTTTGGGATCCAGGCGATCAAAGATCCAGCCACCATGGCGCTGAAAATAACCAGAGTCCAACTGGCTGCAAATGCCAGGGGAGCGCTGAGAGTACGGCTGCCCAGGGTGTAATCTGAAGCAGAGCGTGGCATTGTCGCGCCAATGACTGAATAGGTATAGGCGTGGAACAGGCAGAAGAACATAGCGACGGTTAGAACACCAATGATGCTGCTACCTGGCCAAACACCTGCCACCCATGAGAAAGGAATCAATCCTGAAGATGACAGACTGATACAGTGGACGCCAAAAACCATTGCGCCGAAAACTCCGATCGTGCGTACCAGACCAGAACTTTTTCGAGCATATAACTTTTTGTCCCCAATTCCTGCAGGGGCATTCATTTCTGTCATAACTTTCCTCCTATCTTTCGTTGTAGTTTCTTACACTTGCAGGTAATGGCAAACCTTTTTAAAATTTACTTATCCCTCCTTTCTTACCCGACCAACCTATTTCACCAGTTTATTTAATTCGAGATTGGTATGGATGCGTGCGTAATCACTGCGCAAATAATCGTGCGCCATTACTATTGGTTTTCCATCCTCTTCGTTATGGATGATCTTTACTAGCATGAGGATAGGAGAACCTTCATCCACTCTTAATTGCCGGGCAATTTCATCCGTTGCTGATACAGCTTCGACCGTTTGAGAAAATAATCCTAATTTTTTCTTGTATACATCGGTGAGCAGATCAATATAAGAACTTTTTTCCAGATCCCATTCTTGTAGATCTGGAAAAGTTTCAAAGGGAAAGAAAATGCGTTCCAGGATAACCGGAATGCGATTAGCAAAACGTAACAAACCAATGCGAAATATTGGATCCCCAATTTCAATTTGAAGGGTTTCAGCCAATCTACGGCTGGCGACAATTTCATCAAACTCAAGTAATTGGGACGTGGTCGCTATATTGCGGATCTGCATCGTTTTGATGTAATCCACCAATTCCTGAGATTCATAAGTTACCTTGGGTTTAGCGACATAGGTACCAGAGCCATGCCTGCGCTCCAGCAGACCTTCATTGACTAATTCAGTTAGCGCTTTCCGAACTGTCATCCGGCTTACACCCAAATCGTCACTGAAATCTCGCTCGGACTGAATTTTAGTTTCGGGTGACAGTTTTCCAGACAGGATCAATTCGGCAATATGTTCCTGAATACGCACATATAGAGGCTTATTGAATACATCATGCACCACAAACCACTTCCTTATTGAAGCAATATTATTTCAATAAATCTAAAAAGTGGTATACACGAACTAACAATAAGAGCAATTTTGTAAAAATATTACCAATAAATGAGGAAAAACCGAAGCTATTTACCTATTATATAACGAAAATCTCTGAATTCAAGTAGGAAAATTTGGCAAAAAATCGAATATTTAGTGAATTTCACAAAGTGGTATATGGTATATTGATTGTTAGAGGTATATTAAAGAATTTAAATAGGAAATTAATCTCTGACCTTCTATAAAAATGTCTTTTAGTAGTTTTAACGACATGATCAAAATACTCTCATGAGCGGCTATAATTGTTGAAGGTTTTCAAAATGAAGAAGAGTTACTTTTTTCTTTACTTGTTATTCCCCTTTTTATGCATCGGATGGTTGGTTTCTTGTTCCCAATCCCCTTTGCAAGACAAGCCTTCAGTTACTTCGATGGTTGAAACCAACTTTCTTCCAACAAGCACGCAAACACCTACTCCAGAGTTGATACCGACCCTGCTTCCAACAAGAGAACCCTCCTCAACTGCGACAAAAATATTTACCCCAACTGAGACTATTCCACCTGTATTATTTCGACTTCTTACGCATGGTCCTTTACCGAACTGGCAATACCTTGTCACCTTCGAAAACGATAAACCTGTGACGGGGGATTATTCGTTGATCGTTGACAAAAATAAAAAATATACCTGCTTCACACGCACCGATCATCCCAATTATCTATACTGTGCAGGCCCGATGGCAGGGATAGATACCACTGTTGAATTCACGTTATATACCCTGAAAACAAAAGAAGAAATATTGGCTGGAGAGATATATATTCCTCTCCAGTTTGGACCCTGACAATTATTGATTGATAATTTCCATCTGAATAGAAAAACTTCCGAGTGATGAAGCTCATTCAATAAAGACCGTCTAATGGTTTATGGCTTCTGCCAATGAAACCATTCATTTGCAGAGGTTTTTTGTCTCGCAAAGGTAACTTTAAGGCTTGGAAAAAGTATTACTGATATCACTTGGAGCCGTCATGGGAAAAATGCCCGATACTGGGCTTCAGAATTTTTCTAAAAGCAACCTGATACTTCCTTCCCCATGGGACATCTGTAATCAACATGCTGGGATCCTTTGTACTTGGGTTGATCATGTCTGTTTCTACTGAATGACTTCATATTGACCTAAAATTGAAACTATTACTCACGGTTGGGTTTCTGGGAGCGTATATCACTTTCTCTACTTATAGCTATGGAAGTCTCATGTTGCTGATGTCTGGGCAGATCATGTGTGGAATTGTAAATTAATTGGGAAGTTCAGGACTGGGTTGGCTGCAGCGGGGGTAGGTGCCAGGTTAGCAACTAGCATTGGATAAAAATTTCATCTTGCATAAATCGCTGATTCAGGTATAATTTCATCTGTTCGGGCGGTTAGCTCAGTTGGTTAGAGCGTTGCGTTGACATCGCAAAGGCCGTAGGTTCGAGTCCTATACCGCCCACACAAACATAAACGCATTGACCAGAACGAGTATCCGGGTAAATCCCGACAGAGAGAGGAGAACACAGGCTGAAATTCTCCTTCGGAATAACCGGTGAAAACCATCTGCGAGCGGCAACCTGAACAGTTCACACTGATAAGGAAGACGGGAAACCACCGTTACCGGTATAACGAGATGACCTGATTCCAGGTTAATCTGGGTGGAACCGCTGAGAGAGACTCTTGCCCCAGGGCAAGGGTCGTTTTGTTTTTTAATGTACTTGTGATACCACAGGAGGAAGATATGAACGAGAAAGAGAATTACGAGAAAAGTTTGTTATATCGGATCCGCCACTCAACCGCACATGTCATGGCTGAAGCAGTGCTGCAAAAATTTCCCACTGCAAAAATTGCTATTGGCCCTGCCATTGAAGACGGTTTCTACTATGATTTTGACCTGCCCCGCAGCTTGACCCCTGAAGACCTGGAAGAGATCGAGAAGAAGATGCGTACGATCATCGCTGGCAAGCATAAATTCATTCGTAAAGTTGTCAGTGCAGATGAAGCACGCAAAGTTTTTGCGGATCAACCCTACAAGCTTGAATTGATTGATGGTCTTGAACATGGCGCAATGGATGAGGATGGTAATCCATTAGCTGAAAAACCAGAAATGACCCTCTATCAAAGTGATACTTTTGTTGACCTTTGCCGGGGTCCTCATGTGGAAGATACTTCAGAGATCAATCCTCAGGCAATTAAGCTCATGAATGTAGCAGGTGCTTATTGGCGCGGAGATGAACACCGCCCGATGTTGCAGCGAATTTATGGTACTGCCTTTTACAACAAGCAAGAATTGGATGAATATCTGCAGAAGCTGGAAGAAGCCAAAAAACGCGACCATCGCCGATTAGGAAAAGACCTTGACCTGTACAGCTCTAATGATGAAGTAGGCACCGGTTTGATCCTTTGGCATCCTAAGGGTGCAAAGATCCGCTGGCTGGCAGAGCGTTTTTGGGATGAAGAGCATATGGCAAATGGGTATGATTTTGTCTACACCCCGCACATTGGGAAAGCCAGCTTATGGGAGACCAGTGGACATCTTGGCTTCTATGCAGAAAATATGTATTCTCCGATTGATATTGAAGGACAGCAATACTACCTGAAACCCATGAACTGCCCCTTCCACCTGCATATCTACAAGAGCAGTCTGCGTTCATATCGTGATCTGCCATTGAGATACGCAGAAAAAGGAACCGTCTACCGGTACGAGCGCAGTGGTGTATTGCATGGATTGATGCGAGTGCGTGGCTTCACTCAGGATGATGCACATCACTTCTGCAGACCAGATCAGATGCCTGACGAAATTGATTTTGTATTGAGCTTCAGTCTTCACATCTTACGTTCTTTTGGCTTTGAGAAGATTAAGGCATTCCTGAGCACCAAACCAGAAAAATCTGTAGGTGATCCTGAACAATGGGATGCTGCCGAGAAAGCCCTGGAAGCATCCTTGAAACGGGCGAATATGCCTTATGAGATCGATCCGGGTGGCGGTGCATTTTATGGTCCAAAAATTGACCTGAAGGTGAAAGATGCTCTGGATCGTGAATGGCAGCTTTCGACGATCCAATTCGATTTCAATGAACCTGAACGATTTGACCTGGTTTACATTGGAGAAGATGGTCAACCTCATCGCCCATACATGGTACACCGTGCATTACTGGGCAGCCTGGAACGCTTCTTCGGCATTCTTATTGAACACTACGCCGGTGCTTTTCCTGTCTGGTTGAGCCCGGTACAGGCTGTTGTAATCCCAATTGCTGACCGACACATGGATTATGCCCGTAAAGTGCAAAAGCAATTAAAAGAAGCGGGCTTACGTGTGGAGGTTGATGATCGGACAGAACGAATGAATGCAAAAATCCGTGACGCCCAGAACCAAAAGATCCCCTATATGCTTGTCGTTGGCGATAAGGAGATGGAATCGGATCAGGTTGCATTGCGACTACGTTCTGGTGAAAATCCTGGTCCTCTACCACTGGCAGAGTTCCTGGCACGTGCTAAGGATGCGATAGAAAAGAAAATCTAAATAAAAATCAATCAGGGGCTGTTATCAGAAGGAACAGCCCCTTTTGATGATTGCACTTAAGCAATTCTCATCTGGATTTCGTGCAGGTCGGAATGTAGCAGATGTTTTTCTTCTGCATCCGTTACTTTTTGCAATTCCTGTAACCCCAACAACAAATGTTTTTGAGCCTGATCGTGGTCTCCACGGATCAAGGCGGCTCTTGCCATCGCCTCATGGGCATATCCGATGTAGAAAGGCTCGACACCCTTCTTTTCACTGAGATCCAGGCATTTTTGAGCAAAAATTTGGGCGCTGCGTTCATTCTTCACCAGAGAATAGACCCGGCTTAGCTGCCAGAGTCCTATCGAGAGATTGGTTGGTGTTACGTCATCGCGCTGTGTCCAATGCCAGTAGGATGTTACCGCCTGAAGTACCATTGACTCATCTTCTTCTGGTGTTCGATCGGGTTTACTCATCAATTCCCATGTTTTGTTAAAGCAATTCACAGAGAAAAAACGATGAGCAGATTGTTGATCAACAGGTGAGGAAGAAATCATAGGGTGCTCCTTTCACCAATAAAATGGAATTGAAGGGTATAATTGCCTATGGTTATTCACATATATCATATCATTTTGTTGACGAGTTATTCAATCCTGTGGTATTATTTCAACGTTAAATTCCGTTCGAATGGACGGAGTATTGTTTGTATTAGAAAAGGAGAGTTCATATTAGCGCCACCAATTTTCGGGTAAATGAAACCATCCGTGTGCCAGAAGTCAGGGTGATTGGACCGAACGGAGAGAATATCGGGGTAATTTCCACCCGCGAAGCTTTGCGTATAGCCCATGAGGCTGAACTAGATCTGGTCGAAGTTGCACCGAATTCTGATCCACCCGTTTGTCGGGTAATGGATTTTGGAAAATTCCTTTACGAGCGAACTAAAAAGGAAAAGGAAGCCCGAAAAGCGCAGACCAAGATCGAGATCAAAGAAATCCGATTGCGCCCCAAGACGAATGAACATCATCGTTCATTTAAAACACGAGATGCTCGTCGGTGGTTGATGGATGGTATGAAAGTGCGGGTAACTGTGCGTTTTCGAGGTAGAGAGATCACATATCCTGAACTTGCGCTGGAAGACCTGCGAGAGGTTGCGCATGAACTTTCTGATATTGCTTCAGTGGAACAGATGCCTAACATGGAAGGACGTATGATGACTATGCTACTAAGTCCACTGAAATATTCGAAGAAGAAAGCGGAAACGGATGAGAAAGCGGTACCCGAAGCCGGGGAAACAGATCATTCCGAGTAAACATTCAGGCAGCTAATTGGAGAATTATCCAGGCGGTAGTCAGAATTAGCCGCAGATTTTAGAAAGAGGAGTTTCGCTGTGCCAAGGAAAGCAAAAGCAGGAAAAATTAAATTAAAGACCCATAAGGCAACTTCCAAACGATTTCGCCTGACGGGCAGCGGGGTATTGGTACGCACAAAAGGTGGCAAAAGCCATCTGCGCCGTCGTACTTCAGAACGCACCAAAGCCCTGTTATCTGAGATGATCCCTGTTGAAGGCGAAAAGATCATTCAACGGGTCAATCGTCTGGCGCCATACATGAACGAGAAGAAATAGAGCGCCTATCGTATTCATTTTTAGTGCGGCTGTTGGGTGTACACAACTGGTGAAATCACCGACGCCCAGGGGTTCGCAAAGGAGTAATTATGGCTAGAATTAAAAGTGGCCCACAAGGAACTTCACGCCACAAAGCAATATTGAAATTCACGAAAGGCTATGCAGGCTCTCGCCATCGCTTGATCCGCCGTGCAAATGAAGCACGACTGAAAAGTTTATGGTATGCCTATCGTGATCGCAGAGTACGCAAACGTGACCTGCGCCGCTTATGGATCGCCCGTATCAATGCAGCTGCCCGTTTGAATGGCATCAGTTATAGCCGTTTGGTTTGCCAACTGCGTAAAGCAGACATTAATCTGAACCGAAAAATGCTGGCAGACCTGGCAGTACGCGATCCACAAGCTTTCAAAGCTGTGGTAGATAAAGCTACTTCAGCCTGATCATTCAGCAGAAACTTCCAACAGGATGGTGATAACACACCATCCTGTTTCTTTTTAACAGGGTACAATAATTGATAGGAATGTCATGAGTACTGTTATAAAGAATTTCCAATTTTCTTCTGGACAAGTATTGCAATTGGTGCAGGGAGATTTGACCAAAGAGCCGGTCGATGTGATCGTGAATGCTGCCAATCGTTGGCTTCAACATGGTGGTGGGGTGGCAGGAGCCATTGTGCAGCAGGGCGGAGAGATAATTCAGAAAGAAAGTGATCGATGGGTACAGCAGCATGGCATGGTTACGCATGACGCGCCAGCTTTTACCAATGCTGGCGCTCTGCCATGTAAGTATGTCATCCACGCTGTTGGACCTGTCTGGGGAGAGGGGGATGAAGAAAAGAAGCTTGCTGATACTATTCGAGGTTCTTTGAACCTCGCCAATTCTATGCAAGCACATAGTCTTGCCATTCCTCCCATCTCTACTGGTATTTTTGGTTTCCCCAAAGAACTGGCAGCTCCAATTTTCTTTAACGAAGTATCTCGATTTTTTAGCGAACATCCCAATAGTGATCTCACTCTAGTGAAGATTACGATACTTGATCAGCGTACCATTGATATCTTTCTGCCTGCTTTCGAAGCCTGGCTGGAAAAATCATCTACAGGAGGAACAAAATTATGATCACCTCCTCGCAAAACAATCGAATCAAGATGATCCGCGCATTGCTTACTCAAAGACAGGAAAGACTGCAGAATAAGCAATATATCATTGAAGGGGTTCGATTAGTTGAAGAAGCTGTAGCGAACGGGATTAAACCAACATTGGTCCTATACAGTATCCAATTATCCAACCGTGGATTTCAAGTTTTAGATAAGCTGCAAGAATCAATAACTGAGATCGAAGAGATAACACCTGCCTTAATGCATTCGCTTTCTGAAACAGACACCCCTCAGGGTATCCTTGCTGTTGTCCCCACGCAAACCTCCACGCTACCTGAGAATCCGAACTTTGTCGTACTGGCTGATCAAATCCGTGATCCTGGTAATATGGGCACTCTGCTTCGAACAAGTCTGGCAGCAGGGGTACAGGCTGTTATTTTAACGGCAGGTTCTACGGATGTATACGCGCCAAAAATTGTTCGAAGCGCTATGGGGGCGCATTTCCGGCTTCCAATGGTTGAATGTTCCTGGGAAGAAATTCGTGCATGGCGCCAATCAAGCTCTCCCGCTCCAACTTTTTGGATCAGTGATGTGAGAGAAGGAACCTCCTGCTGGGATGCAGATTTGCGAACGCCGTTGATTCTGGGGATTGGTGGTGAAGCTGAAGGGATGTCATCTACGGCTTTTACCCTCCCTCATCAAAAAATACACATTCCCATGCCAGGGCAATCTGAATCATTGAATGCATCCGTCGCTGCTGGCGTTCTGATCTTTGAAGTCATTCGACAGAGGAGCATCGTACCATGAAGATCCGTTCCATTACCCTCTTTACTTCTGCTAACACTGACGGGAACTTTTCCAATCTAGATTGTATTAATGAAGCTGCCAATCTTGGAAAGCAGGGGTTCAGCCTGGCTGGTTTTGAAGTTCAAACCACCCGGTTGGCAACCCAGTCATTTGTGCAGTATTTTCCTGATGATGTAAAGCATGCAGTGAAACTGGCT
Organism: Anaerolineaceae bacterium; assembly: GCA_034430215.1. GTDB lineage: Bacteria > Chloroflexota > Anaerolineae > Anaerolineales > Anaerolineaceae > UBA4782. The sequence continues at coordinate 140,170 of DAOUFE010000007.1, read as the reverse complement.
CAAAAAATGGAGAAGGATGCAGCAAGAGAAGGTTTTTCATATCTATCCATCGGACCTGCTTTTCCTTCTTGTGACTGGGCTTTTTCTATGATCACGGAATTGTTAGCAGGTACGCAGAACATTTTCTGTACAGCGGTGATCGCCAATCTTACCGAAGGGATTTCTCTACCTGCCATCAAAGCCTGCGGAAAAATTATTGCACAGAATACACCCGTTACACCAGACGGTTTTACCAATTTACGATTCGCAGCACTGGCGAATGTTGCAGCCCATGCACCTTTCTTTCCAGCAGGGTATCATGATAGTGGAACTCCTGGATTTAGCCTGGCAATTGAGTGTGCAGATGTAGCATACAAAGCAATGAATGATGCAAAGAGCATCCAGGATGGTGCGCAGGCATTTCAGTTTGCTTTGGAAAGTGTTGCAAATTCATTAGAACCAATTTGCTTGGAGATCACAAAAAAGACAGGTTTAGAGTTTTTTGGCTTTGATTTTTCTCCAGCTCCATTTCCTATGGATACTTGCAGTCTGGGAGGTGCTATGGAAGCCACGGGTGCAAGATTGGGTAAGCATGGGGCTGTGGCATCTGCAGCTTTATTGGCGTCTGTATTGGAAAAAGGGAGATGGAAAAAAGCAGGCTTCAATGGCATGATGATGCCTGTGTTGGAAGATTCCATTCTCGCCAGACGAACGGAAGACCCATCTTTTGGCATTAAGGATCTTTTGCTCTATTCAACCATGTGTGGAACGGGGTTGGATACTGTACCGCTCCCCGGTAATGCAACAGCTGAACAGCTATCTGCGGTGCTGTTGGATGTTGCAGCGATCGCTATTCGGCTAAATAAGCCTTTGACAGCACGCCTAATGCCTATACCAGAAAAAAAAGCCGGCGACATGACCGGCTTTGATTTCGAATATTTTGCTAATGGCAGAGTGATGAATCTGGAAGCTCAACCTTTGACAGATGTTTTTTCCGGTGACGAGACTTTCACGATCTTGCCTCGCCAATTTGGGAAATAGATCACTTCACCTGCTTGAAATTGATCACGATCAGGTTCTGTTCGCAAGCATCAAAGGTATCGAAGTAAATCCGTTCAGACAGTGGCAGCCCAGCCTGATCGACCAGGCGCAGCCATAAGGCATCATCACTTGCGATGGGTTTGTCCGAGATTGTAAATTCATATCCGGCTGGACCATACTGCAATGCAGTACCCGTCAAGCTGGTTAGAAAAACCGATTTGCCATTAATATATCCACCCAATTGAATGGTTATCCCTGTATAGGGGCTACCTTTGATATCTAACACTTGACCGCCTACTCCCATCCATTCGCAATTTCGTTCAGGATAAAGTACTTCAGCTTGAATTGCAGCCGGCTGAGATTGTAGTGCGAATGGATAGATCGAATTTACTCCACTGGTGGGAGTGGTTTGAACCGGGGTGGAATCAATGGCGGTAGCAGGCGGCATGGTAACAATGGGTAGTTCTGCCGTGGGAGGGAGGGTTTGAACTATATCAGTAGTGATTGTTGTAGTTGGAGCGATTTCTGTGGTCACAGGAGCTACAAAAGCGTCAGTGGGGAGAATTGTAGCAGTTGGGATGATCACCCGAGCAGGCAAGGTGGGGGGTGGAAATGGGTTGATCATCGAAGAAGGATCACGATATATTAAAAGAAAAATTCCTGCAAAAATTAAAATGCCGACCAAAAGGATTAAGGAAAGAAAATTCCAAAAAAACCCAAACTTAGGTTTCTGTTTCTCTTCTTCTTCAATATACAGTTCTGGTTCAACAACCGGCATGATTACCTCTCAATTATTTGTACGTTTCTTATGGCACCAGAATTTCGATGGTGGCTTTATTTTTTTGTTCTGTGAGCCAGTTTTCCAGAGTCTTATGTTGTAAAAATTGACGTGTTTCCATTGTCAAAGGATGCTGTGGGTCTCGTTCAATAACCTGAATAATGTGATAGCCAATTTCAGTTTTGATTACTGAACTATACTCACCTGAATTGAGGGTAAAAACTACCTGATTTAACTCGGGTTGTAGCAGGTAGCCTTCGGGAAACCAACCAAGTTCTCCACCCGTAAGCGGATCCACCTCAGCAGCTAAAGTTGCAAAATCTATTCCAGCTTGAAGCTGTGCATAATATGAACTGGCGGTTGCTTCATCCGGTACTCTGATCTGTCGGGCATGCACCTGGTCTGCAGTATCGCCAACGGTTGCTGTGATCTGATCGCTCTGCCATGCTGCCAGCATTGAGCGTTTAAGTGTACGTGTCAATGAGGCGTCATCATATCCATACGTACTCATCCAGTTTTGAAGAGAATCAGTGCCACCCATTTCAGTTGTAAGTTCTTCAACCTTTTTTCTTATCTCTTCATCAATGATTGTGTACCCGGAGGCAACTGCGGTTTGCTCCAACAGGGTGGTATCAATTAACATATCCAGAACCTGTTGTTTTTGTTCTTCCTCTGTCATGGTCTGCCCCAACTCGTTCAAAGCAAGCTGAAGACGGTTTATCTCTGCATTGTAATCTGCAAGGGTTACACCTTCTCCATTGACCAGAACAGCCATAGGCTCTGTAGTGACCGTAGGTGTGATCACGTCAGTGGTTTGTGTTTTGTTAGGAGGGGATTTGGTTTCTTCTACCGGGCTATTTCTGACACATCCAGCTAACAGGAAAAGCATGATCAACAACCCGGTTAATATCCGCCTTGTATTGGATATATATGTACACATGAGCATGATTATAACCCCGATTTCTTTAAGGAATTCTATTCCATATTTTAAGGTTAAAAATCGTTTTTTTGACTTGTAACCGATTTTTCTTTATGCTAGAATGATTGCAGCCACAGGTACTGGTATATAAATTGCAAACCCCCATATATGGGGGTAATCTTTTCGGATCACTATCTTAACCAGCGACGTTCATTCAATAAGGTTGGAGAGGTAAAATGCGTTGTCCATATTGTCAGCATGAAGAGTCGAAAGTGATCGACACCACACGAGATAGCCGTGGGAGCATCCGGCGTCGGCGCGAATGTGAAGCATGTCAACAACGCTTCTCGACGATCGAGCGTCCGATTATGGCAACGCCGATGATCGTAAAAAAAGATGGCACTCGTGAAGAATTTGATAGAGAAAAATTACTGCATGGAATTCGAATTGCCTGCGCGAAACGACCGGTTTCCGCAGCGGATATTGATCATCTGGTTGGAGAAATCGAATCACGACTGCAGCAGCTCAGTAAAGCAGAAGTCCCTTCCCGTATGGTAGGAGACATGGTCATTGATGGACTCAAAACACTTGATCTGATCGCATATATCCGTTATGCAATTGTTTATTTACATATGGACGACCTGCATACCATACGAAATGAAATAGACGAATTATTAGAGGCATAAGGAGTATTCAATGGTTGCTACCGTCAACCCCAATCAACATGGGTTGTTACCCACCCCTGATATCCCTGAGGGTTTACCAGAAATCAGTCTGAGAGACAATGCAAGACAGGTATTATTGAAACGCTATGTCCGCCGAGATAATAATGGAAACCCCTGTGAGTCGGTAGAGGAAATGTTCTGGCGGGTAGCATATCATGTAGCAAAGGTAGAACAAGCCTGGGGATCTGACATAATGGAGCGAGCCAGGGAATTCTATCATCTTCTTGGTGGGATCAACTTTTTTCCAAATTCACCAACATTTACCGGTGCAGGAACACCCCTGGGTCAATTAGCTGCCTGTTTTGTGCTTCCCATCAGTGATGATATGGGTAAATCTTCTACTGGTATTTTCTCCACATTGCGCGATGCTGCTCTCATCCAGCAGACGGGCGGCGGAAATGGATTTTCTTTTTCCAGGTTGCGCCCCAAAGGGACACTGGTAAAATCTTCAGCCGGGCGCGCGACGGGACCGGTTGGGTTCTTACGGGTGTATGACCACGCTTTTGGTGAAGTTGCACAGGGTGGTACCCGCCGTGGTGCTAACATGGCGGTTCTGCGTGTAGATCATCCGGATATCGAAGAATTTATTACCTGTAAAACCAACGAAAATGCCATTACGAATTTTAATATTTCAGTAGGAATAACCGATGCTTTTATGAAAGCAGTGGAAGAAGACGCCGAGTGGGATCTGCGTTTTCCTGATGTTGCCTTTCCGCTTTATCGCAGTTTTGATGGAAGCCTGGATCAGGTGGACGAGGTGGGTCTACCAGTTAAGGTATATAAAACTGTTCGAGCCCGGCAGCTTTTTGATTTGATTGTTCGCCAGGCACATCATAATGGTGAACCTGGTCTGTTATTCCTGGATGCCGCCAATCGGGGAAATCCAGTATCCGATCAATATGCACTGGAAGCGACCAATCCTTGTGGCGAACAATGGTTGGGACCGTATGAAAGCTGTTGCCTGGGTTCGATCAACCTGGCTCAACATTTTGCTCCAGATCACCAGGTAGATTGGGAAAAGCTTCGCCAGAATGTCATTTTGGCTACCCGTTTTTTAGATGATGTTGTGGATGCAAACCAGTATGTGCCTGCAGTTCCACAATTGAAAGAAGCAGCACAAAAGAACCGGCGCATTGGGTTAGGCATTATGGGATTGGCAGACCTGATGTACCATGTGGGTATCCGGTATGGTTCAGAAGAAGGACAGGAATTTGCAGCGCAAGTGATGGAATTTGTGCGCTATTACGCCATGATCACCTCGATTGAATTGGCAAAAGAGCGCGGTACTTTTCCTGGCATTGCAAAAAGTGTTTACAACAAAGACAATTTCAAATGGCAGCCACCCAAACCGATCATGGCATACACCCATGACTGGAAGCGTCCTGCAATCGATTGGGAAGAGGTTGTTCAAGGTATCAAAGAATATGGCATTCGGAATGCAGCTCAAACGACCATTGCGCCAACAGGCACCATTGCAACCGTGGCAGGCTGTGAAGGATATGGCTGCGAGCCAGTCTTTGCTCTGGCATATGTACGCCATGTGAATGACAATGGAAAAGACCTGGCGCTCACCTATGCCAGCCCGCTTTTCGAACAGGCATTATCTGAAGCAGAAATTTTTGGAGAAGAGCGCGAGAAAATTTTAGAGCAGGTATTGGAAGAGGGTTCCTGTCAGCATGTAGATGGAGTGCCAGAAAATATCCGTGATGTTTTTGTGATCTCGATGGATGTGACTGCTGAAGAACATGTGCGAATGCAGGCTGCCATGCAGGCATTTGTAGATAACAGCCTTTCGAAAACGATTAATTTCCCTGAAGGGGCAACCCCCAATGATGTGGCTCTGGCTTACCAGCTTGCCTGGAAATTAGGCTGTAAAGGTATTACCGTTTATGTGACCAATTCGCGCGAGAAAGTGGTTCTGGAGACGAAAGCCACCGCTGAAAAGAAGATCGATGAAAACGCGGTCTACCAGCCTCCCATCTGGCCGGATACCAAGAAACCACGCCCGCGTTCATTGCCCGGTTACACGTATACTGTAGAAACTCCCTTAGGGAAAGCATTTGTTACGATTAATGAAAATGGCGGTCACCAACCATTTGAAGTCTTTGTGAACACCGCGAAAGCAGGTTCTGATACCGCCTCGGTCTCAGAAGCGATCGGCAGGCTGATCTCTTATATCCTGCGTATTTCTTCACCTATTCTCCCCAGCGAGAGAATGAAAGAAGTGATCTTGCAGTTGACAGGAATAGGAGGAGGGCGTTCACTGGGTTTCGGACCCAACCGGGTACGCAGTTTACCGGATGGTATTGGGCAGGTATTATCAGAATATCTGGTCATGCGTGAAGGCGCGATGACCGATGACAATCACGATCCCGAGAATGCCAGCCAACCAGACAATGAAATATTCTCTGTAATTGAACCGGAATTACCTCTGCATAGGGTTGGTGATTTATGCCCGGAGTGTGGTCAGGCTGCAGTTGTGAATGAAGAGGGCTGCCGCAAGTGTTACGCCTGCGGGTACAGCGAGTGCTAGGAAAACACTGGATAAACAAATTAGTTTTTTTATGGTAAATAGATGAAATATACTAGTTAATAATATTGGTGAATTATGTAATAAGAAAAAAATAGTATATCAAAAGATGAAAAATATTTATAACTTTTTCGGATATGCTATTGAAATTATTACTCGTAACAAACCACAATCAGCATTAATTCAGAGAAACCAATGCCGCTTACACCAGGATGTATTCTTAACAATCGATATCAAATTAAGGAACTGCTAGGCCAAGGGGGATTTGGTGCGGTATATCGCGCATGGGATTTGCACATGTGTGAATCCTGTGTGGTAAAAGAAAACCTAAATAATGCTCCAGAGATCGCTGAGCAGTTTGAGCGTGAAGCTAAAATATTATTCCGCTTAAAGCATAGCGGACTTCCATCTGTTTTTGATTATTTCAATGATACAAAACAGGGACTTTATCTTGTTATGGAATTTATTGATGGACAAAATGTCGATGAAATAATTACCAAGCAAGGTCCCTTCTCGGAAAGCGAAGCAATAAAAATAATTTGCCAATTATGTGGGGTTTTGGAATATCTACATGAACAAAATCCACCGATTATTCATCGAGACATAAAGCCACAAAATATAATTATTACATCAAAAGGTAAAGCTGTTCTAGTAGATTTTGGATTGGCAAAGAGTTTTTATCAAAATAAAAAAACTACAACAGGGGCATTGGGATATTCACCTTATTACTCGCCACCAGAACAATACAAGCAATTAGGTACTGATGTAAGAAGCGATATGTATTCGTTAGGTGCCACATCATTTACACTTTTATCCGGACAGATACCTTCAGAAAGCTTTTTGCGTTTGAATAATAATCAATCGATATCAAATGTAAATATTGAACTTGTAAAAATTATTGAAAAAGCCATGGCGTTCAAACCAGAGGATCGCTATCTTAGTGTAAGAGAATTCCATTTTGCAATTGATAAAGTATCACTTTCTTCAGGGAAATCTTGTCAAACCTCTCAACTATTAAAAGGTCAATATGAGAGCTCTCAAACAACAAAACAGTTGATTCCCAATTATGGATTGCCAGACTATATTGAGCAGCTTAAAGAATTTGTTAGAAATGAACAAAAAGTCCAAAATTCTACAAAGAAAGAAGACTGGGATAAACCATTATCAGTGAGAGTAGCTGAAGGTCTAGCGATTGATCAAATAACAATATTATCCTTTAGCGAGAACCAAGCAGAATTACTCACCAAAGAAAACCTTTCAAAATTTCGTGAAGGTGATAGTTTACGTTTGAACCGTGGGAATCCAGAAAATAATTTTATTAAGTGTGAACTTGTTGAAGAACAAGAAGGTAACCATATCATAATAAAACCGACCGGTGGTGAGATTTTTCACAATCTTTTCCCTAGCGATGGATGGGTTCTAGATTTTGATCAGATTGATGTACATGGTTTACAACTAGATGCACTTCAAGAAGTAAAACGAAATCAAAACCGTAACCAAAATTGTTTCACATACTATCAACAGTTTCTTAAAGGAATTGTAAAACCAATAATAGAATCCTCAGGATCTTCATATGCTGCCTCAATAGCGCATTCCCTAGGTTTAAATCAATCTCAATCCGAGGCTTTTATAAACGCATACACCACTAAAAATTATTACTTGATTCAAGGACCCCCAGGAACTGGAAAAACAAGTGTACTTGCCCATCTTGCCAAAACTTTTGCAGAAGAAGGTAAAAATGTTTTAGTAACCGCAGCTACACATCGGGCGATCAACAATGCTTTGCGTTCGATCGGCGAAAAAACTGGCTATGAAAAGATTATAAAGATAGGTGAACAAAAAGATGCAATAGATTTGGATTACAAAGGTGGTAATATCGTAAATTACCAAAATTTATCTAGCTCACCCTTTTCAAACAACTCAACAGGGATAATTATTGGTGCAACCTGTTATGCAATTAGAACTAGTCGATTGAAACAAATGCCTTTTGATGTGGCGCTTATTGATGAAGCTAGCCAAGTTACAATTCCAATTGCAATTATGTGTTTATTAAAGGCTCCAAAGTGTATTCTTATTGGCGATCATATGCAATTGGGACCTGTGATTGTTTCAAAGCATAATACCGAATGGGTTACGAAATCTATTTTCGAAACCCTATTTATTAAAAACCCTGGAACTATGTTGGATACCTCTTACAGAATGAATGAGGAGATAAATCAATTTCCAAGTAACAAATTTTATGGAGGTAAGCTTCATACTGATCCAAGAAGAAAAACCCAAAAATTAAATCTGAAAGACTTTCCGACAGAATTAGCTCAAGTTTTAGACCCTGATGCCCCAGATATTTTTATTGAAGTAGATCATTGTAATAATGAAATGAGATCTCCCGAAGAGGCAAAGATAATAGGAAGGATTATTTATCAAGCAATTAATTGTGGAGTCTCAGCTTCAGAAATTGCAGTAGTAGTTCCTTATCGTGCTCAAGCAAGACAAATTCGTAAAGAGGTAAGGAACCAATTAAAAAATATACAGCTTACCTACAAAGATATTTTGGTTGATACAGTGGAACGTATTCAGGGGCAGGAACGAGAAATGGTTATAATTTCATTGACCACGAGTAGTCTTGATTATGCTGCTAAAAATGCAGATTTTTACTTCAATCCTAATCGTTTAAATGTTGCAATTACTCGTGCTCGAACAAAGAGAATAATTATTGGCAATCCTAATATCTTTAATGCAAATCCTGAAGGATTAAAACAAAAAGATTGGGTAAAAATCTTTTATGAGCTATACAGCCAATGCAAGAAAATTCACTTGGGATGAAAACTTCCACTTATCACAGATAGAGAAGTTTATGAACTACAATTTGTTTAAGATGAGAATGATTGTCAATCTGTGCGTACTAGATATTAACAAATAAACTCTTGCTCCCTTCGGTATGTATCATTTAACACATTCACCTATAATGAATTTTCTAACAAAACCTCACTACCAACATTTCATGCATAAAGTAATCATTAAATAATCACTTCTCCTACTACGAAAGTATAGACATCCCTTGAATCCCATTTCCTGCTGACGCTATAATACTCTACAGGAGGACTTCATAATGGCTAAGAAACATAGGAATATTCGATATTTTCTCATCATCTTGTGTATTATGCTTATTACTGCCTGTACGCTGCCTCAAATTGGAACGAAACAGCAGGAAGCAACTGAAGAAGAAGAAACGCCTGATGAAACGATGACAGCCATTTATGCCATTGTGGAAAGCCTGACAGCCCAACCCACGGTCACAAAAGTTCCTCCAACCAGCACAGCGATTCCAGCCACAGAAACGCCCATGATGACAGCAACTACGACCTTTACTGATACACCTGTTGCATCTGCCACCCTTACAGCCACGGCTACCAAAATTCCGACAACGGGGATTACTACGGTGCCAGCAAGGGCAATGATATTCGAAGCTGCAAGTCTCTCCACCCCTCCCACCCTTGATGGGGTTTGGGATGAATGGACTAACACAGCATACCCAATGACATATGTGATCTTTGGCGCTGAAAATTGGACAGGAGCTGATGACCTGGAAGGGTCTTTCAGGGTTGGTTGGGATAATAATTACCTGTATCTGGCAGTCAAAGTAAAGGATGATATTTATGTGCAAAATGCCAGCGGAACGGATTTGTATAAAGGGGATGTCGTAGAGTTATTATTGGATGCTAACCTGCAGGGTGATTTTTATACCACCACCCTCAGCCCAGATGATTATCAGCTGGATGTTTCTCCTGGCAGACCAGACACATCAGGGACAAAAGAAGCCTATCTCTATTTTCCTTCCAGCCTTGCAGGGGATAAAACCAGCAGTGTGATCATCGCATCAGTTTCGCAGACTGGTTTATACCGGATGGAAGCTGCAATTCCCTGGTCATTGTTCAATACTTCGCCATCTGTAGGAGCGAAATTTGGGTTCGCCCTTCGTGCTTCGGATAATGACAATGGCGGGCAAAATGTACAGCAGAGCATGGTCGCCTGTATTGCCGGAAACAGCCTGGCTAACCCCACCACCTGGGCTGAACTCAGGTTGAAGTAAGGATGGGGGGAATGTGAGTGTGCGAAAAGTTTTGCATCTCGATCTGGATGCATTCTTTTGCGCGGTTGAGGAATTAAAAGATCCTTCTCTCAAAGGGAAAGTATTTGCTGTAGGTGGCAGACCTGACCAGCGGGGGGTGGTATCCACCTGTTCGTATGCTGCCCGGGCACGCGGCATCCACTCTGCTATGCCAATGGCGCAGGCTTTAAAACTGGTTCCTGACCTAAAAGTGTTATGGCCAGATTTTAATGCCTATAGTGAAGCATCTGATAAAGTGATGGCGATCCTCGAAGATATAAGCCCGCTGGTCGAGCAGGTTTCGATTGATGAGGCATTCATTGAAGTGACCGATCTTCCGGATGATCCGGGTGTGATCGCTGCACGGCTGCAAAAGCGGATCCATGATGAAACTCATTTGCCCTGTTCGATTGGGGTTGCAACCAACAAACTGGTGGCAAAGATCGCCAATGATTTTGGAAAGAGCTCTCGCAAGGGGTTGGATTATCCCAATGCGATCACTGTGGTGCCGCCAGGAAGCGAAGCTGCTTTTTTGGCACCTTTGCCTGTGCAGATGATGTGGGGAATTGGAAAGAAATCTGCAGAGAAGCTGAATAAACTGGGGATTATGACCCTTGGTCAGCTCGCAAATGCACCTGCTAGCCAGCTAGAAAGACATTATGGAAAATGGGCAACGGAAATGCAGCAGCACGCCAGGGGAGAAAGTACTTCTCCCATTGTGCTCAGTCATACATTAAAATCCGTAAGCAATGAAACCACATACGATAAAGACGTGGGTGATATCGATGAGGTGTTGCGTACTGTTCGCTGGCTGTCGGATAAAGTAGGGTATCGGTTGCGAAGGCATCATTTTTGTGCTACCACCATTCGAATTAAATTGCGCTGGTCTGACTTTACGACCATCACGCGGCAGGTTGCCTTGACCAAGCCGACCAACCTCAACAGTGTGATCTACGAAAATGCATCTGACCTGCTCAAAAAGGCATGGCAAAGAGGGAGAAAAGTACGGCTGATCGGGGTGGGCGGCAGCGGGCTTCAACAACCTGCTGTACAAATGGATTTGTTCAATCCAAAAAATGAGAAAGAGACCCGCTTATTATCTACATTGGATGAACTTCGTGAGAAATATGGAAAGGGGGTGGTTAAGCGGGGACGTGAGGTGAGTAGAAAACCGAATGATGATGAGGATGATGAATAGAGGGTGGTTTTCTTGCCTCATCCAAACTGATACTGGTATAATCGGCAATGCGCCATCGTAGCTCAGCTGGTAGAGCAGACGATTCGTAATCGTCAGGTCAAGGGTTCGATCCCCTTCGATGGCTTTTTTGTTTAAAATGCACGAACTTCCTGTCCATTCCTATTCTATTGCTCAATCCCTCTTTCAGAATTTCCCTCAGGCTGTGCTGCCTGCTGCCATTCTTGAAGGATACAACCCGGGAAGGATATTCGTCGACCAGTTCGACGAGCCACGAGTGGCGCTGATTTGGTCCAACGTGGGATATTTCTTTCTTGCTGGTGAACCATCTGCTGTAAGAGATCTAGCTCCGGTGCAGAAGATCATCATTGAAACCTTTATTCCCGCTTCGAAAAAGATGGGTGAGAGCGGATTTATCCTCATTCCTTCAAACGATCATTGGATCAAATATGCAGGAGAAATCCTTCCTGATCGGAATACACGAACAATTTTTCGCCAACCTTTTCGAATCCATTATGATATCTTTCATGCTAAGAGAGAAAAAATTGAGAGCAATATTTCATTACTGGAACTACGAAAGATCGATCTTGACCTTATAAAAATGATAACCCTGCCACCAACTTGGCTTTCGATAGATTCCTTCCTGAAAAATGGTTTGGGTTATGTTCTTATGAAAGGGGGTGAGATCATCAGCAGTTGTCTCAGTGTTTTTCGATCTGCTACAGGTATTGAGATAGATGTACATACCATTCCAGAGTATCGTAGAAAGGGGTACGCTACAATCACTGCTTCTGCACTCATAGAGGAATGTATTCAAAAGAGGTTGCAGCCTAATTGGGAATGCTTTGAAAATAACAATGCATCAATCGATCTTGCCGAGTCATTGGGTTTTGAAAAACTTTCTTCTTATCCCGTAATCTACTGGGAAGAATAAAAAACCTTTCTGGTGATAAAGGGATAAGCAAGCATGTCAGAAATAAGCTCTTGCAAAAAAACCATAAACCCTTGATATAATGAGATTAACTGGTATTGGGTAGTTTGGAACTTATTACAGGTAATTATCGTCTATTTATGGTGAAAGTAGTACTCAGTGAATTTTCTTCGATAAGAACGACAAAGGAGTTAACCCATGAAAAAAACATTTTACCTCATAAACAGTCTGATAATACTGGTACTGGTATTATCTGCATGTAACCTGCCAGGCAGCAAGGGGGATTCCGAAGTGGATATCCAAACTTCTGTTGCTCAGACAGTGAACGCTATTAATTATCAAACTCAAATTGCTCCAGCAACTGCATTACCTGCGTTGCCAACAGAAACAGAAGTGATCCCTACTGAACCAGTTGTTGTCACAGAAACAGTCGCTGCCACAATGACCGATACGGTTGCTCCTTCTGCTACTGTGCAGCCTACCCTAACTACCCAACCTACTATCACACAAGTGCCAACAACAGCCATCACGACCGTTCCAACCCTTACTGCAGTGCCAATACCATGTAACCGTGCTGATTTTTTGGGTGATGTGACCATCCCGGATGGCTCTTCGATCACTGCAGGTACCCAATTTGTAAAAACCTGGAGATTGAAGAACAGCGGAAGTTGTACCTGGGGATCCGGTTATAGTCTTGCTTTCCATAGTGGAACAAGTATGAACGGTGCAGCCAGCACAGCTTTAGCAGCTACCGTTGCACCCGGTCAAACGATTGATGTCAGCGTCACGTTGCAAGCTCCTACCACAGATGGTACCTATACCGGGTATTGGATGTTAAAGAATGCCAGTGGTGGTTTCTTTGGTATCGGTGTAAATGGAGATAAAGCTTTCTGGGTAAAGATTGTGGTTGGAACGACAGCAAGCATCACTTCAACAACGGTAAGTGGAAAGTGCTCTCTGGTATCCCAATCACCAGCCCCGTATGACAGTTTCCCGGCGGGCGCTTCATTTGATACTCGTTGGAAAGTAAAGAATACTTCGGGAAGCACCTGGAGTGCTGCTGGTGTGGATATCAAATATGTAAGCGGTACGAAATGGTTCGAGGGTTCCACTACCGCCTATGATCTGCCGTCGGATGTGGCAGATGGTGGAACCTATGAATTGATCCTGGATTCCATCGCTCCGGCAACTGCTGGCACATATACGATGACCTGGGGTATCTTTAGCGGAAGTACATCTTTATGCACCCTGACCTCAATCATTAAAGTGAAATAACCTTTTATAGTATCAACAAAAAACGATTTTGAGTGAATGGTGGATAAAATCCGCCATTCACTTTTTAACAGAGGGTTAGGGTATCAGGTTTGGTGTGTAAATGTATTCATGAATGTATAATATGGAAAGAGTTGGTATTTAGTTATCGTTACTAGTAATATAAAAACTATATTATCATCACAGGTGTATGAATGCCCAAACAAACCCCGATTGTCATAGGAATAGCTGGAGGCTCAGGTTCTGGCAAAACTACTGTTGCTCAATCTATTCTAAAAGCAGTTGGCAGTCATCGTATTGCGTTCATTCAACATGACGCATATTATCGTGATCTTAAAGATCTGCCACCCAATCAGCGCGCACAGATTAATTTCGACCACCCCGATTCATTAGAAAGTGACCTGCTAACTCAGCATATCAATGAATTAAAAAACTGGCATCCTGTCTATATTCCCGTTTATGATTTCACCACACATACACGAACCAAAGAAACGATCAAGATTAATCCTCAGAAAGTCATCATTGTAGAAGGAATTCTCATCTTTGCAGATCCTGTTTTACGGACCATGTTCGATGTAAAAATTTTTGTAGATACTGATGCTGATATCCGTTTTATTCGCCGGTTGAATCGGGATATTAAGGAACGCGGACGAACGACCGAATCTGTTGTAAACCAATATCTAAATACCGTACGCCCTATGCATTTGGAATTTGTCGAACCATCTAAACGATATGCTGACATTATCATTCCTGAAGGTGGAATGAATATTGTCGCTCTGGATATGGTGGTTGCCAGAATAGAGACGCTTTTGCAGGAAGCGAATGCAAAAACCTCCTGACCGTAAGATACGCATTCTGCAGATCGTTGCATTGGTATTTGTAATCGGTCTAACTGTTGCAATATTTGTTTTGCGAGACAAGATTCCCCACCTGGAGGCTTACGGTTATCCGGGAATTTTCATCCTCTCCATTATTGCAAATGCTACAATCATTCTACCTGTACCAGGCGTTTTGATCACTTCTGCTATGGGGGTGGTGTTTGATCCTTTCTGGGTAGCAGTTGCGGCAGGGGCAGGTGCCGGTATTGGAGAACTCACCGGTTATCTTGCGGGTTTCAGCGGGCGAAGAGTGATCGAAAAAGCGGGCTGGCATGAGCGCGTAGTGAATTGGATGAAAAAGTATGGTGACCTTACCATCCTGGTGCTGGCATTTATCCCCAATCCTGCGTTTGACCTGGCTGGAATTTCTGCGGGGGTATTGAAGCTCCCTGTATGGCGATTCTTGATCTGGTGTATTTTAGGGAAAATTATCAAAATGCTAATTTTCGCTTATGGTGGCGCTACCATAAGCTATTGGTTTTCACGTTTTTAACCCCTGAATGGTTTTAAATCTCATGGAGGATGCAAAGGTTAGCTGCATCCTCCATGTAGTAAACATTCTAGCTAATCAATTTGCTCCACCAGGTAAGTTTTGATCCCAATTTGGGCTACCTGATCCAATTGTGCTTCGAGCCAATCGACATGCATTTCTTCATCTTTTAATATTGATTCCAGAAGTTCTCGAGTACCAAAATCTGCTACTTCCACTGCAATTTTGATCGCTTCCGTATAGGCATTTATCGCACCGTATTCTGCCTGTACATCTTTCTTGAATTGCGTTTCTACGGTTTCACCGATATGCAGGGGGTTTAACTTGCTGACGATTGGCAAACCTTCAAGAAAAAGAATGCGGGCGATCAATTTTTCGGCGTGCCCCATCTCCTGGATGGCGCGTTTTTCTATTGCGTCGTGCAGTTTTTCATACATCCAATTTGCGCACATCTCTGAATGAACGATGTATTGGTTGACTGCCGTCAATTCATCCGCCAATAAATCATTCAGAACCTCAATGATCTTCGGATTTCCTTTCATTTTTACCTCCAGTTTATAAGTGAAGTATTAATAAGATGAATAGCAATATGAATAAAATAAAATAAATACTTGACATAATATAAGATTATGCTATTATTACTTTAGTAATTCTAAAATGTTATTTCAATTCTATTAAGTAGCAATGAAAACAGGAGTTACCAATGAAAAGAATGCAACAAGCTGCGCCGGAGGGAGGAGTTTTGGTCATTAAAGCAAGTTGTGATTTGAATGTGTGCGGATGGGACCAAAATAAATTTGAAATCGTCGGTGATCCGGCAGGTATTCAAATTATAGCAGATGACAAGACTACACGGTTAACCAGTGTAGATGATTGTGATATTCAAGTACCCTTAAATTACTCTATGCATATTGAGAAAGTCAGCGGTGATGTATGGTTAAGCGATTTGCACGGTGAGGTGGTTGTTGACAGAGTGCACGGTGATTTCTCTGGAACTCGTCTCGCAAATGTGAAAGTTGATAAAGTTGGTGGAGACTGTATGTTTGATGAAATTGCCACCCCAGTAAACTGTCGTCATGTCGGGGGAGACCTCATTTGTTCTGCGTTGGCGGGTGGATTGACAGAGTCCTCCGTTGGGGGGGATGCCAGATTGTTGAATATTTATGGAAGTGTCAGGGTGGATGCTGGTGGAGATATTTCTGCTGGTATGAGTGAGTCGGTAGGCGAAACGATAACCCTGCGCGCAGGCGGAGATGTGGTTGTCAGTATTCCACCTTCCAGTGGCTGGGCAATAGACCTTACTTCAGGCGGGAATGACATCCGGCTGGATCTGGACGGGAAAAAAGAGCGAATAGATGATTGGGCAGTTCTTCGCACCATAGGAGATGGGAAAAGCCCGTTACGGGTAAAGGCTGGTGGTGATATCCGCATTACCGACAATCCACTATCCACCGAGAAATTTCAGCAACGAGCTCAAAAAGCCGATAAACACTGGTCACATGTACTATCGGTAAAAATGCCTCATATTCAATCCGTTATCGATAATGCTGAAATCTCAGCTGACCTGGCAGATCGTATTTCGAAAAAGGCGGAAGAAGCAGTACGAAAAGCTGAAAGCAGGATCGATGAGGCAATGCAAAAAATTGATATGCATGGTTCAACTTTCAAAGTAGGAACTGAAAAATCCAGAATGGATGAACGCATACCATCTACAGATGGCGAGAAGAACGAATCAGTGATCGATGTTGAAAAACCCATCAGTCACATCTCTGACGAAGAAAAGCTTGTAGTTCTTCGCATGTTGCAGGATAATAAATTAACAGTAGAAGAAGCAGATCGCCTCCTGGATGCGCTGGAATATACAGCCCAATAAAAATACTTTTGTATTATGGAAATTCGATCAATACCTTCTGAACAATTAGCGATCTATGCAACCATCCCCATTTCATTCTGGGTGCATTCCTTCTATCGCATCGAACTGGTTGAAATGGGGTTGGGTGGATTCAGGTTGCGTGAGGAAGAGGTCGAAAAACCCTGGTTCAAAGATTATGACACAGAAGAATCCCCATTGGAGTGGAGAAAGTTGTTTGATTTGAGTCAGTGGGGATTCTTTGTTGCATTTGAAGGGGATCTGCCTGTTTCTGGTGCTGCGGTGGCATTGAATACCCCAGAGGTAAACCTGTTGGAAGCTCGAAAAGACCTTGCAGTGTTATGGGATTTGCGCGTAATCCCAGATTTACGGGGTAGTGGTATTGGTAGACTGATGTTTTTACATGCAGCAGATTGGGCGCGCAAACGAGGCTGCCGGCAAATGAAAATAGAGACCCAGAACATCAATGTTCCTGCTTGTAAATTCTATTCCCGGATGGGGTGTGAACTGGGAATGATCCACCGGTTTGGATATGCTGCAAATCCCAAAGTATCTGATGAAGCAATGCTTTTCTGGTACTTTACACTCTAGGAAATCCATTCATCCAACCTCTTCTGTGAAAATTTATCCAACTGTATAATCAACCCATGCAAAAAAACAGGTTGAATAATCGTCTAATCCCAATATTCTTTTTGTTAATGGCTGTACTATCCCTGGCAGTATCGTCATGGCCTTTTTCCCGTGTTCAAAGCACACTGCCATTTCCAAAGGCTTTTTCTTTGGATCACCCTGACCTTTCTCCTGTTGAGCTGTCGAGGGAGATCTTTATCAGTTTCCCCAGTAAAGTAAGAACTGGCGAAACAGATGAGATCAGGTTTGAATTCATCTCAACAGAAAAAGACGATGCATTCAATGAACAGGATGCCTCGGGGGTGACCTATCTGCTTGAAACTCGATTGGAAATGCCCGGAATGGAAGTGAACCCTTTTGATGCGGTCATTCAACCTGTCATAGAAGGACATACTTTACATCACACATGGAAGATCCAGCCAGGTCGGGCGGGGACATATTCTGGTACTCTTTGGGTGTATCTTCTGGTGATGCCCGAAGGAAGCACCGAACCCGACCGCCGCCCGGTACTGGCACTCCCCATAAAGCTGGAAGGTGTTAGCACCCCAATTTTCAATGCTAAAGTACTGCGGGTATTGGGCGGAATCTGCATCGCAGCAGCGTTCTTTTTGATCCTCTTGCAGTTGATCCAGCGGATGGGAAGAGAAAAAACATGACCATTTTATGGTACTAAGGGTTGACGGATGAAATTTGTTTTGATATACTCTGGCTGTTAGAAAAATTGAACAGCTTGCGGGCATGGTTCAGTTGGTAGAATGTCTCCTTGCCAAGGAGAAGGTCACGGGTTCGAGTCCCGTTGCCCGCTCTAATCTCTGCAAGCAACACACCCATGTTGCTTGCATCTGTCTTATAAGGCGACGTGGCCAAGTGGCAAGGCAAGGGTCTGCAAAACCCTTATCATGGGTTCAAATCCCATCGTCGCCTCAAATTATTTAAAAGCCAAGTTGCATACCATCGAGGTAATCAGGCAAGGGTCTGCAAAACCCTTATCATGGGTTCAAACCCCCTGAGGGGGCAAGTGTCCCATCGTCGCCTCAAATTATTTAAAAGCCAAGTTGCATACCATCGAGGTACCCAGGCAAGGGTCTGCAAAACCCTTATCATGGGTTCAAATCCCCTGAGGGGGCAAGTGTCCCATCGTCGCCTCAAATTATTTAAAAGCCAAGTTTCATACCATCGAGGTATCGGTAAAATCTATCATTACCGAAATTTCTATCAACCACGGTACCCCAACAACCGTAGTGCATTGAGAACAACCAGGATTGTGCTGCCTTCATGGAAGATGATTGCTACCCCTATCCCCACGAAACCAGTTAATGAGGTAATCACCAGCGCACCAATAACAACCAGGGCTATCACCAGGTTCTGAATGATCACCGCCCGGGTGGCACGACCTAACCCAACCGCAAAGGGCAACCTGGAGAGGTCATCGCTCATCAAGGCAATATCAGCCGTTTCGAGTGCCACATCGGTACCGGCACCACCCATCGCAATGCCCACGGTGGCATTCGCCAGAGCTGGAGCATCATTCACTCCATCACCCACCATCGCCACTACCCCATATTGAGTGTTTAATTCGCGGATAACGGCTAGCTTGTCTTCTGGCATCAATTCAGCCATCACCTCGCCGATACCTGCCTGGCAGGCTATGGTTTTTCCAACGCGTTCATTATCCCCGGTCAGGAGGATGGTCTTTTCAATACCGGTTTGAGCCAGTTGGTTCATGGTTGTCTGTATTCCCGGACGTAAAGTATCTGCGAGAGCTATCAACCCAATAAGCGCATCTCCCAGGGTGACTCCCATGATTGTCTTTCCCTCAGCCTGCCATTGGTTTGCGATTTGCGAGGTATGAGAAGAAATATTTATTTCATTCTCTTCCAGCCATTTCAGGCTTCCAATGAGAATTATCTTTTGTTGATATCGAGAGCGAATACCCTGACCAGTAACCGATTCCACATCGTCTACTTCTGGGAGAGTTAATTGCCGGGATGTAGCAGCCCGTACGATCGCTTGCCCGAGTGGATGACTGGAGCGGCTTTCTATGGCGGCAGCCAGTCTTAACAAGTCCTGTTCGTTATCAATTGAACTGTCTGCCACGGGAAAAGCAATCACATTGGTCACCTCTGGTAAACCGCAGGTGATCGTACCTGTCTTGTCAAAGGCAATGGCTTTCAGCCGCCCCAGATTTTCGAGATGAGCACCTGCTTTGACCAGGATGCCGTTGCGGGCAGCCTGTCCAATACTGGTTAAGATTGCTGCTGGGGCACCAAGCGCCAATGCACAGGGTGAGGCTGCAACAAGGAGGGTCATCGCACGCAGGAAGGAATCATGGAATGAGATGCCAAAGAAAAGCGGGATAAAAATGACCAGGATTGTTCCAATTAATACGGCTGGAACAAAGAACTTCTCAAATTTCTCCACCGTTTGCTGGGTGGGTGATTTTTGTGTTTGTGCTTCTTCAACCAGTTTCATTACTCGCGCCAGCGTACTGTCTTTCGCCAGGCGAGTTACCTGCGCTTCCAGAGCACCCTCTCCGTTGATCGTTCCGGCAAACAGTTTATCCCCCGCAGTTTTTTCTACAGGGATGGATTCCCCAGTCACGGGTGCCTGGTTAATTACAGATTTTCCTTTCAGAATAATGGCATCCACTGGAATACGTGCACCTGGTCGCAAAATGATCACTTCTTGCAAACCTACCTGTTCGACAGGGATTTCAATTTCCTGGTCATTCCTGCGGACTAATGCGGTTTTCGGGGTCAAACCCGCCAGGGCATCGATAGCTGAACGAGCTCGTTTCAAAGCACGTTCTTCCAGAACATGCCCAAAACTGAAGAGAAAGATCAAAAGTGCACCCTCTGCAAAATCTCCCAGTACTGCTGCGCCTAGAGCTGCAAGGATCATCAGCAAGTCAGTGTCAAATGTACGTTCGCGCAAAGAAAGCAACGCATGGCGCAAAATATCCCAACCTCCCAACCCGTACGCGGTGAGGAAAAACACAATGCTGAGGATTTCGGGGAAGGAAAATAGTTTTTGTCCTAACCAGCCAATAGCAAAAAACAAGCCCGCTGCAAGGCTAAAGAGTAGTTCGCGGTTTTCTGCAAACCAGGATTGGATATGGTTCAATGGAATCTGGTAGCCTAAAGAACGAATACGTTTTTCGATCTCTAAACGGTTGATCTTATGAGAGTCGTACTCGATCTTCATGTTTTTACTCGTGTAGCTGACACTAACGTTCAACACACCCTGCATTCGTGAGATGCTGTGCTCGAGTACCATTGCGCAATCCGAACAATCCATCCCTTCGATAGTGATCAGTTCGTGATGATAGCGATTGACGATCTCCGTCCCAGCCCGGGTTGCTAATTGTTTCAATTCTGTCAGCGAAATTCTTTCAGGGTCATAATGCAGGCATAATTTCACCTGCTCATCTTCATGTTCCAGATGGGCACGGATGAGTTTGTGATTATTGGATAAAGAAGTTTCCAGGCGGTGAAAACAGGCTTCGTCATCCTCTTCTACGCCGGGTAACAGAGGTCGAATCTCCAGTTCGATGTTTGTTTCCATGTTCTTGTGAATTACCTTTCTTCTTTCATATGGGCTAATCCACGCTCGAACAGATCGCGGATGTGTTCGTCTTGAAGGGAATAATATACTACTCGCCCCTGTTTACGAGATTTGACCAGGCGCAGATCGCGCAACGATTTTAGTTGATGCGAGACGGCTGATTGGGTCATTCCAAGGAGCGCAGCCAGATCACAGACACATAACTCCGTAGTAGTAAGTGCAGAGATGATACGAATACGGCTGGGATCTGCCAACGCCTGGAAAGTCTGAGCCAGATATGTAGCAGTCAGACCATCAACGAGGTGACTCTGAACAAGCTTAACCTGGTCTTCGTGTATGAAGTTTTCATCGCATCGTGGGGGGATAGAGGAGGTCATTAATCATTGTTCCTGGTAATCATGAATATATGAGCAACTGTTCATATATTATCGCTTGATGAACCTGTTGTCAATGCTTTTGATGAATGGAAATTATTTATTTATTGTTCTGAAGATGCTGGTGGCCAGGAGATCTTCAACCATGGTGTATACCCGTGTTTTTCTACACCATATACCCTGCCATGAGATGGCTCACTACAACCGGGTTCATCAGTGAGGGTGATCTGTGTATTGTAGGTGCCTGTGGGAATGAAAACCAACTTCCCGTTCTGACATACCCATGCTTCCACCAGATAAGGTTCCTGTTCAGAATCATCGCCCGCTCGCAAAACCAGTGGGCTCCAGGTGATGGTGACTTCATTAGCAACACGTTTTGCTGTAACCCATGAAAGCGCTCCGTAATAGGGTGACCAGGGTAGATCGATATCCAGCGGGTCAATGGGCTGAACGAGGTTGATATCGCCTTCGACATCCATCCAATTCAGGTTCATCCAGCAGGGATTGGTACCACCAATCGCACGAATCTCGATATACCCCGTATCGGGCAGGATGCCGATGATCTCCAAGTGACTTCCACCTACCAATCCATATTTATATAAGTAATCATTGGAAGGTCCATAAAAACAACTGACATGATCCTGGTTTACTTTACCGCGCAGAATAGAATAGGTGGGTGTCAGGCTAGGCAAAGGAGTGAAAGTTGTTGTCGGAATAATCGTTTCTGTTGGTGATGGAGTGAATGTTTTTGTTGGCGCGATTGTCAAAGATGGAGTAGTAGTAATTGTGGTGATCTGGGGATCAGAAGGAATGGAAGTGTTGGAAGGAAGAGCTGATTGTGGTGTGCAGGCAACCAACAGCATTAAGAACACCAGAAAGAAAATACAGAATCTTAAATCCCTTTTGTATTTCCATAGACCGGATATAAAAACGGGAAGGGAATTTACTGGTGAATGATGAGCATTCATAGAGAATACCTAGGGATTAGGTGGCCAGGGAATGGTAACAGGTTGAGAATACCCATGTTTCTCTACTGTTAAAAGTTCGCCGGAAGAAGGCGCAGGGCAACCGGGATCATCCTGCACAGTATAGGTGGTGGTGAACTGGTCAGGCATGGAAGCTGTCCACCACAGATACGCCCCGTTCTGGCACACCCAGGCTTCAATGAAATATCCACGATCTTTATCCCCCGTCATTACCACCTGATCCCAGGTGATGGTGACCATATTGCCGTCCCGGGTTGCTTTTACATTTTTGGGCGGACCATACTGATTTGACCCGATAGACTGCAGGTCTGGTTCTGTATAGTTAACGATGGTGATATCGCCACTTACATCTACAACCGAAGGTGCCACCCAACAAAAGTAGTTGAGTTTATCGAATTTTATATACAACCAGTTGCTATAACGAAAACGCCCGCGCACCGTACCGGCATCCCCTGGATATAAATCGGCTGCATGCAGGTAAGCAGTGGATGGACCGTAGCGGCAGTGAGCCTGAGACTTTACAACCACCGAGGGGAAGGCGAAAGTGGGTGTGAGGGTGATGGTGGGGGTTTCACTGATGGTTGGGGTAAAAGTAAAGCTTGGTTCCGGTGTCAGGGTGGATGTCGAGGTGAGAGAAGGTTCGATGGTTGGGTAAGGAGTATCTGTCAACGTAACGGCTGGTGTAGGAGGTATTGGGGAAAGTTGAGTGGGTTGACGCTGCGAATCAGAATTACAAGCCGTGAGAAAAAAGCAACAAAACAGGAGAATGACTATTAACTTTCTCAATAAGAACCTCCCGAATGCTAACTATTTATTGATTCTTAACAATTTCTGCAGCAATATTATCCAGATCCTTCAATATTTCCTCTGTAGTTCTTATCGGCGAGTTGGGAACTCCGTAGATCAACTGGTATTGCACCATGTTTTCCCAGACAGCATCTTTAAGCGCTAATTGTACTTTCTCCCAGGAGGAGTCTGAGGGGGGAGTGACTGCTATTCCTAGTAAGGCGACAGCCTGATCCAACTGTTGGGTAGTGCTCATCATTTCATAGGTAGCAGTTGTGAGCGGTAAGGTATCAGTGGTTTCTGCAAGCCGTACCATTTGCTCTGGTTCAGAAAGCCATCGAATGACCAACCAGGATGCCAGTTGTTCACTCGGTTTTGATGCCATCATCCCGTAGCTATATCCGTAAGTGAGAACCACGCCATTGCCATCCTCCGTTGGATAAGGCAGAAATACCCAATCGTCGGTGTTTTCTGCGGTTTTCAATGCTGCAGCCTGGATGGGAATTTCATCTACAGAGAGAGAGGTGAGCAGGGTTTGATGAGATACAAAATACGTATACGGTTCAGTACTTTCTTCAGGCAAGGGAATTTCATTGTTCCATGCGCATTTTTTCTCAGAAAGGGCTCGAAGGTAAATAAATGCCTGATTATTCTCAGCAGTATTAAATGAATAGTAACCAGTGGTTGCGTTAAATATTTTGTCAGAACCAAATGCGGCCAACCAGCTCAACGCCACGTGGGAATCCGTATCCATGAACCATCCGCCGGTTCCTGGCACGCCACTGGTATTATTCTTCTCGGCAGCTTTGCAGGCCTGTTCATAAAATTCATCCAATGTCAGGGGCGGGTCTTCATAACCCAATTCGTGCGCCCAGGTACGGTTGTATCCTATACCTTCCATTGTACGGATTGCTGGGAATCCAATTCTTTGCTCATTAACAATATCCTGATTCCAGATTACGGGGTAAAATGCAGCAACTTGTTCAGCCGATAGTCCCCAGACAGGGTCTTGTATATACTGATCAATATTGATCAGTATCTTCCAGTTTTTTTGCCAATCAGCCAGTTGTTCCGTGGTTGCCATCACAATTTGAGGTGTGGAGCTCGTTTTCAGCTTGTTGTCTATATCATCTATCAAGGTGACATAGCTGCCCGCTGCTTGAATTTCCAATGTGATTCCCCAGGGATTATCCTGGTTGAACTCATCTGCCATTTGTTCCATTTCCTGGATAGCCCGGCCATCCAATGGATGAACCAAAACAATCCTTACATTTTTTAGCTCTTCCTCTTTCACCTCTATCGTCGAAAGAGGGGTGGGGGTTGTTGTAGGAAGAACCACTGTGGCGGTACTTTCAGGTGTATTTTCAACAGTGCTGTTGAAAGTTGGGCTACTGGCATTGGGTGAAGCTGTAACCGGCATGCAGGATGAAATAGCTAAGATGATGATAAACAATGCCCAATACAATGGATTGCGTCGCTGGTTCATAAACTTGTTCCATGTCTCTCCGGAGTGGTGTGGAGCGGAGGTTCCACATTGACGATTCTTGAGTACCTCTGTATAATCATGGTATCAATTTTATCTTGTTGTTACCAAAAGGAGTAGGCTGAACATCGTTGTCAGAGAGAGGGTGACTGCTGCGAAACCCTTCAACAGATGCCAGCTGAAGGTCGTTTGGTGGATTTGCCGAAGAAATCTTTTATGAGAGTAGAACGGCACGGGGATTGCCCGTTACAGCAATGACCGGATGTTTGTCCGGGATGAGTGCACTGTTTTCACAGTGAATTGAGGTGGTACCGCGGAGTGGTTCCTTCCGTCCTCTGGATGGAAGGAATATTTATTTAACTGCAAACAATACTGGTTTATCCTAGCAGGAGGAAGAATGACAACACCACTACCAAAAGCGTATGATTTCAAGGCAACTGAGCAAGAGTTGTATCAATGGTGGAATGAAAAAGGGTATTTTGGTCCATCCAATGATCCTAAAAAGCCTGATTTTGATCCAGGCAAAAAACCTTTTGTGATCTCAATCCCACCACCCAACGTTACGGGTGAATTGCATCTTGGACATGCTTTATTTGTCTCGATGGAAGACCTGATGATCCGACATATGCGGATGAAAGGTGTTCCCGCTTTGTGGGTTCCTGGAAGTGACCACGCCGGCATTGCCACACAACTTAAGGTGGAAAAATCATTGCTCAAAGAAGGCACCTCCCGTGAAGCCATCGGACGCGAAGAATTTCTTAAACGTACCTGGGCATGGAAAGAAAAATATGGTGGAATGATCCAGCTTCAAATCCGCAGGTTGGGAGCATCCTGCGATTGGACACGCGAACGCTTTACACTGGATGAGGGCTTATCCAAAGCGGTGCGTGAGGCATTCGTCCGGTTGTATGAAAAAGGATTGATCTATCGTGGTCCGCGCATGATCAACTGGTCACCGGGATTGCGCACAGCTGTTTCAGACCTTGAAGTGGAATATAGCGATGAAATGGGAACGTTGTATTACTTCAAATATGCGTTTACGGATGAACCCGATGCTTTCATCCCTGTGGCAACCACTCGACCCGAAACGATCCTGGGTGATACCGCAGTGTGTGTTCACCCGGATGATGAACGCTATAAGAAATATATTGGACGCAAAGTGATTGTACCAATCCTTGGGCGGGAAATCCCGGTGATCGCGGATGAATACGTCACGCGTGAATTTGGTACCGGCGCATTGAAAATCACACCTGCACACGATCCTAACGATTATGCCCTGGCACAAAAGCACAACCTTGAATTCATTTCAATGCTGGATGAAAGTGCCCATGTTAATGAAAATGGTGGACCTTATCAAGGTATGGATCGGTTTGAATGCCGTAAAAAACTCTGGGAAGACATGCGGGAAAGGGGTCTGGTGATCAAAGAGGAACCCTACAAGATGACGGTTCCACGGTCGCAGCGTGGTGGCGAATTGATCGAACCGATAATCTCCACCCAGTGGTTTATCAAAATCAAACCGCTGGCAGATGCTGCCCTGGAAGCTGTGCGCGATGGCAGGATCAAGATCGTTCCCGACCGGTTTACCAAGGTGTATTACAACTGGTTGGAGAATATCCAGGATTGGTGTATCAGCCGACAGCTATGGTGGGGACACCGTATTCCAGTGTGGTATTGCGACGATTGCAACAAGATGACTGTGCAGCGTGAAGACCCGCAGGAATGTGCACATTGCCATAGTAAGCATATTCATCAGGATCCTGATGTACTCGATACCTGGTTCTCTTCCGGTTTGTGGCCATTTTCTACGCTCGGTTGGCCGGAAAAAACACCTGACCTGGAATATTTCTATCCAACCTCTGTCATGGAGACCGGATACGATATCCTGTTCTTCTGGGTGGCGCGCATGATCATGTTCGGTCTGGAATTTACCGGGCAGGTGCCATTTAGTACGGTTTATTTACACGGCCTGGTGCGCGATGAACACGGGCAAAAAATGAGTAAGAGTAAAGGGGTGGCAATTGACCCCCTTGATTTGATGAATGAATTCAGCACAGATGCACTGCGCTTTACTATGCTGGTAGGTTCTACCCCAGGTAACGATACCAATGTGAGTGCGAAGAAAGTTGAAGCAAACCGCAACTTTACGAATAAAGTCTGGAACGCCGGGCGGTTTGTGATCGGTGCCCTGGAACAGGCGCCTTCAGCACCAGTATCAACGCATGAATGGACATTGGCTGATCGGTGGATCTGGGCTCGGTTGCAGCAACTGTTGAGAGATGTTGAAAGATTGTTTGCTGCTTATCAATTTGGTGAAGCAGGACGGCAGATCTACGAGTTCTTCTGGAGTGAATTTGCGGACTGGTATATTGAGATCGCAAAACTTCAAATGGCTGAAAAGGGTGATCGCGCTTATTACACCGCTCAAATGCTCATTCAGGTTTTGGATGCCTGCTTGCGCATGTTGCACCCGTATACTCCTTTTGTGACCGAAGCACTCTGGGGACACCTCAAGCAGGCAGCGCGAGAGCATCCAGCAAACTTTAAACCATTCAACCAGAATGGATTATGGGAAGATGCCCTGATCATTGCCCACTGGCCTGAACCACAAGCTGAAGAAGGATGGGAAGGAGATAGCCTGGATCAATTTGCCATTATTCAGGAGATTGTCCGTTCCATTCGGAACTTCAGGGCTGAAAAGCAGGTGGCACCCGGGAAACGCATCACTGCAACTTTCGCAGCAGGTGATAAGGAAGCATTTATTAAATCCCAAATGCCCTTTATTGCTGCTCTGGCATACCTGGATATCACTCATGTTTCAATTGTCAAAGAAATGAAAGAGAAGCCAGAAGGTCAGATCGCCCTGGTTATTTCTGGAATTGAAATCTATTTGCCACTCTCTGAACTGGTTGATATGGATGCTGAGAAAGCCAGGATGGAAAAAGAATTGTCAACCATTGAAGGTGAGATAACCCGCCTTGAGAATCTGCTTGCGAGCCCGTTTGGGCAAAAAGCACCCGCTGCAGTTGTGGAAAAAGAAAGACAGAAACTGGAAAGTTACAAAGAAACTGCACAAAAGATCAAACTGCAGTTGATGTAACCATACCATTCAAAAGCTGGAGTAGGGATGAAAATCCGCTCCAGCTTTTAGTTTCTTCAAGAGAAAAAGGAGTTTTTAAATGAAAGTAGGATATATTGGTTTAGGTTTGATGGGTAAATCTATAGCCCGGAATATTTTACGAAAAGGGTTCGAAGTTGTAGTGCATAATCGCAGTCAAGGTGCAGTACGCGAACTGGTCGCTGAAGGAGCCATCGCTGCATCTTCTCCCGCTGAGGTCGCCAGCCAGGTAGAGGTGATCTTTACCAATTTGCCCGATTCTCCCGATGTGGAGAAAGTTGCCCTCGGCGAAAATGGCATCATTTATGGCGCTCACCCCGGTTTGATCTTTGTGGATAATTCCACCATCAAACCAGCGGTTGCCCGAAATATTGCATCAAAGTTATCTGAAGTCGGTGTACAGAGCCTCGATGCACCGGTCAGTGGTGGTGACATCGGTGCGCATGATGGCACGCTGGCGATTATGGTTGGCGGTCCAGCAGATGCGCTGGAAAAGGTAATGCCGGTGTTTGAAGCGATGGGGAAAAAGATCACCCATGTTGGAGAAAGCGGGGCAGGACAGATTGCTAAAGCCGCGAACCAGATTATGGTGGCAGCCCAGATGGTTGCGATGGGAGAGCTGCTCATCTTTGCGCAGAAAGCAGGTGCAGATCCGCAAAAGGTGGTAGAAGCGATCAAGGGTGGAGCGGCACAGTGTTGGACATTGGATGTGAAGCCGCAACGGTTGTTTGCGGGAAACCGGCAGCCAGGGTTCAAAGCTGCGATGCAGTCAAAAGACCTGCAGATCGTATTGGATACCGCTAAAGAGTATGGGATAATCCTTCCTTCAGCCAGCCTGGATGCACAGTTATACCAATCTATGCTGCAGCACGGTTCAGGATTGCTGGATAATTCTGCGGTGATCGAGGTTATCGAGAGTTTATCCAATGCACATTTAAAGGACGAGGGATAGGTTGGATTATTTGTATACAAAAAGACTTCCGAGGTCTACAAGGCTTCGGAAGTCTTTTCATCTAATTTCCTTATGGTTTGTTATTTTGATGGAACGAAACGGCTGATATTCTGAAGAAACAAAAAATTCGAAGAATCAATTATTTGATAGAAATACTCAATGCAAGATGTTCACCTGCACTGTGTGTGGTGCAGGTCACTTCGTTCAACATGACAGTGTTAGGGTGAAGTCGGTTTTTGACCTCACCAATTTCCATAGGATGATTCATTTCAATGAAAGATGACTATGAGGTGTTGCCAACGGAATCCTGTTACTGAGGAGAAGAGGTTTTTAATAAAAAAGATGCGATCAGCTTGATCGCATCTTTTTTACCATCTTTGAAAATTTAATCTTCTATACCGGCTCGGGATGGACGGTCACATGAGCGGTTGGTTGAATTTCCATTATCTTCTTTTCGATTACTTCTGTCATAGTGTGAGCGTCTTGAAGAGACTGTGACCCATCCATATTCACATGAACTACTATATCCAATCCATCCTCTGAATATCCAAGATTGATCTCGTGACAGTTCACAACCCCAGGAATGGCTTCAACGGTTTGTTGAATAGCATGGTATTTCTCTGT
The DNA here is from genome assembly GCA_034430215.1 of Anaerolineaceae bacterium. GTDB lineage: Bacteria > Chloroflexota > Anaerolineae > Anaerolineales > Anaerolineaceae > UBA4782. The sequence continues at coordinate 110,937 of DAOUFE010000007.1, read as the reverse complement.
CAATTCGGGTGAGTCATTGACTGGTTCAGGATGAACTACTATATCAATATCAGGTATGGCATGTTTAACGGTAGCTTCAATGGAGTCTGTAATGGCATGTACTTCATCCAATGATTGGTTTCCTGCCAGTAAAACATGAACATCTGCAAAAAGGTGTGCGCCTGAATACCGTAATCGTACATGATGGCAATCTATCACACCAGGAAGTCCTTCGACCACCTTGATGATATGTTCTTCCATCCCTGCGGGGGCGGTATCGAGTAATGCCATGATAGTACGTTTTCCCAATTGAAGGCTGATAACGATCACAATGGCAGCCACGCCTAATGCTGCTATGGCATCTGCATGCCCCAACCAGGAAATACCTGGGAAAATATCACCAAGTTTTACCAGAGCCAATCCTAAAATTACTACGCTAGAGCTGTAAATATCCGTGCTGAAATGTAAAGCATCTGCTTCGAGTGCCTGGCTGTTATATTTTTTAGCTGTCCTTAATAAAATACGCGAGCGGGTAAAGTCAACCGCTATAGAGATGATCATCACCAAGAATGCCCAAAAAGTGGCTTCGACCTTCTTTGGATTGAAGAACAGGCGATCAATGGATTCATAAATGATCCACACACAGGTCACCAGCAGTAATAATGTCTCAAAAAGGGCAGACAAATTTTCGATCTTTCCATGCCCATAGGTGTGTTCCTTATCTGCAGGTTTTCCTGATAGTTTTACAGCGAAAAAGGTCACAAGAGCTGCGACAAGGTCAAGCCCCGAGTGAGCTGCTTCTGCCAAAATACCTAATGAGCCGGTAAGAATTCCAATCACCAGTTTCATTGAGGTTAAGCCTACCGCTGCGATGACCGAGCTGAGGGCAGCTCCATTCTTTTCTTTTTGGGCAACATTTGTAATTGCAGTCATATTTTCACCCGTCAACAAAATAATTTGCCAATTGTACAACTAATTTCAGTTTTGTACAGGATGAACCGGCAAATTATGTCATTATTCTCAAATTTCAAGGATTTATAGTTGTTCAAAAAGCGCATTTACCGCTCTGCGAATAGCTCTTTTTACCGCCAGGGTAATTGGATCACCAAAATCATTTTTCCCCGCTTGAATGACTAGAAAACCAGTCTCGCATTCAGTTTCTTGCTGAAGGTAGAGACTGAAATCTGCCAGGGATAGACCATGTGTCCCCATTCCTCCGGATATATCGTCAGTGGAAAGCCAGCGGATCGAGCCTGCTTCCAGACTCAAAGCGCCAGCATCCACGAGAATCAATAAATTGGGGTTAAAACGACGGATTACAGAAGTAAAATTTTCGGGGGCTTCCGCCCCCTCAATACAAAGAATATCTGATCGATTGGTTATCTTTTCCTTCAATTTTCGAGCAACCAAAACGCCTGCCGCATCATCACCTCTTAATTCATTTCCGATGCCCAGGATGACCACTCGAAATGAGGGATCACTTGCATTCTTTTTCAGTTTCTGGATTGTCAGGCTGAGCTGCTTTCTCCAGGAGGAATCGGATATCTTCTTCGCGGCCATACGATATTGTCATTGGTTCCTGTTGCAGAGATGCAAGTTCCCAGTCTTCATGAGATAAATTCAAACAACCAAACTTGCAACTGAATACACATTGATTGCAGAATGTACATCGTTCGGCATGATATTTCATGACGAATTTTTTACTGGCACGATCTATCACGACCAATTCGAGTGCGTTGGCAGGGCAATCACGTACGCACATCTGGCAGCCAGTGCATTTTTCTGCATTCCAGAACAATTTCCCACGCAACCTTTCAGGATCGGGTTTTCTTTCGAAAGGATACTTTTCTGTTACGGGTTTCTTAAAAAGAGATTTGAAAACATCTCCAAACATTGCACCAATAGTAGTCATATCTTTACCTTATTCCTCTCGCCTAGAGCAGCCTGGCGATGACGATGATGAGTAATTGTACCAGAGCCAACAAGGCTCCAACTCGCCACCACATCCCTACCGTCTGGTCGATCCTCAATCTGGCAAAGAGAGATTGCAGCAGAGCAACTGCAAGCAGCAAGCCCAGGGTTTTCAAAATGAAATCAAGCGGATTTGCCAGACCACCCAGATAAAATGCAGCAATCAGGGTTAAGCCAATCACCAATTCAACATCTTTTCCCAAGCGGAAAAGCGCCAGACCGCGCCCGCTGTATTCTGTGAGGGCGCCTGAAACGATCTCAGTTTCTGCCTCTGGAGCATCAAATGGGGGAAGTTCGAGTTTGCCCATTAATGCGATCAACGCTACCAGAAAGCCGATCGGTTGAGTGAGTATCATCCAAAGATTGCTGTGGGCATACATATTGATCTCGCTGATCTGCCATGACCCAGCAGCCAGAGCAGGAGCCAGCAGAGCAAGAAGGAAAGGTGCTTCATACGAGAATAACTGTGTCAGTGTACGAGTTGCACCAATTAGTGAAAAGCGGTCAACAGTGTTAGCGCCAGCGAGACCAAGACAGATGGTCATCACACTCAACAGGTAAACTACTACAACCAGATCGCCTCGAAAGCTGAAGGCAGGTTCAAAACCTAGCATTGGGATGTAAAGTGCAGAGGTAAGTGCAGCAGTGAAGCCCAGGATGGGAAGAAAAATGAACAATCCTTTATTCACTCCGTCAGGAATGATTTCTTCCTTGGCAAGCAGCTTGATCATATCTGCCAGTGGCTGGAACCAACGAGGTCCAATTCTATTCTGGTAGCGGGCAACCAGTTTTCGGTCAAAAAATTCATATGCCAATCCAAGAAGCATCAAGAAGATGCCTGCAGGAAAGACGAGCATTGAAACGAGGGGGGGAAGGGATATGCTCATTTGTAATATTCAACCCCATATTTTCTGAGATCTTCCCAGTACATTGTCTGGGAGGTGTTAGCTTGTCGTACCGTAACAAGACGGTCATTGCAGGAAAAACAGGGATCAATCCCAACCAGCAGCATTGGCATATCAGCCAGTTTATGACCTACTGCCACTGAACTGATGGTTGACCAGTTGCAAAGGCTTGGAGTGCGAACTTTTACTCGTTCGGGGGTTTCTCCACCGTTGCTCTTGATGAAGTAGAAGAGTTCACCGCGAGGAGCTTCGACACGGCTGACCACTTCACCAGCAGGAATGCGGCGAGGAACCTTTACGCTCAATTCACCTTCCGGTAAATTCTTCAAGATTTCTCGGCAGATGCGGAAGCTTTCATAAAGCTCTTTGATGCGTACAATAAATCTGGCAGAGAGATCACCGCCTTCATCGAGTACCATGTTTACAGGATAATCTGGATACCCGGCGTAGGGGGATTCAACCCGTACATCCCTCTGTACACCAGAAGCACGAGCGGTTGGACCAACAGCATTTAAAACCGTAGCCTGTTCTTTGGTCATCGTACCCACATTGCGGGTTCTACCAAGGAAAGTTTCATCTGTGGTGACAATCTTTTCGTAGTATTTTGCTCGTTCTTCCAGGTAATCTAACCCTTTTAGAGAATTTTTAGCCAGTTCGGGAGTGATATCGAATTTCACACCACCAATCAAGTTGACAGAATGGTGTACACGGTTGCCACTGATGGATTCATGAATATCCATCACTGTTTCACGGTCACGCCAGCTATACATGAAAAGGGTATCAAAACCACCTTCGTGAGCAGCAACGCCCAACCAGAGGAGATGGCTTTGAATTCGCTCCAATTCAAGGAAAAGAGTACGGATAGCCTTCACACGGGGAGAGACAGTGACTCCTGCCAATTTTTCCACGCCGGATGCAAATGCAGTTGCATGGACATGAGAACAGATTCCACATACTCTTTCGAACATATAGAGGTTTTGAATATAAGTGCGGCTCTCAGCCATTTTTTCAATACCACGATGAACAAAACCCAGACGTATGGTTGCACTGGTGACATTCTCACCATCCACCGTAAATTCGAAATGTCCGGGCTCTTTCAAAGCCGGGTGTTGAGGACCGATCGGGACAATAAATTTTTCTTTACTCTCTTGCATCTCAGCTCTCCTGTGCTGCCTTTTCAGGCACATCTAAACCAGTAAATGATTTTCGCAAAGGGTAAACACCTTCTGGCCAGTCATCGGCCAGCACAAGACGATCGGGAACTGGCGTGTCATCAACGATGATGCCAAATAACTCCATCAATTCCCTTTCATATAATGTTGCAGAGGGGATCACAGAACAAATGCTGGGAACATGGGCATCATTGTACGGTACCTTCACACGAAGTGTGGTGACAGCTGCCATTCTACAGAAGTGATATAAAGCTTCCAGGTGTCCTGCGTTTGCGGGTTGTTCTCCTTCTGATTTAGGAGCGGGGCAATCGAGCCCTGATAATGCAGAGATGTACCCCCATTTTGCATCGACCATTGCCTGGGTTGCAGCCAATAAATCTGTTCTGTCAATATATACATCCAGCCGGTTTGGCTCTGGGTGTTGGAAATCTTTTCCCCATTTTTTCAAGATATCTTCAGCATCTTTGATGAAGGTTTCATATTCCATAATCATCCCTTTATTCTTTCTTCAAGCTGTTGAGCAAGGCAACCACACCATGAATGATCGCTTCGGGGCGGGGTGGGCAGCCAGGAATGAAGGCGCTAACAGGCAAAACTTCATCGATCGAGCCTGCAATATTATATGAGCCATGAAAAACGCCACCAGAAAGACCACATGAACCAATCGCAACAACAAATTTGGGTTCTGGCATTTGTTCATAAACTCGCAGTAAACGTTCACGAGCCTGACGGGTGACTGGGCCAGTAGTTAGCAGAATATCGGCGTGGCGAGGACTGCCTTGCAGTTTTACACCAAACCGTTCCAGGTCGTAGCGTGGTGTAAGGGTGGCAAGGATTTCAATGTCGCAGCCGTTACATGATCCGCTGTTGAAATGAATTACCCAGGGTGAATTAATACGTGCCCAGGTTTTCAAACCTTCCATTGTATTTGCCCAGGCTGATATTTTTTTTGATTCCATCTATCCTCACATGTCCTGCTTATCGTGTAAGCAAATGCAGTTTGAGTGTAGTAAACTTCCTATCCCAACACCAGGGCTACCAGTGCCAGGATCAATCCAACAATATATAGACCAGTAACCGTACTAAGTGAACTGGTACCGATCACCAGCATGCCCAGGTGCAAAATTGCAAAGAAGAACGCGACCATGAAAAAAGGACGATACCCTGGTGCTGCTGCATTGGTCGGTGCGGCTTCACCACTTCCATAAGGGCTGGTCTTAATGGGATTAGGTTTTTCCGGACCCGCCAGTTTTTTACCAAACCAAAAAATGAGGATTACCAACGGAGCCAGAATAATTATTGCAAGTGGAGGGGTGAGTAATATTTCCATGTTCACCTTATTTGAACACTCGTAAATATTGAAAGTAGTGAATATGCGGCTGGATTGACCATCCATCGAACAAGGGGTGGCCAGAAGCCCAATACAACAATCAGAATGATCAGGATAACCAGTGGGAGCGCCATCTTCCAGGAAATGGTTGTTCCAGCTTTTACCTGCTCTGAAGGTTCATGGCGGTACATACGGTTGATCATTGGTGTGTAATACGCTAGTGACAGAACACTGTTCAATGCTGCGAAGATAACCATCGCAATCGTCAAGCCAGAGCCAGCTTCAAAGCCCGCAACAAAGATCTGCCATTTTGACATGAAGCCTGCCAGTGGGGGAAGCCCGCCCAGGGCGAGCAAAGCAAGAGACAGCGCAAATGCTGTTAGCGGGTAGCGTTTAGAAGCCCCGTCCAGGTCATAAATCTGCAATGGTTCATGATTATGATGTGACAACCGCAGTGCGTAAAGAAGCGCTCCTGCAGCAAGAAATGCCAACCCCTTCATCAATGCATGGGTGATCACATGGAAGAAACCACCTGCTGCTCCTGTTGGTTGTAATGAGTAAATCGAAACACCAATGCCAATCAGAATATATCCTACCTGGCTGACACTGGAATAAGCGAGTAACCTTTTAACCTGCGTTTGGCGAAGTGCCATCAGGTTTCCAACAAACAGGTTGAGAGCACCAAAGCCCATAATCAGGTATCCCCAGGTGGCATTAGAATAGATCAAAGTGCCTGCAGTACGTAGTAAAGCAACCAGACCTGCTTCAATGACGATACCTGAAAGCATGGCACTAATACCACTGGGTGCCTGCGAATGGGCGTCAGGAAGCCAGGTGTGCAGTGGAACCAGCGCAGCTTTTACACCAAAACCGATCAACATTAATACACTGGCTGCCAGTAGTAAAGGAGAAGGTTCGGAATTCATAACGCTTATCCGAATCTGTTCCAGGTTCAGGAGACCAGTTTGGGCGAATACCAGAGCGATACCCAATAGAATCAATGCTGAACCGGCTGCGCTTTGAACCAGATACTTGACACCAGCTTCGATAGCATTAGCCTGATCCCGGTAAAATGCCACCAGAATGTACGAGCTGATTGCCATTGCTTCAAACCAGACCCATAAGTTGAAAAGGTCGGTTGCGCTAACCAAACCGATGATCGAACCGATCATGATGGGTAGCAAAGCGAAGAATTTTTCCTCGCCATCATCGCCCTGCATATATTTGGTCGAGAAGAATGTCACACATAATCCCAAAAAGAGTGCTGTCGCGGCGACCAACATGCTGATGCCATCAAATTTCAGGCTGATCATGTTGACATTCAGGTTGATCGCGCCTTCGCTGGTGAAGTGCATAATGGCGTAGTACAAGGGAACGAATGTTCCAGCAAGAGCCAGAACTGACAACCAGCGTGAGGGAGCAGAACCCGTTTTAGGCGAGAGCCTTTCAGTTATTCGTCCAGCAAGATAAATGATCGGAGCTGAACCTAATGGAATTGCCAGTAACCAGATGAGTGCGGTATTTGCCGTCATATTTAGCCTCCCATCACCAGGATGATGATTACCGCAATCAGCCCGATCAACAGGCCAGCGATGTTCCAATTCAACAATCCGGTTTGTGTATCACGCAACTCTTCAGCAGTTGCCTGTGTTTCACGTACGATAAATTTATTCACTGCTTCAAATCCAAAACTATTTTCGGCGATTGGTTTAAGCCACCTGAAAGCTTTCCCTACCGCTGCGAGATTTTCACGCTGCCACCAGGAAACCAGACCGAGCGCAACCACTGCAAGGGCAATGTACGTTGCGGGTGCTTTGATCACCTCTAGTATTATTTCAATCGTACTGGCTGCGTGAATATTGTGGGCTGGAAGAGTATTTTGCAGCATGGATGCAAAAGGACCAGCCAGCAGCCAGGCTACAACTGCACCCAAAGCTAAAGGAGCCAGGGCTACTTTCATAGCAGGTTGAGCATCATGAACGTGCTTTTCAGAGGGTTTTCCATAGAAAACCATCCAGACCATGCGGAAGGTGTAAAATGCGGTCAAGCCAGCGGTGATGAGCATGATGGCATAAGCCCATACGGGTCCGCCGGTCAAGCCTGCTTCCAATACCAATTCTTTACTCCAGAAGCCATTCAGGATGGGGATACCAGCCAATGCCAATGCGCCAATGATAAAGACGAAACGTGTAAATGGCATTTTCTTTCCTAAACCACCCATTTCACGCATGTCTCGCGTACCAACTGAATGGATGATTGCACCAGCCCCGAGGAAGAGTAAGGCTTTGAATACCGAATGGCTTAATAAGTGAAATTGTGATGCATAAATTCCACCGCAGCCAATGGCAAAAACCATATAACCCAACTGACTGATGGTTGAATAAGCCAGCACCCGTTTCAGGTCGTTGGCAAATAATGCCATAATGGCGCTGATGAAAGCTGAGATCATACCCACCAGAATGACAGAAATTTTCCAACCCGGTACTGCTTCGAAAGCCGGATAAAACCGTGCCAGGAGGTAAACACCAGCGTTCACCATGGTCGCAGCATGGATGAGTGCGCTGATAGGGGTGGGTGCTTCCATTGCATCTGGAAGCCAGGTAAAGAAGGGGAACTGGGCGGATTTAGCCGCGGCAGCAATCAGACATCCAAATGCCATTCCAGATAGAAGCCGGGGATTGATGATACCGGGATTGGCGATCATTTGATTGAAGTCATAACTGCCAGTCTGACTGTAGAGGATCAAAGCGCCTGCCAGTAATCCAATACCACCCAATTGCGTGATAATAAGGGCTTTGATGCCGCCGGCAACCGCTTTGGGGTCATCATTATGGAATGCGATCAATGCATACGAGCATAAGGCAGTTATTTCCCAGAACAGGAACATGAGCAGGAGATTGCTGGTAAGAACCAATCCTGCCATACCACCAATGAAGAAGAGCACCATGGCGTAATAACGTCCCAGTCCTTTTTCACCATGCATGTAATTGACTGAAAAGATCACAGCAAGGCTTCCAATGACTGTTGCGATCGCTGACAGATAAACACCTAAACCATCTGCAACAAATGTGAAATGCCCAAAAACACCACCCGCATCCAGGCTGATAGCTGTAGAACTGTTGGCGTTAAAAATAAGTGCAACTGCTACTGCCCCAGAGGCAACAGAAAAGGCGATCGCCAGGGTATGCTGTAAAGCAGAACGCTTATCTCCAATCCACCACACCAGCAAAGCACCTAACCATGGTAAACCAATGACAAGAAGGATTAATGTAGAAGCCATGGTTACCTCTTTAATTTTGTGAGTTGTTTTAAATCAATGGTTCCATGGTGTTTGCGCACCTGAACAGCGAGTGCTAACCCAACCACAGCAACGATCGTATCAGCGACAATTGCGGTTAGTGCCATGCTTTGACCAACCATTACCTGTCCCTGGATTCTGCCAGCAAGTACCAAAGCCAGTAATCCACCTTTGACAAGGATCTGCAATGCAATGATCACTTTGATCAAATTACGAGTAGCCAGTAGTGCATAAAAACCTACCCCAATCAGACCAAGCACAGCCAGTATGATGATCATGGGTATATTTGTCATTGGCTTTTCTCCTTGGCTTTGCTGTCTGAGATTAAATTAATTACACCCATCACACCTACGAAAATTAACACGATCTGCAGGATCACATCTAACATTCGATCAGTCCAAATGGTGGTAGATGCCATAGGAATCTCAGCCAGGTCAGGAATAACTGCACTTAATAATGGCAAATTTAAATAAGCAAGGATTCCAATTGAGAGAATGACCAGAGCCCAGGCGACCAGCGAGGGAATGCCAGGTTCGGTGACGGGTTTTTCATCTCCAATGATGTTGATGGCAAACACAAACAGCACGGTAACCAAACCCGCTCCAACACTTAATTCGATCACTGCAATCTCGGGCGCCCCCAATAAATATAACATTAATGCCACCATGGCACTGCATCCTGCTAACCAGAGGGCAGAAGACAGCAACTTTTTTACCCGGATAGCTTGAATCGCGCAGATGATCATCGCGATCGCGACCAGAGCATTTATCATAACTTTTCCTCCTGTTTGGGGTGATAGCTGGAGAATTTCACACCTAAGTGTATACCTCTTGAGGCCATTTTTGTCATGTGAAAATTATACACAATTAAGAGTATATATTGCATATTTTCAAATTACCGCTACAATAAATTATCCCATTTCACTAATGATAAGGAGATTTCAGGTATGAAACGGTCAGCTTTCATTCTTGTAATTATTTTATTCTGTGCCAGCCTGCTAGTGCCAGATGCAAGAGCCTTTAGCCAATCTCTAGATGCACCTCAAGTTCAGAAAGATGACCCGGTTTTGCGTGTTGCAATCGTTTTGGATATATCAGGCAGTATGGAATCTTATTCATTGGGAGGTACAGACTTGCCTGCAGAAATTGCTGATATTAAGGCACAGATTGATGAGATATTGAATTCTCCTGAATATCAAGATCTATCTGAACAACAAAAAAGATTGACCAATTCGGAAGAAGTAGTTAACGCAACCCGAAATCTGAACCAATCACAAGATGCGATCAATGATTGGTATAAGAATAATGGGTACGGTTCCACGCTAGAAATGGTGGCCAAGATCGAAGAGGTCTTATCCAGCTATGGCTGCAATTGCTGGTCTCAATATCTTGAATACTCAAAGGATATTGCAGATCTCGAAACGAAGCTCGAAGGTGCCTGCTGCTATGATACTCCTCCATATGGACTTGAAGAGGAATTGCTGACAGTTATCCCGTTGGATAACCCAGAATTTGTGAGCCTAGCTGAAGCGTATTCTGTTGCTGAAGAAGCCTACAACACGGTATATGACAGCTCAGGTTTGTCTGATGCGAACACTGCTCTATATGAATACCGAGAGAACACGGGATACTATGACCTTGTCGATAGGGTAAATGAATTGGCTCCTTCTTATGGAATACCAACAAAAATTGAATTAGCCCGCCAGGCTGGTCAAATTCTTGTTGAGTTATCCCGTCTGGATGAACTTTCTGAAGGAACCTCTTCAGAGTTATCTCTGGTAACTTTTAGTAATTATGGTGAGTTGAAGACTTCTTTTACTTCCGATTTCGATCTTGTAGAAACCCTTATCAATGAGTTGGAATCCCAAAACATGACCAATATTGGCGATGGTTTAAATATCGCTCTGGATCAGATCGAATTGGTTGGTTCCTCGGATCAGCCTTCTTTGATCATTCTGCTTAGTGATGGGTATTCAAACATGGGAATGGTTTCGCAGGATATGCTCAATATCACAACAGAAAGAGCTAAGGAACTGAATGCTTCCATTTGTGCTTTAGGGATTGGTGAAACAGAATATGATGTTGACGCTGACTTGTTGACAGGCTTGGCATCTGGGACTCAAGGAAGCTATCTGTTTGCAGAAAGTGGAGATGAGATCGTCAATTTCTTCATTTCATGTCGACAAAAAGCAACGGGAGCACAGGTTACATCATTCACAGGGTCTATACAACAAGGAGAAAAGAAGGATGTCGGTGTAGTTACCGTTGATGAAGATCTTGAAGAGCTTTCCATGACCTTATCGTTCCTGGAAGGGGATCTCAATATGCAACTCATTGACCCGGATGGTGAAGTAGTCACACCCGAATATGGCGGAGCTTCTGATGAAGTAGGTGAAAACGTTCACCTTATCAAGATACAGGATCCTAAACAGGGAGATTGGACTGTTCAGGTTGAGGCGATTTCTGTGCCATCAGACCGAACGAGTGTTATATATAATGTAGTTGCCAGCAAAACGCAAAGAAAAATAACCCCAACTCCCAAAGCTTCTCCCACTCCTACTCCCTCCCCCAGTTTCTTTGAACAGAATAAATTATACATTGCGGGTGGCGGTATTTGCCTGGCGGGGTTATGCCTGGTGGTTGTAATTATTGTGGTCATCGTCTTATTAGTTCGTAATAAGAGGAAAAATGCTGCTCCTCCTAATCAGCCAAATTTCACACAAAGAGCTTAATAAGGAATGGTGATACTTGAATCCTATGACGCATTGCGTTATAATTAAATTGTAATGCCGGATAGGAGTAAAAATGACAGAGTCTACTAATGCTTCAAAAGAAAATGCCAAAACAGAATCAAAAGAAACGATGTTCCCGTTTGCCAGGAAATTCGTCCTGGCAGCAATCGGAGCAGCAGTTATTGCTGAAGATGAATTGGAGCAATGTATTGCTCGATTGGCAGAAAAAGGTGAACTAGCCGAAGAAGAAGCTCGGAAGTTGATCAAAGAAATGATCGAAACGCATGACAAAATGCTTAAAGAGCATCGTGCAGAACGTGTGAAAAATCAGCATGTCAATGTCTCTCAAGAAGAATTGGATAGATTAAATGCACGACTCGCTGAGTTAACGCGACAAGTAGAGGAATTAAAAAAACAGCAAAAAGGCTAAAACCTTAAAAATTACCCCTTCCTAATCACAGGGAAGGGGTAAAAATTAAACCCGAATATATGACCAACCGAGTCTGCACTTCATGTTGTTCAATCAAATGAAAATTAAAGGCAAGGTTATCATTTCGCAGGTATAATATTCTGCTGAGGTTCATCCCTTGCCTGTGATCAAACGTTATTCCAATCGGAAGCTGTACAATACAACGACCAGGCGGTATATCACGCTGGAGGAGATTGCGGATCTGATCTCTGAAGGTGAAGATGTACGTGTAGTAGACCACGCCAGTGGAAATGATCTGACAACATTAACATTGGCTCAAGTGCTTTTTGAATTAGAAAAAAAGCCAGGGGGATTGTTTCCTGGAGTCATGTTCGAAAAGATCATTAAAAGCGGACAATCCAATTTACAAGCATATAGGAAAGCAATTCAAGCATTGGTGAACCCAAAATTAATGATCGATAACGAAATTATCCACAGGTTGGATGTGTTAATAGATTCTGGCAAAATTTCTCAAGAAGAATACGAATATTGGAAAATTTTGTTAGTAGAAAAGCTGCCGGAAGAACCTGTTTCCGCTAATCTGAATAGCAGTGAAATGATTAACCAGATTGAAGCGAAGATCACAGATCTCGAAGAAGAATTAACCCTATTGCAGAACCATGCCTCTTCCAAAGCTGGTGAAAACCTCATAGAGGACAAAGGATAACCAACCGTTATCTAGCATGCGTTACATTTTTATCTTAAAGTGTTTATTTCTAAAAAGGAATTTGCCTAATGACCACGACACAATCAGCAATTAAAAGAGCGGTAAGCATTAGTTTGGGATCATCCAAGCGTGATAGTTCAACGATAGTAGAGCTATTTGGGGAGAAAGTGCAACTTGAACGAATTGGTACGGATGGTGACATGCAAAAAGCTGCAGCGATGTACAGTGAATTGGACGGGAAGGTTGATGCATTTGGAGTGGGTGGGGCACTCTTGGGTTTCATGGTTGATACTAATTGGCATATCTTGCATAGCGTTCAATCACTGATCAAAGGTGTTCATAAAACTCCGGTTGCAGATGGTACCGGATTAAAAATGACTCTGGAGCGTAAAGCTGCTTCTGTTTTAGCAGAAAATGTGAATATCCCTGATGACCATAAACACGCGTTTATGACCAGTGCAGTAGATAGGTATGGTTTATTTCAAGGCTTCAATGATGCAGGTTACCAGTGCGTGATCGGTGATGTGATGTTCGCTCTTGGGATGGATATTCCTTTAAATTCAGAAAAAAGCTTGAAAAGAATGGTCTCTATTTTGATGCCAGTTATTTCTCGATTGCCTTTTTCAATGCTTTATCCAACGGGTGAATCACAGAATAAGCGCACCCCAAAATGGGGAAAATATTTTACTCAAGCAGATGTTATCGCTGGGGATTGTCATTATCTGACAAAATACATGCCTGACCGCATGGAAGGGAAAACCATCGTAACTAACACTACCACAAAAGCGGATCGAGATCTTTTTAAACAGGCTGGAGTAAAATACCTGATCACCACTACCCCCGTATTTGAAGAACGATCATACGGAACCAATATGCTTGAAGCAGGATTGCTTGCAGCAACTGGACGAAAAGAACCTGTTGATTATGCTCATGCTGAAGAATATCTCAAGCAAGTCGAAACCTGGCTCGATGAGTTGAATATCAAACCTCAATTTAAGGAATTCCTATAATGGATGCGATCATCACTGCAGGTGGTATACCTCAACCTGAGGAACTGCTTTATGAAGTAACGCAAGGTCAACCCAAATGTACATTACCTATCTATGGAAAAACCATGGTGCAATGGGTACTGGATGCATTGGCACAGGCAGGCGCTGAGCATGTCGTTGTCATGGGCTTACCGGCTGATACCCCAATATCTTTTCCCGGTGATATTCGTATTTTACAGGGCAAAGGTGGAATCATTGAAAATATTCGTGCGGGAGCGGAAGAATTATTGAAGTTCAACCCGAAACATCGTCCTATGATGGTTGTATCGGGTGATCTGCCATGTGTGACCTCTGAAATGTTGAAATGGGCTGCTGAAGAAGCTGTGAATCATCCCAGTGATTTTCAATATACTGTTGTACCTCGCGATGTCATGGAAAAGGTCTTCCCTGGTTCAAAACGCAGCTATGTAAAGGCGAAAGGGTTGGAAGTCTGCGGAGGTGATGTGATCGTTATCAATAGCCAAAAAGCATTGGAAGATTTGCCTGTCATGAAAAAACTGGTTGCTAATCGTAAAAATGCTTTAAAACAAGCGGCAATCATGGGTTTCGATTTACTCTTTATGATGTTCATGGGTTGGCTCTCTCTTGAAAAAGCTGAAAAGGTGGTTTCTCGTCGATTGGGAATAAATGGTAAGGTTTTAATTTCACCTTTTGCTGAAGTTGGCATGGATGTGGATAAACCTAATCAATTGGAGCTGGTAGAAACTTATTTTCAAAATAAGTATGGTGGATAATGCTGCAAGCTGTTAGAGATTTTGATCATCACCTCACCGAAAAAATCCGCATTCACCCAGAACAAAAAATCCTCTGGTACTGTATGTCTTTCATGGCACATACCGGCGACTCATGGTTCTGGCTAGCTGGATTACTGATTGTATGGTTGGCTAGCAAGGGGGAATGGCATAACCGAGCTGCCATGATTGCCGTGGGTATAGCGGTCGAAATCGTGATTATTTTTACGATGAAATTCACCATCCGCAGGCGCAGACCTGAGGGAGAATGGGGGGCATTTTATCGGCTTACGGATCCCCATTCTTTTCCATCGGGGCATGCTTCAAGAGCCGGATTTTTGGCAACTATGGCAATAGGGTTAGGTCCAGTTTGGTTCATGATTGTTTTAATCATTTGGGCTCCAATCATGAGTCTGGCGCGAGTGAGCATGGGTGTGCATTTCTTTATTGATATTCTTGCAGGGCTTATCATTGGTGCATTGATTGGCTGGCTTGTTCTGGTATTCACACCTTTCTGGATGCAAATTGTTCCATTCCTTTTTCTTTAAAAAACTCGAAACTTAATAGATGCTATCTACTACAACCAAATACATACGTTATACTTGGAACGATGAAATTACAACAACTTTTTTACAATATACCAGTACAAATAATTCGACCGTCTGCTCTGCCAGAAATGGAAATCCAGTCAATTTGCTTTGATTCTCGCAAGGTGGCACCCGGCAGTTTATTTGTCGCTTTGCAAGGTTTCAGTATGGATGGACATCGCTACATACCCGATGCTGTAAAAAGGGGTGCATCAGTAATTGTGGGAATGCAGGAAATTTCAGCACCGGGTGTTCCATACATCCAGGTGGATGACAGCCGGAAAGCATTAGCGTACCTATCGGCTGCCTGGCATGATCATCCATCTCGTAAAATGACCATGATCGGCGTAACCGGAACCGATGGTAAAACTACGACCTGTAATCTATTGAATGCTATTCTGATCAAGGCTGGAAAAAAAGCTGGCATGATCTCTACGGTAAATGCTGTGATTGGTGACAAGGAAGTGGATACGGGTTTTCACGTGACTACACCCGACGCACCGGATGTGCAGCAGTATCTTGCAGAAATGGCACAGGCAGGAACAACCCATGTTGTGCTGGAAGCTACTTCTCATGGATTGGCACAGCAACGGGTAGCAGCTTGTGAATTTGATATTGCGGTGGTCACAAATATTACCCATGAACATCTTGATTTTCATGGATCGTATGAAGCCTATCTCGATGCCAAGGCGCAGCTTTTCCGCTATTTATCCGAAACAAAGCTGAAACCGCAGGGCAATCCCCGACTGGCTGTCTTGAATAAAGATGATCGTTCATATGACGCCCTTTCTGTTATTCCAGGTTGCAGGAAAATCTGTTACAGTATGAAGCCTGGTGCGGACCTTTGGGCAGAAGATGTGGAGTATTCACCTGACGGCATTCACTTTACTGCTGTTACAAAAGAATTTCGCCAACCCATTTCCACACCTTTGGTAGGAGAATTCAACATCTCGAATATCCTGGCGGCGATGAGTGCAGCAATATTTGGGTTGCGTATTTCCCCTGAAATTGTTGCACAAGGGATCAGTTCGCTAAAATCCGTATCGGGCAGGATGGAACGCATCGATCTGGGGCAGCAGTTTACAGCAATTGTGGATTTTGCTCACACACCCAATGCACTGAAAGTAGCTATTGAGGCAGTCAGGCAGATGACCCATGGAAAAGTAATCACTGTCTTTGGCTCGGCTGGCTTGCGGGATAGAGCTAAACGGCGTATGATGGCAGAGGTTTCTATTAATTTGGCAGATCTATCAATTTTGACTGCCGAGGATCCTCGAACTGAATCTTTGGATGCAATTCTTGCGGAGATGGCAGATGCAGCAACCAGACAGGGGGGAATTGAAGGAAAAACTTTCTGGCGCGTCCCTGATCGGGGTGAAGCCATCCGTACTGCACTGCGATTGGCTCAACCGGGTGACCTGGTTGTCTCTTGCGGAAAAGGGCATGAACAATCCATGTGTTTTGGAGATGTCGAATATGCCTGGGATGACCGCACTGCCATGCGTGCTGCCCTGGCAGAATATCTGGGAATAACGGGTCCTGAAATGCCCTGGCTGCCGACCTCCTCCAAGGGATAACAGTTTTTTTATAAATATAATAATTGCTTGTGACACATTTCACTTGCATGTAATGAATGATGATAAAATCATTCCTTCGGGTACATCAATGTCTATCACTGAATTTAGTCTTCCTCAACGTTTCAAAACAAACCGCACAACACCACTTCGCTGGATTTTATCTCACGCGAAGCAGAACTGGTATATTCTCCTTTCAGCTACTATTGGAGCTTTCCTCAATGCTGCATTGATGTCTGTTTCTCCAATGCTGATCGGGCGTGCTTATAATCTCATCACAGCTCCCAATGCGAAAGAAAACATTGGCGCATTAGGCTCTCTAGCTCTGATCCTTGGGATTTCCCAGGTGATCCGCGGAGGGATGCAGCTTATGCGCAATTTGAGTTTCGAATTGATCGCACAACGGACAGAACGGAATGTACGTGATGAACTGTATATCACACTGTTGGGTAAAAGCATGACTTTTCACAGCCTGCAACCAGTGGGTGATACCATGGCACGTGCAACAAATGATGTACGACAGGTGAATTTTTTCTTCAGCCCCGGTTTGAATATGGTGATTGGTTCATTAAACTTCTTGATCATGCCAGTCATTCTTGCCCCTACTTATCATCCTTCGCTGATCATTACCCCTGTTGTTTTTATTATCATGTACTTTCTTGCGCTATGGGAATATATGGGAAAGTTAAAACCCATCACTAACCGGGTGCGCGAATCTTTTGGAAAGTTGAATACCCGCCTGGCTGAAGCTCTGGATGGCATTGAAACAGTCAAAGGAGCCTCCCAGGAGAAATCGGAAATCGCTTTATTCATTAAGAATGCAACCGGATATAAAAATGCTGTGGTGGATCAGGGAAAAACTGAGGCTCGTTTTCTACCACTCTTGCTCCTTTCCACAGCACTGGCTGTCGGATTATTGCAGGCACTTCTGCTTTATAAAAATGGTGTTATCGATATGGGGCAGGTGATTGGGTATTATGGCTTATTACTGATGCTGGACTTTCCCACGTTCACTTCTTTATGGGCATATTCGCAAATTGCTACTGGTCTTACAGGTGCTCGTCGTTTGCTTGAGTTAATGAATCGTGAGAATAATCTGGATCAAAATCTGACTGGTTTTTGTGAGCCAATGAAAGGCGAAGTTGAATTCAAGGGAGTTTCCTTTGGATATGAAGATGGTGATCCAATTTTGGAGGATATTAGTTTTAAAGTAAAACCGGGTCAAACCGTTGCTATCGTCGGACAAACTGGTTCGAGCAAGACCAGCCTGGTGAAGTTGATCAATAGAACCTATGACACAATTAAGGGTGATGTACTGGTCGATGGAGTAAATGTACGCGATTGGAATCTGGAAACCCTACGAAGAAATATATCAATCATTGAGCAAGATATATTTCTGTTTTCACGCAGCATTGGAGAAAATATTGCTTTTGGAAAACCTGGAGCTACCCGGGATGAGATAGAAGCTGCTGCAAAAGCAGCGCAGGCAGATGAGTTCATCCTTACTTTCAAGGATGGCTATGATACCATCCTTGGAGAGCGCGGGGTGACTCTATCGGGAGGGCAGCGACAACGCCTTGCACTGGCACGTGCTTTTCTGACTGATCCTCGAATTCTTGTTTTGGATGATTCAACCAGTGCTATCGATAGTGCTACAGAAGACCGCATCCAAAGAGCTATCTATACAGCTGCAAAGGGGCGAACTACATTTATCATTACGCACAGATTATCGCAGATCCGTTGGGCAGACCTGATCCTGGTAATGCGAAAAGGTCGGCTGGTAGCTATGGGTTCTCATGAAGAATTGATGAAAACTTCTGAAGCATATCAGAGAATTTTTAGTTAATAAAAAGCAGGCAGCTTATGGGATTTTTTGAGGGATTGGATGCTGAAAAATATGATCGCAAGTATAAAGACCGCGATCTAGTTAAAAGAATTTTGCATTATTTTAAACCGGAACGCGGAAAGATCATTCTTGTTTCGATCATGACGATTTTAATTTCACTGGCAAGTGCCACTTCAGTGATGATCATTTCGAAAGCAGTTGATTGGCTTAAGGATGATCCTAAAATGAGCGGAATAATTCTCGTATCAGCGCTGGCATTCGGAATTGGTTTCTTCAATTGGATAGCTAATTGGATTGGCAGGTGCACCATGGTCCAAGCTACCGCTAATGTTGTGATGCAGCTTGCCAGTGATGGGTTTCAAGCAGCAGAAAACCATGACCTGTCATTTTATGACGAATATTCTTCAGGAAGAATTGTCTCTCGTATCACTACTGATACTCAGGATTTTGGGCAATTGATCTCTGTAATCACCGATGTGGCATCACAGCTTCTGGAGGTTGTGGTTCTAGGAATTGTGCTGGTGGGCATCGAATGGCGGCTTTCTTTGATGGTTTTTCTGATCATGCCGGTTGTGTTTTTCATTGGAATATTATTCCGCCAATTGGCACGCAAGGCAACCCAACAGGGGATGCGGGCGATGGCAAACGTCAATTCGACTATCAAGGAAACCATCAGCGGTATTTCTGTGGCAAAGAACTTCCGACAAGAAAAAAGCATCTATGATGCTTTCAACGAAGCAAACACACGTTCCTATCAGGTTAATTGGCGGCGCGGGGTAGTGCTGGGTCTCATTTTCCCTCTTCTCAATGCTTTGGCTGGAGTGGCTACTGCGGTGATGGTTTATGTGGGGGGGCTTTCTGTCACCTCTGCCATTGTTACTGCAGGATCGTGGTATCTTTTTCTGCTCAGTCTTGACCGGTTCCTTTTTCCAGTGATGAACATCTCTGCTTTCTGGTCATCGATTCAAAATGGGTTGTCTGCTTCTGAAAGGGTATTTGCCCTGATCGATGCCGAACCAGCAGTAGTTCAAACTGATAACCTTCCAGTATCTGGTCTGAAGGGGCAAATAGATTTCCAGAATGTCTGTTTTTATTACAAAGAAGATGAAGGTGTGCTGGAGGATCTGACTTTGCACATTAAGCCGCGAGAAAATCTGGCGATTGTGGGGCATACCGGTGCTGGAAAATCATCCGTTGCCAAGTTGATCGCCCGGTTCTATGAATTTCAATCAGGCAGCATTCTGATCGATGGGAAAGATATCCGCACTTTTGACCTTGCTGAATATCGAAAGCATCTTGGGATTGTTTCACAGGTGCCCTTCTTGTTTTCGGATACAGTACTGGAGAATATCCGGTATACCCGTCAGGACGCCACTGAAGCAGAGATCACAACTTTGGCCAAGCAAATAGGAGATGGTGAATGGCTGGAAACTCTCCCAGATGGATTGCATACAGAGGTAGGAGAGCGTGGATCTAGATTAAGCATGGGGCAGCGACAGCTCGTATCCTTGATGCGTGTACTGGTACAACATCCCGAGATTTTCATATTGGATGAAGCTACTGCCAGCATTGACCCATTCACAGAATGGCAGATCCAACAAGCGTTGAACTTGATATTGGAGCGCTCAACAAGTATTTTAATTGCGCATAGGCTATCAACAGTAAAGAGCGCAGACCGCATCATTGTAATGGAAAAGGGAAAGGTGATCGAAGAGGGGAATCATATGGGGCTATTGGAAAAGGGTGGGCATTATGCCATGCTATATAATACATATTTCCGACATCAGAGTCTGGAGTATGTGGAGAAAGCACGCGAAATGGTTGAAAGCGGGAGTTAAATAAACAGACCGCCATTTCTGACGGTCTGTTGATCTAATTAAATTCAATTTATCTATGGTATCCACCGCCACCGCGGCGATCACCACCTGAATTACGCCGGTCGCCGCTATTGCGGAAACCACCACCTGAACGACCACCTTCACGACCGCCACGACGATCACTGCCACCAGATGGTTTGGGTCGGTCATGTGAAGCTGCTTCTTCTGCTGTCCAACCTTCGAGCACAGCCTGACGGCTGAGACGGATCTTCCCGTTCTCATCGATACCGGTCACCATTACGGTGATCTCATCACCCATATTGACGATATCCTCTACTTTGTTCACCCGCTCGGAATCGAGCTGAGAAATATGAACCATACCATCTACGCCAGGGAGGATTTCAATGAAGGCACCAAATGATTCGATGCGAACAACTTTGCCTGTGTAAATGTGACCAACCTGGGCACTTTCTGTCATAGACAGGATCCGGTCACGAGCAGCAGATTCACCTATACCATCTGTTGCAGCGATAAAGACAGTTCCGTCTTCACCAATATCAATCTTGGTACCAGTTTCTTCTTGTAATGCACGGATGTTCTTACCACCAGGACCAATCAAGGCACCGATCTTTTCCTGTGGGATCTTGATGGTTGTTATGCGTGGAACATGTGGTTTTAATTCAGGTCGAGGGGCTGGAATGGTTTCCAGGATCTTTCCTAGAATAAAGTAGCGGGCTTCTTTTGCCTGTGCAAGTGCTTCAGACATAATCTGTGGTGTAATCCCTTTAATCTTGATATCCATTTGCAGTGCAGTAATTCCATCGCTGGTGCCCGCCACTTTGAAATCCATATCACCCAGGTGATCTTCTGCACCCTGGATATCGGTCAGGATGATATACTGGTCATTTTCTTTGATCAAACCCATTGCCACACCGGCCACTGGTGCTTTGATCGGTACACCAGTATCCATCAGCGCAAGCGTTGAACCGCATACTGATGCCATAGAGCTGGAGCCATTCGAAGCCATCACTTCTGAAACCAGGCGGATGGTGTAAGGAAATTCTTCTTCGGAAGGAAGAACAGGGACAAGTGCCCGTTCAGCCAATGCACCATGACCAATTTCACGGCGGCTTTGACCACCCAATCGCTTTACTTCACCAGTACAGAAGGGCGGGAAGTTGTAATGATGCATGTATCGCTTGACATCAATGGGGGTAAGGGAATCCAGTTCCTGGGCTTCTTTGGGAGTACCCAGGGTTGCCAGAGTAAGTACCTGTGTTTCTCCACGGGTGAAGAGTCCAGAGCCATGCGCACGAGGTGAAAGCCCGACCTCACACCAAATGGGGCGAATCTCATCCAACTTGCGGCCATCCAGTCGTTTGTGATCATTCAGGATGCTGTAACGTACTGCATGTTTCATTACTTCATGGAATGCGTCTTTGACTTTGCCTGTTTTTTCCGGTTCATCAGGTGTGACAAATGCTTCTACTACCTGAGCTTCCAGGGTATTCATGGCCTCATTGAATTCATTCTTCCCATGAGGTGCATTCAATGCTTCTACCAATTGTTGACCAAAGCGTTCACTGATTTGTTCTACCAGGCTGGTATCCAGACTGAAGAGGGGAACTTCCCGTTTTGGTTTTCCAACTTCGGCAGCCATCTGGAATTGTAAATCTATGATAGGTTGGATAGCTTTGTGACCAAATGTAATTGCTTCGACCATGTCGCTTTCTTTGATCTCATTGGCACCACATTCCACCATCAGAATGGCGTCGCGAGTACCAGCAATTCGCAGGTCAAGATCTGATTGATCCAATTGGGTATAAGATGGGTTGACTACCCACTCTCCATCGATTCGACCAATTCTCACGCATCCAACGGGGCCATCCCAGGGAATATCAGAAATCATCAAAGCGGCTGATGCAGCGTTGACGACCAGAACATCCAAAGGTAGCTCCATGTCTGAGGACAGTGTAGACATGAGCACCTGTACTTCATTGCGCATGTCTTGAGAGAACAGGGGGCGCAGTGGGCGATCAGTCAGACGGGCGGTCAGTACAGCCTCGGCAGCAGGACGACCTTCACGTCGGAAGTAAGATCCGGGGATGCGTCCACCGGCATATAATTTCTCTTCATATTCCACGGTGAGCGGGAAAAAGTCCTGCCCTTCGCGTGGTTCATTTCCCATGGTGGCAGCAGCAAAGACAATATTGTCTCCAACTTGTACTGTTACCGCACCACCAGCCTGGGCAGCCAGTTTACCAGTTTCAAAGGTAAACGGATGACCACCCACATCGGTTGTATATACTTTCGATTCAGGTTTCATAATTATCCCTTTTCAATTTTTATTCCCACCCTGTCAGGGACTGAGAACGGTTCAGGAAAAAATTCCTGGATCCTTCTCAATTCCCAACTGGTGGGATGAAAACGAGGGGCTGATTTTTATTTATCAGGCTGAACGCAGTGATGAGTCATCAACATAAACGTGACTCTTCGCTTTGCTCAGAGTGACAAACATTTATCAGTCCCTCGTTTTTGGATGAATACGAACTACTTCTGTCGCAGGCTCAGACTTTCTGCCAGAGTCTTGTAGCGACCGAAATCTTTATTCCGGAGATATGTCAGTAATCTCCGACGCTGTCCAACCAGTCGAAGCAATCCACGGCGAGTGGATTCATCGTGCTTATGCACACGCAAATGCTCTGTCAACTCTTTGATGCGAGCGGTGAGGATTGCGATCTGGACTTCTGGTGAACCAGTATCTCCTTCGTGCGTTTTGTAATTATTAATGATCGTGCTTTTTGTTTCTTTATTCATGACGTCTGCTTTTCTCCTGTTTATTATGTGCAGGTCTCCATGCCAGCAGCCTTAAGCCACAGGCAGGACCAGTCGATGATCTATTATACTATAACTAAACCTGATATTTAAGGTCAAATTTGAGCTCAGGGAGGAAAATTTCACAAGAGTGAATAATCAGGAATCTCACTCTCGGTCAAGAATGTCTGGGATAGTGACCCCTTTATCTTGCAACCAGGAAATATCCAATTTCCAGGGATATTGACTGCGCTGCTCAAAAACTTCAAAAACCTCATCCAGGTAGCTGTTAACCTGCTCCAGATCCCAATTATTGATGACAGCCAGATGCTCTTCTGCCTGGATATTCCACCCCATCTTGCGGGCAAGCGCCATGTGCTTCACCCGGTGACAATCACGGCATAAAGCGATCACGCCGGTAAGTGTCTGTGTATGAGTAATATCATCATAATGCCAGATCTCATGGCATTCGAGAGAACGACCTCCACCGGTGGAATGGCAGATCTCGCAGCGATAATTGGCACGGAAAAAACACTCCTGCCGGATCTTCTCCCAATCTTTCTTGCTCAGGTTAGAACGGAGATTTGAAAAGAAACAGGATTGTGGAACAAGTTCAACAGAGAGCTTCACGTGAAAATCCTTTGATCGATTTTTATTGAGGTTGTTCGCTGGAGGTACGCCATTCTGCGAGAAGTGAACTTCTCACAGGTTCATCGAAAAGTGCAATGATCTTGCGCAGAAGCCTTGCCGTGGCTTCCGAAACGCCAAGCCGGATTATCTGACGGATAAAGTAAGTGCATTCCGAGGGGGATCGCTCTTTAAGCAGGGTAGTTACTTCGATCAGTTCGCGCTGTAATGCTTGAGGATGACTTTTTATGGCGATAGCTGTCATATCAAACAAGGGGGGCAAATTTTCGTAATCAGGGTTCTGAAGGAGGGAAAGAATTGCGTATAGCATGGCACGTTGTGCTCCCTTTCCTTCACTGGCTCCCCATTCTTTCAGGATCTGTATCCAGTCTTCTGAATTTTCCTGCCGTAGGCGGATTGTTCCTTTTTCCAATAAAATTCGGAGTAAATTTTCATCGGTAGTTTGACCAGACCAGGAAATGAGACGGTTACTGATATCTTGCTGATAGTTGAGTGGAAGTTTACCTAACAGTGCAGCAGCCAGAATACGAGGTTCCAGCATGGATTCCTGCCATAAAGTATCGATCAAGGAAAGAGCTGCACCGGGATTTTCGATACAGCGTTGATGCAGATCGATCTCCAATTGGCGCATCACAAGAGAATGAACATGATATGCCTGGATGCTGGATTTTTTTTGTACCAATTCGCCAGGTCTATAAACCCGATCAGCGTAAAAACTAAAGATGTCGTGCAATTCTTGTACAAATTCGGCTGGACGAGTAAACCTCCAGATCAATCCATCTATCTGATGCTTTAAACGATTCAGATCAACAGCGGGCATAGGTGTAACGGATGGGAAAGTTTTGGGAGATGCATCTGTAAACATTCGTCTTTATCATTTCAAAGCACTCCAGATGTTCTTTCCAAATGATTGATATGTCGGCAAATTAGAGATAATCAGATGATGGGATCTGTCAATTGATCCCATCTCATTCACTCAAGAAAAATTATCTAATACGCCCTGGCAAAGTAGACTTTTTCTGTGGCTTCTTTACCACAGTAAATACATTTTCCTTTGCCAAGTTCCTGGTTCAGGGGGATGCAGCGAGTGCCAGCTTTGGTTTCTTCCTTTACCTTTGCTTCACATTCTGCACTTCCACACCACCAGGCATATGCCCAACCATTTTGTACAATTTCTTTCAAGTGATCATAATCGCGGGGTTCAGAAATATGCTCATCACGGAATTGGGTAGCTTTGACTAACAAGTTTGCCTGTATTTCGTTCAGCAAGCTGCCGATTTGTTCTGACAGGTTGTCCATTGATAGAATCGTTTTGCCAGGTTTTCCTGGCACATCACGGCGAGCAGTCATGACGCTATGTTTTTCGACATCCTTTGGTCCAATTTCAATGCGCAGGGGTACGCCACGCATTTCCCAATCGTTGAATTTAAAACCGGGAGTAACCTCGCTCCTGTCGTCAACTTTCACACGAAAAGCGGATAACATTCCCTTTACCTGTTCTACAACCGGCATAATTGCGGATCTTTCGGCATCATTGCGGAAGATGGGAACGATCACAATCTGGTAGGGTGCCAGCCTTGGAGGAAGCACCAATCCCTGATCGTCGCCATGTGTCATGATAATGGCACCTACAAAGCGAGTGGAAAGACCCCAGGAGGTTGTCCAGCAATATTGCAAATTATTGGTTTCATCCAGGTATTTGATATCAAATGCTTTAGCAAAGTTCTGCCCAAGGTTGTGTGATGTGCCTGATTGTAATGCACGGGTGTCACCCATCATGGCTTCGATGGTGTATGAATGCTGCGCGCCAGCGAATTTTTCAGCTTCGCTCTTGCGCCCTTTGATGACAGGCACTGCTGCTTCGTTGACTGCAAAATCAGCGTATTGGTCTAACATACGCAAGGTTTCTTCTTCAGCTTCTTTGGCGGTGGCATGGGCAGTGTGCCCTTCCTGCCAGTAGAATTCACAGGTGCGAAGGAAAAGGCGTGTGCGCATTTCCCAGCGAACCACATTTGCCCACTGGTTGATTAAGACAGGCAGGTCACGATAGGATTTGATCCATTTGGAATACATATGACCGATGATGGTTTCAGAAGTCGGGCGAACGACCAATGGTTCTTCCAGTGTCTCACCACCACCAATGGTGACCACTGCCAGTTCCGGAGAAAATCCTTCCACGTGCTCTTTTTCTCTTTCCAGAAATGACATGGGAATGAATAATGGGAAAGCTGCATTGACATGCCCAGTAGCTTTAAATCGTTTATCCAATGCTCCCTGGATATTCTCCCATAATGCCCAACCATAAGGGCGTACCACCATGCATCCGCGTACTGGGGCGTAATCCGCCAATTCAGCACGTTGAACCAGGGTGTTGTACCATTCTGAAAAATTTTCTGCTCGGGTAGGTAATTTCTCTTCGCTCATATTTGCTCAAATAGTTAAGAATTTCAGCCTTTTTTGATCGGCTGATGTAAATTTATTTGTTTTACAGCTCCATCAATATCGGGCACAAATTGGAGGTAATCCCAATCGTGTTCTTTGATGAATTGTCCCAGATTGTCACGAAGCGACAAAAATACATTCTGCCAGGGCTCTCCAATGATGATGCAAGGTCTGGGTGGTGTGGAGTGAATAGCAAGCCGGTTCCAGAGCATGAGGATCTCTGTCAGTGTACCGACCCCTCCGGGGAGTGCGATTGCTGCGTCGCAACCATCCAATAAGGAGATAAGGCGTTCATGAAGTGTTGGCAGCCGCCATTCTTCTTTAACCCAGGCGTTGGGCTGTATCTGCCGCCAATTCTCTATCTCATCGCAGGTTACACCGATCACATGTGCGCCTGCATCTGCTGCGCCATGAGATACGGCTTCCATCATCCCAATATAACCACCAGTAAGCACGGTGTGACCGGCTTCTCCTAACAATTTTCCCAACCGGTATGCATCTTCATAAGGTTTTTCTCCGGGTTTGGGGTTTGCTGCACCAAAAACTGAAACTTTCATTGGTTCTCCTGAACTGGTCAATTGTACCTCATTTATCGGTTTTGACTGAATTCCCAGGTTCGATTACTTCGAGGGCTGTCTGTGCTGATACCTGTTGCTCTGGGTGCCAGTCGGGTTCTGATGCCATGCGATGTAAATGTGTGATCACAACTTTCTGGCTTGCCTGATCCAGGTTGTTGTATGCCTGCCTGATGAGTTCTGGCTGCCGTGATAATATTTCATCCCATACTTCTTCAAGATATTCCATTTTTATCTTTCCTTTCAAGAAAAAACCAGGCGCAAGCACCTGGTTTTTTGTTCGATAACCGAAGAATTACTCTTCCTTGTGACTTTCTTGCTCTTTTTGTTTCGCAGCGATGATCTCAGCAGCTACGTGTTGCGGAACCATTTCATGATGGTCATATTCCATGGTAAAGATGCCACGGCCACCGGTAATGGACCGTAGTTGTGTGGTATAGCGCTGCATTTCTGCCAGGGGGACCTGGGCAGATACAGTCGATTTTCCTTTTTCCGTTTCCATTCCTTGAATTCGGGCACGACGAGTGTTCAAGTCGCCCATTACATCACCCATGTTTGCTTCAGGAACAATGATCTTGACATTCATGATTGGCTCAAGCAAGATTGGGTTAGCATCTTTGAAAGCGAGTTTAAAAGCTTCACGTCCAGCAATTTCGAATGCGATTGGTTTCGAATCTACAGGGTGCTCTTTCCCATCGAACACTGCAACGCGCACACCGGAAACAGGGTAACCAGCCAGAATGCCTTCTTTCATGACGCCGCGAATACCTTTTTCAATGGCGGGGATATAGCTTGATGAGATTGCACCACCAAAGATCTCATTTACAATTTCGAAATCACTTTCCAGATTTGGCTCGACACGGAGATGGACTTCACCGAATTGGCCTGAACCACCGGTTTGCTTTTTATGGCGGTACATAGCAGAAGCTTTTTTATTGATAGCTTCTTTATATGGCACCTTGGGGATATCAATTATCAGGTTGACCTGGAATTTACTTTCAGCACGGCGGATTGCAACATCGATATGCTGGTCACCCATGCCCTGAAGGATTGTCTGGTTAGTAGATGGGTCCATACGCCAGGATAAAGTCATATCTTCTTCGCATAAGCGGGTGAGTGCAGGGCTGATCTTTGTTGAATCAGCCTGGGTCTTGGGGAAGATAGCTACCTGGTAGAGGGAATGAGGGTATTGTGGAATAGGCAGGATATATCCGCTCGAGCGGTCACAAAAAGTATTTGTTGTGGTAGTTTCGCCTAACTTTGCAACACTACCAATGTCACCTGCATGCAGTATTTTAACCGCAATGGTTTCTTTCCCTCGAGGGGTGAACAGGTTACCCATTCTTTCTTCTACATTTTTGGTATTATTCCAAACACGGCTGTCAGAATTCAATGAGCCAGAATAAATACGGAAATATGTTTGCTTGCCCACAAATGGATCTGCTGTGGTTTTCCAAACATATGCTGCCAGAGGGTCGGAGTCAGAAGCCTTTAACTCCACTGTGGTGTCTTTTACATTGGCTACAGCAGTCGGAGCCTCCACTGGAGATGGCAATAAACCTACGATAGCGTCTAATAAAGTTGCCAGACCGATTTCCGCACCACCAGCGGCAACAGCCACGGGTATAAATGATCCTGCTATCACTGAAGCACGCAATCCACGGAGGATTTCTTCATCCGAAAGGGTGCCAGATTCGAGGTATTTTTCAAATAAGGCATCATCACCTTCTGCTGCAGCTTCTATCACTGCAATTCGAGCAGCTTCAGCTTCTTCTTTCATATCCGCTGGGATCTCTACTGCTGTTTTACCATCGCCTTTATAGGCTTTCATGGTCAACAAGTCGATAACACCCTGGAAATCTAGTTTTTCACCCCAGGGAAGCTGGATGGGGAGGAAGCGTGTGTCAGAGATGCCCTGCATAGAAGCGAGAGCTTTCTGGAAACTGGCATTTTCACGATTTAACTTGTTAACTACCAGGATTCGAGGAAGTTTGAATTGGTCACAATAATTCCAGGTGATCTCTGTACCAACTTCGCGCCCAGCAGTCGCGTCAATCAGTACCAACGCTGCATCAGCAACACGCAAAGCTGAAATTACCTCTCCAACAAAATCAGTATACCCTGGTGTGTCCAGCAGATTGATCTTGCAGTTCTTATATTCCAATGGAATAACAGAGGTATAAAGAGAAATTCCCCGCCGGATCTCCTCATCATCAAAATCCGATACGGTTGTACCATCTTCGATTCTCCCCAGGCGCGTAGTGGCACCTGTGAAGTGGAGAAATGCTTCGCAGAGGATGGTTTTTCCAGCACTACTGTGTGATACGACTGCAACGTTGCGAATAGATTCGGTTGTATATTCTTTCATGAAATCAGTTCCTTCTTTGCACGCGATAATAGCCTGAACCGGCTAAAAAATTTGGTTACAGATAAAAGCCCTAGCAATTATATCAGACGTTCATGACTCTGCAACGAGAACTTTTTCCATTCTCCAGGCTGGTTGTACTACCTGATGCCAGACTCCCTTTTCGTCAGGATAGCTCCATATACCTGGTTCGTGCGCCACGATATGGTATCCACATTCTTCGTATAATTTTTGCGCTCGGGGATTATCTTTTGCAACGTTGAGTGTAGCAAATCTTATACCTCTATTGTAGAGGTCTCGTTCTGCAGTTTGAAGTAAGGCTCGGCCAATTCCATTACAGCGGTACTCAGGTTTGACACGGATTGCATACATATAAGCACGGTCTTTACCGTTTGCCAATTCCATTCGGTCGCAGATAAGTTGAACAAATGCCTGCCCTATGATGCCGGCACCTGGAAGTTCAACAACCCAGGCTACTAAGTAACCAGCTTCTGCCCGAGAAAACGCATCTGCATATATCTTTCTGAAATGAGTGAACTCACCATTCCATTCCAATTCAGGCAGATCATTTTTTCGCAGGTGCCTAAAAATGACCTGTTTTACCAGTTCTTTTTGGGTGTATATCTCAACCATAGTTCTATAAGACACAAGTTTACAACTGTTTTAAGATTTGTTGCAAATATAACTCTTCTTCTTCTGCAGAATGAATTCTTCCATCGAGCCAGGCTGATCGCAATCCAGCCAATATCTTTTTATATAATGGACCAGGGGGTATTTGGAGCTGCTGCAGATGAGCAGCAGTAATGATCGGTTTTACCTTTCGCCATTTTGTTATGTAATGCAAAATATGTTCTTTGCTGGAGGCTGGGATATTCTGGTGATATATTGCATAAAGCACTTCAACAGGAACGGTATCCAACCGGTTGACGACCTGGCTGGGTGTAATTGTGGTCGATCCATCGATATCTTTCCATAATTTCCGTGCGGCTAGCAGGCAACCAATTGTATGGTGTGGTAAGCGCAAACGACTTGAAATGGAGCGGATCTTTTCTGTAGGGGTTTCTCCCAGCCAGATGATATATGCCAGGGTATGCCGTAATTGCGGTGTCTCGGCAATTTCCCATTCCACGTCGAGGGGTTGCTGAAGCATATGAAGGAGGGCTTCGTCATTTGTTTCATCCCATCTTAATTCGGGATGAATCGCAGCTAATAATTCCAATTCCTGAAGTCTGGCAAGAATAAGATGAGGGTTTGGTTCTGAAAGTATCTGGTCTAATTCATGGCGCAGTCTGTCACCACTAATCTGCCGAAGCAGTGGGCGAGCTTCAATGAGAAGCTGCATAGTGCGTGCTTCAGTCTGGAAGTGAAATCGTTGTTCAAACCGAATAGCGCGTAGGATCCGTGTCGGGTCATCTACAAAGGAAAGAGAGTGTAACACCCGTATCAGACCGCGTCTTAAGTCGTTGGCGCCATCCCAATAATCGTACAGTGCTCCGTAGTGTCTACCATCTAATCGAACAGCCAGGGTGTTGATAGTAAAATCACGACGTTGTAAGTCAAGCTTGATACTTGATCTCTCCACCGTAGGCAGGGCAGAGGGATAATCATAAAATTCACGTCTTGCACTGATCAAATCTACAGAATCAGGCAACTGACTCGAAGGAGAATTCTCTTTCAGGTTAAAGATTGCCAATAATTGATCATGTATGTCAGCAATCCACCATTTTGCAGTACCAAAGCGACGATGAATAACGACACGTCCCCCCACTAGATGCTCGAGCTGTCGGGCGATCTTTATGGCATCCCCTTCGACAACTACATCAAAATCCAATCCTGGTCGATCCAACAGCAAGTCGCGGACAAACCCCCCCACGATATAAGCAGGAATGTGTTGTTTATTGGCTTCACCCGCAATAAGTTTTAACAATGCCAATCGGGCAGGAGGTAAAGCCGCATCTAGCTTTTCAGATAGATTAACCCGCTTTTGAGTAGCTTCTCCCGTACTCGAAAGCGTTTTGAGCAGATCAGTACGTGTTACAATTCCAACTACCTGACCATCTAAAGGGTCCACCACAGGAACCTGCCCCCATCCGGTTTTGCTCATAATCTGTTGTAAATCGTCCAGAGGGTCACCAGGATGAGTAATTACCTCACCAGCTTCCATCAAGCTACTGGCAGGGATATTCAGTTTATGAGCAAGTGCACGATCTACTGCCCGGCGTGTGAGCAAACCGATTACTTTACCATCTTCCACAACTGGATACCCTTCATAACCGTACTTGCGCATCAATTGAGCAGCTTCATTCGCCAAGGTTTGAGGAGATAGAAGCAGTGGACGGCGGGACATGATCTGTCCAACGGTAATTGGAGGGGAGACATGTTCAGGTAAGATACGTAAAAGCTCGTGATAGATGCGCTCAAGCGGTTGTTTCTTATCACCTGACAACTCAAAACTGGAAGGGATGATTAAAGCTGCTGCAGCACGAGCGTGCCCTCCACCCCCAAAATGGGCAGCCACTTCGGCTGCATTCACACGATTAGTAGATGAGCGTGCAACAATGCGTATACCTTCCTGGGTGCGAACAATAATAAAGAGGCCATCTGGATCAAGCAGATCACGCAGTTTATGGGCAATGCTGGAAATTTCATCACTCATATCTCCGGCATCGGTAACACTGACAATGATCTTTTGACCATGAATTACCAACGTGTTTACTGAAGCCAGCAGTCGATCGTATACTTGCCGTTGTTCGTCCGAAAGAGGCGGATTAAGGAATTCACTGACGATGGTTAGATTTGCGCCATGTTCAAGTAGATATGCCACCGCTCTGACATCTCTTGATGTAGTTGAGCTGTAGGTTAATGAGCCTGTATCTTCGTAAATGCCAAGCAGTAAAAGAGTAGCATAAACCGGGTGTATCCCACCATTGCAATTACGCAAAATTTCAACGAAATAAGTGGTACATGCTCCCAATGCCTGGGTGGTTACAGCCCAATTATCAGGAAATATCTGACGAGGTTCATGGTGATCGAAAACCTGTATTCTGGCGTCAGATCGCAACCCGCGCAATGTGATCATTGATTGGGTATCTACCAGAATAACTTGACCGATGGGTTCTGGTGGAATGTCTCGAAAATCTTTAAAGGGTAATTCACTTCCGTACAAATTTAGAAAAGATTGCACATTACGGTTCATGCGGTGAGGCAAAATCGCGATGCTTTTTGGATTCACCAGATGAGCGCCTAATAAGGACGCCAACGCATCAAAATCCGCCTGTTCATGAGTAAGAATTACCTGCATAAGGTAATTTTACTCCATTGCTTCAGTGGATAAAAACGAACTAAGAATCTGCCCCTTGTCAACCTCCCCCAAAATCTGACGATTTTAGGCGAGGAGCAATATATTTGAAACTTTGTGCCGATTTCCAGTGATTATTCTTGAGTGGTTTGCCAGCCTTCTTTTACATATCTGCTGAGTTCGGAAACACTCAATCCTTGAATACCCAATTTATCCACTGTCCGTCCCTTACGCCAATAATCAGTCCGGTGAATGATGCAGCCCAGGCGGATCATACTGTCTATCGCATTTACAGAAACACCATAACGTTTTCCCAACTCGGCAATAGGTACCAGACTCATGGGAACATCCTCAAAGATATAGCGATGGTTCATAGTTGCAGGTGCTTTAATGCCATAATAACCGGATTGATTATGGATGGCTTCGTGCAAGTCTTCTCCTGAAACATTGTATGCCAGTGTCAACCATTCCATGGCTGTACGGGCTCTGATCCCTAATGCGGCAGCCACAGTAACCCGTTCACGATCTAGTGCTTCTAATACACGAGCAATTGAAGGGGTTACGCCATCAATATAATATTCAAAATCTCCGTGTGTAGATTCGATTCTTCCAGCATTTAAGATCGTAATAGCAGGGTGGAAGATCGCACCCATGTTATTCAGTCCAGTATGTAAGGTATCAACCCCATCGATAAATTGAGGAAATACACTTCGAATAGCCGTCAACACTTCCTTGTTGTGAACGGCAGGCAGAGCTGCCAATGGCACTGCTTCTTTTATCCGGAAAATGCGAGCCTGGGCTGGACCATCTGACCGGCTGGCATAGAGAAAAGTCTCCGTTTCAGCCAGAATGATCTGTGCCTTGCTGTTATTTTGCCGTAGTACATTATCGAATTCAATACAACCACAGGTACGCCCAGGATGAAGGACAATAATTTGCCCATCTTCCAGATGCGGAGCACACAACCTGGCAATATCTGCATGAGCAGAAGAGGGAACAACCACCATGATCATTTGTGCTCCCTTCAATGCTTCTCCCATATCAGCAGTCACTTTCTTGATTCGAGCAAAACCTCTAGGTCCACCCTCATAACTTTCAAGGTCAATTCCACCGCGTTCTTCAATGATGCGTATATGTTCGAAGGTTCGGTTGAAAAGGGTTATTTCCCGACCGAGTAAGGCAAGATGTGCTGCCATAGCTTTACCGCCATGACCTGCACCGATCACGGTAATTCTTTGGGGTTCATTCATGGGGACCTCCTATATATTTAGTAAACGAATTCGATCGATCTCTGAAAGGGATTTACCAAAGTGATCAACAGCATCACATGCACCATCAATAATGCTTGTACGAGCAATTCCCCGCCCATACGGATTATTTTTTAACTGCGGTGCATCCATGATACCCGAAGTAACGGCTTTTGTTAATACAACTGGGTCAGTCAATGGGTCGATGCCTGGAGTTCCAGAAAGAGCTCGGATTGCATTTAAAGTAACTTGCGCTTCTTCTATCAGGTGAATTTTTCTTTGCTGGATAGCTGGGTCATGCAGCATATCTGGTTGTGTTGAAAACGCATTTTCAATCGCTCGGCGAGCCATATACCCCGCTTCGATGACTTCACTGGCAGTTGCGGCATGATCAGCTTCGGTAAACCCCACGATATGAATAATATGAGGACGCATGCTCATCTGTAAATAAATACTGGTAGCCAGATGCGCTCTGGCTTCAGCCAGGTTGAGGGGGTAACTCAACAATCCGGTACGAGTTTGCTTCCAAATACGGAAATCGGGTGATTGGAGAGGAGAGATCATCTCGATAATAGCAAGCATCTTAGCAAGGTCCATCTGATCAGATAAACCAGGCGGACTGTTGAACATCATTTGAGCAATATAGTCTTTAACCCCAAAAGCGCGGGCGTTATAGGCTGAAAGGTAAGCTGAGACGAGAAATACAACATCAGAAGAGTCGCGCATTCCCCAATGATGCGGTTCGTTCAACTCCACTGGAATGTTCCGCTCACCATACCACGCCATGACTTCTTGATGCTGTTGGATCGATCCCTGCAAATCCCAGGGACCTCGTCCATCCATGCGATTAAACCAGAAAAGAGGGATTGCACACCAGGCATTATGGATGGTCTCTGTAAAAACTTCTGCCATCCGTATAAAATCATCCGTGCCCGAATAGGTGCGTAATAACGGATGATTCCCATGCTGGCTGGCAGCATATAGATCACGAAAATCTTGAAGGGTGCGTACAGGTACACCGCCCGCGCCTCGTTTGCGGGGATCCTGCCTTTCGGGGTGAAAAAAATTCTCCTGTGAATCCTGATCAACACCCAGAGAAATGACATCCAACACTTGAGCTTCAGCGATTGCTTTGATACCCGTACGGGTTGCTTCAAAATCGGGTAATCCAAAATGATGTCGCAGGATGGGATAAGGTGATTTCCAATTTATTCGATCGATGGCTGAAGTGGGATAGTGTTGTGACCGGTCTGTCTTGTAACGTTCCCCTTTTAAATATGCCAGCAATTCTTCTGCTGGCTGGCTACCATCATAAACTCCATCAAAAAAACCTAACCTGGTTGCTTTTTCAGCCACAGGTGGGGTGCCGCCAAAGACAAACCGTACCCCTTTTTCACGGAGTTCATCGGCTGATTCTGCAAGTTCACCCAACAGACGTTCACCTGTTTCAGGGGTCAACCGGTAAGAGACGCCAACTAATTCTGCATTTTCTCGGATAGCAGCATCCAACACTTCACTGATGGGAACTGCTGGTCCGAGAAAAACGGTTCGCCAGCCTGCCTGTTCCGCCAGACGAAGGAAGTGGGTGATTCCCGCAACATGAACGCATTCACCCAGCGCTGCTGCTATCACTGTCTTCATGGAGAGGTCTCCTTATTTGTGGTTTCTCTTATTATAAGTTGTGGATTTGCCGGTATGCAATAATCAATATTTTCTTCTTTTCGAATAACACCCAGAAGGGTTCGAACCAACTGACGAGTGATATCGTAAATTGGGATATCTATTGTTGTGAGAGGAGGAGAGCAATATTTTGATTCCTGAACACCACCAAAACCGGTTACTGCAATATCTTTTCCTGGTATTATTTTCTTTTCATGAAGCGCATGCAATACTCCAAAGGCAGTTTGATCATTGATACAGACAATTGCATCTGGTGCAGGATCAAGCTCAATGAGTGATTTGGTTAATATATATCCTGAACTCGATGAAAGGTCACCATTTACAAAGTAAGAGGGATTTACTGGGAGTTTTGTATATTCCAACCCTTTCATAAAACCTGCATATCGGGTTTGATGGGATACATAATTCTCTGGTCCCCCGATAAAGGCAATCCGTTTGTAACCTGCCTGAGCAAGGTGTGTAACGATTTGCTGCATTGCTTGCTCATTCGTTGAAGCACAATGGGGGTAATCGATATTGTCATCGCTTTTATCGAAACCAGCGAAAGGTAATGCTTCATCTTGCAAGAAACGCACACGCCAATCATGGACTCGAACATGGCTGAGGATAATCCCATCTACTTCATGAGAACGTGACCAACGCTTATAGATATTTTTTTCCTCATCGGTATCGGGAGGGGCGATGGAAATTCTAAGATCCATACCAACCGTGGTGGCTTCATCTGCCAAACCTGAAAGGAATTCTGAATAAATGGGATCGGAAAATTTTGGTTGGGCAGTTGCCAAAACAAATCCAATCACATCGGTTTTTTTACGGCGAAGCTGCCTGGCAGCCTGGTTGGGTACGTAGCCCATTTGTGAGGCGGTTTCTAGAACTCGTAACCTTGTGCGATTGGACACATCTGGATACCCATCCAAAGCCCGAGAAACAGTTGTAATTGAAAGATTTAATTGCCGTGCGATATCTCGAATAGAAACTGGTTTCATAATTATGAACGGAACTCCAAAACGTTTTGGCTTGATTATGTATTATATAATGTTCTTACTGAAAACTTTACAAATATCAAAAAAACAGACTTAGAGCGGTAAGTTATTGGTTATAAATCGGTAGAATTATACAACGTTTGACGGAAATGAAAAAAATTTTTCCTTATCCTCAACTTCCTATATTTGCCTCCTTTTCACCTACGACGCTTCAAGGGATAAAAAATATTTCATCTGAGCTGGAATATCCAAATGGCAGATTGATCTTCCTTGAATCAGAAGAAGCAACAGCAATATATATTATTCTTGAAGGTGAAGTGAAAACATACCGTACAACTCCTGACGGCCGACAGCAAATACTTACACGGTTGTTTCAAGGAGATGTATTCAATATTGTTCCTTTATTGATAGAACAAACCCAAAACCAATCCAATGTAGAAGCAGTGGGGCAAACCAGATTGTTGTGTATCCCTAAAGATGGCTTTTTCCATCTTTTGGAAACCTGCCCGGAGTTTTCTTTTGCTATGATGCAGGTATTGGCTCGCCGCCTGCAAAAAATGACAGCAATGGTGGAAGATCTCTCATTGCACTCGGTTCGGGCAAGGTTGGCGCAATTCTTGATATTGCAGGCAGGAAAAGGAAAAGGTGAGCCGAAATATACTCAAGATGAAATTGCTCAAGAAATTGGTACCGTTCGGGATGTTGTGGGGCGATTATTAAAGATTTTTGAAGTAGAGGGGTACATCCATCGAGAAGGTCGAAAAGTGATCCTGCTTGATCGAGCAAGGTTAGAAGCAGAAGCAAATTCCTGAAGTACAACAAATAAAAAGACAAATGCGACAAAAGTCGTAGTAATTAATAAAATCATGATGTATATTAAGGCTACACGGGATAATAAATTATGTGTAATGAATATGATATGCCAATAATAGATCTCTCTCTCTGCACCAACTGTGGCGCTTGTATTGATGCCTGCCCTGAAGGAGTTCTCGCCAAAGGGGAGACCTGTGTGAAAATTATCAAACCAGAAGTATGTACTGATTGTGCAGAATGTGAGTTAGTATGCCCAACCGGTGCCATCCGAAATGAATTGGAAATCAGTTGGGGAGACATCTGACCCTGTGAGATATCGAATGTTCTGTTGAGGAGGTTATTATGAGTGAGTATATTAATAACACTGAAAAAAGAAAAGAGATCATTAAGAACATCATTAACCAACTGCATCACGGAAAAAGTGTTGAAGATGTAAAAACCGAATTTGGTGAATTGTTAAAAACAGCTTCTTCTTCTGATATCGCTGCTGTAGAACAACAGCTTATTCAAGAGGGGTTGCCTGTAGAAGAAGTACAGCGATTGTGTGATGTGCATGTAGCTGCTTTTCGTGAAAGCCTGGATCATGAAATTCAACCAGAATCCATTCCCGGTCATCCTGTGTTCACATATAGAACTGAGAACCAGGTGCTATCTCGTATTTTAGATGAAATGGATATCACAGTAGAAAATTACATTTCAAAAGGGGATAGTGCAGCGCTTCAGGTACTACGACAGCAGATCAACCGGCTTTTTGAATTCATACGGCATTATGAGCGAAAGGAAAATCAGCTCTTTCCATACCTTGAAAAACATCAGTTTTATGGACCATCGAGAGTAATGTGGGGAATTCATGATCAGATCAGGGCAAATATGAAGAAGTTGGCTGGTATGTTGATGGATGTGCACTCTGACAAAAAAGCAATCGATGCTCTGTATAAAGAATTGAGTAATGAAATGCGGGAGATGATCTATAAGGAAGAAAAGATTCTCTTCCCAGGTGCATTGGAAAGGTTGACAGAAGAGGACTGGATGTTCATTCGCAATGAAGAAAATCAAATCGGATATTTTATGGTGACACCCGGAAATCAATGGAAGCCAAAGGTAGACACGAAAGGAGAAGAAATGCAAACAGCATCAGGTGCAGTAGAAGGAATGATACCGTTAGACTCAGGTGAATTAACCCCAGAACAAGTCAATATTATGCTTACCACATTACCAGTAGATATTACTTTTGTCGATGAAAATGATAAGGTAAGATATTTTTCCCAGACGCCTGAAAGATTATTCCCTCGAAGTCCTGCGATCATTGGACGTGCAGTACAAAACTGCCATCCAGCTGCCAGTGTGGATAAAGTTCAAAAGATCCTGGATGATTTTAAAGCTGGTAAACGGAAAGTTGCTGAATTTTGGATCCAGATGGCTGGCAAATATATCAACATCCGGTATTTTGCCATGTTTGATGCTCATGGGAAATATCGTGGAACGTTGGAAGTATCGCAAGAGATAAGCCATATTCGAGAACTAGAAGGTGAAAAAAGATTACTGGATGATTAACTAAAAAAAAGAAACATATGCAACCCTGTCAGTTTTTCTTGGCAGGGTTGTTGTGCTTAACATCCGAAGTATAATCACGGTAACCTTTGTCATAGAAGAAATGAGTTATTCTTGTGAAACTCAAGGCGAACACATTTAAAGCAATCCTTTATCGATACCTTTCTTTCATAATTTTAGGTTTAATAGCTGCCTGTACTGTAGGGCAGCAAATTTCATTGTCACTAACAACACTTCCAACGAATGCTGCTACCATAGTCAGTACGATTGTACCTTCCGCTACTCCAACTGCCACTGCTTTACCCCCAATTAAAGTATGGATTGATCCTGGTTTACCATGGAAAGTACTACAGCAGACTGTGATCCCGGCAAGTCTACAGCTCACATCAAGCAGCGAAGAAGCAGATATTCTATTAACCAATACAACTGATATGCAAGAAAGTTCTGTCTGGGTCTATGCGCTGGTTACACCATTTTCTTCATTGATAGAAATGCAATCTCTTGAGGAATTACAACAGACCTGGAATGGCACAAATGATAATGCTCTCTTGATCTATGTGACTGGAGAAACCAAAACTGTTCTAGAAAGTGTATTGGGTTCAGCTGATACAAATCATGTGGTGATCGAAGACCAAGAGAACCTTTTAAACGCAGCCTGGGAAAAGCGAGATGTACTGGCAATTGTGCCATTTGAAGAATTACAGCCCAAGTGGAGAGTAATCTCACTCAATGGGCAATCACCGATATCCAATCGGTTTGACCTCAATCAATATCCTTTAAAGGTAACTTTTGGTTGGGTGATCGAAGAAGGGTTTCAATCCACCCGGGCAAATGAGTTAGCTGATATTACCTTACCTGCATTGACTTCTAATTACGACCCCGAAAAACTGACTGTCTTAGTGATGACCGGTGTAACTGCGCTGGTACGAGCTACAGCTGTACGAATGGAAAAATATGGTGTTACTTACCCTGCAGAAAAAATCCTTGATTGGCTGGTACAGGCAGATATCACACATATCAGCAATGAAGTTTCATTTGCAGAGAATTGCCCTGATCCAAAATCGGACCCTTACCCACTGGTTTTCTGTAGCAAACCTGCTTATTCTGACCTGCTAACCTACGTTGGTGCGGATGTAATCGATATGACAGGAAACCACCAACTAGACTGGGGAAAATCTGCTCTGGAGTACACACTCTCACTCTATGAAAAAAATGGTATGGCTTATTACGCTGCAGGACGAACAGAAGATCAAGCGAAGGACGCGGTACTGATAGAGCATCATGGGAATAAGCTTGCTTTCATGGGCTGCAATCCTGTTGGGCCTGAATATGTCTGGGCGAAAGGCGATAATCCTGGTGTAGCTAACTGTGATTATCCCTATATTGAGTCGCGTATTAAGGAATTGAAAGACCTGGGCTATCAGGTGATCTTTACTTATCAGTATTTTGAAACCTACAGGCATTCTACCGAAGCATATGAGGAAAGAGATTTCCACAGGATCGCTGATGCCGGAGCAGTAATTGTGAGTGGCAGCCAGGCTCACCATCCTATGATCATGGAATTCTATAAGGATAGTTTCATCCATTATGGATTGGGAAATCTATTCTTTGATCAAATGTGGGTGGATACAGTCACTATTCCTCACGCGACGCGCAAAGAATTCATTGACCGATATGTATTCTATAATGGGAAACTTATTTCATCTGAACTGCTGACCTCCTATCTGGAGGATTACGCGCAACCACGCCCAATGACCGAAGAAGAGCGATTGGATTTCCTCAAAACGATTTTTGACGCGGCAGGTTGGGGACCATACTAATCTATCGAAATTATCTATGAAAAAATTACTAACTTTTCCAATCTATCCATTTTTAATTGCGACTTATTCAGTAATTGCGTTACTGGCATTCAATATTAATGAAGTGAGTACCGGAGTAGCAGTTCGTCCGTTGATAATAATGCTGGCGGGTTGCGGTGTACTTTTCGCCTGCATGCGGTTGATATTAAAGGATTGGCAAAAAGCTGGCTTGATTACCGGGATATGGGTTTTTCTTTTCATGACCTATGGACATCTTTATCATTATCTCGAAAATACCTCTTTAGGTAATGGATCATTGGGACGACATAGAATATTGCTGCCAGTTTTTCTGTTGATGGCAGGAGTGAGTTTATTCTGGGTTTGGCGAAAAAAGATAGTCAGCACGCGGTTAAGTCAGGTGATCAATTTTTTGGGTATTTTCTTGTTGGTCTATCCATCTTTTCACTTGATTAACAACGCTATCACATCGGAAAAAGGACAGAAAGAAGCATCACAATGGACTTTTTCGCAACCAGCTTTGCAGCCTGTTAATCCGAAAAACCTTCCTGATGTGTACTACATTGTTTTAGACACCTACACCAGCTCAAAAGCTTTGGCGAGAGATTTTTCTTTTGATAATTCTGAATTTGAAGCGAAGCTTAAAGATATGGGTTTCTATATTGCGGAATGTAGCCAGACCAATTACCCTTATACCCAGGGTGCTATTACTGCTACGCTTAATCTGGATTATTTACCAGAACTGACAAAAAGATTGGAAACAATCAATGCTGAAGATAATATCTGGGTGCTCTTGAAGCAAAGCCTGGTACGCAATCAGTTGGAGAGATTGGGCTATCAGACTGTGGCTTTCGAAACCAGCTATGATTGGAGCCGCATAGAGGATGCAGATATCTACCTCGGCCAGGCGCAATCTGCTTTATTGTGGCAGCAATTGGACCCGTTTGAAAAAATGTGGGTGGATAGCACTGCGCTGCTTGTGCTGAGCGATATGGGAATCGTGACCAGAAAAGAAGATGATAGCGTCCTTGATCACCCGATGAGCGATCATATACAAAAGCAGTTGTTTGTTCTAAAGACTTTACCAGAAATTGCGAATAATCCGGAGCCTACATTCACATTTGCTCATATTCTCATACCGCATGTGCCCTATGTGTTTGCCGCTGATGGAACAATATTGACTGATACTGGATATTTTGGAACAGATAAGGCTGGACCTATCAATGAGGAATATTTGCAAAAGGGATATACGGGAGAGGTTGCTTTTATCAATAGCCAGATGGAGTCGATTCTTTCAAAAATTTTAGGGCAGTCAGATACCCCGCCAATCATTGTCTTGATGGGAGATCATGGTGTGCGGGATGATAACCGCGTGAAGATTCTTTATGCGGTTTATCTTCCCGATGGGGCAGATGATTTGATGTATCCCTCGATCACACCTGTGAATACGTTTCGAGTGATCTTTGACAGGTATTTTGGAACTTCGTATGGATTGCTGCCGGATATGACTTATCCAGAAGAAGGTGGGGAAATGGCTGTACCCACGATGTGTGAATAGGAAATGCCCTTCTGACCTCTCCATATAAGGGAGAGGAAATTAAGGTGCCCAGGCTGATCTATAAGCCGCAAATTCCCCTCGATGGGGTTCTGATAACAAAGTGCCCAGGCTGATCTATAAGCCGCATTCTGTTAACAGGAGGGTATCCAGCGTAGGACGACTCCTGTATAGATGACCATCTCTCTCGGCGGGCTGTTACCAGCACGCTCTAGCAGTCTACCCGGAACTTTTTAAGGAGACGAGCAGCCTCCACATGTTCCTGCTTGACCTTGCTCCTGGCAGGGGTTACCTGGCCGCTGCATTACTGCATGCGCCGGTGGTCTCTTACACCACCATTTCACCCTTGCCTGACCCTAATCCACCGCTTCCTTTCAGAAGTGAGGAATGAGAGCAGGCGGTATGTTTCTGTGGCCCGATCCGACAGGTTACCCCAAAGGGGCATCCCCGTCCTGGGTATTACCCGGTGCCATGCTCTACGGAGTGCAGACTTTCCTCGGCACAGTTCAAAACTGTGACGCGGTCACCCGACCAACCTGGGCAAATTCATCATACCCGGATTAAGGTGAACCGTCAATCTTGAAAAACATCATCCACCTGCTACAGGTGGAATAAAATCTACAGTATCACCCGAATGAAGAATAGTATCCCACCCATGTGGAAGAGTGGGTATCTCTCTGCCGTTGAGAAACACATGTACATGAGCCTGCAAATCGCCATTTTCGTTTATCCAATGTGGTTTAAGCACCGGCACTTGCTCAACGATCGCATGGATTGCCTGTATGACGGTAGTATCTTCCGGTAATGAAATTTCGCATTGCTTTTGTCCAGCAATCACTTTGAATGTGGCAAAGAGATGTACGATAATAATCATGGGTTTATTAAACCATATCTATCCTAAAATTACGACCTCCTGACCTGACTGTTGATATAATCTTGCTATGCCCATTCATTTATTATCCGAAGAAGTTGCCTCTCAAATAGCAGCTGGCGAAGTGGTCGAAAGACCAGCGTCAGTTGTGAAAGAATTACTCGAGAATAGCCTGGACGCGGGTGCTACAAATATTTCCATCCAAATTCAACAAGCCGGGAAGCAATTGATCGAGGTTACCGATAATGGTTCGGGGATACCTTCTGATGAAGTTGGGTTGGCAGTCACCCGACACGCTACCAGCAAGCTTAATTCGGCAGCAGATTTATTTGCAATCCATACACTGGGTTTTCGCGGGGAAGCTTTAGCATCTATAGCTTCGGTCTCTCGCAGTACACTGATAACA
The DNA here is from genome assembly GCA_034430215.1 of Anaerolineaceae bacterium. GTDB lineage: Bacteria > Chloroflexota > Anaerolineae > Anaerolineales > Anaerolineaceae > UBA4782. The sequence goes on along the minus strand of DAOUFE010000007.1, from coordinate 67,746 downwards.
CGAATAGAAAAAGAAGAAGCTGGTTCACGTCTTGTGGTAGAGGGAGGGGAAGGGGGGAAGTTGGAAAAAATTGGCTTTCCAACAGGAACAACCATCCGAGTCGAAAATTTATTTGCCAATGTGCCGGCACGCCTGAAATTTCTCAAAACCGATGCGACTGAACGGCAGCAGATTCATGCCCTTGTGACACGATACGCGCTGGCATATTCTCACATACAATTCACCCTGGTCGATGATGGGCGTGTTGTCATGAAAACCAGCGGTAGTGGAAGTAGACGTGAGGTATTAGCCAGTCTTTATGGTGTTGACATTGCCCGCCAGATGCTGGAAGTGATCTTTGAAGACGGCAATACCTCGATCACAGGGTTTACAAGTCCATTATCGCTTACCCGATCAAACCGAAAAGAGATGACTTTTTTTGTAAATGGACGATGGATACATGACACCTCACTGAACGCCGCAATAGTTCAGGCGTATGCTGGTTTACTCATGGTGGGAAGATTTCCTTTAACAGTGTTGTTTATCGAACTTCCCCCTGAAGAAGTTGATGTCAATGTCCATCCTGCCAAAGCGGAAGTTCGTTTTCGCAGCAGTGATAAAGTATTTGCGGCTGTGCAACGGGCGGTACGAAGAGCAGTAATGGCATATTCTCCCATCCCGGAAATCAACCCGCAAAGGTTATGGGGAACAGCATTAGCTTCTGCCGACACGTCTCCTATTACACAGGCACCTGGGCTGGATTGGCAAATAGCTGCAGAAGCGGACAGCATATCTGATCAGAATGAATCCACCAATTCGATGGTAAATACCAATGCACCTTTAGATAACCTGCCAGGAGACAGGCTGCCTTTACTCCGATTAATTGGTCAGATTGGTGCAACCTATCTCGTCGCTGAAGGACCGGATGGTTTGTATCTCATCGATCAACATGCTGCTCATGAGCGAGTTTTATTCGAAAAATTAATGAATCTTCGCGGTAAAGAAATGATCATGCAGCCATTATTACAGCCCATCACGATCCAATTGGCTCCTCATCAGGCAGCCATTTTAGTTGATTCTTTGGAAACGTTGGCGAAATTAGGGTTTGTTGTCGATGAGTTTGGCACGAACACCTTTCGAGTTCGTGCCATCCCAGCAATTTTTCTTAAGAACGATCCTCAAGCGATGTTGAGAGCAGTTGTCGAAGAGATTGAAGAGGATGAAAGCCCTATGCGTTCAGAAATGGAAGCTATCATTGCATCACGAGTGTGTAAAAGTGCAGCAGTAAAGGGTGGAACCCTGCTTGCTCCTGAAGAACAAGCGAGTTTACTGCGCGACCTGGAAAGATGTGACTCTCCGCGCACCTGCCCGCATGGTAGACCTACTATGATCCACTTTTCCGTCGATGTTCTGGAAAGACAATTCGGAAGGCGGGGTAGCCGGTAGGTTATATTTTCAGGGGAAGTTGAATTGTAATGATCGTTCCAACAGAAAGTTTGCTTTTCAGGTCAATTTGCCCTTTGTGCGCCTGGATGATCTGTTTACAAAGTGCCAACCCAAGTCCCGGACCCGCTTTCACTTTTTCGGCATTGTGAGCCCGGTAGAATTTATCGAAAACTGCTGGGATGTCTGTCTCCGGTATCCCATTTCCCGAATCTTGAATGCAAACCCATAAATTGCCAGATTCTTCCCAGGCACTAATGTAAACACTCCCTTTAGGATGGTTGTATTGAATAGCATTCTGGATGATGTGTGTGAAAACCTGTTCCATACGTTTTCCATCAATTTCAATTGCGGGTAGGGTTTCGGGGATTTCTTCAGTTATAGAAATCATATGTCTGGTAGCAAGATTTTCCAGCTGGTGAATGGATTTATGCAATATGGGAACAATATCAGTTAGCACAGGTTCCAGAGATATACGACCGGTTTCCCAATCGGTGACTTCTTCAAAGCTATTAACTACATTATTAATTTGATTGGCTTGCAGTTGGAATGAATTGACAAGTTCAAAGCGCTGTTCTTCCGGCAGTTCGGGCTGCTTTAAGAGGTAAGCAATAGTGTTCATGGTTGTCAATGGAGAACGGATATGCTCAATGAATTCAGGAACCGAATCTGCCGATTTTTCTGGTTGGATAACATCAAAGGGCTTATGGTAATATTTCGCTGTTTGTGCAGCAAGAATCAATAAAAGCTCTTCTTCATCAGGTGAAATGGGGTTTGGATGATTGATAAGTTCAACCATGCCGATCGCTTTTTTACTGGTAAGTAATGGAATTGCGGTGATCCTGTTTACTTCAGGAAAATGAACTTGCTCTGTTGTCAGGACCCAACAATGATCGGGTGGATCAAGCTTAAGAGAACGCTTTTCCTTAATGACCAGCTCTGCCAATGGATTTACAGAAATATCTACCGGTGTGGAAAATCCTTTTTCCTTCGTCCAAACAATTTTCATTTTTGGTGGTCGAGCAGGATCATCCTGTAAATAAACCAGGGATCCAGCAGCATTTATCAAATTGGCGGTGTGATAGGCGAATTGTTGCAGCATGGCGTGGGGTGATTGTGCTGTCAGCACAACAGTTAGCGATTGTATCAGACGATAATAGGAGTTTTTTTGAACCAGAGAGTTCATGGGTTCAACACCAATTCAGCAATTGCTGGCAAAATCTCTTCTGCGTTAAATGGTAAAAGAACATCTGCATATTCATCAAGCGGTGTGCTACTGATATTGTTGATGATCAGGCTGGCATGATTTTCCACAGCCATTTGTGGGATTGTACATGCAGGAAATACCTCCAACGATGAGCCAATCACGATCATTACATCCGTGTCTTTGATCAATTCTTCTGCCCCGTTCCATATGTCTTGCGGTAAATACTCTTCATAAAGAACAATGTCTGGTTTGAGATACCGGTCACACGTCAAGCAGCGTGGCATGATATCCTGTTGCAAGAATCTTTCCAGGAAAAAAGTTGTTGGGTAAACAGCTTTACAATGCGGACAGATAAGTCTATCTACTGAACCATGCAACGGGAAAACGTTTTTTGATCCAGCTTTCTGATGGAGCATGTCGATATTCTGGGTAATAACTGCATGTATCTTTCCAGCAGTTTCCAGTTGAGCCAGGCTGGCATGAGCAAGGTTGGGTTGCGCTGAAGAGATTTGCTGCAGTAAAGGTTTTAACCAGGCGAAAAAACGTTCAGGGTGGAATCGAAAAGCAGTAAGGGATGCCACCTGCATGGGATCATCTTTTTGCCACAAGCCAACCCCTGCAGAACGAAAATCTGGTATTCCGGAAGGAGTAGAAATTCCTGCGCCAGTAAAAGCTACCACACAGTGGGCATTCTTAATAATATTTGCTGCTTTCTGTATACCCCCGATTGCAGCAGTGGGAATCATTTTTGTATCTGCTCCAGTATGAAATCTGCAAGCCGTTCAAATTGCTGGGTCAACAGCCCTTCGGGTTGCAGCTCGATCAACGGAATATTCTTTTCCGCTGCCAGAATTGCCACTTCGGGAGCGGGTGGAATCATCTGGGTAACCTTGATCTTGAGGGCTTCCTGAAGCTGGGTAACACTGATCTGCATATCTGCCCGGATTCTGTTAATGATGACAATATGTAGTAATTTTGATTTACCAAAACCATATCTGGCAAGATCATTGGTAAGGATTTTTGTATGTTCCAGGCATGAAGGAAAAGGTTCGATCACAAGAAGCAGTTGATCACAGTAATTCAGCAGCCGTTCGATATTGGGTAATGTTGGTACTCCAAAATCCACCAGAACCAGCTCTCCAATTTGAGGTAAATGTTGGATGATCATTTCCATTTTGGAAACTTCAGTTGCCAGATTTCCATCAGAGAGATTATTGCCTGCAAGCAGCAGCCGGGGACCATAGGTAATTTTTACCAATTGCTTTTCTATGGAATCCCGGTTGATATCATGAGTTTTCATGTTTAGCAGATTATTTAATCCATTCGGATTCATGAAACCCAGATCAATCGCCCATGAGCCATTTCCGGGATGGGTTTCGGCTGCCACAATATTTGTCTTGCTTTTTTGGGCAATACTGATCGCCAGGTTAAGGGTCAGAGCCGATACACCCAGACCACCTTTCGCTCCAAGAATGCCAATCATTTTTCCCTTTTCAATGGTTGGAACAGGTGAAAGTGGGCGAGGTGTGCGCCTTGCAAGGAGAGCTTTAATATGAGCGATCAATTCGGCCGGATGAACTGGTTTTGTGAGGTAATCATCAGCACCAGCGTCATAACCAGCTATTTTATCATCCAATTGGCTTTTTGCTGTGAACATTAAAACCGGAATATTTTCAGTAAGAGGGTCTGCACGTAAAAGTTGACATACCTGATAACCATCCATGCTAGGCATCATGATATCAAGAATGATTAGATCTGGTCGTTCACTTTTGGCCTGGAGGAGTGCCTGCTCGCCATTATTGGCAGCAATAATACTGTAACCTTGACGCTGAAGCATCAACCCAACCATGCGTAATGTTTCGAAATCATCATCAACAATTAATATTCGTTCACCCATTGTCATCACCCGGTTTCACTTTCATCAGAGGTATTTTGACCTAATTAAGCTAGCTTCAGGCTCGATATGATTAAAGTATAATCAAAATCATGGATTTACGCTTAATCATCCAAATTCTTCATGAAGAATGTTGCATTAACTGTACCGATCCACTTGTGGTAGGTGTATCCGGTGGCCCAGATAGTCTATCGCTGGCACATTTATTATTCACTTGTGGTATTCCAATTATTGTCGCGCATCTTGACCATCAACTACGCAGTGAATCTGGGGAGGATGCTTCCTTTGTCAAAACAATTACCGAATCGTGGAAAGTGCCATTTGTGGCGAAGAAAGTAGATGTGATGGAGATTGTCTGGCAAAAGAGGTTATCCATTGAAGAAGCGGGAAGAATTGCTCGTTACCAATTTCTATTCGATGTGGCAAGACAAAATCATGCACAAGCAGTAGTTACAGCACATACTGCTGATGATCAGGTAGAAACCATGTTGATGCATCTTCTAAGAGGATCTGGATTGAATGGTCTTAAGGGCATGAAGATGAGGCAGTTTTTACCAGAGTGGGATTCAAATATCCCGTTGGTACGACCGCTGTTACACACCTGGCGATCTGAAATTATAGAATATTGTACAAAGCATAACCTTCAACCTATCATTGACAAGAGCAACCTGGAAAATACTTATTTCAGAAACCGGCTGCGTAACGAGCTTATCCCATATTTACAAACTTACAATCCCAATATTAAAAAAGTTCTTCTGCGAAGCACAATAACATTATCCAATGATCATGATCTTCTACAGGATATTTTGGAGAAAGCATGGAAAGATTTGTCTCCTGAAATAACTAATAACCTGGTTAAATTTCAGAAGGAATCATTCCTTTTATTGCAACCAGGTGTGCAAAGCAGCCTGTTTCGGCGGATGATAGCACATCTTATTCCACAAGCCCGTGATTTTTCTTTCGATAATATTCAACGCGGGTTATCTTTTATTCGCCAACCAACCCAAACCAACCAATTGGAACTGGAACAGGGGATCGTGCTGCGAAGAATCGAAGATGATATCCTGATCACTAATGATTGGAGTACCCTCTGTACTCTGATTTCTGATTGGTTTCAAACCCTGAAGCCAGAGGATAGTTTAACCGCTCCAGGAGGCATACCCCTGGCAAATGGAAAATCTATTCGCGCTGAAGTAATTTCCGCGGAAGCAGCCAGAATGCACCCCGCATGGAACCAACGTGGTCATGCCTTTCTGGACGAAGCACAATCGGGGAGAACCTTTATGGTGCGCAATGGGTTGCCAGGAGATCGTTTTAAACCCCTGGGGATGCATGGAAATGGTCTCAAGCTGTCAAATTTTTGGATCAATGAAAAACTACCTCGCGAAGCCAGAGCTTTATGGCCGTTAATCTGTGCAAAGGATGAAATTATCTGGATACCTGGATTTCGTACCAGCCACCAGGCTCGTGTGACAGAAAATACAGCCAATGTAATTCACTTGTGGGTGGAATAAAAACAGCCGAAGAGATGATGAACATTTCTTCGACTGTATGAAAGATCTTCTAAGCAGAAGTTATTTCTCTGCCAGCTGCCGTAATTTCATGCTGATCTCACGGTATTGAATTTTTGAAACGCCCAATTTTTGCCGGATCTTCTCTGGTTCAATCCCGTCCTTCCAGTCATTGACTGCACATGTCCAACGGCACATATCAAAAGAAAGATGCTTGGCGATCGCTGCTTTTTGCCCAATCTCTTCCAGCAGATATTCCAATCTGCGCGGTGACCAGGGGAATACCTGATCAGATGGGCGATATTGTGCCAAATATTCGTTGTATACAGCGACCCAATCACCGGGCAGCGAGATCTTTCTTTCTTTATACCGGTTGCGTGGGCTGGCATAACGCACGAATAGAATGGCTCCATTGGGAGAATCCAATTCAATATGGTTGACATGGATTCCCAGGCATTCTCCTTTTTTAATCCCTGTTGACATGAGTAATGTAAGAAGTGTATAAGGCCTGGCATCCGGGTTGTTAGTGCTGCGGAAGGAATTAGCAGCTTCAAGCACTTTTTCTTGTTCTTCCTGGGTCAAGATCTGGGGCAATGGGCTAATGACAGTGCGCTGGAGGATCTTTTCAGCGGGATCTGTAGTAATCACGCCATTCTTATGTAGCCACCGGAAGAAAGATTTGATAGAGGTAATGCGTCGCGCCAGGCTTTTCGCTGAACAAGGAACACCACGTTCTTTCTGTAACCAATCGAGGAAGTGATTAAGATCTAAAGTAGAAACCTGTCCTACAGTTTTATCCGGAGCGAGAAACGATGCTAATAACTGCATATCGCCACCAAAAGATTTTATGGTGAAATTTGATCGACCTTGATCATTTAAAAAATATTGCCATGCAGAAATTGCTGGTTTCAGCGGGGATGTATGGGTAATGTGAACCTCGGAAGGTATTTGGTTACTCATAGTATGACCTCCAGATAACTTGTATCTTCGTGTAGCTTATTTCAGTCTACATGACAAGTTAAATTATGTCAAATCGCAAGCGAAAAATCATGGCGTGAGTGCCTGCTGCAAGATAGGATAGATGGCTTCCTGGTTAGGGAGCAACACCATAGCACCTCCTTCAGCAATGTAGTTCCATACTTCATTTTGCCCAATAGAATATTGACGGATATGCCCATTTTTTGCCAGTTTGGGTGCAAGCTGAACATAGGGGAGCATATCATCCAGGCTCAGGTCTGTTTCGACGTTATCTGAAAGGATATCGTACAACTCAGGAACCCGGCTGAGTCCGTCGATGCTGAGAATACGGTCAAACAATGCCAGAATAACCTCTTGCTGGCGGCGATTACGGTCAAAGTCGTTGGTAGATTTTCGCGAACGAACATACCATAAAGCGGTTTGCCCATCCATTGGAAAGACTCCCGGTTGGATGATGCAATAATCACCATAAGCAATTGGCAGGTTGCAATAATCCACCAATTCTTTCTTTACATTCACATCAATTCCATCCAGGGTGTCAACAATGTCAACAAAACTATTGAAATTCGTCATGATGTAATGGGTTGGGCGTACCCCGAAGTTATATTCGAGAGTGTCTGCGAGCGCGGTGAAACCACCCATATTCATGGCAGTATTAATCCTGTTCATACCATAATAAGGGATGTATACATATAAATCACGAGGAAAAGAAACAATACTGGCAGTACCTTGTTCAGGGTTCAGGATCACCAACAAAATAACATCGGTTCTAAAGCCTCCCCCCGGTCTTTCGTCAGATCCGAGGATTAAAAACATTTCCTGATCTTCGGGCATATTCAGGTCAAAATACCAGGGTGTAGGGGTAAAAGGCAGCGGTGTCTCGGTGGGGGTCGGGCTGGGGGTAATGGTGAATGTAGGTGTAATGGAAGGTGTAATGGTTGGCAAAGGTGTATGGGTGGCAGTTGGAGGAACGGGTTGAAAAGGTGTACGGCTGGCAGTTGGTCCAGGCGTGTTGTTGGAAAATATGGAAACTGATGCGGGCATATTAATGGACGATCCCGGGAAGGAACATCCTGCCAGCATCATCATTACAACAAAAAAGATCAAACCCTGCCTCCAGCGTTTTTTCATTTCTTATCCACCGGATGTAGGTATGGGTACAGGTACAACTGTCGGAATTCCTCCTGAAGGGGTTGGAACTCCAGGGGAGACTGGTTGTTGAGGGAGGTATATCGTTTTCCCAACTTCCAGTAGCGTTGATGATCCCATGCAATTAACTTGCTGAATTTCTTGCACACTCACACCAAATCTGACAGATAATGCGTATAACGTATCACCAGGCTGAATGGTGTAAACAATCCAACCTTCAGGTTGGCTGCAAGATTCTGTTTCTATTGCTTTGGTAGCCGTGGGTTCTGGTGGGATCGGTGGCAGGAGGAGAAGATTTCCAGGGACTATCTGGTCTGAAACCAGACAATTGCCTGTTTTTATGGCATCTACTGTGATCTTTCGGCTTTTTGCCAGATTCTCCAGAGTATCACCCTGCTTCACAGTATATTCTTTCCAGCCTGCAGGAATGGGGCAAGCAGTGGGTGTAGCTGTGAAAGTAGGGGTAAATGTGTGTGTGCTTGTAGCTGTTATTGTCTGGGTTGGGATCATAGTGTTGGTAGCTGGATGAGTGATAGTGCTGGTTGGTATTTCAGTGAGTTCTCGCTCTTCTGATGGTTCAGGTGTGATTGAAGAAGTAAATAGCGGTATTGCGACCTCTGATTCGGACGATGATATCATAAACCCACTAAGAATAGCTACCACGATCAACCCCGCGGCACCAAAGCCGCGTAGGATCTCATTCCTTAAGTTCGTCATATCCGTCCATTACCTGAGTTTCATCAGGAGCTACCGGCAATATAACATTAATAGAAGTTCCTTCTTTTACCTGGCTTTCTATCCATAATCTTCCATCCAACTTGTTAACCAGATTCTTTACCGTGAGCATATCTTTGACAGGAATTCCCAGTCCTGCCATATCAGCGGTATTGTCAATATTAATTTGGGATTGGATGAGCGATATTTCTTCACCGCTAAGCCCTATGCCGCTGTCTGTTATTTGGATCACAATGAATTCATGATCATCCTGTTTGGTACGGTTGGCTCTCAGGAATACCGAATTTCCAGCGGGAGTTGCAATGATAGCGTTTTGTAATAACTGGCTTAAAACTTTTATTAAAGCTTCCCGGTTTATCATAAGGGAAGGAATATCATTGGATATATCCATGCGAAACGTAAGGTCTTTCTCCAGGAAATCTGAAGCGGTATCAGAGATCACCTGGTCAATGACGGCCATCAATTCAATTTGCGAAGGAGAATTTTCTAGATCAGGGGAATCTTGAGTGGTTTGCTGGATCAGGTTTTCGAGTTGAGTGTGGAGTTTTTCCACAGCGATCTTAATTCGATCCAGGAATGATCGTTGTACTTCGTTAAGCTCACCGGCAGTCTCTGATTCAAGGATATCAATATATCCGATCAAAGAAGATAATGGGCGACGAATCTCCTGGGCAGAGGTGATGAAGAATTCAGGGCAGGTGGATTGAGCTGTTGACTGCTGTGCAACTTGTTTTTCAAGTTTACCAATTTTGGTTCGAGCTTCAGTCAGTTGTCCCTGCAGATTCGATAATTCTTCAAGAGCCAGCTGTAGTTCTTGAGAAACTTCATTATCAATGTGCTGTATAAGCGTTGTAGAGCCTATGTCAAAATGGTCAGTTACCCCTTCAGAGGAAGATAACATCACAGGTATTGCAGGGATGGAGATTTCTTTTGTATTATCGCCAGCCGCTTCGTTTTGTGATTCTGGTCCTGTTGATAGGGTAGAATCCTGAAGTAGCTGTAGCTCATTATATGCAAGCAACAGTTCCCGGAATTCCCCATGCAGCTCATCCAATTCTCTCTGCTTTTTCTGTAGATCCATTTTTTCAGGTGAAGTATCTGGAGAATCCTCAGCGTGTCGTTGCAGGCTGAGAAGAGTTTGAAGTATAAATTCAGTAAGACCTTGCAAATATTTTTGATCTTCTTGAGTCCAGATACGTTCAGCAAAAGGAGATAAGAGAAGTATCCCACCCCAGGTGATTTCAGAACTCGCAAGTGGAACATACATGGTATTGGCAGCATTACGCAGGTCTACGGCATCAGCAAGGTTGTCAAGTTCAGGTATTGGATTGGTATCCACATTATAAATATATGGTTTTGCACGCTGTACTGCGCTTGCTAACACAGGAAGGAAAGTTTGTGGTTTACTGAAACCAGGCAATTCTACTTCACGGATCAGGTCATAACCACAGAGAAAGATCAAATCATCCTGTTGCCTGGGTGCAAGGATGAGATAACAGATATCTGCCAACATGGTTTGCCCTATCGCTTTTGCAATGAGAGGGGGAAGGGCACCTTCTGGAAGTTGCTGCACTGTACGAAACCAGGTTTGCAATGTGCGTGGGTCTGCAGAATAACGACGACGTTCACGATACATTCTGGCTTGTTCGCCCGTTTGTTCTGCTACCGGTGGCGAAAAAAGGCGCATTGCCAGGAAAGGAAGCAGAGGAAATGATATCAGGAATGATAAACGAAGTATTCCAGCCAAATTTCCTTGCGAATTACCGAGAAATATCTGCAGTACTCCGCCAACGAATATCAGAACACAAATGATAAATCCAAAACTCCAGATAAATGGGCGTTTACGAATGATCGTAAGAGCTCCATAAAGGGAAAGGAGGCACAGCAGGATGTCCCATCCAAGTGCCATTCCTGTCGTATTAAAATCGTTGCTTTCGCTTTGGGGAAACCAGGCGATCAATGAGATGATCCACAGGATCAAGAAGAAAAAACTCAATCCTACTATCGCTCGATCAATGAACCGTGAAGGTTTTGGAGCGATCCATAACCAGATGATCCATATCAAACTGATCACGATTACTGCCCGATCGAGAGTGGGAAAAAGGGTTTTCGGTGAAATTCCCGTCAATTGGGTGACCAAGGATACCACCAGGATCAAGCCTTGGCCAATCAGCAGAACAACCAGCCCTGTACGAAGTCTTTTGATGTGAAGAAAACGGCTATTACGTTGATTGATCCAGATCACCTGGAAAGTTGCAAATAAGGAAAAAAGTATCACCAGGTGAAAGAACACATTCCCAGGTGATTGCTGTAGAAATAGCCCAATCTGGTGAAAAAGACCGCTCATTTTCGCTCCAGAAGTAATTATAGCATCACAAGAAAAATGAGAATTTTTGAAAAATGTCAAATTGATGTTGTCTGACAATTGACAAACGAAAAAAATCTGATTACACTTTGAATATGACCTCATTACTCTTACGCCACGCAGCAATTCTGGTAACTATGGATGACCATCGAAGGGAAATACCTGACGGTGGTCTTTTTATCCGGGATGGATTCATCGAGCAAGTGGGTGAGACAAATTCTCTGCCCTCCACCGCAGATGAAATTATCGATATGACCGGTCATATCGTTCTACCCGGTATGGTCAATACCCACCATCATTTCTTTCAGACATTAACCCGGGCAGTGCCCACAGCACAAAATGTTAATCTTTTTAACTGGTTAAGAGCTCATTATCCTTTCTGGTGTAAGATCACACCGGAAGATATTTATATTTCCACCCAGAGTGCCTTATCAGAATTGGCGTTATCCGGTTGCACGACTGCATCCGATCATCTATACCTGTACCCTAATGGCGCCAGGCTGGATGATGAAATAGCAGGTGCACAGGATATCGGCATCCGGTTGCATGCATCACGTGGGTCAATGAGTATGGGTGAAAGCCAGGGTGGTGTGCCACCAGATAGCCTGGTCGAAAATGAAGATGCAATTTTACGCGATACCCAACGGCTGATCGAACAGTATCACCAACCCGAACCTGGAGCCATGTTACAGATTGTCGTTGCTCCCTGTTCACCTTTCAATGTTACTCAAAACCTGATGCGTGAATCAGCCAAACTGGCGCGACATTATGGCGTACATATGCATACTCACCTGGCAGAAACAGAAGATGAAGAAGCTTTTTGCCAACAACGATTTGGGTATCGCCCGATGACATACATGCAGCAGGTGGATTGGGTGGGCGAAGATGTCTGGTTCGCCCATTCCATTTATATCAACCAGGAAGAGATCGGTGTATTTGCAAAATATGGATGCGGTGTCGCTCACTGCCCAACATCCAATATGCGGCTGGCTTCTGGTATTGCACCTTTATGGGAGTACATTCAATCGAATGTGCGGGTTGGATTGGGCGTTGATGGTTCAGCCAGTAATGATGGCTCCAATATGCTAGCAGAAGCACGACAGGCATTGCTACTTGCGCGACTGCGTGCCGGCTTAATGGGGGCATCTCTATCCAGCGCAAACACCATTCCACTATTAAACACAAGGCAGGCACTTGAACTGGCAACCCGTGGTGGTGCAGAAGTTTTGGGGCGTAAAGATATCGGTTCTTTGGAACCGGGTAAATGTGCTGATTTTATTGCGATTGACGTAAACAAACTGGATTATGCTGGGGGTTTACATGATCCGGTGGCATCAATCCTGTTTTGTGCTCCACAGAAAGTAGATTGGAATGTAGTGCAAGGAAAAGTTGTTGTGAAAAATGGTGAACTTGTGAATATCGATGTTCATCGTTTGATCGAAAAACATAATCATGCCGCATCACGATTAAGTGGTATTCCATTACCTTGAAATAAAGGAAGAGGGATTCTGGAGACAGAATGCAAATAGCCTATTACAGTTCGAAAATATTGGTCGATTGCGCAATGGGTCGTTTACCCGCTGATCTGGTAATTCGAAACGGACGTTGGGTGTGCGTGCAAACGGGTGAGATCATTCCAAACACAGATATTGCCATCATTGATGGGAGATTTGCCTATGTGGGTTCTGATGCAAATCATACCATTGGTGAAAATACACGAGTGATCGATGCTGATGGACGGTTTCTTGTTCCCGGTCTGTTAGACGGGCATTTACATGTGGAATCGGGGATGCTAACGGTCAGTGAATATGTTCGTGCAGTGCTGCCACATGGAACAACTGGAATGTTCATTGATCCACATGAGATCACGAATGTCTTTGGATTGCGTGGTGTACGTCTGATGCTTGAAGAAGCCAGGCAACAGCCAATCCATGTTTACGTACAGATGCCCTCATGTGTGCCCTCTGCTCCTGGTTTTGAAACACCAGGCGCTTCGATTGGACCAGCAGAGGTTGCCGAAGCTATGACCTGGCCGGGAATTATCGGATTGGGTGAGATGATGAACTTCCCAGGTGTATATAATGGAGATGATAAAGTTCATTCTGAAATGGCCGTCACGCGCCAATCAGGCAAAGTGATTGGCGGGCATTACGCCAGCCCAGACCTGGGGCTCAATTTCCATGGTTATGTTGCCGGTGGCCCCCAGGATGATCACGAAGGTACACAAAAGCAAGATGCCATTGAACGTGCTCGTCAAGGTATGCGAGTGATGATGCGCTACGGTTCTGGATGGAAAGATGTCGAGCAGCAGGCTAAAGCTATTCTTGAAGAGGGGTTAGAAAGCCGCCTGTTCTCCCTCTGCACAGATGATGCTCATTCTGCTACTCTGGTAAATGAAGGTCATATGGACAGGGCGATACGACACGCGGTTTCTGTAGGATTATCTCCCATGATGGCGATCCAGATGGTTACGATCAATACTGCAGAGCACTTTGGGTTGACCCGAGAAATGGGATTGATCGCACCTGGCAGACACGCTGATGTTGTGTTGGTGAAAGATCTGAATAATTTCCATGTAGATATGGTGATCGCACGAGGCGAGCAGATTGTTGAAGATGAAACCATTCTGATCGAAAAACCAGTGGTGAAGTATCCTGATTGGGCTTTACACTCTGTACACCTTCCGCACATGCTTACGCCAGATAATTTTCGCATCCCGGCATTACGTGATTTTCCCCATACGGCTCATGTAATTGGGATCGTCGAAAATCAGGCACCCACACGTCATCTGCTCATGACTGTCATTCCCGAAAATGGCGAGATTTTGACTGATATGAAACGAGATGTAGCTAAACTGGCATTAATTGAACGCCACCATAATACCGGGAAAGTGCAAATGGGTCTGGTGAATGGATTTGGATTTACCTGCCCATGTGCAGTTGCAACCACAGTTGCACATGATTGTCATAATATGATCGTTGCAGGCACTGATGAGGAGAATATGGCGATTGCTGCCAACCACCTGGCTGCAATGAACGGCGGTCAAATTGTGGTCAAGGAAGGGAAAGTGATCGGACAGGTGACACTTCCCATCGCAGGGTTGATGTCGGATGAACCTGCAGTCGAAGTTGCAAAAGCTGCAGATACTGTTTTGTCGGGATTTCAGAGCTGTGGATGTACCATTCAAAATCCAAATATGCAGCTCAGTTTATTGGGTCTGGTGGTCATTCCTGAACTTCGAATTTCAGATCTGGGTTTGGTGGACACCACCCGGTTTGATTTTGTTCAGTTATTGGAATGAGCATAGCATAAATTGATCAATACTTTCTAAAGGAGGACTGGAAATCCAGAAAAAGACAAAATGCCTGTAAATGAATCTCTTCATCCCTTTCAAAGGCTACAACAAGAATTGGCTGTGCTCATAGCTGAAACACCAGCAGGAGATCGATTGCCTTCTGAGCCAGATCTGGCACGCCAGTTGGGCGTTTCACGAGCAACGTTGCGTGAAGCAATGCGTACCTTTGAGGGACAGGGATTGATCCGTCGAAGGCAGGGTGTCGGCACATTCGTTGTCGGACGCTCTAAAGTAATAGAAACTGGACTTGAGGTACTGGAAAGTATCGAAAAAATGGCAGGGAGAATTCAATTGGACGTATCTATGGGTGAATTGCGAATTAAGCATCATCCCGCTGATACAGCCCAGGCAGAAATTTTCCAGATACCTGTTGGAAGTGACGTGATAAAGGTAAGCCGCATCATTCTTACAGAAATGCGACCAGTGGCGTTCCTGATCGATGAGATCGCTGCCGATCTATTTTCACCGGAAGATTTACATAATGGATTTACTGGTTCAGTTCTTGATCTCATGTTGAATCGCGGAGATTTCAATTTATCAACTTCGGTAGCAGAAATTAAAGCTGTAGCTGCTCCAACCGAAATTGCTCGGGCAATGCAGATCCAACGCGGTGATGTACTGCTACAAATGTCCAGTCAATTGTATGATATCAATGATCAAGTGGTTGATATCTCTCAAAGTTATTTCCTACCTGGCTATTTTCGTTTCCATGTAGTTCGCCGTGTAGAAGAAAATAAATAACTATTTATTTAAACCTCAGGAGGTACTTGAAATGCGTAGTTTTGCTGGTCGTGATATTCTTTCTCTAAAAGATTTCGAACGAAATGAGTTTTTTCATGTTTTTGAAGTAGCAAAAGAACTCGAACCAATTGCCCGCAGCCGTCGTAATGTGGATATGCTCAAAGAAAAAACATTGGTCACAGCTTTTTATCAACCCAGCACCCGCACCCGGCTTGCCCATGAGGCTGCCATGCATCGTCTGGGTGGGCATGTTACCGGTTTCTCCGACGCCAAGATGACCCGTGCAGGTGACTGGTATCAAGAAAGTATCAAAGATACTGTAAAAATGCTCGAATTCTATGGCGACGTGATCGTTATGCGCCATTTCCAGCAAGGTGCCCCAATGGAAGCAGCTAAATGGGCATCTGTTCCGATCATTAATGGTGGTGATGGTTGGGGTGAGCATCCCACCCAGATCTTAACCGACTTGTACACTGTCTTGTCGGAAAAAGGTCATATCGATGGATTAACCTGGCTGGCAGTTGGTGATATGCGCATGCGCACCATGCACTCCCTGGCTTACGCACTTACCCAGTTCGATTGCCCGATTACGTTCGTGGCACCACCCGAAATGTCAATTTTGCCAGAATTTCAAGAAGAACTGAAGCAATATAACCTCAATTTCACTATTGCAGAACATGTTGAACAGGCAATTGCGAAAGCAGATGTCATTTTGGTAGAGCCAGTTGTCCAACCAGACTACACCAAATCTCGCCAGGAAGCTGGAGAGCACGGATTAACCCCCAGTAATTACAAGATCACCCGTGAACTGTTAGCAAATAAAGCAAAATCTGATGCAATTCTGCTGCATTCTCTACCCCGCATGGATGAAATTCCGCCCGATGTTGACATCACCCGCTGGTCACGCTACTGGCAGGAAGCCTACAACGGTGTTGTAATGCGCATGGCTCTATTGGCGCTGGTATTAGGCGCGATGGAATAAAAAATCAGGAGAGATTCATATGCAAACGTACCTACATGGTCGTGATCTGATCGGCGACCTCGATTTTAGTAAGGAAGAAGTTGAAACAGTATTAGATGTAGCGTTTGACCTGAAACGCAAACGTGCTTTGAATGAATCCACCGCACTGCTGCGGGATAAAGTACTTGCTATGCTATTTTTCTTCAGCAGCACTCGAACCCGCGGTTCTTTTGAAGCTGGTATGGCACACCTTGGTGGTCATGCAGCCTTCATTGAAAGCCGCACTACACAAATCTCTCATGGGGATACCCCAAAAGAAATCGGAGAAATCTTTGGGCGTTACTACGATGGCATTGCAATCCGCCATGTTGATTGGGGCATCGGAAATAAGTATGAAAACGCTGTTGCCAAGGCATCTCGCGTGCCAATTCTGAACATGCAATGCGATGTATATCATCCATTCCAATGTCTGGCTGACCTGATGACCATTGTCGAGAAGAAAGGACGCGATCTGCGTCGCAAGAAGATGGTTGTCTCATGGGCATACGCAGCTTCTTACCAGAAACCCATGTCTGTTCCCCAAAGTCTGGTGTTGCAGATGCCGCGCTTTGGCATGGATGTAGTTCTTGCTCATCCACCAGAATTCCGGTTGATGCCAGAAATCATGGATATGGCACGGGAGCAGGCACGCAAGTTTGGTGTTGGTTTTGAAGTAATGGATGACATGGATGCAGCTTTCAAAGATGCTGATATCATCTATGCTAAATCCTGGGGCGCGATGGTTCACACACCAGATCCAGAAGAAGGTGCGAAGATCATCAAGAAATATGAGCACTGGATCACAGATGAACGAAAAATGGCACTGGCAAAACCAGATGCAATCTACATGCATCCACTACCTGCCGATCGAAACATTGAAGTTACCGATGGTGTAATGGATGGCCCGCAGTCTGTTGTCTATGATGAAGCAGAAAACCGTATGCATGCCCAAAATGCCGTTATGGCACTTACAATGGGTTAAATTTCTAGACCTCACCATGAGTTTCTTTCATGGTGAGGGATTAGATGCCGAAGGAATATTATAAAGAAGAGAAAAGGATTTTTTGTATGTCAAAGAAAATTGCAGTGGTTGCCATTGGCGGTAACAGTTTAATCAAGGATAAGAATCATCAAACCGTCGAAGATCAATATCTGGCAGCAAAGGAAACAACATTTCACATAGCTGATATGATCGAAGCCGGGTGGGATGTTGCTATTGGACATGGTAATGGACCTCAGGTGGGTTTCATTATTCGCCGCTCTGAAATTGCAGCTAAATACGAAGGTATGCATGAAGTTCCTATGGATGTTTGCGGGGCAGACAGCCAGGGAGCCATTGGATATTCACTACAACAGAACCTTCAAAATGAGCTGCATCGCCGCGGTATCAAGAAACCAGTTGCAACAGTTGTGACCCAGGTGGCTGTGGATCGCAATGATAAGGCATTCACAAACCCCTCAAAACCAATAGGCGGCTTCATGGATGAAGAAGAAGCAAAGCGACGTGCCGCTGAAATGGGCTGGACGGTTGTTGAAGATGCTGGACGCGGCTGGCGGCGTGTGGTGGCATCTCCCATCCCGCAAAAAGTTGTCGAAGTAGAGGCAGTTAATGCTCTGATCCAGGCTGGCGTGATCACGATCACTGTTGGTGGCGGCGGTATTCCCGTTATTGAAAAAGAAGATGGCACATATGAGGGTGTGGCAGCGGTGATTGACAAAGATTATGCGAGCAGTTTGTTAGCCCGATTGGTTAAAGCTGACCTGTTCCTGATCTCCACCGCAGTTGAAAAAGTTTCTCTTAATTTTGGCAAACCCAATGAGAAGAAACTTGACCAGATGACCCTGGCAGAAGCAAAAGCATACCTCGCTGAAGGTGTACACTTTGCGAAAGGCTCTATGGCACCAAAAATCCAGGCGATTATCTGGTATCTGGAAAATGGTGGCAAGAAAGCCCTCGTCACCAACCCAGAGAATATCGGTCGTGCTCTGAAGGGCGAAACTGGTACCTGGATAGTTCCGTAAAGAAAACCTGTCGGGTAGCATTCATCAATGCTGCCCGACACATTTTTTATATTAAATTTCAGAGATGCCTTTTGGTTTCATGGTATAAATGGATTGTTAAGAAGTTTTAATGCACCTGGCTTTTTAACCAGTTCGGAAGGAGGTGGTTTTCCGACGTAAGATACTTCAAAACATACCCCAGATCCGTTTATACACAAATCTTTATATTGGAGGAGAACATGTCACGTAAAACAGCATGGATTATGCTAAGTGTTTTTATCATGATGAGCATGATATTGACCGCTTGCGGTCCAAAGGCAACTCAAGCACCAGAAGCTACAGAAGCACCAGCGGTAGAAGAAACTGCTACAGCTGAAATTACTGAAGCAGTTGTTGCAACAACCGAAGTACCCACTGAAGCTGCTCCAATTAAATTCGGTTTGTTGCTTGTCGGACCAGCAACTGATATGGGATGGAGCCAGGCACACTATGATGCGGCTCTGTATGTTCAGGAAAAACTCCCAGGTACAGAATTTCTATATCTTGAAAATGTCTATACTGGTTCAACAGCACATACCCAGACCCCGGCCGAATTAGCTGCGGATATGGTTTCCAAAGGCGCCAAACTGGTTATTTTCAACTCAGATGACCAAAAAGACAACGCAATCAAATTCGCACAGGAGCATCCTGATGTATATGTCATTCATGCTTCTGGTGATTCTGCCTGGAAAGAGGGCAAGAACTATGTTGATCTTCCCAACATGAAGAACATCATGGGTCGCATGGAATACGGCAAGATGATCGCTGGTTGTGCAGCAGCCCTGACTTCACAGACTGGTAAGATCGGTTTTCTTGGTCCATTGATCAATGATGAAACCCGTCGTTTTGCTGCTTCTGCTTATTTAGGCGCAAAATATTGCTGGACAAATTACCTCAAGAAAGATCCCGCTGATCTGCAATTCAAAGTGACCTGGATCGGTTTCTGGTTCAACCTCCCTGGTGTAACTCTTGATCCTACGCAGGTAGCTGATGATTTCTATAATACCGGGTACGATGTAGTGCTCAGTTCCATCGATACAACTGAAGCTCTCACCGAAGCAAAGAAATTTGCTGCTGATGGCAAGCAGGTTTGGGCGCTGCCTTATGATTATGCAGGTGCCTGTGAAGGTGCAGATGAAGTCTGCCTTGGTGTCGAATACTTCAACTGGGGTCCTTCCTATGTAAAAGCCATCCAATCCATTCAGGACGGAACATGGGAATCTTCCTTTGAACTTGTTGGTCCAGACTGGGCAGATATTAATAACCCTGATACTTCAGCAGTTGGTTTTAACAAAGGTGGAGCACTTTCAGAAGAAAACTCTGCCCTGGTTGACCAATTTATTGCTGAATTGGGTGGTGGTCTGAATCTGTGGACAGGACCAATCAATCTGCAGGATGGTACTGAATATCTTGCAGATGGTGTAGTTGCGACCGATTATCAGGTCTGGTATCTTCCTCAGTTACTCGAAGGCATGGAAGGTCAAAGCGAGTAAATTTAGTAGAGCATGAGGGGAAGGAAATCCCTTCCCCTCATTATTCTTTGTCTTGAGGGTAGTCTGTTGAATATTTCATTCTCGCATATTCACAAGTGGTTTGGAAAGGTCCATGCAAATGATGATATTTGCATGAGTATTTCTTCAGGCAGCATCTTTGGAATTCTGGGAGAAAATGGCGCTGGAAAAAGCACTTTAATGAAAATACTTTCAGGATTTTATCAGGCAGAATCGGGTGAAATTTTGCTTGATGATAAAGCGGTGAAAATATCAACGCCTGAAGATGCAGTGGAACTAGGAATTGGTATGCTTCACCAGGATCCACTTGATTTCCCACCCATGAAAGTTATTGATAATTTTTTGCTTGGACGACCAGGTGGATTGTTTCCTAATAAAAAAGAAGTTGAAAAAGAGATCATTCGACTATCGAAAGAGTTCGATTTTCAGATCAAACCTGATACGTTTGTTGAGACACTGACGGTTGGCGAACGGCAACAGTTGGAGATATTACGGTTACTCTGGTTAGGTGTAAAAGTTCTTATTTTGGATGAACCTACCACTGGCATTTCAGCCAATCAAAAAGAAAAATTGTTTGCGACGCTTGTGAAACTGGCAAGCCAGGGATTAACAGTCATTTTCGTTTCTCATAAGCTCGAAGAAGTAGAAGGATTATGCAATCATGTTGCAGTATTGAGGCAGGGCAAACTCGTTGGTGAGGTTGAACCTCCGTATGACACTGATCGATTTGTCAATATGATGTTTGGCAAATCCATTGAGGTTGGTAGTAAAACTTCCTCGAAACAAAGTGTTTGTTCCCTAAAATTAGAGAATATTGGGCTGGAAGATTACCGGCTTCGTATGCGAGATATCAATCTTGAGTTGAATTGCGGTGAAGTAATTGGACTGGCAGGAATGGAGGGCTCTGGTCAAAGGTTATTCCTGCGAATGCTTACCGGATTAATGCGCCCTGTAAATGGGAAAATACTCATCGATGGTAAAGATTTTGCAGGGAAATCTTATGCGACCTTTAAGAAGGCGGGTATTGCATATCTGCCAGCAGCAAGACTGGAAGAAGGGTTGATCACTGGTTTGACCCTGACTGAGCATTTTATTTTATCTGAAGAACATCGCGAATTATTTGTCGATCAGAAAAGTGCGATGGAACTTACCGAGCAGAGGATTCGCGATTTCTATATTAAAGGTACACCTGTAAGTCGTATAGAACAGTTATCTGGTGGCAATCAGCAGCGCGCTTTATTGGCATTATTACGCAACAAGTTGAGTCTGATCTTACTGGAACATCCCACGCGTGGTCTTGATATTGAATCGTCTATCTGGATCTGGTCAAAGATGAAAGAGCGATGCAAAGAAGGCACTTCCATCGTGTTCACCTCATCTGATCTTGACGAGATCATCCAATATAGTGACCGTATTTTAGTATTCTTTGGCGGGCTGGTATCGAAGCCTGTTGATGCAAATACAACCACAGTTGAGGAACTGGGTCAACTGATTGGTGGTAAGGGATGGTAAGTCATTTCGAAGGAGCATCCGGATGTCATTAGAACCACAGGCAGGGCGTACTCCTGCAATTCTAAAGAAATCTACCTGGATCGATCTTGGGATCAGGATTTCAGCCATTCTTATGGCTTTATTGTTCACATCTCTTGTACTGGTTGTAGCCAAAGCGCAGCCCCTTGAAGCATACAAAAATATTCTGATTGGAGCTTTTGGAACGCCGATAAAAATTACAACCGTTCTGGCATCATGGGTTCCCCTTGTGATCGCCACATCAGGTCTATTATTTACATTTACGGCAGGGCTTTGGAATATCGGAATGGAAGGACAGATAACATTTGGCGCCATATTCACCATTGGAGCTTTTCGCCTGCTCGATCAAACCAGCCTGGCGCCAAGCATGGTGACAACCCTTGCGATTCTTGCGGGAGCCCTGGGTGGAATTCTGTGGGCTTTGTTACCAGGATTGATGAAAATCTTTGGGGGGGTGAACGAAATCTTTGGCGGTCTGGGATTAAATTTTGTTGCCAAAACTGTTGCGATCTGGCTGATCTTTGGTCCCTGGAAACGTCCCGGCGTTGCCTCAAGTAGCGGTACCGAATGGATTGATCCGAAATTTCGCCTTCCTTTTATTGAAGGTACGAATATTAGTTTAACGACTTTAATCATTGCGATCATTCTTGTGATCTTTGTGGCAGTGATGTTGAAAGGTACGCATTTTGGTTTGAAGCTAAAAGCGATCGGGAAAAACGATAAAGCTGCTTACATCCTGGGTATTCCTACTACAAGATACTTTTTACTGGCATTTGGACTTTGTGGTTTATTCGCAGGAATTACCGGAGCCATTCTTGTAACATCGAAACAATATAGCCTGATCCCTGATGCTGGAGCTGGATATGGTTTTCTGGGGCTTCTGGTTGCCATGTTGGTGAACTACCATCCCATCTGGTCGCCATTTATTGCCTTCTTCTTTGCTGCTTTGGGAATCGGAAATGTTGAGCTTCAATATATGGGACTGAATACTTATCTTTCTGGTGTATTGCAGGGATTCCTGGTTCTCTTTGTTCTCATGGCAGATGGCGTTCGAAAACGCCTGGTGAAAAAACATTAGGAGCAGCCAATGGATAGTTCAACTTTAACAACTCTGGCTGGAATTGTAGAATATGCTGTACCGGTATTGTTCGCTTCCATTGGTGAAAACTTTACAGAAAAGAGTGGTATCACCAATCTTTCAGTCAATGGGACGATTTTATTGACTGCAATGGCAGGATTTGTGGTTGCATTAACCACAAACAGCATCTTTTTAGGATTTTTGGTTGGAGCTTTAATTGGAGCTTTAGTTGGAGCAATCGTTGCCTTCAGCAGCATTACGTTGAAACAATCTCAGGTAGCCATCGGATTTGTTCTGGCACTTCTGGGACGCGACCTGTCTTACTTCTTGGGTGCACCCTTTAATAATAAACCTGGAATTTTTGTCTCAAAAATCCCCATTCCCGGATTATCCGAAATTCCATTTGTTGGGCCGGTATTTTTTAATCACTCGATTGTGGTTTATGCTTCGTATATCTTTATCATCGCTGCGTACATATTCATGTTTAAAACACGCCCAGGATTGATGCTATGTGGTGTTGGCGAACGACCGGCGGCAGCATTTGTTCGTGGCGCCAATGTAAATGGTTTACGATATTTATATACCATCCTTGGAAGTGCCATGGTAGGGCTGGCAGGTCCGATGTATAGCCTTGCTGTAAAGATTGGTTGGAGCAGTCAGCTGTCCGGGTTGGATGGTGTGGGTTGGATCGCATTAGCGATTACGATCTTTGGTGGTTGGAATCCACTACGCGTAGCATTTGGGGCGTATTTCTTTGCTGCTTTGCAGCAATTGGGAATCACGCTGCAATCTTCTACTCAAATTCCGATTCAAATATTACAAGCAGCACCGTTTCCACTCATGATCCTTACTCTCTTATTGGTCAATGTGGGACGTGCAGAATGGGTAGATCGGGAACTGGCTGCTCTGCCAGAAAAACCTCGCGCGATCATTTCAAAGATCCTGCGAGCTCTACGTACGTCACCACCAGCTTCGTTAGGTATCCCTTTTGAAAACGAATAGTCAGGAAGGTTATCAGGAATTTCCTGGCGCAGAATAAATATTTATTTGAGGAGAATATGAATTCGTTTGTTGGTTATCGCTGTTCACTGTGTGAGCATGAATTTCGACCAGATGAAGTGACCTACACTTGCCCCCATGATGGGGGTAATCTGGATGTTCTTTTAGACTATGAACATATCAAACAGCACTATGAGATTGATGATATCACTTCAAGAAGTGACTTCTCATTGTGGCGGTATTTACCTCTACTCCCTGTAGAAGACCCGGGAGGAGAAGGCACACCTCTACGATCTGCAGGATGGACCCCGATTTACACGCTTCCCGAAATCAAGCGTCAATATGGATTAAAAGATTTTTGGCTGAAAGATGAAGGAAAGAATCCAACTGCATCCTTCAAAGATAGGGCAAGCGCCATCCTGGTAGCACGAGCCAGGCAGATTGGCGCAGAGGTAATTGTTACAGCATCAACAGGCAACGCGGGTGCTGCTTTGGCTGGTATGTCTGCTGCAGTTGGTCAAAAAGCGGTCATTTTCGCACCGAAATCTGCGCCACCAGCTAAAGTTGCACAGTTGTTGATCTATGGTGCACAGGTCATCCTGGTAGACGGTACATACGATAATGCCTTTGATCTTACGATCGAAGCTGCACAGGAATTTGGCTGGTATTGCCGGAATACTGGATACAACCCTTTCACTGCTGAAGGAAAAAAGACCGCCGCATTGGAAATTTGGGAACAGGTGATGCTTGGTTTCGAGCCTGATGAAGCTCCACTGCATATTTTTGTATCTGTAGGAGATGGGAACATTATCTCTGGTATTCATAAGGGTTTCAAAGATCTGCAAAAATTGGGATGGTTGCGTATCATGCCAAAGCTTTATGGTATTCAATCAGAAGGGTCTGCTGCAGTCGCCAATGCCTTTGAAGCAAAAACAGAAACGATTACTCCTGTTTCAGCAAAGACAGTTGCGGACAGTATTTCAGTTGACTTGCCTCGTGACGGGGTACGTGCGGTACGAGCCGCCACTCAAACAAATGGTGCATACCTTACCGTAAAAGATGAAGAGATCATCTCAGCAATCGGCGAATTAGGAAAAGTTGGTGTTTTCGCTGAACCTGCAGGTGCTACAGCCTTTGCTGGAATGAAAAAGGCTCTGAAATCCGGTTTGATCTCTGGTGAAGACCGCATCCTCGTGTTGAATACTGGCAACGGATTGAAGGATGTACGGGCTGCGCTCATGGCAGTTACTGAAGCTCCGATTATCGAGCCTACTTTATCTGCATTAAAGAAGCATTTGAACCAATAGGAAAACAGAAAAGATCATGTTACCTACTTTTTCTATCATAGCTCCTGTCTACAATGAAAAAGATTGTCTGGATGTTCTCGTAAGCCGCATCAGTGAAGTGATGGAGATAACAAAAGAACCCTGGGAATTGATCATTGTTGATGATGGTAGCCAGGATGGTTCAACCGAGATCATTCGCCGTTTGGCAAAACAGGATAGCCGGGTGAGGCCGGTGATCTTCGCCCGAAATTTTGGACACCAGGTAGCCGTAACGGCGGGCATGGATTACAGTCGAGGAAAAGCAGTGGTAATCATCGATGCAGATCTGCAGGATCCACCGGAAGTAATTCTGGAAATGATCGAAAAATGGAAAGAAGGATACCAGGTGGTGTATGCGGTTCGTGCAGAAAGAGAAGGCGAAACCTGGTTTAAACGAACGACCGCATCTGTTTTCTACCGGTTGATCTCAAAGATCACTGATATCAATATTCCCCTTGATACTGGCGACTTCCGTTTAATGGATCGCAAGGTTGTGGATGTAATGGGAAAAATGAGGGAGACGCACCGCTTTTTACGTGGGATGTCTTCCTGGGTTGGTTTCAAGCAAATTGGAGTGTCTTACAAACGGGCAGCACGCTTTGCTGGGAAAACGAAATATCCATTAAAAAAGATGCTTGCACTGGCACTCAATGCGATCACCAGTTTTTCGTATTTTCCTTTACAGCTTGCTACCTACCTTGGATTTATCTCAGCTGGTATCAGTATCCTGGCTATACCTATAGTGATCATTGTGCGACTGATCACTCAACAAGCTTTTTTGGGACAGGCAACCACTTTGATCGCGGTGCTTTTCTTTGGTGGTGTACAGTTAATCAGCCTGGGTATTTTAGGGGAGTATGTTGGCAGAATTTATGATGAAGTCAAAGGCAGGCCGCTCTATATTGTTAGCGAAAGTCCTGAAGACGATAATATTAATCATGATAAGGAGTAGTTGCGTATGAGTAAAGTTGATTTAACCGTAATTAAAGATCGACAGGAACGGGCAGTGCAACGAGCACGCGAACGGAATATTATCATTCCTACCTATGCCCAGATGAAGAACCCCGAATTGATCCCAGCGAAGATCAAAGAAGAATTATCAGGCATTGGCTTATGGGATGTGCATCCTCGCAACTTATTTCGCATTACCTGGCACAATCAGCCGGTAGCTAAAGGTGGTGGTTTCGGTGGTGTTAATTTCATTGAATTACCCTCAAGCCTGACAGGCACAGAGGCACGCATCTATGCTTTAGTGGGGAAATGGTTCCCCACTGGTGCACATAAAGTAGGTGCTGCATTTGGTTGTTTAGTTCCCCGACTTGTAACCGGTCAATTTGATCCTACAACTCAAAAAGCAGTCTGGCCATCCACAGGTAATTACTGCCGTGGCGGTGCCTATGATTCCGCCTTGTTAGCCTGTACTTCGATCGCCATCTTACCAGAGGGGATGAGCAGAGAACGCTTTGAGTGGCTTTCAAAGATCGCAGGTGAAGTCATCGCTACACCAGGTAGCGAATCTAACGTAAAAGAAATTTTTGACAAGTGCTGGGAACTCCGTAAATCTGGAGAGGATCTTATGATCTTCAACCAGTTTGAAGAATTTGGCAACTATCAATGGCATTATGAAATTACCGGTCATGCCATGGAAGAAGTACTACGAAAAGTCATGGGACCTGGTGATAATTATCGCGGCGTTGCATTGACCACAGGTTCTGCCGGTACAATCGGCTGCGGCGATTATCTGAAACAGGTATTCCCCACCAGCATAATCACCGCCAGTGAAGCTTTGCAGTGCCCAACCTTACTGCAGAATGGTTTTGGTGCCCACCGCATTGAGGGAATTGGCGACAAACATGTACCGTGGATCCATAATGTAAAAAATACTGATCTGATCACCGCCATTGATGATAATGACGTAGTGAACATTATGCGCCTGTTCAATGAGCCTGAAGGTCAGGCTTATCTTGCAAAAAAGGGTGTACCACAATCAACCATTGCCAACCTGAACCTGATGGGATTCTCTGGAATTGCCAACATGCTTTCAGCGATCAAGACAGCAAAGTACTACGAAATGGGTAAAAAAGATGTCATGCTCATCGTGTTGACTGACTCGATGGAACTTTATGGTACCCGTATCGATGAGTATCGCAAAGAATTTGGTGCTTTCACTGCATCTGATGCTGCTGAAGCATATGCTTCCAGCCTGGTTGGTGAATCAACCGATAATATGCTTGAGTTGAGCTACGTTGACCGCAAACGCGTTCATAATCTTAAATACTATACCTGGGTTGAGCAGCAAGGAAAGACATATCAAGAAATCCTTGACCAGTGGCATAAGCCGGATTACTGGACTGAATTCCAGGAACAAATACCAGAAGTAGACGAACTGATCAATGAATTCAATGCGAAAGTTGGATTGATTAAGAACTACTAATCAACAGAAAATTCTGTTTTGGTTTTGAGGTATAAAGAAAAAGGCTGTTCTTTTTTTACAGAACAGCCTTTTAGTTTAACCAAGAACCTTTATAAGGGTGTAATTCTTCTTGCCTTTTCTTAAAATAATGAACTGACCTTCTAGTATATCAGCAGTGCTTATTGTCTGGTTCACATCATTTGCCCGATGATTGTTGATGTAGATGCCCCCCTCTTGCAGGCTGCGCCGGGCTTCGCCTTTTGATTTAACTACGCCAGAGTTAGCCAGAAGATCGACCAGAGAAATATTGCCTTCAAGCTCATTTTTTGACATCTCGAAGGACGGCACATCTGAGAAGATTTCACTGATCTCAGCTGCAGATAGCCCGCTTATCTCTCCACCAAAGAGTGCCTGACTTGCTTGTTCGGCACGTGCCAGAGCAGTTTCTCCATGAACCATCAACGTCATGTCTTTTGCAAGTTTACGATGTGCTTCACGTTCTTCTGGTTTTTCTTTTAATTTGACCTCAAGGTCAGCTATGGTAAGAATGTCATTGAAGGTAAAGTACCGGAGGTAATTAATGACATCCTTATCATCAGTATTCATCCAAAACTGGTAGAAACGGTATGGTGAGGTCTTTTCGGGATCCAGCCATACAGAACCAGATTCGGTTTTCCCGAATTTCGTACCATCTGATTTTGTGATCAAAGGATAGACCATTCCAAAAACCTGCGTACTGCGCATTCTACGAATCAATTCGACGCCAGCAGTGATGTTGCCCCATTGATCACTTCCACCAGTTTGCAATTTGCAACCATAATGGTCATACAGGTAGAGAAAATCGTATGATTGTAAAAGCATATAGGTGAACTCGGTGAAAGACAGACCATCTTCACGCTCCAGGCGTAATTTGACTGAGTCCTTTGCAAGCATGTAGTTAACAGTGAAATTTTTTCCAACATCCCGCATAAATTCAATCATGTTGAGGTTCGTTAACCAATCAGCGTTATTCAACAACTTTGCAGGATTTGATTTACTTTCGAAATCAAGAAAGTGAGCCAACTGTTTTTTAATGGCTTCAGTGTTTGCCTGGATCAACTCTAAGGACATCAGGGGACGTTCAGAATTTTTTCCCGAAGGGTCACCGATCATAGTAGTACCACCACCGGCGAGTGCGATGGGGTGATGACCAAAGCGTTGCAGGCGAGCCAGGGCAATTAAGGGAACGATATGACCAATATGCAAGCTGTCTGCGGTTACATCAAATCCGTTGTAAACGGTGACTTTCTCACGTGCAAGCAGATCCTGCACTCCTTCGACTTTATCGTACACCATGCCGCGCCATTGTAATTCGTTGAATATTGATTCGCTCATTTAACATTCCTGTGATGTTCCGGAAAAACCGGATAGTATTCTCAAAAGTATAGCACGAATGATTGGTACTTAGGCATGGATTTTTTCATTTTTTCAAAAATTTCATGTGTGATTTATAGAAGTGGTAAACTTAACTTCATGGAAATATTCCCTTCGCCATCTTCGTTGATCCTGGTTGGAGTTATGCCTCAACCACGCGACCTTGAAATTGCCCGGGTTTTGGGTTGGTACCGCATACCTCTACGATTTGCTCCGAAAGTAGTGAATGTGGATTACCTGGCTTTTTATCAGACTGCTGCCTTTGGTGAAGATTATCGCTGGCAGATCCGATTCTTTGCCTCCGTTAGAGGTAATGAGCTGACTACCAGAGCAGAATTGTTTCGTGACCAACCAGATCATCCGCGCGCAAATGAAGAATACTATAAAATTCAATTGGGTCCTATTCAGGAACTTGCACGTCCCATTATGGCTGACAAATGGAAAAGGATCACATTTCTTTATACAACGGGAGAATTATTTGCCTGTGCCAGAACTGGTAATGACCTGGTGATACGCTCTGAAGAACGACAGGTACTGTGGCGTTCTTTACGCGAGCGTGCAGCCATTAGCGGGCAATATCAAACACAGGAAATCTCTAATTTTGAAATAGACCCTGCTTTTTTAGCAATGCTGGGTGACTTTTCGTGTTTAGCTGAAGGTATCGGTGATTATCTGGAGGATTCATGAGCATTATTATTCAATCAGGTACGATCATTACCGCTTCAGAGAATTATGAAGCAGATATATTGATAGAGGGTGAAAAAATCAAAGCGATTGGGCAAGCAATACCGATTCCTGAAGGTTGCCAGGTGATCGATGCAAAGGGAAAACTTGTGATGCCTGGTGGTGTAGATGTTCATGTACACCTGGACTTGCCCATGTTCAATACAGTCTCATCGGATGATCATTATACTGGTACAAAAGCCGCTGCTTTTGGAGCAACCACAACCGTGATTGACTTCGTTTCACAGGATGTCGCGCCACTACTTGCGAATGTGGAAAAATGGCGTGCCCATGCAGACCCGAAAGTAGCGGTCGATTATGGTTTCCACATGAATATTACCCACTTTGATGACCAGGTAGCAGCAGAAATTCCTCAACTTGTCGAAACTGGCATTACCAGTGTCAAGGTGTTCACCGCTTACAACAATCGTTTACGTCTTGAAGACGGGAATATCTTTAAAGTAATGCGAATTGCCAGAGATGCAGGGATATTGACTCTGCTGCATGCTGAAAACGGCGATGTGATTGATGTTTTAGTAGCAGAGGCTTTAAAATCAGGGCATACAGAGCCAATCTGGCATGCACGCACAAGACCTGCCTGGGGGGCTGTGGAATCAGTATTGAGGGCTGCGGCTCTATCTGCACAGGCTCATGCACCACTCTATATCGTACATGTAAATGTAGGTGGCGAAGTAGACCAGATCGCTTATGCGCGAAGCAAGGGTTTGCAGGTGATGGGCGAAACCTGTCCGCAGTATCTCTTCTTCACAGAAGAAGAACTGGAGAGGGAGGACGGCTCGAAGTGGATATGTTCACCGCCGATGCGTACCAAAGCTGATAATGAGAGAATTTGGGATGGCGTGATGGATAAGACACTTCAGGTATTTTCCACCGACCATTGCCCATTCTTTTTTGATGGAACAAAACCAATAATGTATGAAGGTAAACCCGTGAAGATAGCGGGAAAAGAACTGGGGAAGAATGACTTTACCAAGATTCCCAATGGGTTACCCGGAGTAGGAGATCGAATGCCCATCCTGTGGACTTATGGTGTGGGTACAGGCAAGATCACCGCTAACCAGTTTGTGGCGATGGCTTGTACGAATCCTGCGAAGATTTTTGGAATGTACCCTCAAAAGGGAGCACTCCTTCCTGGTTCCGATGCGGATATTTCGATATGGGATCCTGAAAAAGTTGTGAAATACGGCGTAGAAAAAGCAAAGCACAGAACAGATTACTCCTTATATGAAGGATGGAACCTCAAGGGGTACCCAGAGAAAGTGTTCCTGCGTGGAAAAATGATCGTTGATGGAGATACCTGGTTGGGCAAAGCGGGGAGTGGAAAATTCATTCACCGAAAACCCTTTGGGATGATCCTTTAACATGCTAGTGCTGCTGCCTGTTGCTGTTTTGATACTCACTGGTCTGGCTGTTCTGGGTATGCAGCGAGCGAAAGTTAATATTGGGTATATCTGGTTAACATCGCTGGCAGGCAGTGTCGCAGCCCTGGTGATGCTACTTGCAATCAATTGGGATACCGTTTCGCCTTTTACTAGCTCGTTCGAAAACCTACCAGGAAGTACAGGATATCCTATTGTGCTTGACCTGGATCGATTTTCATGGCCTTATGCATTCGCCCTTACAGGTTTATTGGTAACCGTTCTCCTTACCGCTGCAATTCAATTTCAACAGCAATTCAACCCTTCTGCCTGGGCATTTGCTATCCTTGTTACCGCATCAGGCTTAGCAGCAGTTTTGGCAACGACTCCATTGGCGATCATTTTGACCTGGACAGCAGTAGACCTGATTGAATTAACCGTACTGGTTCTTTCCGAACGGGATAAATCCTTGAATCAACGTACGATTCTTGCATTTATTGCAAAGATTGGTGGGAGCATCCTCGTTTTATGGGCGATCATTTCAACTCGTGTCTCTGGTTCAATTCTAGAGATCAACAATGTTGCTCTACCACAAAGTGTGATCTTATTGCTGGCATGCAGTTTACGCCTGGGTGTAATTCCGCTGCATTTACCCTTTACCAGTGAAAAGATGACTCGTAGAGGGTTAGGTACTGTTTTACGCCTGGTTTCTCCTGCTGCCAGCCTGGTTATATTAGGCAGATTGCCAGCCGATGTTGTTTCACCTTCATATGCTGTTCCCGTTTTATTATTCTGTATTATCGCTGCAGGATACGGGGCAGTAATGTGGCTTGCTTCCGAAGATGACCTGGAGGGTAGACCTTATTGGATGATTGCACTTTCAGGGCTGGCTATTGCGGCGAGCGTACGTGGTCAACCTGAATCAGTACCAGCCTGGGGAGTGGCGATGATCGTTATAGGGGGAGTAGTATTCCTGTTTAGTGAAAGCAGAAGATCATTTTTACCCATTCCTATTGCTGCCATGTTGGGATTATCCGGACTTCCATATACACCATTAGCCAGCGGGTTACCTGGAATCAGTGTATACCCCTTCAATTTGCCAGATATCTTTTTCATCATGGTTTTTGGAATTTTACTTGCTGGGACATACCGGCAATTGATGGTAAAGAAGAAAAGTGAAGAAGTACTTGAAAGATGGATGCTGGCAATCTATGTGTTTGGTCTGGTGATTTTGATTTTATGTCATTGGATCATAGGGTTACTTGGGATGCCCACTGGTTTACAGGCGGGTATCTGGTGGGTGGCATTAAGTGCAGATATCTTGGCGATCCTAATCATACTGTCAATTCGATGGTGGGAACGATCCAAATTAGGAGTATTCTTACATAATGACCCTCGTCTTAAAACTGGTAGAAAAGCGTGGAATATTCTTGTGACCGTATTCCGTTTTGATTGGATGTATATTGCTTTTGGTTGGCTTTTAAAGATCACACAGCGTCTTGTTCAATTTATCACTCGATTTTTGGAAGGCGAAGGGGGAGTACTTTGGACGCTCTTATTGATCATCCTTCTGGCAACCTATGTGATGATCGGAGGATCAAAGTAATGCCGAGCCAGTTGTCCATTATTTTCATTTTTTTAGAGATGACTTCAATTCTGGCTGTGCTCATCCTTCCGAAATTTCGTTGGGTGATCTACGCTCTTAGTATACAATACCTGTCAGCATTCTTTTTAACTTTCCAAACACTTTCTCCTGGATTGGCACTTATCAAACTACTTGTTGGATGGATGATCACTGCATTATTTGCTTCCATATCGACCACTATTGAAAAGAAATGGAATAGAGAGAAAATTCTTTCAGGAATGATCTTGCGGATCACGGTAATGATAGGGCTATGGATCGTTTTGTATTTGGCAACACCGGCTATGAAGGTATGGCTCCCCGTGCCATTGAACTCTTTAATAGGTGGATTATTCCTGATCTCTGGTGGGATCATTGAATTCGGATTATCCAACCAGGTTATCCGGGTTTGTATTGGGCTGCTGACTCTTATGAGTGGATTTGAGGTGATCTATGCTGTACTGGAACCTTCTGTGATGGTTTCAGGATTATTGGCATTGGTGAACATTGGAATTGGTCTGGTGGGTATGTTTCTGGTCATACGTCTAGACACTGATATTGAGGTAGTTGAATGAGCGCGCCGCTGATCTGGATTGTTATACCAATTATGAGCGGGGTCATTCTATGGTTCTTTCGGGTTTTTCAAAGAAGGATGGTAGCTGCTGGCTTTTTCTTATGTGCGTTATTTGCTTTGTTGGCAATGATTCTTCCTATTGAGAATGTTCTTCAAATTGGTGGTGGAGTAAGCATTGATAGCACAATGAGTTTTCTAGGGCGCACTCTCGTTCTTTCCGAAACCGAGAAACCAATTTTATTCATGCTATATAGTTTTGGAGCTTTATGGCTGTTTGGGTTGCTTATTGCTCCTCAGGCTTTGCAAATGGCACCCTATACTCTGGTGATCCTGGGATTGATGGCTGCTTCATTGGCGGTACACCCATTCTTATATGCGGCGTTGATCATCGAAGCAGCCATGCTCATTTCCATTCCGATGTTTGTTACAACTGGAACAAAATCCACCAGGGGATTAATGCGATTTCTCATCTTTCTTACTATGGCGATCCCGTGTATGCTATTAGCAGGCTGGGCTGCTAACATCGCTGAAGCAAACCCTGCTAACAACCTTTTTATTAACCGTGCAGCAATTTTTCTCGCTTTGGGTTTTTCTTTTCTCCTGGGTGTTTTTCCTCTTTTTACCTGGATGCCAATGGTGTCTGAGGAATCAAATCCCTATGTTTCAGGGTTTATCCTGACTGTTCTATCAGTTGTTGTGCTTTTCCTGGGTGTTCAATTTCTAAATACTTTTGGTTGGCTCCGAACCTTATTCCTTCTTCCCCCGGTATTCCGTCTGGTGGGAGGTTTGATGGTGGCAGCAGGTGGATTACTGGCAGGTTTTGATCGCAGGATTGTTCGTTTACCAGCCTATATTACGATTCTGCAAAACGGGTTAGCGATCATCGCAATCAGCCTCAAAGGTTCAGAACCTCTGACGCTGTTTTCTGCATTTTTTATCCCACGATTGATCATGACCTTTACTTTATGTCTGACACTGGCAATCCTTTCGCAGCGGCACCAGGCAGAAAATGGATCTTTCTTTACTCATCCTTTCACTTCTGGGACAACTCTTATTAGTATTTTTTCATTTGCAGGATTGCCCCTTTTAGCAGGTTTTCCTCCATTACTGATCCTAATAGAGAGGTTGGAGAAGCAATCAGTATCAGCAATCGTTTGGATCATTTTAGGTTTCCTTGGTTTAATCGCTGCTGGTATACGTCATTTCATCAGTATGATTCAAAAGACAGAAACTCACGAAAGTAGTAAAGAAACCGGAATAGTCCGCGTGCAATTTACTATTAGTGGTTTGATTTGTTTCCTGATTGGGATATTCCCAGGTAAAATCATAATCCTGGCTGAAACATTGATAAAAGCATTTCAAAATTGGCAATGATTAAGAGGTGATCATGGACCTTGAACAATTAACAAAACGCCTGGAATGGCTGGATGAAGAACGAAGAAAAGATAAGAATACAATAGCGGTAATGGAAGAACACATTGCTTCTTTAGAGAAGAATATTACTCAGCAATTGCAACAAATAAACGACATTACTGGTGATGTTGCACGTATGATATCCATAGAGAGCCGGATAACCGACCTTGAAAGTGAGTTGGCGAAAGTTAGGGTAGAACTGGGGCGTTCTATTGAAGCTGTTGAGAAACAAAGAAGTGAACATGAACGTGATGTAGAAAAAATCCGGCAAGGTGATATTGAAAGAATTTATAAAACGGAACAAGAAAATCATAAGATCACAGGAAAACTTGAAGAAATCAGAAAAGTGCTCGATCTTCGAAAAGAAGAAGAAAATCGCATGAATCGATCGATTGAAGAGCTTCGAAAAATTGTTGAAGAAAATTCCAGCAGCAGCGATGAAGTTCGACGTTCTTTTAAGATCATTGAAGACAGCAGGCGAACAGACGCCAAACGATTGACTGATCTAACTGGAGAAGTGGCAGCTTTACGAAAAAGGGTCGAAGAGCAACGTGGGAAACAGGATGTTTTTGCTGAAACGCTGCGGAAAATTGATTTGAAAACAACTGAATTAGTAAACACTGATTCAGAACGCAGGCAATCACAGTTGGCATTCATCGAGAAACAAAACATGAATGCCGTTGAACGAGACCGTATTTGGAAAGATTGGCAACTACGATTTGATGAAATTGATAAAAAATCTGGAGTTCTGGATACCCAGATCCAGACGCTTGAAAACACCATACGGACGGTAAAACGATCACAGGACATGTTGGATGAGGTAACGCAACGGTTCGAACGGCGGATAAATGAAATAACTGAAATGCAGCGATTGAACGAGGATCGTTTCCGTAATGAATGGAATGGGTTCAAAGCAGACGATCAGAAGCGGTGGGCGAATTTTAGCCTGACTCAGGAAGAGATGCAGCGCGAAACTGTTCGAACAGTTCAAAAACTCAATGAACGAATGGTTGCCCTGGAAGATAATTACCAGGACCTGCAGTATTCCCTGCAGCAATCCTTTGACCAGAACAAGAAGCGTCTACAGTCGGTTTTAGCTATGATCAGTAACTGGTCAGGAGCAGGTGAAGGCGACCAGGGGGTATAGCTTGCGAGTAATTGGAACAGCAGGGCATGTTGATCATGGAAAGTCTACCCTTGTAAAAGCATTAACTGGGATTAATCCAGACCGCCTGCGCGAAGAGCAAGAGCGGGAGATGACCATTGATCTGGGTTTTGCTTGGATGGTTCTGCCTGGTAATCTGGAAGTGGGTATTGTTGATGTTCCAGGGCATCGTGATTTTATTGATAATATGCTGGCTGGGGTGGGCGGGATCGATGCAGTATTATTCGTTATTGCGGCAGATGAGGGGGTAATGCCTCAAACCTGTGAACACCTGGCGATTATCAATCTTCTGCAAATACCAAAAGGTATTGTTGCTTTAACAAAATGCGACATGGTAGATGATTCTGCCTGGTTGGAATTGGTGGAAGAGGATATACGAAAAACCACGCAAGGAACTGTTTTAGAAGATGCAGCAATCATTCGCGTTTCTGCCAAAACTGGGAAAGGATTGGAAGACCTGCGGCTTGAACTTGTTCATTTGTTACAAGAGATCCCTGAAAGACCGGATTTTCAACGACCGCGACTTTCGATTGACCGTGTTTTTTCATTGACAGGTTTTGGCACAGTGGTCACTGGAACATTGCTTGATGGAACTCTTCATACCGGAGATGAAGTAGTCATTCTTCCACAAGGGTTGAAAGCCAGAGTACGTGGGTTACAAACTCATAAACGAAAGATGGAAAGCATTCCTCCGGGAAGCCGGGCTGCGGTCAATTTAACTGGAGTAGATATGGATCAGGTAAGGCGAGGGAATTTTCTGGCTGCACCTGAAAAATATCAGGCAACCAGCCGGTTAGATGCACAAGTAAGTGTTCTGGCGGATGCAGTATCAACATTGAAACATGATCAAGAAATGAAGTTCTATATTGGAGCAAAGGAAGCACCTACTCGTGTTCGAGTATTGGGGGAGGAGGAAATTCAACCTGGCGAAACAGGTTGGGTGCAGTTGGAGTTCAAAGAACCCATAGTAGCAGTGAGGGGTGACAGGTTCATTTTACGACGCCCTTCGCCAGCAGAAACAATGGGAGGAGGTTTTGTTGTGGACCCTCATCCCAATCAGCGGCATAAAAGATTTCAACAAGAAGTTCTCGATAAACTGGCCATTCAAGCACAAGGCAGCCCAGAAGAACTGCTACATCAGACTGCGTTAAAAATCGGGATCACTGATGTCGGGAAGTTGATAGCTGGCGTGAAATTAAGCGAAGAAACGATCCAATCGGCTTTGGCCAGACTTATCGAAGATCAACGGATTATTATACTGATGGATACAGAAAAATTATCCGATCGTATCCTGGCTGCCAATGAAGTAGTTCAATCACTGGTAAAGCAGGTGAAGCAAGAGCTTCAACAGTATCACCAGGTGTATTCTTTACGTCAAGGGATGCCGCGCGAAGCGCTTAAAAGCAAGTTAAAGCTGGCACAGCGGGAATTTTTGGCGGTTATCACCTATATGATGCAGAAGGGAATCGTTAAGGGAGAAACCACCTGGCTGGCTTTACCAGAGTTTCAGATCACATTAAACCTGGTTCAAAAGCAAACTTTAGAGAAATTATTGGGGCAATTCGTATCCGCTCCATATGACCCACCAGGCGTTAAGGAATGCCTGCAGCAAGTAGGGGGAGAGATGTTGAACTTTTTATTAGAGAATGGCACTTTAATCAAGGTATCGGAAGATGTGGTCTTTCGAGTGGATGATTACGGAGTAATGAAGGATTGGGTGGAAAGAACGATTGAAAGTGAAGGCTCTCTTACCGTAGCAAGCTTCCGTGATCATTTTCGGACCAGCCGGAAGTATGCGTTGGCCATGCTGGAACATTTGGATGCGATCGGGTTTACCTATCGTGATGGAGATGTGCGTCGGTTAATGGGGAAATGAGATCAAAATTATCAATCGCTGTACTTCTATAGAGTAACAGGCTACCTGCAGGGGGTTAGTGCAGGGGAATTTGTTAGGATTTTTATCCGAACAGTCATATCTCTGGAATTAATACAAAGGGTTCGAAATTAGTTTTTACACATTTCAATACCTCACTAAAGTTGTGCTGATTATTGGTAAACTCATTGATGCTAACCCTGAAGCAGAAGTTATGAGAAAAATTGAGGTTCTACGCTTTGACATTCTCGGGGCTGGAATTTTTCCAGCCCCGAGATGTTTCTTTAGATTGCTATTATATGGTTGTGAAAAGCGCGATAATCTGTAGGATGAAAAAGAAATTATCAGTAATTCGAAGGGTTCTTGCCTACACTGTGTTAATCGCAGACGCTCATGAATAAAAATATATCCTCTCTGGCACGCTACAAGCCACATAATTTGTGATGAATAATAACTAAATTGATCCTTTCTGATAAGAAGAAATATCAACTTCTCTTGGAAATATCTCAAAAGGTTCGTGATACTTTGGACCTTGATGAGACCATGAATCATATTCTGGATATGGTGAAGAGTGTAGTTGAATATGATGCGGCTGGCATTTTTGTTCTCAATCAAGACCTTGTGCATCGGAAAAATGAACAGCCAGATGCAGTCATTGCAGGTATTACCCGTCGTGGTTATGATTCCAGACCCGCTGATGAGGATGCCATGCTCCGGTATGGAAAAGGAATTGTCGGGCATGTGATCTTTACCTGTTCTAGTCTGATCGTTCCGGATGTACGGATTAACCCGTTTTATATTGAAGGTCATACTCAGACTCTATCAGAGATTGCTGTTCCCATTATGAGGAAAGATCGTGCGATTGGCGCTTTAAACCTCGAAAGCAATCGATTGGCAGCGTATGATGAGAGTCATTTAGAAATCCTCCAATTCTTTGCAGATGCAGCAGCGATCTCGATCGAGAAAGCTATGCTTCACCGGCAAATTCTTGAAAAAGAATTGCTCGAAAAACAACTTCAGTTGGCGCGTGAAGCCCAAATGCGATTATTTCCTGGAGAGAAGCCCGTTATCAAAGGGTACGATATTTCTGGCATTTGCTTACCGGCTGAGGAAATTGGGGGAGATTATTACGACTTTATTAAATTATCACACAAAGAGCTGGGTATAGCGGTTGCTGATGTTTCAGGGCATGGAATTTCATCTGCGCTGCTCATGACAGCTTTCCGCGGTTTGCTGCGAATGCATGCCCGTGGCAGAGGTGGACCAATCAAAATTGCCAGAGCGATCAATCATTTATTGCCTGATTTTTCCAGCAATAATGATTTTGCAACCTTGATCTACATCGTTTTAAATTTCGAAATCAATGAGATCATAAATATCTCTTGCGGGCAGCAACCACCTCTGTTGATCCATTCTGATGGAAGTATTGAAAGTCTGAATGCGTTAGGGCCAGCTCTTGGGGTTATAAAAAAGGTGAAATATTCGACTGAAAAACACACATTACTCCCTGGGGATGTTCTGGCGATCTATACTGATGGGGTGGTTGAGTTGATCAATGAAGCATGTGAGGAATTTGGGATTGACAGGTTAGGAACTGCAATTAATGAATTTCGTGACTTTCCCGCAGCAGGAATCATTCAGAAAGTCATCGATCTGACCCGTCAATTTTCAGGTTCACAAACTTACCAGGATGATTTCACGCTGGTGGTTATAAAACGTGAATAGGTTATAAGCGGGGTAATTTTCTACTATTTGTTTTAGGTCAACGATCGTTATTATCATCTTTATAGATTTCGCAGGAAAAAATTTTGCTGGTAATTGTTCATAACATAAGAAGAACAAGCTGAGTGCAAGCGGGGGGTATTTAATTCCTGGATTGTATTATGTAAGCAATAATGAGAAGAATTAACGCTTCTACCGAGATAATTCGTTATCTCATCACATTATTCGCCCCCATTCTCTTCGAGTATAAATAATACTTACTCATTGAATTATTGAAGATAGAAATACTTGCATAACGTTATCTCAATAATTCCATAGAAAAGAAAGTGAGATAAAGATGATCAGAATGAATCATGCTAAACGCGCAACATTATTCGGTATAATTCGTACATTCATTTATCGGTAAAAAAATTGTCGAGTAAAGGCGTGCGTGCTATTTGCATTTTGAGTAGAAAAACGCAATTATTAAAGCATCGCTATCTTCATTAATTATTTCAGTAATAAGAAATTTAAGGAGTTATGCATGACATTAATTTTGGAAGTTCGTGATCTTGTTAAAGATTATGATGGCGTTCATGCTGTAAAAGGGATTTCGTTTGCTATTGCAGAAGGTGAAATCTTCAGCCTGTTAGGTCCCAATGGGGCTGGAAAAACCACCACCATCTCTGTTCTTTCTACACTCTACAAAGCAACAAGTGGTGATGCGATTATTGGCGGTTTTTCTGTCAGACAGCAACCTCAGGAAGTTCGAAAGTTGATCGGTGTAGTACCTCAGGAACTGGCAATTTATGACGAGCTGACCGGTCGAGAGAATCTTTCTTTTTGGGGACAGATGTATGACCTGGCTGGCAATACACTGAAGAAACGTATCGATGAGGTTCTCGAGCAAACAGGACTGACTGAAAAGGCTAATCAACGAGTAAAAACGTATTCAGGCGGGATGAAGCGCCGCTTGAATATTGGTGTGGGATTGCTGCATAAACCAAAATTACTTTTCATGGATGAGCCAACCGTGGGAATTGACCCGCAATCCCGCAGGGCAATTCTTGATTCGGTTAAAGAACTCAACCATCAGGGCATGACCGTGCTTTACACCACGCATTACATGGAAGAAGCACAGGAGCTTTCAGATCGTGTGGGGATCATCGATCATGGTGAATTGATCGCCCTGGGCACACAGGGAGAGTTAACGCGCCAGGTGGGTGAGACAGAAAGTCTGGTGCTTCACCTGGGAGATACGGATGTGCCTGAAACTTTAGCTGCAACGGTACGAGATGTTCCGGGTGTGCTGCAAGCGAATGTAAGCGACCAGAGTGTGACTATTATCAGCTCTGCTGTTGAGGCGGTGTTGCCATTGGTAGTAGCAAAAGCCAACACCCTTGGGTATAAGATTCGAACGGTAGATATTCAAGAACCGAACCTTGAAGCAGTCTTCTTAAAATTGACCGGTCGAGCTTTGAGGGACTGAGCCATGAAAAAATTATGGATCATTGGATGGAAAGACCTTCGCCTGGCTTTTCGCGATCGCTCTGCTTTGATCTTTATGCTGCTGGCGCCATTCTTGTTAACTCTAGGACTTGGATTGATCTCAGGAAGTTTTTCAGGCAACAGCTCTGGGCTTAACAGCATTCCTGTAGTGATCGTCAATCAAGATGAAGGGCAGCTTGGTGAAGAGCTTGTGAAGCTTTTCGAATCGGACGACCTGGCTGATCTATTGTCTGTGAAGGTTGTTGATAAGGCTGTCACAGCTCTCGCACAAGTTGATAATGATGAAGTTGCCGCAGCGGTGGTTATTCCTGCAGGATTTACAGATAGCATCATTCCAGAAGCAAGTGAAATGCTGACTGGGCAAACTTCTGGAGAGATCAAGCAAATACTGATTTACAGTAATCCTAATATGCCCACAAGTTCTGGGGTTATTCAGAGTATTGTGAAAAGTTTCACCCAGGAAGTAGAAAAGGTGCGCATAGGCGAGAAAGTGGCGTTTTCACAAATATTCGCAAATGGAATATTGGCTCAGAATGATATGGCATTGATACAGCAGCTTGCGGCAGAGAGCCAGTTGGAGAATCAAAAACCGGAGAATCTGATCTTATTGAACAACCAAACCACCACGTCTGAGGCAAAGGATTTTAATGTTCTAGCTTATATGGCGCCTGGCATGGCATTAATGTTTTTAATGTTCACAACCAGCAATGGCGGAAGAGCATTGTTGAGTGAAAAGAATCAGGGAACTTTACCTCGATTGCTGGTTTCTCCTACCAGATCATATCAAGTATTGGGGGGCAAGGTGTTCGGTACTTTCCTCACTGGCACCGCACAAATGTTGATATTGATAGTCAGCAGCGGTTTGCTCTTCAACCTGCAATGGGGGAATCCCTTAGCAGTTTTACTACTGGTACTGGCTGCTGTATTCGCAGCAGTGGGTTGGGGATTGCTCATCACCGCATTTGCCAAAACGCCAGGGCAGGTGGGAACTGCAGGTTCAGCTTTAATGCTGCTATTTGGAATACTGGGTGGTTCCTTTTTCAGCCTGGCTAACTTTCCGACATGGTTTCAAATGGTAAGCAAGATCACGCCAAATGCCTGGGGGCTGGATGGATTTACGCGCCTGGCTTCAGGTGGCACATTAGGTGATATTGTTACTCCACTGTGCGCATTGCTAATCATGGGTGCTGTGTTGTTTGCGATATCTATCTTCGTTATCAATCGGCGCAATGTGATGCAGGCGTAGGGAGGAGGGCAGTGATCATGAAAAAAATCCTTGCCATAGTTATAAAAGATACTATCATCCGATTTTCCAGCATTTCGGAATGGTTGTTCTTCTTAATCCTGCCGATCATTTTTACGGTTGTCCTTGCAGGTGGAACAGGTGCTCCAAAGGATAATCGAATCATCCTTGCAGTGACTGACCTTGCAGGTTCACCTCTATCTGCACAGTTGATAAGTGAGCTTCAAAATTCCGATGTGGTGCGTCCTGATGTGAAAGAGCTTGAAGAAGCAGAAGATGATCTGGAAGGTCGAAAAGTCTCTGCCATGTTGGTTATTCCCGAAGATTTCACGTTAGAGAACCTGCTTAAAGGGGAAATGAGCATTGATTTCCGCCAATTACCCAATAACTTGAATGCCATTGCATCTGAACAGGCAGTTCAGGCAGTCATCAGCAAGATATCCAGCAGTGTGGAGATTGCCAAAAGCAGCGTGGCTCTGGCACAACAGGTACGTCCTTTTACATCTGAAACAGATCGTCAGGCATATTTCAATACCGCCATGAAGCAGGCTCAAGAAGAAATAAAGAATGCACCCCAACGTATGGATGTCCAATTAGCAGCTACCAGTGATGAAATTGAATATGATCCACAGGCGAATTCTTCTGCGGGGCAATTGATTACCTGGGTTTTTATCCCATTGATCGGTATTTCGGGTATGTTCGCATTTGAACGACAAAAAGGAACATTAAGGCGTGTGCTGGTAACTCCTACCATTAAAAGCACCTATTTGATTGGAACCATTGTGGGGCAGGTGTTTTGGGCGCTCGTACAGATGGCGCTGCTTATCGGCTTTG
Organism: Anaerolineaceae bacterium; assembly: GCA_034430215.1. Classification (GTDB taxonomy): domain Bacteria; phylum Chloroflexota; class Anaerolineae; order Anaerolineales; family Anaerolineaceae; genus UBA4782. The sequence goes on along the minus strand of DAOUFE010000007.1, from coordinate 25,045 downwards.
GCATTCTGGTAATGAAGCTGCAGTGGGGTCAAAATATCCCCGCGTTGATCGTGATCTTGATCTCATCGGCAATAGCTGCTGCTGCTTTAGGGGTCATGTTGGGGGCTTTTGTCAAAACTGAAGGACAAGCAACTGGTTTGAGCATTATGATCGGCATGGTGATGGCATTGTTGGGTGGCTGTTGGTATCCAATCGAGCTGTTCCCAAGGGTTGTAGGAACGATCACAAGAATTTTACCTACACGATGGGCAATGCAGGGATTACTCGATCTTGTTCTACGAGGCCAGGGTATGGCGGCAATCCTTCCAGAAGCTGGTGTGTTACTCGCATTTGCTGCCGTGTTCTTACTGATAGGAATATGGCGTTTTAAGTATGAGTAGGGAAGATATCTTTTCTATATTGTGATATTTCTTAAAATAAAAATGCCTTTGCAGAGGTTCTAACTGCAAAGGCATTTTTTTTGATTCATTCAGGAAAACTCTTTTTCCTACCGGTCTGTACAAGAACAACAAGGATCGATCGAAGCCTGGATCAACGGCATATCAGCAAGGTACTGTCCCTTTATCATAGCCTTGAGGGATGGGATATTCACAAACGAAGGGGTGCGTATCTTCACCCTTGCTGGAGTATCGGTGCCATCAGATGCAACATAATAAAAGACTTCACCACGGGGAGCTTCTGAGCGAGCGGAAGCTTCTCCAACAGGGATTTCCAAGGGAACATCACTTGCGCGAATAGGTCCAGCAGGCAGGTTTTTCAATGCTTCTTCGATCAAACGGACGGATTCGAGCATTTCCAATGCACGAACGACTACCCTTGCCATGACATCACAACTATCCAGGGTTACCCGTTTGAACCCCAGGTCGGCATAAGCTGCATAGGGGAAGCTTTCTCGAATATCTTCTTCGATGCCGGATGCCCGTGCCAGGGGGCCTACGGTGCCATAGGCAAGAGCATCTTCTTTGGTTAGAATACCAATCCCTTTTGTACGGTCAATAATGGTAGGATCTTTTGTAAAAATGGGGATGACCACTTTTTCCAGTTTCTTTTGAACTTCATCGGCAACGGCAAGAATACTTTTTGGATCGGCAATATCTCTTGTTACACCACCCAGGGTAATCATACCGTAATTTACACGATTGCCTGAAATGGCTTCCAAAATATCCATCACACGCTCGCGGAGAAAATAAATCTCCATGAACATACTATGATAGCCAATATCCTCAGCGCCAATGCCTGCCCATAATAAGTGAGAGTGTAACCGTTCAAGTTCAGCAATAATAGTACGAATAAACCGAGCTCTTGCTGGGACTTCTAACCCTGCGATCTTTTCCACTGCCATTGCAAAGGTACTTGCGTGTACGTTCGAGCAAATACCGCAAACGCGTTCAACCAGTACAATATCACGAATGTAATTTCTGCGTTGTGCAAGCAGCTCTATGGAGCGCATTACGAAACCAACTTCTACCTGACAATCTTCAACCACCTCGCCTTTACAAGAAAGGGTGACTTTATACGGTTCTTCGAATGCCGGGTGAATTGGTCCTAGTGGGATGGTGTAAGGCATTTTACTTTGCCTCTCTTTCTTTCATTACTTTTTCCGCAATATCATTTCGGAAAAATCCTACGGGCATCTCTTTGGGTCGATTTAAAGGACGTGGATCGGGATGCCCTTCAAAAGTAACAGCAAATTGATCCTGGATCTCTCGTTCTATCCAGTTTGCTGAAGGTAAAACATTTGCGATTGATGGCAATTTTTGATCTTTTGTTGCAGCGCGAATGTTGATAGCCAAACCTTGTTTTACAAAATGGTAAATGATATCTGTTTCGCCATCTTCACGTTCTATGGCAGAGGCTGTAGATAACCTGAATTGGTTTTTCAGCATGGCTTTTGCCATAGCAACCGGATCAAGGCGAGTGGCAGTAAACCAGTAACCATCAATCTTTTCTTGTGGTTCTTCTTGCCCGGTGATAGCCATTAATTCTTTAAGTACTTCATCCATAATTCTTCCTCCACCATTAATTCTTTCTCATTCCACTGATACCCGATTTCATTGACTCGCTTTGTACACGGCTGCGGCAGCGTTCACATAATTCATGAACCTGCACTGCATGTTGGGCAGCTTCTTCAGAATGATAGATGCGTACCAGGGTTTCGTATGGCAAGGGGATGATCATTGCACCACAGCGTTTACAATGCTGATATTCAATCGCATGGCTTGTAAACTCATCTGCCCGTTGATTTACATTAGGAGCAGAATGATCCAGGAATGATAAAGTATCCGTGGGGCAATATTCCACACACCTTCCGCAGAAGGTACAGCGTCCAGTATCATAATGCCAGAACCCCTTTTCTTCCTGGGTTTCGATCGTAATTGCTCCGGGTGAGCAGACATAAACACATGTTCCGCATAATACACACTGCTTCGCTTTATGATCCAGCTCACCTCTAAAGTCAGTTGGATAGGGCACTTTGTCTTCGGGTTTCCGTGTGCGCGAACGTTTCGTTAGATTTCCAAATATGATCTGAAAAATGTTCATGGTTTCCTTCCCATCATAAGACCAGGGCAGCAATAAATACAACTACAGCTGCAACAACACCCCATGTCCAGTAGAAACGAAAAGCGCGTTGAATTTTCAACCTTGCTGTTCCAGCAGCAACAACATTCAGCAATATGATCACCAATGCTGCTACCAACAGGAAGACAAGCAGCTTTACCCAGATTGAAGTGAATGGACCAATAAACAGACAGGAGATCAATCCAACCAGGGTGGACAATTCCAATGCATGGGTCAGTTCGAACAATGCCAGAGGAAGTCCATTATATTCTACATGGATACCAGCAACAATTTCCTGTTCGGCATTTGGGATGGAAAATGGATTCACCTTCATCTGTGCAAGTAATGCAAGGAACAATGCCAACGCTGCCAATACCGTTGCTACGGATATTGATGCTGAAGAGAAGGAAGAAAGCTGAAATGTTTTTAACCGCAATGCCAGGGCGATCAACGCACTAAGGAAGGGTAAGTTGTATGCTATTGTCAGGAGCGCTTCTCGCACAGCCCCCACCTGGGCATAAACAGAGCGTGTAACATAACCTGCCATAATATCAATGAGCGCTGGCATTTCGAGCAGATAGATCAGGAAAACCAGGTCTCCATTGAAGGAAATTGCGCTGCCTCCCGGCACGGGTAAAAGCGCAAGCGCTAAAACAACTGATAACAAACTGATCACGGGCAGGGCATAGAAAATGAATGGATTCACTCCCCTGGGGATGATCGTCTTTTTACCGACTAATTTCCAGAAATCAAAAAATGGCTGGTAAAAAGGTGGACCTTGCCGTCCCTGTAACCGAGCAATGAATTTCCGACTCATCCACAACAGGAACCAACCAAACAATGCCCCTGTCAACAATCCCGGCCAAATCAAGAGTGAAAAAATGGCTTTTAACCACCAGCTAGTCATTTTTTGCCTCCTTTTGAGAACGGGTTTCGCCCTTCTCGAGCATTTTAGCAGCAGTCTGAATAGCTTCCAGAATTGCTTGAGGGCGGGGCGGACAGCCAGGAACATACAGATCGACCGGTATCACTGCTTCTGCAGAGCCTATGATCGTTGGACTACCGCTAAAAACATTCCCACTTGCCGGGCATGAACCGAGAGCGATCACCGCTTTAGGCGAGGGGATTTGATTGTAGACATCTTCCACCATAGCTCTGGCACGTAAAGTAATTGGACCAGAAATAAGGAGAATATCTGCATGTTTGGGGCTACCCTGTAGTAAACCACCAATTTGTTCTCCATCATACCGGGGACTGAAACATGGTGCTACTTCTATATCGCAGCCATTGCATGATCCGGCATTAATCCGGTATACCCAAGGAGATCGTCTTCTGGAAATGTTGATCAATTTTGAAAAAATGCTATTCATCTTATTACCTCCCACCCATTCCTGGTAGGATCGCAGGGTAAAGGGTGGCAACTATCATCAGCACAATCACGATAATAAATGTAACTTTGATCCAAAGAAACCTGTTTTGAGTTGGCGTAGAATTCTCATAACCTTGCCCAAGCCAGACTTTATGGATTACTCGAACATAGTAAAGAATAGCCAAAGCAGTAGCTACTGCCATAGCGATCACCAGACCAATTCCGCCCGCTTCGATGCCACTGTTGTAGAGCCGCCATCTTCCCAGAAAACCCAGAAGAGGGGGAACACCGATCATACCCAGAGACCCAGCAATGAAAGCTGCTCCAGAAACTGGATGTTGACTGGCTAATCCACGGTCTTCAGTAGTGACAGGGTGATCAAGATCATTTTCTGCAACGCCGATAGAACCAAACAATAAGAATTTGCAAAGGGCATGCGAAATAGCACCAATGGCTGCTCCCAGAACACCTCCTACCGTTCCAGCTGCCAGACCAAGTAGCAGGTACCCCATATCATCAATGGTGGAAAAAGCCAGCATCCGCCGAACATTCTTTTGTGCCAGTGCCAGTAAAGCACCGCCAAACATGCTCAGTAATGCAAAAGTGATCCACACCCATTGAATACTGCCAAAAATCCAGGGGGCAGTGATGCGGAGTGAGATAAGTGAACCAAACTCTGACATATCCAATAAGGAGATCACCATCACCGCTGTCATGGGTGAGGTGCGTTCACTCAATGGAGCTAACCAGAAGGAAAATGGGATCACTGCCAATTTAAAAGAAAATCCAACGAGAATGAGACAGATCACCACTTTTGATAATAAACCCGCAGGTTGGGCTGCAGTTTCAGAAAATAATCCGCCCAGAGCCATACCAGCTGCCAACAAGATTGAACCTAGAAGCGCTGCTATCAAGAAGAGCTTTCCTGCGTGTTTATCCTGTGACCATACCATTATTACCAAAACAAGAGCGGCTACGTCTAATAAAATTGTTCGAGTGATTTCTCCGGTGAGCCATAGAGCAGCAATAACCAGAATAGCAATAATAAGACATCCCAACGGGAATCTTTTCCCCTGGGGAATATAGTGTGAATAAATCTCTGCAGCCAGGAAAATCAGAATCGTAACGGCTGTAAAGGCTATTCTCCAATCAAAACCTGTGTAATCTAATAATGCCATTTTCAGCCTCCGATTAAATCCAAAGGACGATTGCAGAAATGATGACAATCGCCGCGATCAACAAGAAAACCAATTTTTTCTCCAGTGTTTCGGAAATCAGTTTAACTTTTTGTGCAAACCAATATATTGCCTGCCAGATCCAAAGATAGACTGGATCGGGATTAGTGGCTTTGATCGCCGGGGCGAAAGCATCACCCGCGAATTCAGAAAAATCAATAACATTGAGTGTATTTCCCTCTGGGAGAGGATCACCGCCAGTGAAAGAAGATACACCTTTAGGAGATGGTTTACGAAGCGCAAAAATCACCAGGACGATCAAAAGTGCAGAAATTGTCAGGATTGCACCAGCAGTGACAGGGGCTCCTGTATTGGTTAACTGAAAACCAAGGAAAGAAACTGTGGTGGGTACTGAGGTTTTCATCGCAAGGGTTGCTGGTTCAACGATCCACTTGATTAATGCCTGCGGGACACAGCCAAAGAACAGACAGGCGATAGCCAGAACACCCATCCCGGCCAGCATACGGGGTGAAGCATCTTTAATTTCATTCCCACTGATTGATGGATTTTCTTCACCGAAGAAAACCCCTACGGTTGCTTTAAGAATATAGAAAGCAGTGAAGGTGGAAACAAGCCAGGCTATGATCACGACCACCCATGCATCCGATTGGAGTGCGGCATCGTAGAGCAACCACTTGGCAACAAAACCATTCGTAAAAGGAACACCAATGATCGCTGCGGCTGCAACCAACCAGACGAGGGTTGTTCCGGGCATCTTCTGTGCCAGACCACCGAGCAGTCGCATATCTTTTGTGCCGGTAGCATGTTGTACTGCTCCTGCACATAAAAATAATGTTCCTTTGAACAAACCATGGCTGAAAACATAAAAAGCACCAGCCAGGATACCCAAGGGAGTACCAATTCCAAAAGCTGTCAGAATATATCCCAACTGGCTGATAGTCGAAAACGCCAGCAGACGCTTCATATCTGTCTGGATCATGGCATACAGTGCACCAACGATCATGGTTACACAACCTATTGCCATGAGAATTACATTCCATGAAGGCTGCCAGCCAGTGATCGAATACATTCGAGCAACCAGATAAACACCTGCTTTAACATAACATGCCGAATGAAGCAATGCAGAGACAGGGGTTGGAGCATTCATGGCTTCAGGGATCCAGGTATGGAGTGGGAACATGACTGATTTTGCCATGGCAGCGATCAAAAAGAGGATGAAAATCCCTGTACTGAACTGGGCTGCTAAAGCAGGGTCTGTCCAAACCAGGGTTCCTGAACCATGGTAAAGCAACAGAATACCAATCAAGAGCGCATAACCTGGAATATGCGTCATTACTAAAACTTTACGCGCACCTGTTACTGCAGCATTATTTCGATACCAGAATCCAACTAAAAAGTAAGAGCAAAGCCCAATCACTTCCCAACAAAGATAAACCATTAACAGGTTTTGCGAAGAAACCAGGCCAACTAAACCAGCAATAAAGGTCAACATGAATGCATAGAAGCGAGTTGTGCCTTCTTCATGCTTCATGTAATCGATACAATAAAAGAGAATTGCGCTGCCAATACCTGTAGCCATCAATGCAAACAGGCAGCTCAATCCATCAAAATAGAGGCTAAAGGATGATTCAGCCTGCCAGGGGATCAATGATAGTTCGATCGTCTTCCCTTGAATGATGGTTGGCATCAGAGCAATTATTCCTGCAAGAGAAAGAATTCCGAAGAGAAATGCCAACCAACCTTTCCCCCTTGCTGCAATAAATCTTCCAAATACTAACTGAATAACAACACCAACCAACAGAATCACTAATGAAAAACCAGCCAGAGCGTTCACTAATCACTCCTCAGAAACATGGCAATCTGATCTCGCATTTTCACAGGGGCATCCACCAGCAATGGGCGGGAAAATGGATATCAAATCACCTTCTTTTAATTGAGTTTTCAATCCGTTTAAGCTGCGATAATCCAGACCATTAATGAGAAATACGCTTAAACTGCCATAACCGCCATCTTCACTTGAGACCCATTTCTGGAATTCCTTTCCATATTTTATGCAAAGACTCTGGAGTAATTCCTCCAGGGTCTCACCATGAAAAGGCAAAGTTTCTTCTTTTTTCTTGGTTAAGTCACGTAGGGTTGCAAAGTATTTAATATCCATACGCAAATAATGCCAGATCGCAACATGATATCCCCTCTCCTTATATGGGAGAGGGGATAGTGATTTACTAACTTGCTCCTAAGCCAATGTAAGGTCCGTTAATTTCTCTTGAGTAGGAACACCTTTTGTATCCCAGCCGCGGAGCTTGTAATATTCTGGAAGCATCTTGTCCAAATGGTTGACTTCGCCTTTGGAAGGTCCAGTCTTAATGGGATCTTTGATCATTCGCTCAGGCAGGCAGTCATCTTTTCCAGTAATCCCTGCTTTCAGATCAAACATTCGCTCGAGATTCCAGATTCGTTCGCCAGCCTTCATGAAGTCTTCCACAGAATAGGGAATACCCGTAACTGCTGACATTAATGCGGCAAGATCATCAGCGCCAATACCAAATGTGGTAAACAGGCAGGCTCCCGTTGAATCTAGTGCAGCGGTCAGGTTCTGGAAAGTGATAACGAGTTCTGGCTTGCCTTCGGTTGCATGTTGATCAACTTTGAAGGGCACACCAAGGACTTCAGGTGAAATGGTGTAACCACGTACGTGACAACCGCCACGGTTATTCGTGGCAAAGTTCAAGCCAATACCCTGTACCCCTCGAGGATCGTAGGCAGCCATTTCCTGTTTTTTGGCAGTCATGGAGAATTCAGGGTGACCATAGCGCGATGCCAATCGGTAAGAACCTTCAGCAAGTTGATCACCAAAACCTTCTCGATTACCGGTCATTTCAACCATTTTGACCATCATCTCGGCACTACCAAAGGGAATTGCCATCCCACTAGTATCTTTATCGGTGATAAATCCATTTTCGTAAAGATCCATGGCGCATGCAATTGTAGAGCCCATGGTAATGGTATCGATACCAAGGTCATTACAGATGTAATTCGCTTTGATGATAGCATCCATATCATCGATGCCACAATCAGCACCAAAACACCATGCTGTTTCGTACTCTGGACCTTCACCTTCACTTGCATATTTTGGATTGGTAACTTTGGTGGCACGACCACAGGAGATAACGCAAGAGAAGCAACCACGAGGTCGAGTTACATACTTTGCAGTTAATGTCTCGCCGCCAGTTTTATCTGCTTCAGGGAAATATCCATCATGGAAGTTGCGGGTTGGAAGAGAACCAACGCTGTTGAGGATGTTTACCAGAACGTTTGTGCCGTACACACGCAAACCAGTACCGCCTACAGGGTGCTCGGTAATTTTCTTTCGGGCAGTCATGACTGCTTTTTCGAAAGCATCTGGGTCTGCAATCTTGATGGGATTCGTTCCAACGACTACAACTGCTTTGAGTAGCTTGGAACCCATTACTGCACCTACACCTGAACGGCCTGCAGCACGCCCCATTTCGTTCATAATGCTGGCAAAGAGTACCTTCTTTTCACCAGCAGGTCCAATACAGGCAACCTTGGCATCTTCATCAGTTTCAGCGCGAAGTGCATCGGTAGTATCGGGTACATTCTTACCCCAAACTGCAGAAGCATCACGAATTTCAACCTTGTCATCTTTGATCCAGATGTAAGAAGGTTTTTTCGCAGCACCTTCGATGATGATCATATCGTATCCAGCGAATTTTACTTCTGGACCAAATGAACCACCGGAGTTTGAGCCAGCAATTAAGTTTGTTAATGGAGCCTTACAGACGACATCATAACGTCCCATTGAAGGAGCCATGGTACCAGAAAGTGGTCCTGGGGCAAAGATGAGTTTATTTGCAGGGCTTAATGGATCGATTTTGGCATCAATTTCATCATAGAGAATTTTGCTGGCGAGACCACGAGCACCAATAAATAATTTGGCATCTTTCAGGTTAGTTGCTTCTTTCTTAATATCGCCAGTTGATAAATTTATCCGAAGAGTTACTCCAGTCCAGCCGTTCATTTTGCCACCTCCTGGAATGCTTCCTTAAATTTCTTTGCAAAAGCTTTCTTTCTTGAACGTGTAGCAACATCTTCTTCTACATATTCAATAGCATTTACAGGGCAGGCAGCTACGCAGCTAGGATTATCCTGGCATGTATCGCATTTGATGATCTTATCGGTAACAGAATCATACACTGCATTTCCGAATGGGCATGCCTGAACACACATTCGGCAACGAATGCATTTTGTTGAATCATATTCAATAAGTGAAGAACCAAACACACGATGCATGGCACCAGTGGGACATACGCTTACACAAGGTGCGTCATTACATTGTTGACACATCATTGGAACAGAGATCTGCTCGCGTTCCCAACTGTACACATGGATTCGTGAGGCTGCAGGTCGTATCTGGTGCTCTTTAACAAAACTGCATGCAAGCACACAATTCTTGCAGCCCGTACATTTATCAGGATGGATCATGATAAATTTTGCCATTCACATTCCTCCATAGTAGAAGATATGATTACTTTCCAAAAATAGTGTAATTTTTCTTGATGGAAATTACGCCAAGAAATCGAACAGTATTGACCTGTCCCAAAGGATGGAATCTAGATTGACAACCTGTTCTTAAGTACAGGTTGATGCAACCTTTCTAATTCCCTTTACACGCAGATCATCTCAAGGTGCATGAGATCGAAAAGAAAAGGTTATATTTTCTGGATTGATAATGATATAAAAATGGGTTATTGAAAGGATGAAATTTTCTTTTATGTTAGCTGAGTATCACTGATCAGGTTTTCTTCCTGGCATTTCTACCAGATGATTATTTAATGCAATGGAAATTGCCTCAGAACGGCTTTTTGCGTTCAATTTAGCTAAAATATTTGAAACGTGAAATTTTATTGTTGAAAGGCTGAGGGTTAATTCCTCAGATAATTCTGTATTTCCTTTTCCAAGTGCCATCAGAGTGAGAACTTCTCTTTCGCGGGCAGTCAATTGAATGTAAGCAGTTTCCATTGGGGTGGGATTTTTTGCCAGTTCCAAGGCAACCTCAGGAGAAAAGATCGTATTTCCTGCATGAACTGCTCGTATTGCATTTGCTAATTCGTTCGCTGTTGCGTTTTTATATAAGTATCCTGAAACTCCTGCGTCAATGGCTTCACGGATCAATGTTGGATCAGAGAAACTCGTCAGCGCAATGACTTTGATATGCGGATATTTTTTATGGATTTCGCAAGTAGCCCGTATGCCATCCATCGCAGGCATAATCAAGTCCATAAGAATCACATCTGGATTCAATTGTGCTGCTGATGTAACTGCATCAATGCCATTTGTTGCTTCACCTGCCAGAATCAAATCATCAAAAGCCAGGAGGAACATTCTCAATCCACTTCGCACTAGCGGATGGTCATCAACGATCAAAATTTGAATTGGATTCGTTGAAGTCATATTAACTCCTCCTTTCGAGGCTCCCAGACAAGTTGGATTTTTGTTCCGCATTTTGTTTGACTCTGAATGGTTAACAAAGCTCCGATTGCTTGTGCACGTTCTTTCATAATGCTAAATCCAAAATGACCCGGTAGATTTTCTACTGCTTCAAAACCACAACCATCATCAGTGATCGTTAAAGTAGCTTTTTTACATGCTTTGTTGATCGAATCTTCATTACAAATCAGTTCTATCATTATATTATTTGCATCAGCATGTTTCATGATGTTATTCAAAGCTTCTTGTGCGATCCGATAGAAAGTCAAGCAAATATCCGCCGGCATTGTCGCCTGACCATATATATTTAAGGCTATGGGTTTACGTAATCTTCCTGAGGTAGCTTCCGATAATTGCTTAAGCAATACTTCCAATCGAATATTTTCCAGAGCCTGCGGGCGAAGCTCGAGGAGTAATGAACGCATCTCCGCTAAAGCTCCTGATGTGAGCAGGCGAAGTTCATCCAGGGCTTCTTGCCCTTTTTCTGGATCACGTTCGATAATTTTGGGCAGGGTTTCTGCTATCAAGCTTGCAGAGAATAACCTTTGGGTTACTGAGTCGTGAAGCTCGCGAGCCAGTCTGTTTCGTTCCTGGGTCACAGCGTCTTTTTCAATACGAAGGCGTAACATGGTGTTGTCTATAGCTAATGCTGCCTGACTGGCAAAATCATTCGCCAGGGTTATTTCTTCCTTTGGAATATTATGTGTTTGGAGAAAATATAATGTCAGAGCACCATAACTTTCGTCACGAATAATGATTGGTACCGAAAGTAATGAGCGATAATTTTGTGACATTAATTGTAATGCCATTAAAAGTTCTGGAGACAGGCTTGTATTTTTTACCAGTTCTTGCGTATCCTGAATGAAGATGGGTTCTTTTAATAATGTAGCCTGTCCAGTAGCTAATTTCCCCAGGGGTATATTGGCATATCTTATGTATTCAACAGGAATTCCAGTAAAAGCCAGGGCAGTTAGAATACCATTATTTTGCAGATAATAAATTGCAGCAGCATCTGCCTTTAAAAGAGGGCATGCTTGATTTACAATGTAATTCAGGAGTTTTTCCAGCGGTGAATCTGCGTTTAACATGGCCAAAATTCCACGCAGACTTGCCGCTACCAACCGCCTGCGTTCAAGTTCAGCCATTTCTTCAAAAGTGAAGATCTGGTGGCTATCTTCCATCGATACTCAATCCAAAAATTCCAACCAATAAAAATATTTGATATTTCTTATCCATTTTTCTAATTATCACATATTATTTGAAAAATTTCATCTTTTTGATAGCCAATGAAGGTAAAAATGGAGAATTTGTAATTGGATCATTTGAAAACTATCTGATTGATTCTCGAATGATTGCTGGATAGAAGGGAATTAGTCTTTCCCTGTAATTATGAAAGAGGCTGTAGATGAACGTGCTAAAAATTTTTCTATTCATCATTTTTCCTTTGCTCATTTCATTGTCATCCTTTCAAATTAATAACAGAAATGCTAAAACTAATATGCCTACAGAAGGTATCATATGAATGAAGCAGATCACATGTTTGATATGGGCTTTTTGCCCTCTATCCGCCGAATTATTGGCACTTTACCTGCAAAACGGCAGCCCCTCTTATTTTCAGCCACTATGCCTGATGAAATCCGTAGATTGGTAATGAAATGCTGCATCATCCAATGACGGTGGAAATTGGTATTACCGAACCAATTAAGACCATCCGTCATGCCATTTATCCGGTCGAGCAACTGTAAAAAGTGGAGACACTGCTTCATCTGCTGCATCATAGTGGTAATGGACAGGTACTGGTTTTTACACGTACCAAGCACCGCGCTAAAAAGCTTTCCCTTCAATTGGTCCATGCTGGTTTTTCTGCTACTTCATTGCAAGGAAATCTTTCCCAATCTCAGCGGCAGACAGCCATAGATGCCTTCCGCAGAGGACGTGTAAAAGTTTTGGTGGCTACCGATATTGCAGCACGTGGAATTGATGTTTCACAAGTGTCGCACGTAATTAATTATGATATCCCTGACACTGCTGAAGCCTACACCTATCGAACTGGTCGCACTGGTCGAATGGAACACCCGGGTACAGCTATTTCGCTAGTGACTCAAGAAGATATGCCAATGTCAGAACCATTGAACGTTTTATGGGGCGAAATCTGGAACGTCGTAAAATAACCGAAGCTGATGCCACAAATCGAAAAAATGCAGGACAACCAGCCTAGCTAGCTCATCTCAAGGTATATTCGATTGAAGAAATAAGGTTTGTGTGAATTCTGGGTTTATGCTTGATCTCCAATCAATAAATTTGCCTTCTCAACTATCGATCGAATGCTTGATTGTATGCAAGTTTTCTACCGATAATCCATCGCATAATGTCGAGAGCATTAATGCCATCAGAAAAATTTAACTCTATGATAAACTTGCGTATGGAATAACTAAAAATCCACCAACACAAGAGGAGACTTATGTGCGGTATTTTTGGCATTGTGACAGCAAAAGAACAAACCCTTGGCCCAATTTTGATCGAAGCTGCCAGGAGATTGACCTATCGCGGTTATGACTCGGTAGGTGCAGCAACCATCAGTGGTGAGAAGATAGACTTGCGAAAAGATGCCGGACGGGTGGATGAAGTTGCGGCAAAATATAACATCGCAGAAATGTACGGACAAAGAGGAATCACCCAATTGCGTTGGGCTACTTTTGGGGAGCCATCGAAGGTCAATTCACAACCGCACCTTGATTCAGATGGCGATATCGTTGGTGCTCATAATGGGAATGTGGTCAATAATGTCGAACTGCGTGAAGAGTTCATGGCAGAAGGTATGACGGTTCGTTCGCAGAATGATGGGGAATCTTGTGTACACGCGGTTGAAAGATATATTGATAAAGGATACGATTTCATTGAAGCGATCCGTAAATCTTATGAAGATCTGCAGGGTGATTATGCTTTTGTCATCGGACGAATCAATGATGACAAGCTGTATGCCATCAAGAAGGGTTCAGGATTGGTAGTGGGTATTGGCGAGGATTTCACCTGTGTTTCTTCCGACCTGCCTTCCATTCTTCCTCTTACTCGCAAAGTGATCCGCTTGCAGGATGGCGAGATTATTACTCTGTGGGCTGATAAAGTTGAATTACATTCTGTGAAAGATGGCTCACTCATCCAGCGGGAACCAGAGATGATCACAGAAGAGATGGGTGCAGTTCAAAAGGGTGGATTTGATCATTTTCTTTTGAAGGAAATCCATGAGCAGCCACAGGTGGCACGTGAAGTTCTTCACGCACTTAACAGCAACGCGCGAATTCCTTCAATTTTGGAGAAGTTAAAGAACGCCCGCAATGTATATTTCATCGGGTGTGGAACAAGCTATCATGCCTGTATGGCAGGTTCGATCTACTTTGCCCAACTGGCTCACAAAGCGGTCATCCCGGTGTTGGCTCCACAATTCGTTCCTCAATATCTACCAGCAATCTCGAATGAAGATGTGGGTATATTCGTGAGCCAATCTGGAGAGACAAAAGATGTACTCAATGCTTTGCAGGCTGCCCAGGTGAAGGGAATGACCTGCTTCAGCATTGCCAACGTGATTGGGTCAACCCTTTCACGTACAACCGATGCCTGGCTACCTTTGTGTTGTGGATATGAAATGAGCGTACCAGCGACAAAAACCTTCACCAATCAAGTCGTCACTTTTCTTTACCTGGCAACGAAAATGGGGAACGGAGATGTCAAAAAGCTTGAAACGCTACCAGACCTGATGGAAAAGACAATCAAGGAAACCGATCCACAAGTAAAGGAACTGGTTGAGGATATCAATAAGTGGGATAATCTGTACAGCCTGGGATATGGCATTACGTACCCTATGGCACTGGAAGGTGCATTGAAATTAAAGGAGATCACTTACATCCATTGTGAGGGGATTCTCTCCACTGAATTCAAGCATGGTCCGCTTTCTGCAGTGACCAAAGGATTCCCGGTGCTCTTTGTCGCTGGGCCAGAAGATGTGCCACTAATCGTAAGCGGGATCAACGAGATAACCTGCCGTGGCGGACGAGCGATTGTTTTTGGCGAATCTGATGAACGTCTGAAAGCGAATGCAAACGATGTAGTGGTCATTCCTCACTCCAACCCAATCTTTGCATCACTACTGGCAGTTATCCCTATGCAGTTATTGGGGTATTACCTTGCAGTTGCCAGAGGGTACGATCCAGACTTCCCGCGTAATTTAAGCAAGACATTGACAGTGGACTAAGAAATCACATTTTTACACAATATCAGGCTGTCTCAAGGGAACGATAAATACCCCTGACAGCCTGATTTTTTTAGAAACTGCCCATTGTCCATTTCAAAATCAGAATGATGAGGATCGCATAGAGAAAACTGGCAAAGGTACCAATGATGATATATTCCGCTTCTTTACGATTTTCGCTTTCTTTGAATTCACCAAAACGGAAGATGGATTTGGCTGCAACAAGAAAGCCTATACCGGCGAATTGATTGGCAAGCACGAATATTAAGATCAAAGCCCTTTCCAGCCAACCGATGATCTTTCCCCCATTTGCCAGGCCTTCAATAGGCTTTTCTTTTTGAAAAAGCAATATATGGCTTATGAAAGCCATATACTGGCATAATACAACAAAAGAGCCATATTCTCAGCAACGAATACAGATCAGTTCAAGATGATTTGAAAGAATGTTGATACCGGGTGTGGAATCAAATGCGAAAAGCCATTTCCTTTTCACAAATGAATCAATCACAATTCAAGCCATTCTGCTCTATTACCTGGCGATACCAGAAAGCGCTGTCTTTGGGGTATCTTTTTTGAGTAGAAAAATCCACATAGACTATACCAAAACGTTGAGAATATCCCTGTGCCCACTCAAAATTATCCAGTAAAGACCATAAATAGTAACCGGATATCGATACTCCAGCCTGGATGGCTTTTCCTACGGCTGCAATATGTTTTTGAAGATATTGAATGCGTTTTTCATCATGGACTTTTCCAGTGTCATCAGGTTTTGTAGAATAGCTGGCACCATTTTCGGTGACCATGATCTCTCCGGGTTTGTATTCCCATTGCACCCTTGAAAGGATTTCAAATAAACCAAAGGGAAAGATTTCCCATCCCATTTCTGTTTGATTTTCTTCAAGCGCTGGCACAGTAGTAAACTCGCCTGGTGAATGGCTAATGGGATCTGTTTTAATAATATTTCTGGAGTAGTAATTAATCCCTAGAAAATCAGTAGGAATAGAAATCGTTTCATAATCGCCAGGTTTGACGAAATCGGGTTCAAATGATTGCAGGAAACCCATCTTAACATAATCGGTTAGCATATCTGATGGATATTGTCTTCCATACAGGGGATCGAGAAACCAGCGATTATCCTCGCCATCCATATGCCTGACTGCATCAACATCCATCCGTGAATGGGTATATGGATAGTAGAGCCCTAAGTTGAGTGCAATACCTACTTTTGCGCCAACGCAATTTGATCTTATTTCAGGAACCGCGACCCCGTGGGCAAGGAGTAAATGATGTGCTGCCACCAACGACTGGTAAGGGTTTCGCATCCCAGGCGCATGAATGCCAAGTCTGTAACTTAATTTGCTGGCACACACTGGTTCATTAATGGTATTCCAGAGTTTTACCCGATCACCATACGCTTTGGTTACGATAGAGGTATATTCGCGAAAAGCATCTACCACTAAGCGGTCCAACCAACCACCAGTCAACGATATTGGTAAATCCCAATGGAATAAAGTCACCATAGGAAGAATATCTGCTTCGAGCAATGCATCGATTAACCGGCTATAGAAATCAAGACCTGGTTGATTTACTTTCCCTCTCCCTTCAGGCAAAATGCGAGGCCATGCCAGTGAAAACCGGTAAGATTTTACCCCCAGGTTTTTCATCAGTTGGATATCTTCTTTCCAATGATGATAATGATCGCAGGCAATATCGCCCGTATCTCCATTAACGATTTTATTGGCAGTATGAGAGAATACATCCCAGATGGAGGGACTCCGACCATCTATGTTTACTGCCCCTTCAATCTGATAAGCTGAAGTAGCCACCCCCCATAAGAAATTTCTTGGAAAGGACATGAAAGTAGACATAAGATACCACCTTATTTTTTGTAAAGCTAATTTAATTTTTAATAAAAAATCATTTTTAGTAAACTTATTTTAAGCTCAAGAAATCTTTCGCTATTTCACAAATAATTGATCGGCTTTTTTCATGCAACTGGATGATTTCTGAATTCTCTACATTGGTATCATCGTTTTCAACGATGATAATCTGTGCGTCTTCACTTAACACCAACGTATGCCAGGTGGCCTTTTTGACATCACAGACTTCACCAATATGGATTTCTACTGGATGTATTTCATCCACTTTAAAATTGTTTCCTCCAATAAAGAGTAGTGCTTTTCCCTGAATAAGGATAAATACTTCATCAGTAGACAGGTGTCGCTCCATAGAAGAAATTCTTTCAGGTTTTAACTCATCAAGAAATCGGAGAATCGCGACCCGCCACGCACCAAACGATATCAATGGTTTATACCCTGAACCTTCATACCTTTGAACTTCATAAAAATCTGTCAACAAATTTTCACCTCAATAAACGAAAAATGGTATTGCTGTAATAACGTTATTCACACTCTATCCATTCGATGGGCTGGTTGTTCATCGAATCCATGCCATATCCGTAGGGGAACAAAGGTGCATCGCACCCGATCAGGTTGCTGGCATTATTTATATTCATGGGCAACTGATCATTGAAACGCGGCCATGTATACGGGAGCCTGCCTGTGAATGGAAAATCACCAAACAATATATCCGCTACACCACCGCCTTCAGTTCCAGGCAGCCAGGCTGCTACCCAGGCGTCTGCCAGGGTGTATTGGTCAGTGATCACCAAAGGACGCCCGGAGATGATGATAACAATTAACTTCTTGCTGTGTTCTTTGAGATTATTAATCGTTTGAATGTCATGTGTTGTAAGGGATAAATCGCTTTTATCTCCTACACCTTCAGCATAGGGAGTTTCGCCAAGCACAACAATGCCAATTTCAGCCATTCCTTCAAATTGACCATCTGGTGAATATTCGATGGTTGAACCTTCGGAAACGGTATCTTTAATTCCTTCTAATATGGTTGTGCCGGGTTGAATGTCGCCTGCTTCTCCCTGCCATTGCGTAGTCCAACCGCCGCATTGGATCCCAATGTCATTTGCAGCGACACCTGCAATATAGATTAACGACACACCTTTCTTCAAAGGCAACACAGTATTTTCGTTCTTAAGTAATACCAGCGATTCGCGCACCGCTTTACGTGCAATGGCTCGATGCGAATCAGAACCTATTGTCTCAATCAGGTGCGAATGTGGATATGGATTTGAAAATAAACCAAGCTGGTATTTGACAGTCAATATCCGCCTTACCGCATCATTGATCCGATTCTCTGAGATATCTCCCTTTTTTACTGCTCTTTTCATCGTGTCAATAAACCGAATGAAATCATTGGGAACCATGCTCATATCAATTCCAGCATTGATCGCAGTCACTACTGCAGAATAATAATCATCATTAATTTGATCTATGCCAGCCCAATCAGAAACCACAAATCCTTGAAATTCCAGTTCGCCTTTAAGCACATCTGTTATCCAATACTTTGAAGCATGCATTTTGGTGCCATTCCAACTATTGAAAGAGACCATAATGCTCATTGCACCATTTTCTATAGCAGCTTGATATGGGGGAAGAAATATTTTTCGGATAGTGGTTTCGTCGTACTGCATATCACCCTGATCAAGTAAATATTTTTGATTGTTGAAAAACTGGGTGGACGTACCAAAAATTGTACCGCCATCTCCCAGATAGTGTTTGGGTGTTGCCAGCACAAAAAGGGTTTGTCCACCGGCTGAATTGTATGCTTGTGGTATGGATTGTATTCCAGAGATAAAAGCCTCTGACAATTCTGTTACCAGGTCAGTATCTTCACTGTAAGCTTCATAAGTTCTTCCCCAGCGGACGTCCTGGGGAACTGCCACTACGGGAGCAAAATTCCATGTGATGCCTGCTGCGAGCATTTCCTCGGCAGTTGCCTGTCCAATCTGTCTCACCAGGTCAGGATCTCTTGTAGCCCCAAGCCCCACCTGATGCGGGAAAACAGTAGCACCATATAAACTAGCCATCCCATGAATTGCATCTATTCCATAAATGATCGGTATTCGCAGACGTGTGCTTAACGCTTCATCTTGAAATTGGGTGATCATTGCAACCCAACTATCGATGTTGTTAGGGGTTGGATAACTTCCCCCGCCACTTAAAATGGAGCCGATAAGATATTTCTTGATATCCTCTGGTTTGATACTTTCGCGCTCAACCTGGGTCATTTGACCAATTTTTTCCTCAAGAGTCATCTGTGAAAGAATGCTCTCAACAAATGGGATCGCGTTTTCAGCAGATGGAACTGTGGTTTGAATCACCTCTGTTGGTTTGCCTGCAAATGTACAGGATGTAATGATCAAGCAGATCAGTAAAGTAAGGAGTTTTTTTGTAGACATTATTCCGTCCGCTGGAATATTAATTTTCTAACTCACTTTTACAAGTACATTTACTTCCATAACACCTGCAGCAGGGACGGGAATGAGATTTCCTGTTATCTGCTCGTGATTGACTTCGATCAAAATATTGTTTCCGCTCCCTACCCGTATTACCTGAATCTGATATATCACTCCACGGAATTCTCTTCTTACAGAAAAGCCTTTCCAATCCTGTGGAAAAACAGGTGAGATCAATAAGCCATCATAATCCGGTCTGATACCCAGAATCCATTGTGTGATCGCGACATAATTCCAGGCAGCAGCACCAGTCAGCCATGAATTCTTTGCCTCGCCGGGTTTACGGGCTTCGGCACCGGCAATCATCTGTGCATAGACATAGGGTTCACATCGATGTAGTTCGCTGATCTCTTCGCGGAAGGATGGATTGATACGTTGATAGTAATCGAACGCATTGTTTCCTCTTCCCAGCATTGCTTCAGCGATCATGATCCAGGGATTGGTATGGCAGAAAACGCTGCCATTTTCTTTATATCCAGGAGGGTAAGAAGATATTTCTCCCAGGTTCAGGTAATATTTTTTATAGGCTGGATGAAGAAGAACAATCCCGTTTCCTGTGGCCAGTCTATCTGCTACCGAATCCAATGCATTCAGGGCATGTCCCGAAGGGATGCCAATACCTGCCATCACACAGATACCTTGTGGTTCAATGAAAATTTGACCTTCCTTGCAGGTATGTGAACCAACTGGTTGCGAAAAATTATCATACGCCCGCAAGAACCATTCTCCATCCCAGCCAGCGTTTTCGACAGCTATTACCATCTTTTCTCTGGCATTCTGATAATGAGCATGGTCCTCTGATCTCCCCAATCTATGTGTGATCTCTACCATTTCGTTTGCTGCAAGAACAAACAGTCCGGCAATGAATACACTTTCAGCAACTTTACTTTCTTTCATCGGCGATGTTTGAAAGGACTCGCCAGGAGTATTGGAGAAGCAGTTGAGATTCAGGCAATCATTCCAATCAGCACGACCGATTAACGGAAGATTATGTGGACCCAACCGGGAAAGGGTATATTCCATTGAACACTGCAGGTGTGTATATAATGTCTCTTCTGAACCGGGTTTATTATCGAAGGGAATTCTCTCTTCGAGGATGCTCCAATCATTAGTTTCTTTTAGATAAGAAGCAACTGAAAGTACAAGCCAGAGAGGATCATCATTGAAATTTCCACCAATATCATTATTGCCCTGCTTTGTCATTGGTTGATACTGGTGATACGCTCCTCCATCAGGTAATTGAGTGGCTGCCAGGTCAAGAATCCGTATCCTGGCTTTTTCCGGGATCAGATGCATAAATCCCAGCAGATCCTGATTTGAATCGCGGAATCCTATCCCGCGACCAATCCCAGATTCAAAAAGGGAAGCAGAACGGGAGAAATTAAAAGTCACCATCATCTGGTAGGCATTCCAGATATTGACTATCCGGTTGGTGTGAATGTCAGGTACATTCACCTGCAACCGATTCAGCAAGTTTTTCCAATAATCCTGTAAATGGGTGAATGACTTATCAACTTCTTCTGGTTTTAAGAATCTCTGAATGATTGGCTTGACGGTGGCTTTATTGATACAAGACGAATCTGGCGGATCGAATTTTTGATCAATGGGGTTTTCATGATAACCAAGAAGAAAAATGATTTTTCGGGTTTCGCCAGGTTGTAAAGTTATCTTTATTTGATGCGCACCAATAGGCTGCCATCCTATCGTGATGGAGTTATTCAATATTCCCTTTTCGACTGCCAGAGGATTATTCCACCCACGATAGGCACCCAGAAAATCCTCGCGCTGAGTATCGAAGCCAGCCAAAGGTTCGGAACAGGTAAAATAAGCAAAATGGTTTCGTCTTTCCCGGTATTCTGACTTGTGATAAATTACCCCTTCATCAACCTCTACTTCGCCGATCGAATAATTTCGTTGGAAGTTGGTTGAATCATCCTGAGCATCCCAAAGACAAAATTCAATCGCAGAAAATATGGAAAGATCAGCGATTTCATTACGATCATTTCGAACAAATAATTCCCAGACTTCCAGGTTTTCACCAGGTGGCACAAAATACTTGATCTCACTATGAATTTCTTTTCTTGCAGATATTATTCTTGTGTACCCCAGACCATGCCGGCATTCGTAAAAATCCAGTGCGGTTCTGGTGGGCTGCCAGGCAGGAGACCAGAAATCTATCACTTTCGAATGATCATCCCGGAGGTAGATGTATCTTCCATTCTCATCGAGAGGTGCATTGTTATACCGATAACGGGTAAGTCTACGTAGCCGGGCGTCTTTATAAAAGGAGTATCCTCCTGCTGTGTTGGAAATAATTCCAAAATACGAATCTGTCCCCAGGTAATTGATCCAGGGCAGGGGGGTATCTGGTCGAGTGATTACATATTCATAATTTTCGTCATCAAAATAACCATAACGCATAAAAACCTCGGAATATCATTTCCCTGAGGGGATAACTAATAGTGTGATAGAGAGTGCTGGAAGGTCAGTTGAAAAATTGTCATTAATGAGGATTGGAGAAATTTCTTCAGCAAGGTATGTGGCATCTAGAAGGATTTGTTTGGCAGGAGATGCATAATCGAAATTACGCAGGTCAATACTGATCGTTGTCTGCGAGGTTTTGCGATTGACCAGGATCAGAGAAAGAGACCCATCTTCTCGTATGGCTGCGTAAGAGGTTATCCCTTGAATGCCAGAAGATGAAAAAATCCGTTGACTGCCAAAATCCTTATAGATCAGGTAGACATAATAAGAGTAACGAGGTGTCCCTGGACCAAGCAAAGCCCACCCGCCATTTCCATCTACTGCAAATTGGTTCACAATTTCAACGTCCTGGTTGATCATCCGACCAAGGGCATCTGCCCACCAGATGGCATTCAGTAATGTGTCTGGCGTGGTTTCTTTTCCTGATCGGTTGGACCAATTTGAATTTACTTCTGTTACTGCAATGGGTATATCTCTGCCTGTGGTTGCCAGGATCAATTGTCTGAGATTAGGAATTATTTTGTCCCATTCTTCACTGCTTCTTAGTAATTCATCAGAGAATGGATCGAAATTTCCAAAAGGATAGCGATGGAAGGATATGATGTCAACAAGGTCTCCGTTTGCCAGCAGGAATTCCTTCATCCAATCCTTGAAATGAATATCTACAACTGCGTCCCCCGGTGTGCCGGTGTACTGATGGATTTCGGGTCCGAGCAGAAGAATTGAAGGATCAACTGCTTTCATAGCCAATGCGAATTCCCGCCATTCAGTATTGAATGCTACGGTATCGTAATGAGGGATATTCCGTTGCCCCCAATAGAGGGATGGTTCATTCCCAATTGACCAGTACTTGATTCCATACCCTTTTGTAATGTTTGCATATTTGACCATATCCGCAGCAGCTTTGGGTGTGGAATTCACCAGTTTCACCTGTACCATCGGTTCAGCATTGACTTGCCTGCAAAGGAGGATGAACTCATCCAATGCAGATTGAGATGGCGCATTTTCATCTACATAGCTTCCACCAGGATAGCGGAATATAGTAAACCCAGCATAATTAATTAACTCCACATCTGCTTTAGTTATGCTTTGCCAGGGTCCAACATTTGAACCATAAACCAACGGACTGATGTTACCCAGATTTTGAGCTGCATCTACTACGATCAGGTCTGGTTCTGCGGTAGAGCCAGGGGTAATTGTAGGTAGAGGGGTAGCAGTCGGTAAACCTGTTGAAGTTAAAGTCAACACAATTGGTGCTGTTGTATCAATTTCAGTTGGAGAGGAAGGCTGGTCTACAGATTGACCCGTCACACAACCAGAAAAAAAGATGACTGGACAAAATAGGAGCAATAAAGCAGCTTCATTTATCCAGGTTGCTTTTTTTGCTCTCTGCATTATGACTTCACTGCACCTGCGGTTAACCCGCTAATGAACTGTTTTTGCAGGGCAAAGAACATGATCGTGATCGGGATTGTCACTACCACTGCAGCGGCAGCCATATAGTCATACCGTAATTGAGTTCCTGCAGCACCTTGAATGAAAGCACGAATTCCTACGGGAACTGTTTTGACGCCCAACGTGTAGCCAAAGAATAGTTCATTCCAGGCGGTCATAAAAATATAGATTGCAGTCGAGACGATACCAGGCATAGCCAGAGGCAGAGATATTTTAAAGAACGCGCCAAAACGGGTAGAGCCATCTACCATTGCCTGCTCTTCAAGATCGACCGGGATGGAGGCAAAGAATCCTCTCAATATCCAGATAGATATCGGTGTATAAAAACCGATATAAAGCACAATGGCTCCCAGGTTATTACCAACTAATGGTATGCCCAGGTTATTCTTTATCCAGAGAAAGGTCAGATAAAGGGGAATAAAGAAAAGAGTGCCAGGGATGAGCTGTGTTCCGCTAACCGCAAGGCTATAGACATCTGCGCCTGGAAAACGAAAGCGCGCAAGCGCGAATCCTGCCATTGAGGCAATAAGGGTGGCAATTAATGTTGTGGAACCAACCACAATCATACTATTAAGGAACAAGGGTCCAAATTTAAATGCCTTCCACATGTTGGTATAGTTCTCAGGATGCCATACTTGTGGAATGAGTGGTGCTGTTGAACTGCAAATATCAGTTCGCGAACGGAATGAGTTCAATAACATAAACAGGATGGGGATCATAATGATCGCAATAAGTACCCATGTCAAGGTGGTTAATAAACCATTTGAAATCTTGAGTTGGGTTTTTCTGGAAATAAAGGATCTTTTCTTCTCGATATTCTTCATAATGAGCCTCTGCTTATTCAGAAGTTAAGGCTGAACGAAAAGATAAATACCAGATGCCCACGAAAACCAGGGCGACAGCCATTACCAGCACAGAGGCTGCTGCTCCATATCCAAATAACTGGTTGTTAAATGTCTGCCGCACTATTGCGATCGTGAGTAAATTATTGTATTTGCCCAAATTGTCACTGGAGAATAATGACACGGCAATATTGTATGGACCAAAACCAAAAAAGTTGAATATCACACCAAACATGGTTGTGGTAAAGATAACTGGTTTTAAGTAGTTGAGAGTGATATACCGGAACTTATGCCAAGCATTTGCTCCATCTATGGCTGCTGCTTCAAAAAGATCAACAGGAACGATTTGAAGTGCAGAGAGAAGCATAATCGTAGAAAACGGCAATCCATTCCAGATTGCCGGAATGATCAAAGCAGTGCGCGTATTTGGACCGATCAGCCAACTGATGGGTTGATTGACCAGGTGAAGCCAATCGAATAAAATTCGGTTAGCGAGACCACCTTGTTGCAGCCAAATGAATTGGAAAATGATCCCTACAGCAAAGGTTGGCACTACCCAAGGAAGAAGAACAAGTGTACGGGCAACGCCACGACCTTTAAAATTACGGTTTAATAACAAAGCAAGTACCAGGCTTATCAAAAGAGTGCCGCCCTGTACCCAAAAAGTGAACCAGAAGGAATTTGTTAATGCTTGACCAAGCCCCTTGATCAATGCATCTCCGGTGCCGGTGGTCAAGCCAATGATGATGTTTTTATAATGCTCCAGTCCTATAAAAGGTGCTCGTAAATATTCCAACAATGTCCTGGTATTCAGATCCAGAAAAGACATATAAAATGCTTGAATGGTAGGAATAATATGCACAAGCAACATGAAAAGAACTGCAGGTGCAATAAATACATAAGCAATCCGGTTGTGCCGAAGTTTATGAATAAATGATTTACTTTTTCTCTTTATTGGTAGCGTAGTCATCTGTTTCTCCTCATAAAGCGTTCAAAGAGGCGGGGATG
>DAOUFE010000006.1:0-173880 GCA_034430215.1 Anaerolineaceae bacterium | reverse complement strand
TTGTCTTACTCCGTTTTATAAAATGCTTTCGCAAAAACTATTTTATTGGAGATTCAATGTCGTTCAACCTTCTTTTTTTAAACTGTCAGGTAGCTAGATACTATAAGTAAACTAATTATTGAAAAGGCATCTTTTAATTGCAATGAAATGTCGTCCATTTGATTATGACAAATCCTTTAGATAGTGTTATTAAGTATTTAGCGAATCTACAATAATCTTAAAGGAATCAGACGTAATGCAATACATATTGGATTCACCTTGAATTCTTGCCAATCGTCTATTTCGCCCACCTGCTCTTGCGATGATTCGGTTAAATTCTTCCACCATATTCTTTGATTCGATATACACACGGAATTCATTATCGTCATTAAGTTGTGTAGCGTCATTAATTATATCTTTTAATGTATTTTGAATATCGGTTTCTAAATCATATCTAAATCGTGTTAACACATATAGAATCAGATTTTTACTTCTGGATTCAGGTAATTGAAACATAGAAGAAACTTCCAATTCGTTTGGTATTCTCCCATTAAAAAATCGTTTGATTAAATGGTATAGACGGTACTCTCTAATCTCACTAGCTCGCGACGGCAATCCCATTCCTAAAAACATTTCTTTATACTCATCCAATGAAGCTAGTATTATTTTCCCTAACGCTTCGGAAAAATCATTATCGTTATTTGCATTTAATAATCGCATCAATTTATTTTTTTCATCATCTGTGAAGAATCCATCAGGAATTTCGATATCAAAGGCCATTTTTACCCTCCCATTAGTTTATATTTTTATACAGTATTCATTTTCCTATGTTACGCTTATCAATAAATCATTAGGAACCGATAAGCGAGAAAACTTTTTCAATGAATTAGATCTTTGGATCCTTCTACAACATAAAAAGACGCTTTCTAATTCTATAGAAGCTTTCCCGAAAAGGATCTTTCTTATATATTTTTCATATTTAGCCAAGCATTTTGGGAACGAATCTTTTCTATCACCTCCTCCTGTTGAATTGGTAGCAAAATTGGGATGGAAAACTTTATCTGATTTATTGATCCAGTTTGTGAACCAGTACTGCCTTGTACTCCTATTCCAAAAGCACCGGTAAAAACACCGATTCCACCCTTACTGTCATCCGTTTCGGTAATAGAAATTGCAACATTAAATTCAACGTTTTGAACAATCAAGCTTCCATCAGTAAATCTTGAATCAGTAGCTATTTGACGAAAATTACTTCCATTAATTATTGATCCGTGTTCTTTTGCGAATTCTTGAGCAATACCTACTCCCTCAATTATTTGGGTCAGAGTCTGTGAAATGTAGTCTTTTAATTCCATTCATTTTTCTCCTTAAATATCAGAGTTTTAATGTCGAGTGTGAATTATCCAGCTAATCTAAAAGGATTCGAATACAATCCTCTTTTTCCTACAAGTAAAAAATGAGAAGTTTTGTGGGCCCGGTAGGATTCGAATACAATCCCCTTCTGCCTACCCATAAAATACAATAAACTGAAAATTTCTGTGGGCCCGGTAGGATTCGAACCTACGACCAAGCGGTTATGAGCCGCGCGCTCTGCCGCTGAGCTACGGGCCCTCATCCCATTACAAGTGAGTGCCCCACATTATCTACCTGTAAATCTATCCCCCATCGCAAAAACGATTATATCATTTCTTACGCAACTTCCAATATATTCTACATCCCTTTTTCATCCGCATGAATGAAAGAAACGAATCTGCATAGTTTTACGTATAAAGAGTAGTGTTCCTCATCAACTGTCACCATTTTTGTATGGAAGCCAAAATAAACAAGACAAGGGTAATTCACGCATGCTTAAAGATACTTCAGTAGATCAACACAGCTTTGGAAAATCACTCTTCTACCACCTGGCGCCAGGTCTTCTCATTGGCGGGGTGTATTATCTCCTGATCCCAATCGTTCACAGGTGGGGGTTCCCATCGATACTGGCACTGGTATGTGCCATCCCTCTCGCTCTGATCCCTTTTGAGTTGGGAGTCTTACTGTATCAGGGAAAAAAGAGAAATAACCGCATTTCTCGGCAAGGCATCGTGATGTATCGCCGCCCCATCCCTATTTGGCAATACTTCTTATGGGCTCCCATTTTGTTTGGGGTGATCGGCATTGTCTTTACCGTGATGAAACCCGTAGATAATTTTCTCCAAACAAATCTTTTCTCAATGATCCCCTTGCTGGAGAATGGTTTGTCAGGTGGGTATTCGCGGGAAACTCTCATGATTACGTATGGACTGATCATCATCTTTGTAGCATTTGTTGGTCCTCTGGTTGAAGAGCTATATTTTCGTGGATTCTTATTACCGCGCATGAATTATGCCGGGAAATGGGCGCTGCTTCTGCATTGCTTTCTGTTTGCTCTCTATCATACCTGGTCACCCTGGTTTATCATTACGCGAACAATTGGTTTTCTGCCAATTGCCTATGCCAGTAAACGGGGCAATTTGTATCTTGCGATCGTTCTTCATATCATGTGCAACATGGTGGATGTGACCACTGGAATCATTTTCATTGCAAGAATGAGCAACCTGGGAGGGTGATTCGGATTCTATCAGGAGGGAATTAATTTTATGAAAAAGATAGCCATCATAGGCGGGGGAATCGCCGGGTTGAGTGCAGGAATCTTTGCCCAAAAGAACGGCTTTGAAAGTGTGATCCTGGAAAAGAATCGCACATTGGGAGGAGAATGCACTGGATGGAATCGTCATGGGTATTATATTGATGGGTGTATCCATTGGCTGGTTGGTACAAAAAAAGGAACCCCCATGCACGATCTCTGGAAAACCGTCGGTGCTTTAGATGGGGTCGAGATTTTTGAGCCAGAGAGCTTTCTGGCAGTTGAATATGATGGCGTCACTGTGCACCTCTACCGCGACCTCGACCGGCTGGAATCCAGTTGGCTGGAATTATCTCCGCAGGATGAACCCGCCATCCAAAGCTTTTGCCAAACGATCAGGAAATTACAATCTTACGAAGTGCCGATGGAAAAGCCTGAAGACCTGATGAACCCGGTGGAAAAATTACAGCACCTGCTTTCGATGAAAGATGTGGGCATGGTTCTGCAGAAATATGGCAAGGTCAGTTTGAAAGAGTATGCTCAAAGCTTCCAGCACCCTGCATTGCGCGAAACCCTGGCGTCTTTTTTGCCTGAAGGGTATTCTGCTGCATCGGTCTTCTTTGCACTTGCTAATTTCTCAGCAGAGAAAGCATCCATTCCGCGTGGTGGTTCGAGAAATTTTGCCCTCCGTATGGCAGATCGTTATACATCATTGGGAGGAAAGATCGAGGCACCCTGTGAGATCACAGAGGTGATCGTTGACCGGAATTCGGTTTTGCTCGTGATTGCAGGCAATGGAAAAACTTTTGAAGCCGATTATTT
Source organism: Anaerolineaceae bacterium (assembly GCA_034430215.1). Taxonomy (GTDB): domain Bacteria; phylum Chloroflexota; class Anaerolineae; order Anaerolineales; family Anaerolineaceae; genus UBA4782. The sequence goes on along the minus strand of DAOUFE010000006.1, from coordinate 170,474 downwards.
TATTGCCGCATGCGACGCCAACCAATTGTATGAACGCTTATTGAAAGGAAAATATCCAGATCCCGATTTTCAGAAACGATTCAGCAATCCAAAAGATTACCCGCTGGCATCTGAAATCCATATTGCATTGGGCTATGAAGGAACTATGGATAGGTTTCCGCGCAGCCTGCGCTTCCCCATATCTCCGATCATGATCAATGATACTTCCATTAATACCCTGACGATCACCCATTATGGTCACGATCCTGACTTTGCTCCAACCGGACATACATTAATTACCTGCAGTATCAACCAATTTCAGCATGATTATGATGCCTGGCATTACCTGGCTGCAAATCCCATTGCGTATCAACAGCAAAAAGCCAGGATCGGAAAAGCAGTCATCCAGGCGATGGAATCCCATTTCTCCCATATGCAAGGTAAACTCACCCTCCTCGATGTAGCCACTCCCGTTACATACGAGCAGAGATGCAACGCCTATCGGGGAGCATTCATGTCATTCCTGCCGACCATCAACGGGAAAATGATGGCTCACACCGGGAAGATCAAAGGGCTTCGGAATCTCTTCTTAAGCGGTCAATGGCTTCAACCCCCGGGCGGGCTGCCAGTAGCATTGATCACAGGCAAAGATACTATCATGCGGATCTGCAAGTTAGAAAAGCAGCCATTTTTTGTTGGCTGACTTTCTTTGTAGACCTTCCATATTAATCTCATTGGATACAAATATCAGGATGGTCACGCTGCGACCATCCTGGTATCAACCCCTCGATCGGCAATTCCTGGCAAGGATCACCGATCATTTTTTATGGGTGTCATTCAAGAAACCATTTTGCCTTGATCTCATCGGGTGTCATGGGTGGGACTTCCAGAGTATCGCCATCAACGTTTCGGAAAGAACCAATTTTTGCAAGATATTCATCCAGGTTATCATTAGTTATCTTTGGATAATCATACAGGAAGGTATTGCCTTGCAACCCACCCAGCGCTGCCGGATCGATTTCTTCACCGGTCAAAATGTAATAGGCAACATAGATTCCTTCGTAACCTGTTCCCCCAGGTTTGATGGTCGAAAAGCATTTGAAAGACGGATCTGCCTCTTTTCTTTCACTCCATGCTTGAAGGATATCCTGCCGTGAAGCACAAGGTATTGCCGGTAGATGCTCAACCTCGACTTGATTCAATCCCCAGAAAACACTGTTTAAGAATTGATCCGTCCATATTCCACCAAGATTTGGGTTTGAGTTAACAAGGGCTGCAATATCATTTTCAGTAAGTGGAACACTGAAATCCGCTGGCTTTGAGGTTGCTTTGATCCCAGGATACTCTTTCAAAGCCTGATCGATCAGCGATTGGATGAAATCACTTGGCCCAAAATTGTAATAAGCGAAATCTCCCGAACCGCCCATCTCGTTAAATATCCATTTCAGGGTTGAAAGGGTTGAATCTGATTCCACAGACAAATTATAAGCACCCTGTACATCTGTTTCAGCATTCAAAATGATTAGAAGAATTCCTTTCGATACTGCATCATAGATTTCAGGAAATTCCCCGTATACATTGAATCGGTTCGAGAAATCTATAATTGCATTAACATTTTGTTCTGCTAACGCAGAAATGCTGTCACCTTTTACACACTGAATTTGTAGTTCGTTACATGCCTTGAGCAACTCTTCTTCTCTTTGCAAAGCGGTGTTCCCCTGAGCCCCGAGATATCCAAAAATCAATTCATCAGGTGAAGGTGCTTCAGTTTCTTCTACAGTAACGGTTTCATCAGTAACTGGTCCGCAGAAGTCAGGCCAAACGGGAAATTGATCAGCAGCAGGGTTGTTTGTCAGGTTGAAAAAGAGATCAGGAAAAATTTCACCCACAAGGAATATTTCATTATCGCCAGTGATTGCATCAGTCGCAGCGAGTTCTACTTTTTCCCCGTCTACCGTCCAGAATGGGATGTAGTCCCTAATTGAACCTTTTCCTCCTGCATCTATGATATCCGAGCCATCTGCGTTCACCACGCAGTTATTACAGATTTGCTCTTTATCTTTCCACCCCCATCCGGTCAGAAGCCGTCCGTCTATGGTCCATCGAACGGAAGAAGCTTCACCATTATCGGTGATCTGCACCACATTACTGCCATCTGAATTCATTACAAAAACATTCCAGTTCCCATCATCACCAGATAACCAGGCAATCTTGCTGTCGTCTGGTGACCAGGAAGGCTGGATATCTTTTTCAGGGCTGTTGGTAAGATTGATCAGATCTGCACCTCCTTCGGCTTTGGTTACAACGATATCATCGCCATTGGCAAAGGTAATCGCAGAACCATCATGAGACCAATCCGGCCAATCACTGTAGTAGTCATGTGTTAATTGTCGTACATTACTGCCATCGGCATTCATTATATAGATGGCATTCGCACTCCCATCTTCGTTTTCCCGATTCGAAGTAAAAGCAACCTGGCTGCCATCCGGTGACCATGATGGATGAACATCATCACCAGGATTGTTAGAGAGATTTACTGGATCGCTTCCATCGGGATTCATCCGGTACACCTCCCAGTTGCCATCGCGAGCTGTTTCAAATGCGATATTACAGGGTATGGGTTCTGGCTCAGGTGTTGGAGAGGGGGTTAATGTAGCTTCGGGAATGCTCTCTGTGGCAGTTTCCGTCAAGGCTACTGCTTCTGTTGCCGGAGGCAGGGTAGCCGTAGCTGCTTTGCCACAACCGGTGGCAAATATGGAAAAAATACAAATTATGGCAATGATTGAAAAGGAAATTTTTTTCATAGTGCTCCTATCCTATATTGATATTGCGCGAATCTAGCGATGAACCTGCAATGGTTTGACCCATAAAGGTGTATTTCTTATGTTATTTTCCGGTTCAAAAAAGCATAATGTTTCCCACGATTGCCATCACTCGCCTGAAAAGAACCCGTGGCTACTCGCTGTAAAAATTCATCATTATTTGCGTAAGAATCCAAACCATCAAATGCACTCCTGCACATGCTGTAAACATAGGCTTCATCATCCAGGCTGGTGCCTGCGACGGTGATTTGTACTTTAGCAGTTGACGCAACGACTCGTTTGAATTCTTTTGTCTGCTGGTCAAAGATGGATTGGATCAATGCGCTTTTATCAGCTTCACTTCGCAATGGATTTTCCAGGAGCACAACCATCCCCAGAACAATGACAGGTTCATCTTTCTTCAGATCTGCTGGAATTTGGCTTTGAGTCTTAATTGGTGGTTTTCTATCGTTAATTTTAGAAGAAGCGAAAGTCAACATAACCACAACAACAGCGACCCCAAAGAAGATAAATCCAGTTTTAGCCAGCTCACTTTTTCCATTGATCACGTTGATCACCCCCATGATCAGCCCGATGATACCAAAAATGACAATATAAAATTTTATCTTTTCAAAGAATTCTTTCATCCCATTTTTTCCCTTGTAGATGATCCCTCGCTTACAATCTATTCACGATGGTTGTCAAATTTATCTGTTTTAGTGATGTTCACAATATCGTTGTTGAATAAGGCGAAAAGATCACTTTTCTTCATTGGGTTCCTCTTTTATGATGGGTTCAATAATGTTATTCCAGAGGTTATCATCTGGGACTCAAGATTTTTTAATTACTATCAGGATTTTACCGGACAAAAGAAGCCCGGTGGTGTGCAATCTGCACACATTTCTTATTTGTAATGCTAATTTTGGAAATTATTGATACACAATCGAAAATTGTGCCCGATCAGCCACTGCATCAGCTTCTGCTCGCATGTTTTCACTTACTTCCACCAGCTCTAATTCTGGCAACACAAGCAATGGGGTAAGATCATGGAGCTGCGTTTCTGATAGATAGATTTTCTCCAACATGGGATGTGTTTCAATATGGTCAAGGGTTCGCAGTGGTGCTTTCCGAATAGCAAGCACCTGTAAAGCCTCTAATCCATCCAACGCAACGGTAGACGCGACCTTCGTACTGCCAATATCCAAAGCAATCAATCGAGAGCAGCCATGTAAAGCGGTTAAATCAGAAACCTCAGTGCCAAAAAGGGATAAGTTACTGAGCAGAACAAGGCTGGATAACGGCGTGACATCTTTTATTGGGTTGTGCCGCAGATCAACATATTCCAGACGAGTAAGCTCTGCTAATGGTGTAAGGTCTGATATATTCTGATATACCAGAGAGATGCTTCGTAAATTCGGTAATTTTTCGAGATCAGCCAGCGTTGTGATACCCCCACGTTGAATAGTCCCATCTTTATTCACAAAACTATTACCATATTCATTAAAAATCTCTGCATTTGCGGCAGCTTTATTTCCATAAATGAGTAATTCGCTCACCGAGAGCAGATCAGCTTCTGTGAGCTTTTCACCCGCTTCTTTACCAATCGATAACCGCACTGCTTCTTCGATAAGAGGTTCATGGAAAGATATGCCATTCAAATGGAGGTTGGTCAGAATGGAGGATTTGCCACAAGAAAGAATTGCAGCGATCATCACCAATGCACAAAAAGAAACCAGAATCCAGCTTCGAAACGTACGACCAGTCAATGCATTACGTACCTGGCTGGCGTTTTTGTACCGTCCTTCAGGCGCAAAAGCTGTGCATTTCTTGAGAATGGTTTTTAACCGGTGATCGGTTATTTCTTTTTGAGCCTGACCCACATCTAATTTGCCGGTCAACATCCAGCCAAGCAAAACACCCAATGAAAAAATGTCACTTCGTTGATCTGTTTGAGCGTACCCATATTGTTCTGGTGCAGCAAAATGCTTTGTACCCAAATTTATCGTATCTTCATGAGCAGTTTCATCATAGACACGGGAGATGCCAAAATCAATGAGTGTGATCTTTCCCCTTTCATCAACGATGATGTTTTGCGGTTTGATATCTCTGTGAATGATGGCTGGTGTTTGTCCGTGAAGATACTTCAAAATGTCACAGATCTGTACTGCAATAGAGATTGCTTGTTCTTTGGTCAACGGAGTTTCTTGAACCAGCTTATCCAATGGGGTACCATTGGCATAGCAGCGTACCACGCAGAGCATATTTTCATTTTGAAACTCACCAATAAAGGCAGGCAATCCCTCATGGCGTAGATTTTTCAGCAGTTCACTTTCTGTTGTGCGGGGTGAAAGTGTATTTTTTGAATAACATTTCGCGACATAATTTTCACCCGTCTGCCAGTCTTTGATCAGAAGTGTCTCCCCCATTTCATTATGAGCAAGGCATTCTATCAGTTCATATTTTTGGAGGAATTCTTCTGGATAGCAGCTATCATCAAATTCCGCTAAAAATTGTTCAACAAAAGCGTCACTCATTAATTATTCACCACCCAATAGCGTAAGGCCTAAATTCATGAGAACGCTTTGTGTCTCTAATATATCTTTTCGATTGTTGATACAGTAAAGAACTGCAGCATCACGCTTGATCTTTGGGTATAGGGGATTCTTCTGCGCAATTTGCAAAAGCTTTTGCGTATCATCCAGATCGAGTTCCAACCCAAAAGCCAGTTGGATCACTTTATCTCTTGATGGTTTTCGCGTTCCGTTGAATAGTTGATGACCGTATGATCGTTCGATTCCAGCTTGCCGTATGACCTGTTCTGGTATTTTCCCTTGTGATTTGCACAGGTCGGTTATATAAACATGGAATGCTGGTATCCCCATTTCACTAGCATTGCGTTCCATGAATTCTTCAAGATCAGATGTATTGATTAACCTGCGAAGTAAAGAACTGGTTCTTTCTTCTTTCTTTGGTCCAGCCATATCAACGACCTGCCATTCAATGAAATATTTATCTGCCAACTATGCGCATTATTTTCGTTCTTGCAGCCAGCAGCAGGTTTTTTCGAGAGTATAGAACCTATCGTATAATACAGGATTTTTGGGTTCCTCACAAGTGAAAAGGAACCTTCAAGTGAAAGAAAAAATCAGAGATTTGTATTCATGATCGAAAATCAATCATTGAATTCTTTTCTTTAGTTCAAGAAATGCTTGCTCTTCAACATCAGCAAATTGATCGATGAGCTTTGCCGCTTTTTCCAGATCTTTCTTTCGAATGGAACCAGCCAATACTGGAATGATGGAAATCGATGTTTGTAAAAGGTTGATAGCATAAGAGAAATCCAACCCTGCCATATCTCCAGCTTCCACAAGGAAAGTAATGGTAAGGTCTCTGCCTGCGGTGAGGTGGTTACCTTGCGAATCAGGGGGAGAATTCAGGTACTCTACAGCATGAAGCAAGCATTTCTCTGCTGTATCCTTCCCCAGCTCTTCTTCCCAGTGACCAATCTCGCGTGCCAATTTTCGCATTGCGGGAATGCCTACCATACTGACAGGTGGCTCTAGCATTATCTGACAATTATCCTTGATCGCCTTGCGGATCAGTTTTTCCACCGACAGCAATTCCTGAGGAATTTCCATGATCGCCACGTGGTTCCTCTTGCCCATCCCAGGCACATTGACATCCCAGGCTTGCTGCAAATCATCCAAAGGAATTTCCTGTACATCAGGCTCACCAGTATCAAGGATGAAGGCATTTTCATTATCATACCCAACCAGTAATACATAATGAATGGGAATATGTCTTTTATGGTAGAGCTCCGGGTAATAATGCAGATGATACATATCCAATGGTCCAAGAATGGGTGGTATACCAGCATCAATCGCTGCCTTCGCCTTGCCCCATGAAAACGTGAAAGTCCGGTTCTCGATATCAGAGAAAGGTGCATTGAACAAATCTGCCAGATATTTGTGTTGGCGAGGAGTAGCATTACCTGTGAATACCTGGCGAGGTGGATCAGCCTTATCAAACCGCAGGTAAGCAAAACCTGCGCCTTGCCCTAACCCCCATAAGAATTCATTCGACCAATCGTTTCCTGTGCGCCATTGAACCATGTCACGGATACCATTGACGGGACACATTCCAGGTTTAACCCGGTGAGGGATAGTCAATTGCGTTTGCATCCTGTCACCTCCAATTCCTTGTAGGAAATGCTTCGGTCAACGATTCTATCCATAGGCTTATTGTAACCTCTTGAAGAAATTTGCGAATCAATAGAAAATTTTTTAAAGGGATTAATTTATTCTTCTTATCCCGAAGTTTTTTTAGATTTCCGATCAATTTTTGTTTGTTTTCCCAAAAAAGCCCTCCAAAATTCTGATAACTTTGGAGGGCTGGTGCATCCTGCTTATTTACAACCTAGTCTCAAGCGAAAGTAGACCACACGTTGTTGTTCACCTGCAGGCAGCGTTGAACCAGATGGCTGAGGGCGAAACGTATACTCACCTGCCAGGCTATGAACAGGGTTGACATTGACCCATTGATTAAGAGCCTGTACCTGTGTATTGACTGGCTTTTCTGCTCCATAAGTATGATCGACCCTCCAACCTGGCCAGGTGATGCTGTCTGCCATACCCGAATCAATGATCACTTCTGATACCCGGATATTTCGGTCATAAGTGTGATCGGGTAAAAATGCTTTCCAATAATGGAGTTCGGCATCATACATCGCTGTCTGGCTGATTTCATCTCCGTTATTGACAACATTGATGGTAACGGAATCTTCTGCCGGGTAATAATCTCCTCCCACCGTTCGAGCTACAAAGGTTTTCGATTGTGTGATAGATTTTTGTATCTCCGGAATGGCAGATTTTGTATCCGGGATGAACTGATGCCCCTTGGGATTTTGATCACCCAAAATGGGCGAAATTCTAACTGTCCAGGTACCTTTATTCGTGGAATCCCAGAGCAGGTTGATCAGAGTTCTCGGACAGATCCAGACCTCTTTTGGTGCCTGCCCTGCGGGAATATCATACGCACTCGGACTTCCACTTAAGACGTTCACACCAATCACCACGGTCGCACAGGGCTGTGTTTCGTAGGGGATTAAGAGATGCATGCAATTGATGATGGTCATTCCAGCAAAGGTTCCTTCAGGTACTGTCCAGAGTTGTGAATGGGTTTCAAAAATGCCGCACTCCTGATCGATATGCCCATTTTCGTCAAGTGTGAACCGGATAGGATCAAGGTTTTTCAGGTTAGCAAGCTGTGATAAAGAGGAGGGTGTGATTGTGAAATCGAGATGTAAATGCGCCTCACCCGTATCCATATTCACTTCGCCACCGCTGTTTTCCATATTGAATTCATCAGAAGTCACTGTAAAGTTACCCAGATCAATGAACTCAAGGTCTCCATCGCCATCAATGTCAAATTCAAGCCGGCTGGAAGGGTCAAATCGGAACCACAGTTGGTTAAAAGTGATCTTCAGATGGTTGGCTTCTGCTGTAGGAGTGAAGTTTAATGTCCACATTCCTCTTCCACTGACCAGATTTCCTGCCCCTGATCTGGGCGTGGGATAAACAGCAGCTCGAAACGGGATGGTTAATGTATACCTGGATTCTATTGAGCAGTGCATTTGGTCACCTCTAATATGAAGTAGACTTTTTTCCTTTCTTCACCTCCTGGCAGTTGGGTACCATAGGGCAATGGCGTAAAACGATATTCCCCCGGTAGGGCATGCTTTTTAGCTACACTCGTCCAGGTGTTCAAAGCTGGCAGGGTGGTACCAACGGGTGGTTGGTTTGCATAGAGATGATCCACCCTCCACGATGGGTGCGTGATGCTGTCTGCCTGACCAAGGGCAATCATGATACGTGAGACAAGAATATTGCGATCATAGGTAAAGTCAGGCAGGTAGGCTGTCCAATAACGCCCATCATGATAAACTGCTGTTTGAGAGAACTGCTCGCCGCCCGCGATGATATTGACAGTTACATCATCCTTATCCGAACGGCAGTCACCTCCTACAACTGTTCCCACAAAGCTGGTCGATTGCGTAAGAGCCTTCTGCAATTTGGGGTTATTGGAGGTCAGATCAGGTATCTTTTGCTTTCCCTTAATCGAAACTGAACCAGGGAATGGGTTGATATCTACTGACCAGGTACCTTTATTTGTCGATTCCCATAATAGCATAATGGGTGTTCCAGGACAGATCCATACTTCTTTGGGAGCTTTACCCACAGGAATATCATATGCAGAAGGATTGCCACTTAAAACACTGATCCCCATTGTGATCGTAGAATAACATGGCGGATCATCATCGACACAGTTCAGTACTATCAATCCAGCGAGTGGTCCTTCAAGAACAACAAACGGAGTTGAATGGGAGAAGAACTTACCATTTACGAGATCAAACCGGCCATGCTCGGTAATATCGAACACCAGAGGAGACATCTTTCCGCGACGTTCGAATTGCGGGATGAAGCTCAAATCGAGGTGCATGATGAGATGCATGGTCACTTCGCCAGTGTTCAGATCGATTTCACCCCCGCTTTTTCGCATTTCCAGGTCATCTGGTGACAATCTGAATTCACTAATATCAAGCGTTTCCAGAAAACCATCCCCATCCATGTCAAAATGAAGCACTGACCCTGGATCTAACTGTGCCCATAAGCCAAGGAAATGAAGATGCGCAAATCCCTCTTTTTCAGTCGGTTCAAGGCGAATTTTCCAGCTACCACGTCCCCGGATTGCATCTCCCTGCCCATCACGGGTTGAAGGGTAGACAATTGCCCGGAATGGTAATGTCATCTCTAATGTATAAGGCAGATCAATCGTACTCATAGAAATCTCCTTTCAAAAGGTAACCCACCCCAAAATGTGGGTGGGTTGGTCATGACAAACATCGTGTTCGGCAATGTTACAAAAAACCCAAGCGTCAGGCTCATCGCTTACACTTGTTTAGACAACTAGATAGTACTTCGCATCGGATTAAAAATCAATAGGTGTCTTGATGTTGAATGGATAAACTTTCGGATACCACCAACATAAAATGTATGGTAGATGATTGGTCATAAGTATTGATTGTTGCAACGCATTGCCTTTCTTTCCGTATATCTATATGATAAGAATTATGAAAGTGTTGTTTGCCAGTCAGAATTTGGAGGAAGAATGCTCTTAAAGATTTCTCAATTGACAAGCCATCCACTCAAGTGGGTACAACCCAGTTTACGAATGGAATATGAACTTCTAACGGTTGATACTTTGGTAGCAACTTTACAATTCCGCAGTGCATGGGGTACATTGGCATTCGCTGAAAGCGGTGATGGTAGTTGGACATTCAAACGCATCGGTTTTTGGCAAAAGCAAGCCAGTATTCGCGTAAATGGCGTGGATGAAGATATAGCAATTTTCACCAATAACACCTGGAGCCAGGGTGGCACTTTGGAATTTACCGATGGACGACGATTCAAGGCGACAACTAATTTCTGGATGACTCAACTTGAGTGGGAAACAGAAGATGAGCAGCCTTTGATCCGTTTTCATATCGGTGGTTTCTTTAAACAATCAGCAGAAGTAGAGATCTTGCCAGAAGCAGCTCGACTACCTGAATTACCCATTCTGGTTCTTTTTGGTTGGTATTTAATTTTGATGCTTCACAGAGATTCGGCTGCAGCTTCAGCTGCTGCAAGTTCCTATATATCATGAGCCAGAAATTGAAAAGAAAAAAGGAGAAAAAATGACTTCTGAAACATCTTCAAATATATGTGAAGAAAAGAGATCAAGAAAGGTTTACCGCAACGGCGCATCAGATGCAGTTTACGGCCTGGGCTTCATTGGCGCCTTGGTTTTTTACCTGGGCCATGCGACCTCATTCTGGATAGGCGTTTTGGGAATTCTTAAATCTATTGTGTGGCCTGCAATGCTTGTTTTCGAAATGCTGAAATTCCTAAACATGCAATAACCATCTTTGATACCATTCGAGGCAGGCTCTGAGTCAAAATCATTATCAAGAGTTTCGCCTTATCTTTCTAATTCAGCGTGACTTATTCTGCGGAATAGGTTCACGCTGAATAATGCAAAATGGGGGAACCTGAGCTAAAATTATTTAATTTCGTTACAACCATCATCCTTAGGGGCGAATGGTTTGGCGAATAGATTCCACATGAAATATTGGAATACTGATAATTTTACGCTTTTATGAATGGACAATCAGATTCCAAGAATTAAAAAAAGTATTATCTTCTTTAATCACATCAAAGTTCGTAGGAGGAAGAAATGGGTCTGGTCGAATCTGCTGCGCGCACCGTACTAACATCGATGAGTCGAAAGGCTTTGCCAATAATCGATGGGACCATTCAAGTTTCTGGTTTGAAAGCCCCAGTGGAAATCATTCGAGATCAATTGGGTGTTCCCCATATTTTTGCCAAGAATAATCATGACATGTTTTTCGCCCAGGGATTTGTCCATGCCCAGGAACGAATCTGGCAAATGGAACTTCATCGCCGCATTTCTCGCGGACGTATGAGCGAAGTATTAGGGAAGATGGCTCTGGACACCGACCGTGCAACAAGAACCTTTGGATTCCAGAGAATCGGGATGCGTATCTGGAATGAATGCCTGGACGACGAAGCAAAAGGCGTTTATCAGGCATATCTGGATGGCATCAACGCATGTCTATCTCAACCAGGCTTTAAACCTCCTGTTGAATTCTCCCTCCTTGGTTTCAAACCCGAACTCTGGGTAATTGAAGATCTGATGGCGTTTACTTCTTACATGCAATGGCAGCTAGGTCATGCCTGGTTAGGTGAAATCACACGTGCCCGGTTTATCGAAAAAGTAGGTGAAGAACATGCCGCTGAATGGGAAATGATTTACCCAAAAGACAACCCAACCACCCTGCCAAAAGGCATCGAATTCAACCGCTTTGGTCCCGAACGGATATATCGTAAAGAAAAAGGTCCTTACCTGCAAAAAGGGTTGGGGAGCAATGTCTGGGGAGTAGCTGGTTGGAAAACAGATACGGGCTCACCCTATTTCTGCAACGACATGCACATGCAGCTAAGTCTGCCTGGTCTCTGGTTTGAAATGCAAATTGCGTCGGATGAATTCAATGCCATTGGGTTGACCGTCGTTGGTATTCCAATGATCCTTGCCGGTCATAATGGGCATATCGCCTGGGGCTGCACCCTGGCGTACACTGATTGCGAAGACCTCTTCGTTGAGAAGTTTGATCCTGAGAATCCAACCCTTTATCTTTATAAAGATGAATGGCGAAAAACCGAGATCATCGAAGAGAAGATCCAGATCAAGGGCGAAAAAGAACCGTTTGTAGAAAAAGTTCGTATGACCTGCCACGGCCCAGTGATCAGCGATGTTGTAGGTGTAAAAGATACCAGCCTGGCTGTTTGTTCTATGGGTCTGCGTCCTTCAGCTTCTCTGTCTGCATTCATGAAGTTACATCGAGCTAAAAAATGGGATGACTTTGTGGATGCCGTGCGTAAGATTGAAACGATACAACTCAGCATGGGTTACGCAGATGTGGATGGAAATATCGGGTACTGGGCAACTGGTTTGACTCCGATCCGTGGTAAAGGGAATGGCATGATCCCCGTTCCCGGTTGGACGGGAGAATATGATTGGGTGGGATTTATACCCTTTGAAGAAATGCCCCACGCCTTGAATCCTGAAAAAGGATTCCTGGTTAACACCAATAACAAGATCATCTCAGATGACTACCCTTATTATCTGGGAAGTGCATGGATGACAGGTTACCGCGCGCGCCGCTTAACTGATATGCTCGCAGTAAATGATAAATTGAGTATCACCAATATGGCAGCCATGCAGCAAGACTTGACTTGCATCCCCGGTGCAATTTTTGTTGAAAAGCTGAAGGGATTGCCTGAAAACGATCCGGATGTGAAATTAGCTCTTGGTTACCTGCGCCAGTGGAATACCATTCTTGATACCGAAAGCATTGGCGGAACATTCTACGAAGTTATTCGCCTGACCCTGGTTCGCAATCTATTGGAACCCGTTGTGGGTAAAGATTTTACTGATGAATTGCTGGGGAAATCCTGGAATCCAGTTCTCCTGGGTGACCACGAATGGTATGGATACGACACCCCCTCGCTACTTAAAATGTTGGATAATCCCAATTCATGGTGGGTAGAAAAAGCAGGTGGAAAGGAAGCTATCTTGATCAAGAGCATCAAAGATGCGGTTTCCTGGCTTCGTGAACACTTGGGTAATGATCCTCAAAAATGGCAGTGGGGAAAAATCCATCGTTCGACTATGGCTCACGCAATGGGTTCACAAAAGCTCCTGGCTCCTACCTTCAACCGTGGACCTTTCCCCGTTGGTGGTGATACGGATACACCCTGGCAGGCTGCCTGGATGCCTGATTCACCTTATGACAACCAGCTTTGGGCTCCTTCTATGCGTCATATCTTTGATATGGGGAACTTGAAAAACTCAAAATATGTCCTGCCTCAGGGTGAATCGGGTCACATTGCCAGTAAGCACTACGATGACATGATCCCCGCTTACTTCAAGGGAGAATACTACCCCATGCTGTACGACCGTAAGGATATTGAATCGAATTTGGAAGGCAAATTAATACTTCAATCCTGAGTCTAATAAATTTAAGTTGGAATAAATCAAGAGCGCCCCATTCAATCAGGCAATCATAGCTGAGTTTGGGCGCTCTTTCTTTTAACAAGAATGCTGGTATTTTTAAGTTCAAATTTTTCGAATTTACTATATAATTTTTGTTCTTCATCGTTCAACCAGCGTCCATATTTTTACCTGAGGTTTACATGAAGAAGCCATTTGGCAACCTTTACATTCTTTATCAGTGCAGTGTTCCACAAGCTTAAGTCGTCCAGCGCGAACAAGGTCAGCCAGCATGAATTCTATCACTTCAATGCTGACATCCAATTCAGCAGCAAGCGATTGGGTAGAAAAGCTTCCTCCCCGGGCGATACACTTCAACAATTTTTCGATCATTTTATACCCCCCATTGAAACAGGCGATATCCCTGGTAGATCAATATGCCCATTACAAGAGAAGTCATCAATCGCAAGCCTACATAACCTAATGTCCAGCCCCAGGATTTGCTTTCATTGCGGATCGCAGCTATGGTGGCAATACAGGGAATAAACAAAATCTGCATGGCTAAAAACGCCAGACCTGCTGCGGGGGTAATCTGGCTTGCAGCAGCTTCTGATAAAGGCAATTGTGGACCCACACCATACAATACTGACATCGTCGAAAGGGTATTTTCACTTCGCAGCATGCTTGTGATAAGCGCCACTGCCATTCGCCAATCAAGACCAATGACTTTACTAACAGGATCCAGCCATTGTCCCCATAGAGAAAGGAAGCTTCCCTCAATATTTCCACCTGGAAAATAAGATAATGCCCACAATCCCGCAGAAACAACCAGGATGATAGTACCCGCACCCTTTAAGAAATCGACAATACGAACCCCTACACTTTTTAGAATCGCCTTAAATTGAGGTACCTGGTAAAGAGGTAATTCCATAATGAAAGCGTTGTGTTTTCCACCCTGAAGTAACTCATGGAAGACCTTTCCATAAATTACGAGGAAAATTATCGGGATGCTGAAAATGAGCAGGCTGTATAAGAAAGCATTTTTACCAAAAAAGATGGGAGCCAGAATAACTACAACCGATAACCTTGGAAAGCATGGTACGAAAGGGGTTAAAAGAATTGTGATCAACCGGGACCTTGGTTCTTCAATGATACGGCTTTCCATCACAGCAGGCACATTACAGCCGATACTAAAGGAGAGTGGTAAAAAGCTTTTGCCATGCAACCCAAAAGGATGCATTGCTTGATCCATGACAAAAGCTGCTCGAGCCATATATCCTGAATCCTCCAATATACCCATACCGATAAAGAAAAGAATCAGAATCGGCAACAGGGTAAGGACAGTTCCTACACCACTGATAAGTCCATTTGCAATTAGGCTCACGATCCACGGTGGAAGGTAGGTAAACGTTGCGAATATCCATGCCGCGGCAGCCTGAATCACATTTTTCTCAAGCCAGGTCTGTACAGGGATTCCAATTGAAAAAGTCAATCCAAATAATCCAGTCATAACTGCGATCAAAACTAACACTCCCCAAACTGAATGGGTTGCAACATGGTCTAGTTTGTCAGTTACAGTGACTTTACCCGATCTTGGTCGAATGATTGCAGCATGTACCATCCTTCTGATCCAATCGTATCGCTCTCCTACTACTGCCAGGAAAGCATCATCATGTTGAAGAAGCAGTGCATGAACTTTCTCCCAATCTGCACCAAGACTCTCTTTCACCATTTCTGTAATTTTTTGATCCCCTTCTAAAAGCTTTATGGCTACCCAATCAGGTTGGTATGGAACAGACACCCGGTTTTGAATTATTTGTTCAAGCTCATCAAGTACTTTTTGGTGATCTTCTCGGATCATTGGACGGTCAGGTTGCCATTCTTCTGGATGTCGTGCGAGATGAACTGCTGCTTCAATCGCTTCCCGGATACCTTCGCCTTGTTGAGCGACAAGAGGAATCACTGGCACCTTGATGGCAGTTTGAAGAACGTCTGGTTCAATATGGATATCCTGCGAGTCAGCCAGATCAGTGCGGTTGATCCCGAGGACAAGGGGAACAGGCAGGTTAAGAAGTTCTGCCACCAGATACAAATTTCGTTCAAGGTTAACTGCATCGAGAACGACAAGCAGCACATCAGGTTGCTCATTAATAATGTAATCACGTGCAATCTGTTCTTCCAATGAATTCGCAGACAAGCCGTATGTGCCGGGCAAATCCACCAGGCGGATCGTTTCTCCATGAAAATCAAAAAAGCATTCCTGGCATTCTGAAGTTTTTCCAGGCCAGTTGCTCACATACTGCGATTGTCCAGTAAGGAGATTGTATATGGTTGATTTTCCTACATTGGGTTGCCCTGCAAGTGCAATTGTTAACGATGGAGTTTTTTCATTCATTGCGGTTGCACCTGTATCAATTCCGCTTCATGGCGTCCCAGCGCTACATGAGAATTAATAATTGAAACTATGATTGGACCATGTCCATGATTGTGAAGAACGGTTACTTCCGTGCCAATCGTGATCCCCAGGCTTGCAATACGACTGATGAATTCCTTTCCACCATTGAGCTGGGTGACGATCATTCGATTCCCCACTGGGATATCGGTTAATGACATGTGAGGATCATTATGAACTGTAAAACTACCGGAATGTGATAGTGATCTATTTCTCTCTGCCATTATCCATAACCTCAACTTTGCATAACCTTTGTCTGGCAATCAGAGCAATATCCCCTCAGAAATAGTTGGATATCCGTAACCTTCAAACCCTGCAGTTCGCCAGTTTTTCTCACAACATCCTGGATTTTGCCAGTTTGTAGTTCGATGACTTTGCCACAATGAATGCAGGTGAAATGATAATGTTGAATTTCATGAGTTGCTTCAAAATGCCCGTGATCTTCACCCAGGCTGTTTTCTTCAACCAACCCCGCCTTTTTTAAAAGATCTAACGTTCTATATACCGTCGCCAGGCTGATCCGGTCATCTTTCTTTTTTGCTTCAAAAAAAATAGCCCCAGCATCCAGATGGTTTTGAGATTGTTTCAGAATTTCCAGCACGAGCTTTCGCTGACGGGTGACATGGAGACCTTGAGAATGAAGTGTTTGATTAATTTCCATAATATAAATCCTATTACAATATTGAGAATAATTCTCATTCTCAATATTACTCGCAATAACCAGATTGATGTAGTGACATAAGTCACCTCATTTCAAACCAAATAGTTTTCCCTAATGAGTAAACCTGCTTCGATGTTGCTACAATAATATTTAAAAGGTCTTTCATGTTCCTTTGGTACTTTAGCTGACAGGAGAATAAATGACATGGCTTCCCGATTTTAAGATTGGCTTGTGTAATGCATGGCTCTTTATGCTTTTTCTTCCTCTCCACCCTCTGTTTATGATCATAATAGATAAAGCCTTTGGATCAGGCGATATTTTCAAGAAAATGGGAGATGTGCCTGTCAACGATAAAGAAAAATGGCTCAATCTCGCAGATACGTTATTTCAGATCATGCTCCTCATCGTTTCCATTTTTCTTCCCCTTCGCGTTGGCACGGCATGGTTCTACACGGGTTTGACGATATCCATTATTGGCTTTGTGATTTTTCTGATATCCCTGATTAATGTCGCAACCACTCCTTCAGGGCAGCTCTTTACAAACGGGGTGTATCGCTTTTCCAGGCATCCGTTATATTTATCCACGTCATTAATTCCATTGGGAGCAGGAATAGCCTCAGCTTCCTGGATCTTCATGATCCTTGCAGTGGTCAATTGGGTATTTTTTGCTTCGCAGGTAAAAAATGAAGAAGAAGATTGTCTTCAGGCGTTTGGTGAAGAATACCAGAAATACCTGGCGAAGACTCCCAGATGGTTGGGAATCCCAAAGATAAAATGAATGGAAAGTTCCCGCTGAATTCTTTGAGCCGGCTCAAAAATGGTAATAAAGCCTCAGGTTCTCTTGCCGAATTCCTGCCCATATGATCCTGGTTTACGAATTCATAAACTCATAAAAAATTTTTGAATTACTCTTTAAAAATAAATTTCTTGTAATCTTTCTTTTCCGCATAATATCCAAACTCAAGCCTCATTTCTTCTTTAGGCATCAATTGATCTTAGCGTTTTGATTTTGCATGGATAGAGTTTTCAGCTTCACAGTACAATGGTATGATTCTTTTGATGCTCTATTCTTTTGCATCCTTAATCCAATATCGATAAATAATTTCCGTTTTGGCTTTCACTAGAGGAAACATTCCATGATCTCTTCTCCCAATGCCGTCCAACAAAAAGTAGCTGACCTTTCCCCCAATTTCGCTTACTGGGAAAAAACAAAAGACCTGGTCGACCAATTGATCGATATCATCATGAACTATCGCCAGAGCGGTCACCCGGGAGGCTCGCGCTCAAAAGTACATGCTTTTCTAGCAACCTTATTGAGTGGTGCGATGCGTTGGGATATCCGTAATCCCTCAAAGCGTTTTGCAGACCGTTTTGTTTTAATGGGTGGTCACACTGTTCCTCTCGTTTATTGCACTCTTGCAGTTTTCAATGAAGCCCTGCGTATCAAGTATCAACAAACTGGAGATCCACGTTATGCAAACCCCAACCCTCGTGAAGAAATTCTCTACTGGGAAGACCTGGTGGGTTTCCGTGAGCGTGGTGGGTTATCAGGTCATGCGGAAATGGATGGAAAAACCCTCTTCTTAAAATTCAATACTGGACCTTCCGGTCATGGTGCGCCTGCGGCAGCAGGGGAAGCCCTGGCATTGAAACGGGCTGGTGCGGCCGAAGTGAAAGTATTCGCCTTCGATGGTGAGGGCGGTTTCACTCCTGGC
This sequence comes from Anaerolineaceae bacterium, assembly GCA_034430215.1. GTDB lineage: Bacteria > Chloroflexota > Anaerolineae > Anaerolineales > Anaerolineaceae > UBA4782. The sequence goes on along the minus strand of DAOUFE010000006.1, from coordinate 152,255 downwards.
GGAGTGCAAGAGACACTTAATTCTGCGTATGGATTGGAGCTGGATAATCTTTATTTTATTCTCGATTGGAATGACTACGGAGTCGACGACCACACCGTCAGCTCTGTTGTATATGGCACACCACAACTCTGGTTCGAGAGTCACGGCTGGCAGGCGTTTGGTACCGAGGAAGGTAGTGATTGGAAATCAATTGCGGAGACGCTCAATAATGCAATCTACTCCCCCAATCCCGCACATACCCCAAAAGGGATCTGGTTCAAGACCCGCAAAGGAAGAGGATATTATAAATACGACAACACCTCTCATGGATCACCACACTCATTCAATAATGACCTCTACTGGCAGACCAGGCGAGAGTTCGCAGACAAGTATAGAGTAAGCTTTGTGAATTCAAATGGGCATGCTCCAAATGACCCTCTTGCACTGAGAAAAGAATTTACTGACAACCTTCAGGTTGTCTTGGATGTGTTACATCAGGATCAGGCTCTGGTGGATTATCTGACAGACACTCTGGTAAACCTGGGCGATAGTGTTCCCGATACCATTTCCAGCTTCACCCTGGGTAAAAAAGGCAACCCTTTCCTGGATAAACGGCTGTTGGATTATCAAAATTACCCACAGGATCTGTTTGTCAGACCAGGGGAAAAAGTCCCCAACCGGGCAGCGCTTGGAAAATGGGGTGCATGGGTGAACGCCTTTGGCGCGAAAGAGTACGATCGTCCGCTCTTTTTGGTAGCATCTGCTGACCTGGCAGAATCCACCAACCTGAGTGGTTTTGGCGCAAAGTATGATGATTTCAAAGGGTATGGCTGGTATCTGCGTTCGGGTACACCAGAAGGCGTCATCCTTCCGCAGGAGATCACTGAATTTGCCAATGCGGGCATCATCAGTGGTCTGGTTAGTGTCAACCTCTCTGAGCATCCCGAAAAGGAATTCGATGGTTTTTGGGGAGCCTGCTCCACCTATGGCTCTTTCTCCTACCTCAAGTATGGATTGTTTCGCCTGCTCAGTCAATTGGAACAGGACTGCCAGTTGAAGATCGGAAAAGTCATCTGGATTGCAGGGCATTCAGGACCCGAAACAGCGGATGACAGCCGAACCCATTTTGGAATTTTCTCTCCGGGTGTCACCCAGCTTTTCCCAAAAGGAAAGATCATTAACCTCTATCCCTGGGAGCACAATGAAGTTCCTGTTTTACTGGGAGCAGCATTGGCAACGAATGTACCTATCGTTGCCCTGCATCTCACCCGTCCCCCTATTGAAATACCCGACCGTCAGGCACTGAGAATGCCCTCGCACTTTGAATCAGCCAGAGGAGCGTATATCGCACGGGAATATACCCCGGGTTTACCCCATGCGGGTACAGTTATTGTTCAAGGCACCAGCGCGATGGCTTCAGTGGTGAAAATACTACCTTTGCTTGATGCACAAAAGATCAATGTAAAGATCATTTATGCAGCCAGCCCACAACTATTCTCCCTGCAATCTCAGGAATACCAGAAGAGGGTTCTTTCACCAGCAGATAAACTGGATTCTACCGTGATCACCACCCAGGCACGCTGGTTGATGCATGATTGGATCTTCAATTCAATCAGTGAAGAATATGCTCTTTCCTCCGATTGGGATGATCGCTGGCGTACAGGCGGCAGACTGGAAGATGTCATCGATGAAGCCCACCTCTCACCCGAATGGGTACTGGAAGGTATCCAGCGCTTTGCGAGTGAAAGGCAGCAGCGGTTAGGTAGAATTCAGGCTGCATTGAAAGAGGCGAATGAAAGCTAGTTTGTTAAACTACTATCATCTCGACTGCAACAGTACAGTTTCTGATTTTTATGAGATGAAACTCTTGGTTTATTGACCCTGGTTCTTCTCACCTGGCTCAACGTTTTTCTTGCGCGTAAGGATACTTAAATAAATTTAACCCCATGTTTCAAGGGGTTGATATGACTTATCTCATCCCCGTAGATCGTGCGTACAGGTACCCAATCCAATGTAAAGTGATACTGGATACATTTCACGATCATTTCAACCTCGAACTCATATCCCTGTTCTGTGGGTTCCAACAGTTCCAGCATCAACCTCCGGCTTATCAGGCGGTACCCACATTGATTATCTGGGATCGTTTGCCTGACTGCCCAGGAAAAGAGATGGGTGCCAATCGTATTGCTCATTTTTCGAACAATCGGCATGATCGAAAAATCACGCTGTCCAATGATGAGGTCAGGTTGCCGGGAAATATACTCCTGGATAAACGTAGGAATTTGTTTGGGGTCATGCTGCCCATCAGCATCCAACGTGATCACTGCATCATATCCTTGCGCCAGAGCCAAACGAAATCCTTCTCTCAGTGCCGCGCCTTTCCCTCTATTGGTTGTTTGCAGGAGAACTTCTGCACCAGCTTCTCCAGCTTGAAACGCAGTGTCGTCTTTCGAACCATCATCGACCACTAAAACGGGAAGATAAGCAGAAGCTTCTTTTACAACCGCAGCAACATACCGTTCTTCGTTGTATGCCGGTATCAATGCCAGAATGCGGGGGGCTTTTGTTGTTATCATATTAATGCTCCTTTTCTATTACCATCGATAAAATCCTGATGAGATAAACCAACATAAAACGATTATGCATGCTTCTTTTTCCTTAACTTGAACCAGACTATTCCACCCAAAACAACCACAGTTGTCATTCCCCAAAGAATGATCTGAATACCCGTCGAAACCTGTTGGATCGCCGTTGTATACAAATATCCCGCATACACAAATACAGCCGACTTGATCAACTCACCGACCACCAAAGCTCCTACCCAACGATTTGGGGCTACGCGGCTCAAACCAACTGCGATTAACGTAGGGATTGGCAAGCCAACAGTGAACTTCGCACAAAAAATGAGCTTTGGGGCTAGTTTTTGAATGCCTTGTTGGAGCTGTCGAATCTTTTGTAGATTGAACCCAAACTTCGTACCAATTCGGGCAATCCATTCGATCTTTGCAAATCGCCCCAGCCCATACCAGAAACTATCACCAATAAGGTTACCGGTAACTACCGCAAGATAAACAGGAATAGGCTGCAACAATCCACTGGAAATTGCCACACCTCCAATGAATAGGGTTATGGGACCTTCGATCATTGTTGCTACTAATAAAATGCAATAGGGGAAAATGCTTTGCGAGTTCAATAAAATTTGAGAGTTTAACATTTTTACTCGAGAATTATTTATTTCTGTCCTGATCCTGTGTGTACAATTGTGATTTTATGAGCAAAGTACAACCCTTAGGTTTAAAACTGGTATATCTTTCCATTTTTTCATCGTCAAATTGTGCAAAGTAAATCACCGCACTGTTTAATAACTCCCCTCTTGTCTTTTCTATACCATATCTACACCAAACAGAATTCGGAATACCTACAATTAAGAAAGCTGGCTAATTGATCGAAAATTTACAGAAACATTAATTAAGGAACCAGAAAATTCATCTTAGATAAAAAAGCGTAACGAGAATGAGCAAATCAAAGAAAACAATCCTTATCATTGCATCCGTTGTTATCATCCTGGGTTCGATCGCATACCTGGCGGCAGACCGATATTTGATTAAACATGTCGAAATTGAAGATGTTTTGGCATATTCCACTACACCTGTCGCAGCGAAAGCAATCCAGACAGAAGAATCGACAACGGAAACCGTCTCAAACGAGACGGAAACAGCACTTACAGAAAGTGGCGTAGATACCATCACTTCGGATGATTGGAACTATCAAAGTTCTTCTGTTTCAATATCCATTAAAGAAATTTCCACTGGGAGTGGAGAAGACACAGTAACGTATTTTGTGGCAGACGTTGCCATTTTGAACGCCACCCAACTGCAAAGCGCTTTTGCCGATAATCAATTTGGAAGAAATATCATTGAATACACTTCGCAAATTGCAGAAGCAAATAATGCTATTTTTGCGATCAATGGTGACTATTACGGTTTTCGCAGTGATGGTATCGTGATCCGGAATGGAGTGATTTATCGTGATAAACCTGCAAGGATTGGTCTGGCTTTTTACCTCAATGGATCAATGAAAATCTATGATGAAACGCAAACCAGTGCGGAGGAACTTTTGGATGAAGGTGTCTGGAATACCCTCTCCTTTGGACCAGCCCTGATTGAAAATAATGTGATCGCAGAAAATCTATCCAATGTCGAGATCGACACCAATTTTGGCAACCACCCTATCCAGGGCAACCAGCCGCGTACAGGTGTAGTCATCATCGATAACAATCACTTTGTCTTTGTAGTTGTGGATGGCAGAAGTCCTGGTTACAGCAAAGGTGTAACCCTGACCGAATTTGCACAAATTTTCAAAGACCTTGGCTGCACAGATGCTTACAATATCGATGGTGGCGGCTCATCCACAATGTACTTTATGGGCAGGGTTGTTAATAATCCGTTGGGAAAGAATAAAGAGCGTGGTACCAGCGATATCTTATTTATTGGTTAACGCACAGCTCACTTTAGATGAAAAAACGATGCCCTGATCAGGGCATCGTTTTTGTTGTTTAGGATTTCGGGCTTTCCCCTGCATAGATCAGGATGAAGATCCCTGTATGCTTTGCATAGGTATACACCCGTTCGTAAGTCACAAAGGTCTGCATTTCGATCCAGCCACCTTTACCATCATTAACTTCTTCATCCCAATAGAGAATCTTCAGGTTCTGACCGATCAACCATTCAGGAATTTTGAATGATACTCTGAACCAGGGTGTATCCTCCAGCAGTTTCGAGTATCGCCAGAACTCTACTTTCATTCCTGTTACGAAGGTGACATCCTCACCCAAAGCACCGGGCAAATCTACCAATTCGATAGTCGTCAGGCTGGCTTTCAGCGCATTAAACACATTGGTCATTTCAATCTGATGCATTTCAGGCAACCGCAGCACAAGCAAATCCCAATTTTGCCAGCGTATCTCAACAACTTCCTTGCTCTCTACATCAATCACATGGATGATGTATTTCTTTACAAGGTCAGACTTTCCGTCTTTTACTTCATTCGTGTGAACTATCCATGTGCCAACCAGCTCGGTGCTGGTAATGCCACCCAACACATTGCCTACTGTTCCAGCAACCAGATCAAATGGTGGAATGATGCCGCCGAATAACAGGCTGTCAATTCCGCCTTGACCATTGATACTGCCCAACACCAATGAGCCATCATTGAGAATGAATCTGTCCTCACCACCACCGCCGAGCAGTGTGACATCCTGAACACCATCGATGATAAAAGTATTGCCCATATTGCCGCCAAAGAGTGCTTCAAAACTGCTGAAGTCCAGTGTTGAGCCACTCTGATAACTGTTCGTTCCATCGATAGTCCACGTGGAAGGTTTATTGATACCAATCAGCAGGTCAGAGTCATTCAGGTCAGAAGAACCTATCAAGCGATTCATGTGCATGAATAAACCAACCAGTGCTGGGTTCAGGCTGATATCTGCACCAATAAATCCATCACCAGTCTGGTAGTTCTGCAACAGGATCCTGCGGGCGGTTGTGTACTGCGAGAAATCCGTTGTATCATATCCGCTTCCGCCGTCGATATTTCCATTTAGCACACTGGTATTGAAGAACTTGAAGGTATCATTGCCAGCGCCACCGTTCAGGTTGAAAGTTAAATGTCCATTGATATTGAACAGGTCACTCAAGTTTCCGCCGTTCAACGTTTCAAACCCATTGAAGGTGAGTTCATTCGTACTGACATACGTGGTGCTGACATCAGTTAAGTTCCAGGTGCAGTTCTGGTTCATTCCTGTCAGATGATCACCATTTGCAGATGAGGCTGTCAGAAGATCGATATTACTGAAGGTGCCATTCATCTCTGCAAATTGCAGGTTGAAGCCATCCGAAGTACCCAGGTTGTTCAATACCGCATGGATACTGGTAGTGTAAGCGCTCATATCAACTTGATCGGTTCCAGTTCCACCATCCAGGTTGCCAGCGCTAGTTGCGCCATCAGTAAAGATAAACCGGTCATTTCCAGCATTTCCATTCAAGTTGATTGTCTGCTGTCCAATAATATTGAAGATATCATTCCCCAGACCAGACAGGATATTCTCAATTCCATGACCTGCATGGAGTACCTGGTTCATTCCTCCTGTTACAGCCAGATCATCGGTCAAATCAAATACAAGTCCGATCGTCTGAGTGGAGAAGTCCAGCGTATCATTTCCTGTTGCTGCAGGTTCGTTAATAATATCCGTGCCCCAATTGTCAATGAACTGATACAGGTCATTTCCGGTTCCACCAACCAGGGTATCATTTCCTGTTCCACCGTAGAGCGTGTCATTGCCAGCGCCACCAAATAACTGATCATTACCTGCATTACCATGTAGAATGTTGTTCTGAGCATCGCCAGTGATCACATCATTCCCAGCGCCACCGTTCACATTTTCAATGCCCGTAACAGTACCAGTGATATTCTGAGCAGTAAAGAGTGATAGGTTTACGGTTACATCCGTCAGGAAATCGCTGTAATCAAGGGTATCCTGTCCTGCACCGCCCACCAGTGAACCTGTTACAGTCACACCATTTGCCAGGGAGATGATATCGTCGCCAGCACCACTATGGATATCCATTGCGATATCTCCAGTGATCCTGAAGGTGTCATTTCCGCTCCCGCTATTGAGAACATCGAAACCGCTGAAAGTGAGAGTGTTGGTGCTGGTATACGAATTGGTTGTACCCAGATTCCAGCTGCTATCTGCATTTAGCCCGGTCAATGTATCTCCGATCGCTAACCCTGCGATTAATACGTCAATGTTGTCAAAGATACCGGTGATCCCTGTCAATGTGCCTTTGAAGCCATCCAATGTACCAATACCTGTAAGAATTGCATGTACCAGTGTGTCATAACCACTGATATCAATCGTATCGGTACCCAAACCACCAGTGACGTTCCCTCTTACGATGACGCCGTTACAAATAATGAAGGTGTTGCCGCTATTTCCACCCAGAACATTTTCCACACCTGTCATGCTCAGTGTATTGGTTCCGTCTGTTGCTGCAACATTGGTCAAACCGAAGGTGAATGTGATCAACCCAGAAGTTACACCGGTAAAGTCAACCGTATCATTCCCTTCACCCGGATTCTCAATAATAATGTCGTGCCCCCAACCCTCGCCAATGATGTAGGTATCATTACCGCCACCACCGATGAGAATATCATCAGATGTTCCAGCGAACAGGATATTATCACCCGTATCACCAGTGATAGTATTCATACTCTGACCACCGGTAATATTCTCAATGTTGCTGATGCCATTTGTGCCTGTTGCAGTCTTGGCAGCCAGGTTGACTGTTACGGCTGTGGTATAGGCGCTGTAATCGAGGGTATCTTTTCCAGATCCACCATCGATCGTACCCGCGAGAACAGCAGCATCAGCGAATACAAACCGGTCCTCACCAGCTCCGCCCTTGAGATTATTCACCTGCGTACCTGACAGGTAGAATTCGTCTATTGAGGTGCCGCCTACGAGATTCTCAAAGCTGTTGAATTCGAGCCAGGTGACATTTGCCTGGTAACGGTTGGTACCATCGATCTCCCAAACAGCAGGTTGGTTGACACCAGTCAATTGATCAGCAGCCGATGAACCACCCATCAGAGTATTGATATTGGCAAACCCACCACTCAAGATCGGTGTTGTTCCATTGAAGCCATCAATCATTCCGGTTGAGGTCAATGTGACCTGAACGGCACTCGTGAAATCGGCAAATGAAAGGGTATCACTGCCTGCCTGACCATCCACGTTTCCAGTGAAGGTAACACCAGTCGCCAGTTCGAACAAATCAGAGTCAGTACCGCCGATGAGATTTTCGATCCTGGAGAAGGTCAAAGTACGGCCGCTGGCTATGATCGCATTATTGTCATTGCCATTGATCTTCCAGGTGTTTACTGTATCGATCGCAGTCAGGCTGTCAGTGCTGGAACCACCCATGATCGTGTTGATATTCCTAAATGCATTCCCTGCTGCAAGACCACTAAAGCCATCCACACCGCCTGTTGCAGTCAGAATGATCTGTCGGGCTATGGTATTACCAGCGAATGTCAGAGTATCCGATCCAGCCTGGCCATCAATGATACCGCTGACCGCACCAGTGTTGGTGAATGCAAAGGTATCATCACCAGTTCCACCTGTTAGATTCTCGATGCCAGAGAACTGGACATTGCCATTAATGTTGCCAGTATTTGTGCCCGTGACATTGAATGTGCTTCCACTATCCCATCCGATCAGAGTATCGGTAAATATTGAGCCTGCAATGTTCGAAATACCTGCAAATACACCAATCATTCCTGTGGCAGTTGCATTCTGTAAATTCACAGCTACTGCTGAACCATATTCCGTGTAATCCAGGGTATTCGACCCGCCATTGCCATTAATACCACCTGGCAACACACCTGTACCCGAGAATTTGAAGGTGTCATTTCCTATACCGCCAACCAGATTTTCAATGGATAAACTATTGCATGTCACGTTGATGCCCGTGCCAGTCGCGGTTATGTTGGCATCATTGATAGTAAATAGCAGATTGCCAGTCACTGAAGAGAAGTCAAACGTATCTGTACCTTCACCAGCATTCTCGATAACGCTATCCGTTCCAGATGCATTGCCAAAGGTGTATATGTCAAATCCAGTGCCGCCAACCAGATCATCATTGCCTGTTCCACCGATGAGGGTATCATTGCCGTCGCTGCCAACCAGAACATCATCACCGCCAGCACCGTTGAGAACGTTATTAGCAATGTCACCTGTGATGTTATCATTTCCAGCACCACCGATTACATTCTGGATATTGCTGATGCTCAATGTTCCAGTAGCAAGACCCAATGCAAGGTCGACGGTAATTGGAGTGGTGTAAGCACTGAAATCAAGAGTATTGGTTCCACCCTGACCATTCAGAACTCCGTAAACCAGAGAAGCTCCATCGCTAAAGATGTAGTTATCATTACCCGATCCGCCCAACAACACTTCCATTCCGGCGAAGGCAAAATTACCATTTACATTTCCAACACCAGATCCGGTAATGTTGAAATTATTCCCGGCGTTTAAGCCTGTGATCGTATCCGTTGAGGCGATGCCGCCAATCACAGCATTGATGTTGGAGAAGGTTCCGGTCAAACCAGATGCGGTTGCAGCTTGCAGGTTTACCCATACAGGACTGGTGAAATGGCTGTAATCCAGGGTATTGATACCCGTGCTGCCATTGATCGAGCCATCAAAGGTGCTGCCTTCTGCAAATTCGAAGGTATCATTGGCTGAACCACCCACCAGATTCTCAAACCCGGTGAAGTCCAGGCTTCGGGTAGAAACGGTCATCTGGTTGTTTAACCCGTTCAGGTTCCAGGTGGTATTGCTGTTCATACCAGTCAGGGTATCGCCAGTTGCACTGCTACCGATAAGCTTGCTAATATTGAAGAAGCCGCCACTGATCCAAGAAGCTGTACCATTAAAGCCGTTCTGGCTGCCCAATCCGGTGATTGTGGCATTTCTGGGTGCAGTATTGGCAGAATTATCAATCGTGTTATACCCACCCCGTCCATCCAAGATGCCTTTGAGGATTACACCATTTTCCAGAACGAAGGTATCGTTTCCTGATCCACCAAGGAAGTTCTCAATGACATTTGCGAGGGAAGTATCGATGTCTAGGATGAAGCCAAGAGTGTTGGCAGAGAAGTCATAGGTATCCAATCCGCCATCTACCAGCTCGAGGATCGTATCAATACCATTGTTATCGCCAAAGAGGTAGGTGTCATCCCCTGCGCCGCCAGTGAGTGTATCGTTACCCGCACCACCTGTGATCTTGTTGGCATTGGCATCTCCTGTAATCGTATCTTCGAAGGAGCTACCAATGACATTTTCAATAGAGACTAGAGTGTCACTTCCGCTGTCAGTGCTGGTGGCTGTTCCGTTTCCAAGATTAACGATAACACCTGCGATCAGGTTACCACTGAAATCTACCGTATCATTTCCAGTTCCACCATCCAGCAGGTCATTTCCGCCAAATCCGATCAATACATCATTACCGCCAAGACCATAGATCTTATCATCCCCATCAGTTCCATACAGGATATTGTCCTGATTATTTCCATAAACAACGTTACCGAATGGACTACCAACGAAATTCTCGATATTACTGATACCCGCGGTACCGGTTGCTGTTCCACTGCTCAAGCTTACACTGACAGCGGTCGCATACGCACTGTAATCCAATGTGTCACTGCCAGTTCCACCATTGATTTTTCCGGTTATGGTAGCATTTCCGGAGAAGGCGAAGATATCATTCGCACTTCCACCTATCAGACTGCCAATATTGGAGAATGTCAGGGTATTTCCACTGGTATATGTCCCACTGTTGGCAGCCGTGATCGCCCAGGTACTGTTGGCATTCATTCCGGTGAGAGAATTGCTGGCTGTTCCACCAGAAATGCGATTAATATTGAAGAAGCCACCAGTCACTGAGCTGACAATGCCGTTGAAACCATCCATCGAACCTGTGGATGTCAAAACAAAGCTCAATGCGGTCTTGTACTGTGATAAGTTGAGATAGTCGTTACCACCCTGACCATCAATACTACCATTCAAACCTGCATTGTTGGCGAAGGTAAAGGTGTCACTGCCTGCACCACCCACCAGGTTTTCAACGGCTGTTCCGGTATAAGTCACAGTGTTGGAACCAAGTGTGACAATGATGCTGGTTGCATTGATGGTGAAGAGCAGATTTCCTGTGATCGCAGAGAAGTCAAGGGTATCAGTACCCTCTCCTGCCAGCTCGATGATCGGGTTATCCACACCCCAATTGGCTTCAAATTGATAAGTATCGTTTCCAGTGCCACCAGTAAGGGTATCTGTTCCTGCACCGCCATTGAGGACATTTTGGTTAGCATCGCCTGTTAATGTATCGTTGCCAGAACCACCGGTCAGGTTTTCAATTCCAGTGATCGTACCGAACACATTTTGCAACATTCCCGTCTGGAGATTCGCTATCACACCGGTTGACCATTCAGCATAGCTGAATGTATCGCTGCCCATACCGCCGTTCAGGCTGCCGGTCAGGCTGGCATTCTGTGCCAGAGAGAAGATATCATTTCCATCACTACTATCAATAACCCAGGTCTGATCACCAGATACATGGATGGTATCCGCCAGGATGCCTCCCACAATCGAATGGAAATTGCTGAATGTCAGTGATTGTCCGTTGAATGTTACGGTATTTGTGGCACCCAACTCCCAGCGGGATACCTGATCGGCTCCTCGGAAGACATTGTTTGTGCCATGACCAGCGATGATCTGATCCATATTGGCAAAGGTACCTAAACCGGTGCCCAGACCATTCAATCCGCTGAATCCTGTATCGGTTAAGGTGAAGTTTACATTGCTCAGGTAGCTGCTGAAATCAAGAATATCATTGCCATAGTACCCGTTCACAAAACCAGTTACTGCAGTACCATTTTCAAATGTAAATCTATCAGTCTGAGTTCCGCCAAGGTAATTCTCGATTGCTGAGAATTCGAGTACTCCGTTGTATATACCCGAGTTCAATCCGGTCATATACCAGCTATTGGAGGTATCAGCACCGTTTATCGTATCGGAGCCTGTACCGCCAATCAGTGTATTCATATTGCGGAAAGTGCCATTGAAGCTGATTTCATTGATATCTACACCGCTGCTGGTGCCTGGATGGAGCGAAATAATAAGATCACTGTTGAACCCGGCAAAAGTCAGGGTATCATTTTGGTTTCCGCCAATCAGTTCTTCAAAACTGAAGATACCAAGAATATCGCCTGCCACGGTGTAGGTTATTGATATGGCATCAACAACCTGCCATGTTGAATCTTCGTTCAATCCGTTGACGATATCCGTTGTATTGCTACCCACAAGGATGTTAATATTCGCAAAGCTGCCCAATCCAGTCGCAGTTCCATCAAACCCATCCAACAAACCATGCCCGGTCAGAGTTACCGTGCTGGTGTTGGTATTCCCTGTATACGTAATGGTATCGCTGCCAGCTTGTCCATCAAAGGTACCAGCCAAAGCAGCTCCGTTATTGATCCGGAGGGTATCGTTTCCGCTACCGCCCAGAATATTCTCCACGGCATTGCCGGTATGCAGCATCTGATTGACACCACCAATTACTGCCACGTTTCCAATTGAAACGATGATGGTCAGGTCACCCGTAACAGTTGAGTAATCAAGGGTATCAATGCCACCTGCAGCAGCTTCCACCACCACATCGGCGCCCCAATCATCTCCAAACACATAGGTGTCATTTCCACCCAGCCCAGTCAAGACATCATTACCCGCCTGCCCAGTGATCACATTAGCGAGGTCATCGCCTGTCAGGGTATCATCCACGCTGCCACCTGTGATATCGTTCATTCCGTAAATCGCGGTGAAGCCGGTAGCTTGATAGGTGCTCAAATTCACATTAACGGATGTGGTATATGCGCTGTAATTGATCAGGTCGGTTCTAGTGCCACCCACAAGAATTTCGATCGCACTGAATGCAAGGGTATTCATGCTGACATACGTTCCGGTCTGCGAGGAAGTAATATTCCAGGCACTCGGATCATTCAACCCTGCGAGTGTATCAATGGCTGAACCACCAATGATGCGATCAATATTGGCAAACCCACCCGTTATCTCACTCAACAAGCCATTGAAGCCATCTACGCTTCCCCGTTCGGTGAGCGAGAAGTTCAAAGCAGTTGAGTAAGCGCTGTAATCCAGTATATCGCTGCCGCCCTTGCCATCCACGATACCATCCAGAGTAACAGTATCAGCAAAGATAAAGCTGTCTGCCCCGGTACCACCAACGAGCGAATCAATTCGTTCGAAGGTCAGTGTGTTTCCACAAATATACTGATCCATCACAGGGAAGACTTTCAGCTTCCAGGTGCTGTCCAGATCCAGACCGGTGAGAGAATCAATGGCACTGCCACCAAATATTTCATTGATATTGAGGAGGAGATCAGCAATGGATGGATCAGTAATATTGAAACCATCAACGGTTCCAAGGGTTATCAGAGTGAAATTGCGGCTGGTTGTGTAGTGGGTGTAGTCTACAATATCGCTGCCAGATTCACCATCGATTGATCCTTTGACACCCAAGATGGTTGAACCTGTTAGAGCTGCACCATCATGGAAGATAAAGTAATCAACATCGCTACCACCCAATACATCATTTACCTGTGAACCGGTGAAAATGAATACATCATTCTTACTGCCACCTTGCAGGATCTCAAATCCACTGAAATTCAAGAACTGCAGACCAGAACCATCTACGGTTAACAGGTCGGTTGTTGTAGTGGCAATTGCTCTGCGAGCGTTGTAATTATTTTCTGTACCATCGAATGTGATGTCGTTAATAGAAGTGTAGGTGTTCGAGCCATCTACATCCCAACGAGCATCCTTATCCAAACCGGTCAGGCGGTCTCCGCCAACACTGCTGCCCTTGATCGTCTCAATATTGTCGAAGGACATACTGATACCGTTGATCGTTCCAGCATATCCGTCAGTAGTGCCAATGGCTGTCAGCACACCATTTCGGGGGGATGTGTAGCGTGAAAAGTCGAGCACATCATCATCACTGCCGCCGTTGATCGAACCAATGAGGATAGCGCCATCATTGAAAATGAATGTGTCCACACCGCTGGTACCCGCTATGTTGAATGTTCTTTCTCCGGTCAGGATGAAGGTGTCATCGAGGCTGCCGCCAACCAGCAATTCAAAATTAGCAAAGTTCATTGTGGTACCAAGACTTGTGTAGGTATCCGTCCCATCCAGATCCCAAACGTTCGATTGGTTCAATCCAGTAAGGGTATCTCCGGTGGTTGAACTGCCAATCAGGGTTGTAATATTGCGGAAACCATTCGGAACAACTGCGTCGTAGCCGTTGAAACCAGTAAGGGTTCCCTTATCACTGATCAATACCGACCGAGGTGATTTGACAGCAGACATATCCAGGGTGTTTGTTCCGCCCTGTCCATCGATATACCCCATCAGATATACGCCATTTCCAATAAAGAAGCTGTCATCACCGCTACCACCAACGAAAGTGTCTACACCACTTCCGGCGTGTGTAAGTGAATTCTCGCCGCTCAAGATGTTAAGAGATGTTGCATTGATATTGAAAATGATATCAGTGGTTACTTGCGAGAAATTAACCATATCCTGCATGCCACCAGCATCGATCAAAGTATCATTACCCCAATCATCTGTGAACAGGTATGTATCATTTCCGGCGCTGCCATTGAGAACATCATCACCAGCACCACCCATAATGATATTGGCAGAACTGTTGCCAATGATCGTGTCATTGAAATTGGTGCCAACAACATTTTCAAAAATACCATGAAGTGTAAAGTTGATCCCAGCTTGAATATTCTGAGCAGAGCCAGAGATCGTCAGATTGATCGAAACACCTCCAGTCAATACGTCCAGGAAGTTGATCGTATCTATGCCGCTGCCACCGCCGAGCATTTCATCCAAAGTTAATGTGTATGTAGTTCCAACCGCATTATGAATAATATATGTATCGTTGCCACCCATTCCAACAAAGGTGTCATTTCCACCATTGCGAATGATGATATCGAATACGTTGTCACTGCTATCGCCATAGACAATGTTGGATGAAGAAACGCTGCCGATTACATTTTCAAATCCACTGACACCACCGGTTGTTCCGGTCGCAATACCACCGGTCAGGTATACCTGTACTGGTGTGGTGTACGCGCTGTAATCCAAAGTATCAATACCACTCTTGGCATCTATACTGTTGAAGGTGCCTGGTAGTGCAGCTCCATCGGAGAAGATGAACAGTTCATCACCAGTGCCACCCACCAGGTTTTCAATATACGTGAAATCGAGGATGTGAGAACCAACCGTATAGCGTGCATCACCGGTTGAGGTAAGAATATTCCAGATTGCATCCACATCATCCAACCCGGTAAGTACATCCACACCCTGTGAGCCAATCAGATTATCAATGTTATCAAAACCAAGTGCGATTGAATTCTCAGTACCAGCGAAGCCATCAATCGTACCCAGCCCGGTCAAAGCAAAGTTGCGTGCATCCACATATTGGGCGTAATTGACCTCATCATAACCGATACCGCCATCGATGAAACTGGTCAGGATCGAATTGTTCTGGAAGATAAAGCGATCATTGCCAGAATTACCATACAGTGTCTGGGTTTGTGTGCCGGTGGAGATGGTGAACACATCATTATTCAAACCACCTTTGACGATCTCGATATTGGCAACAGTATTGACAGCATTTCCGTTTCCTGTAACGGTAACATTCTTGTTGAGGGTGATTGCCAGAGCAAAGGTCACCATGCCAAAGTCGAGGGTATCCTGCCCGGCACCTGCATTCTCGGTAACGATGTCTGTACCCCAATTATCATCGAACTCATAAGTATCATTACCTGAGCTACCAGCCAATGAGTCATTCCCTGGTCCACCATTGAGGACATTCGCCCCAGTATCGCCAGTGAGCGTGTCATTTGCAGTGCCACCAGTCAGATTCTCAATACCGAAGTATTCACCAGTGATCCCTGTACCCGTGCGAGTTACCAGGTCTGCTACTACTGAAGTTGTTCGTTCTGCATAGCTGAGCGTATCGCTGCCTGCCTGCCCATCGAATACACCACTATACGTAGCGGTTTCGGTCATCCAGAGAGTATCGTTACCAGCGCCAGCGCTGATCTTATAGGATTGTGCACCAGTCAGAATGAACAGGTCAGCACTGCTGCCACCCTGCAAAGCCTCAAAACCCGAAAATGCCAGATTGTTTCCGCCAGCGGTATATGTATCTGTGCCATCCAGATCCCAGCGTGCTATGAGGTCTGCACCGATCAAAGTATCTGAACCTGTGCCAGAAAGAACCACATCGATGTTATTAAAGGCTCCACCAATGCCGGTAGCCGTTCCGGTAAACCCATCTACAGATCCAATACCCAGCAGAGTGACAACGCGGGTCATGGCGGATGAACCAAAGTTGAGGGTATCAATGCCACCATTCCCATTGATGTTTCCAGCTACAGAGCTATTGCTTGAGAAGACAAAGGTATCATTCGCACTACCGCCATTAAAGTTCTCAATGTTAGTGTACGTTACTGAATATGCTGAACCTGTGACCTTCGCCCGACCGAAATCGAAAGTGAGGTTAATGCTGACATTAGAAAAGTCGAGCGTATCATTACCCGTGACATCCGTTACCGTATCTGTTCCAAAGGCATCCATAAAATGATAGATGTCGTTTCCAGCACCACCATTGAGAACATTCGTATTACTGTCACTGGTGATCTCGTCAGCACCTGATCCAGTTACCACATTCTCGATACCCGAGATATTGCTGGTTCCGGTTGCGAGATTGGTTGCGAGGTTCACGATAACGCTTGTGGTGTAGGATGAATAATCCAGCACGTCAATTCCTCCGCCACCATTCAGTGCACCACTGAGCGAAGCACCTTCTGCAAAAATGAAGCGGTCAGCACCATTATTTCCATTCAAGTTTTCAATGGAAGCAAAAATAACTGTATTTCCATTGGTGTAGCTGCCACTGTTCGAACCAATAATATTCCAGGTATTGCTGCCATTCAGGCTGTGAAAAATATCGCTTGCCTGGCTGCCGATTAAGTTGGAAATATTCGAGAACCCACCAGGGATGCTGGCTTCGATACCATTAAAACCGGTCGATCCAACGCCGGTTAACGTGATCTCTCTTGCGGAGGTGTAATTCGCAAATGACAGAGTATTGCTGCCTGCCCGCCCGTTTATCGTTCCACTGAAGACCACACCATCGTTCAAAGCAAATGCATCATTGCCATTACCGCCATTCAGGTTTTCAATCGAGGAGAAGGTCAACATTTCATTGCTGATGTAATTGCCATTACTCGATCCGGTGATCGTCCACTGGCTATCAGCATGGGTACCAGTAAGCGTGTCAGAATATGCGCTGCCGGTTAGTGCATCAATATTCATGAAGGTTCCGGAGATACCGCTGGAAGTTCCGTTGAAGCCGTTAATGCTTCCATTACCAGTCAACACTGCATGGATGGCTGAACCATAACCAGAGTAATCAAGGCTATCTATGCCAGCCTGCCCATCGATATTGCCGGTCAGAATTGCGTCTGAAAGCAGGCGGAACACATCATTTCCATCACCACCATTCAGGCTCATTGAAATCGCATTGCTGATGAGGAAGGTATCTACATCGCTGCCAGCATTGATCGTTTCAATCGCATCAAAGTACAAAATATTTCCACCGAGTTCGACTTTATTTGAAGCACCATTTAATGTCCAGGTAAGAGGTTGGTTTACACTATTGAGTTGATCAGCACCCGTTCCACCTGTTACTGTATTGACATTATGGAATGCACCAGTGAATGCAGCTTCAATCAGGTCAAACCCGTCCAGGCTTCCAATACTGGTCATAGTGATAATGCGGGCAGTATCAAATACTGCAAAGGAGAGTGTATCTGCAACACTGTGCCCGATGAATTCTTCAAACCCTGAAACTGCCAAGGTGTTCGCGCTGATGTAATTGAGCACGTCACTTGCGGTCACTTGCCAGGTACTATTGGTGGTTGTGCCATGCAGGGTATCTGTTCCGGTTCCACCTACCAGACTATTAATATTGGTAAAGCCAACCAATCCAGATGCCAGGCCAGCGAAGCCATCCAATAAACCAGTACCAGTCAGGGTTACAACTGCATCTGTGTATATTGAGTATCGTAGTTGATCACTACCAGTTCCGCCATCAACTGTAAGACTGCTCAGTGCGCCATCATCAACATCAATTATGTCATTGCCAGAACCAGTCAGCAGTAGTTCGATCGCGTTACCTGCATGAGTAACCTGGTTCAATCCTGAACTGATGGTTACACCAGTCGGATTTTGAATGTTGATATGTAGATCAGTCAGGATGGCTGAAAAGTCGAGAACATCATGGGTGCCTTCAAGATCGGAAACGACATCCACGCCCCAGGTTGAAGCAAATACGAATGTATCATTGCCCCGACCACCCTCAAGGGTATCATTGCCTGCCCCACCGGTGATGACATTATCGTTCGCATCACCAATCAGGATATCATCTACGGAACCACCTGTTAGATTCTCAATATTGGAAATCTGATTGGCAGTTCCTGAACTAATATTGAATGCCGATCCGCTCAACAGGTCAACGGTGACTGCTGTAAGGTAAGCACTGTAGTCCAATAGATCAACGCCGCCTTCACCATTAATGGTGCCAGTCAATTGTGCATTGTCGTTGAAGCTGAAGACATCATTTCCATCGCCACCATTCACGTTCAACCGGTTGGTTGTCCCGGTGAAGATGAACCTGTCTGCATTCGAGCCGCCGATGAAGTTTTCGACGTTTGAGTAACCACCTGTTCCGGAATGAGTCACCCTGTTGGTGCCATCGACCACCAGAATGGATGCGCAACTAATATTGAAGGTCAGTGAATTGATGATCGCAGAGAAGTCCAGGGTATCATTTCCACCATCTACTTCTTCGACCACTGTGTCCACACCCCATCCTGGCAGGAATACATAAACATCGTTGCCACCTCTGCCAACCAGAATGTCATTGCCGGAACCGCCAACGATCGTATCATTTCCAGGGGTGCCATAGATGACGTTCGTTTGACCGCCAATGATGGTTTCGATCTGTGTGAAACCATTGGCAGCGTTTGCATTGATATTCATTGCTTTTCCCGCCACCATATCCACATCTACAGGGGTAGTAGTGTATGCGTGGTAATCTAATGTGTCATTTCCATCGCCACCCAAAATGGCAGGAGAGCCGCCAACCAGGGTAGCGTTATCAGCAAAGACGAACTGATCATCTCCACCCATACCAAACAGTGTCAGAGATGTTTGATTACCGCTGATATTGAAGATATCAATTCCAGCATCACCCTTAAGGATCTCAACAGCAGAGAAGTTCAATTCATTACCGCTGAGGTAACGGTTAGTTCCATCCAGCTCGAAAGTACCACCAGCGGGCAAGCCGGTCAGGGTATCGGTACCGGTATTCCCCAGCATGATATTGATATTGCGCAGGATACCAGTGAAATTAGCATCAGTCAGATCGAAACCGTCCACGGCACCATTATTCAGTAGAGTGACATTACCTTTGACTGTACCGTAGAAGGTGACAGTATCATTCTGATTCCCACCGACCAGAGTCTCAATGGAGGTGAAGTTCATTTGATTTGCAACACCCTCAAGCAGATAGTATCCAGCATTGGCGCCAGAGATCTTCCAGATTGCATTCGCGTTCATACCTGTCAGAATATCGCTGCTGCTTCCGCCAACCAGGATATTGATGTTCCGAAATTCTGCAATGAAGGACTCTTCAAGCAGGTTGAATCCATCTACCGCGCCAGCAGAAACAATACTGATATTCTGTACTGTATTGAAGCCAGCAAATGTTGCGGTATCACTGAGGTTACCACCCACTAAAATTTCCACTCCAGAGAAGTTCAAGGTGCGTGTGGAGGTATACGTACCCGATGTCGCATCGACTGCTCTCCAGGTAGCTGCTGCGTTCAAGCCGGTCAATGAATCTGTTCCTGAACTGCCAAGAACGATGTTGATATTTCTAAATTCACCAATAAATGAAGCTTCAGTTACATTGAAACCATCCAGTGATCCGAGACCAGTGAGGGTGGCGTTTCCGCTGCTTGCAAAGGTCAGCGTATCCTGTAGTTTACTGCCAATCAAGATCTCAAATTCAGATGTGGTCAATGTATTGGTGCTTGTGTATGATGCTGTGTTCGAACCGGTCACTGTCCAGGTAGAAATCGCATTCATTCCAGTCAGGCTGTCAACTGAACCCGAGCCAATCAGACGGTTGATGTTGATAAAGCCTGCAATATCTGATGCAGTTCCGGTAAAACCATCAATGCTTCCCAGTTCTGTCAGAACCACAGATTTGGCTAAGGTATCGCCAGCATAACTCAGCGTATCACTACCACTACCGCCATTCAAAGTAGCAATGGAAGCAGTATTATCACCTACGGTAAAGACATCATCGCCAGCACCGGTCAGGATCAACTCAATATTGTTGCTGGAGTAATTTACGATATTACCCAGAGCGTCGGATACATCAAAGAACTTTAATGTCACTTGCAGGTTCGTCAGGGCTGATGTGAAGTCTAATGTATCTGTTCCAGAGCTGCTCAATTCAACAACAGTATCGCTGCCCCATCCATCTGCGAACAGGTATGTATCATTCCCTGCACCACCCGCCAGAGTATCATTTCCAGTAGCACCGATGATCGTGTCATTGCCTACATCACCCAGGATGGTGTCATTTCCAGCGCTGCCAAATAAAACGTTGTCTGCGGCATTGCCCGAAATGACGTCATTGCCCTGACCACCGGTCACATTTTCAATATTGATCACAGAACTGGTACCCGTGGCTGTCTTCGCGAGCAGGTCAATATTGACACTTGTTGCCCAGGCTGAATAGTCGAGCAGGTCGATTCCCGCGCCGCCATCCAGTGTACCAGCTACGGAAGCATCTTGAGCAATAATGAACTGGTCAACACCACCCAAACCGGTTAGTGTCTCAATTCCATTGAATAATAATGTGTTTGTATTGACTATTGAGCCCGCGTTCAAACCTGTGACATTCCAGATTGTATTGGAATTTAGTCCGGTCAACGAATCGATGGCACTTCCACCAACGATCTGGTTGATATTCTTGAAACCACTGTTGATCGCAACTACTGTTCCATCAAAGCCATCTATGGTACCCGATGTAGTAACCACAAAATTCAGCGCAGTGGTGTAGAGTGAGAAGTCCAGGACATCATTCCCGTCAACACCGTTTACAGTGCCATTATGAATGGCTGACGAAGCAAATCTAAAGGTATCTACTGCTGACCCACCCATGATCGTTTCAAAACCAGAGAACGAAAGGGTATTTCCATTGGTATAGCTGTGGATACCATTTGCATTGAACAGCCAGGTGCTGGTAGTGTCCAATCCAGTCAGAGTATCTATTCCAGAAGTACCCACCAGTGCGTTCATGTTTAAGAACTCCCCCGTGAAGGAAGCAATCTGGATATCAAACCCATCTAGCGTGCCCAGACCCAGGAGAGTTACCGATTGAGCGGTAGACAATCCCGCCAGCGAAAGGGTGTCGGTATTGGTATTACCAACCAGATATTCAAATCCGCTCAGGCTGGCAGAATTAATATGAATGTAATTAAGGGCATTAGCACCGGTAACCGCCCATGTACTGACTTCTGCCAGACCATTGAAGGTATCGGATGCCAGGCTGCCCACAAAGGAGTTCATATTGGTAAAGTAGGAGATACCTGTGGCATATCCAGCAAAGCCATCTGCGCCACCCAGACCAGTCAGAGTTACTGTGACTGCAGAAGCGTTTCCAGCATAACTCAGGGTGTCGTTGCCAGATGCACCATCAAATGAGCCATTGAAGGTGTATCCATCAAGGATCTTCAGTGTGTCAGTAGAAGAACCACCCACCAAATTCTCAAAGCCTGCGAATGTAAGTACATTTGCACCAGAAGATACCGTTGTTGTTGCACTTATTGTCCAGGTGTTGTTCAGGTTTGCACCAGTTAATCTATCGCCAACCACCGGAGAAGCGATCACGATATCGATATTGGCAAAGCCACCGGAGATCAGGCTGCTGGTGCCATTGAACCCATCCATAGCACCAGTTGAAGTCAGTTGAATAGCAACCGATGAGCTATATGTATTGAAGTTCAATGTATCATTTCCACCCTGACCATTGATCGAGCCAATGAAGTTAGCAGCATCACTAAAAACGAAGGTATCAGCGTTCGATCCACCTTTTAATATCTCGAATCCACTGAATGCAAAGCTACGAGAACCGCTGGTGTATACATTTCCAAGATGTGAGATCAGCCATTCAGCAATACCGTTGATACCCGTCAGGCTATCATTTGCTGCTGATCCTACTTCCATGTGTTCTACATTATCGAATTCAAGACCATTGATACTACCCTTGAAACCAGTCAAAGTTCCATAATCTGTAAGAACAACCGTCTTGGAAGAGGAATCAATCAGGTTAAAGTTGCTGTTTCCAGCTCCACCCACAAATTTTTCAATATTAAAGCCTGTGGCAGACATCCGGTTTGTACCATCGGTCACAGAAATACCAGAACCATAGCTAATCGTGAGATCTATTGTAGTAGCCGAGAAGTCAATAATGTCATACCCTTCCGCAGCATTTTCAGTGACGGTATCATTCGTTCCCCATCCATCTGCGAACAGGTAACGATCATCACCGGTACCACCAACCAGGGTATCGTTTCCTTCGCCACCGTTCAGAATATCGTTGCCGCCCAAACCATTCAGGGTATCATTTCCTGTTCCACCTGAAAGTTGATTGGCTCCTTCATTACCGGTTATTCCGTCATTTGCGGAACCACCAATCACGTTCTCGATTGCAGAAACGCTACCTGTGCCTGTCGCGGTACCCGTTGCCAGATTTACCGTGATGCCTGTTGAATATGCAGAGTAATCCAGAACATCGATGCCATTTCCACCATTCACAGTACCTGACAACCCTGCACCATCAGCAAACACATAGCGATCCTCACCATCCAATCCCTGGTAGCTTTCAATCCCTTCCAGCAAAATGGTATAGGTTGATGTGTAAGTTCCCGTGTTGGTTCCAGTGATATTCCAGATACTGTTTGCATTTGTACCGGTTACAGTATCAATTGCAGAACCACCCAAGATATGGTTGATATTCGTGAAGTTACCCGTGATTAATGCAGTTGTTCCAGCAAACCCATCTACAGCACCCGGGCTGGTCAAAGCGATATTGACTGGAGTAGTGTAACCACTGAAGTCTAGGATATCATTCCCGGCATTGCCATCGATGGCGGTTGCCACACCAGTGAAAGTCGCACCATTGACAAAAACAAACCGGTCATTTCCAGTGCCACCCACCAGTTTTTCTATATTTCCGTTCAAGTATCTTACCAGATTGGTTCCACTGGAGACAGTGCGATCTGCAATGTTGAAGATATTTACATCGGTTGCAAGAGAGAAATCAATAATGTCTATTCCAGCATTGCTCTGCTCTTCGATCGTGTCATTACTTCCATAGCCATTTTCGAAGATATAGGTATCGTTTCCAGCACCACCTACAAGAATATCATCGCCAGCCTTGCCAAAGATAACATTGTCGTCAGAGCTGCCAATCAAAATATCATTGCCAGAGCCACCAATGATGGTTTGAATATTGAGCACACCTTGTGTACCCGTAGCGCTGGTCGGCAGATACCCATACCACGAAACAACATCCAGGTTAACATGAACAGGTGATGTGTAAGCTGAGTAGTCCAGCATGTTTCCGCTGCCACCCTGCCCATCCACAGAGCCCGAAATTGTTGCGCCATTCGCAAAGACAAACCGATCTGTTCCACCGCCTCCGCGCAGGGTTGCCAGGATACCTGTTCCACTGATCATAAAGGTATCGGCACGCCCACCGCCTTGCAGGATCTCAAAGGATGCAAATGTGATCGAATTCAAACCAATCGAATAGGATTCAGGAGTACCGATCTGCCAGATACTATCTTGATCTGCACCAATGATCCAGTCAACAGTGGTTGCGGTGCCAATGATATGATCGATATTCATCAATCCACCACTCACATCCGGCACGGTCAGGTTTAGACCATTGTCTGTCCCTGTACCAGTCACCGTTACGGTGCGAGAAGTCGTGAATGCTGAAAGATCCAGTGTGTCATTGCCTGCTCCGCCATCGATCGCACCGGTGAGTGTGGCGCCATTCGCAAAGATGAATTGGTCATCACCCGCTCCACCATTCACAATGAAGGTTTGAGCACCCTGGAAGTTGAACCGATCACTTGCTTCTCCACCAATCAGAGACTCGATCGCTGAAAAGTCGAGAGTGTTGGTTCCAAGAATGTACTGCAAACCACCCGGCAACAAATTCCAGGTAGCTGCAAGATTAGCCCCGGTCAAAACATCTGCAAAGCTTGAGCCAGTGAGGATATCCATATTTGTGAATGTCGAAACACTGGCTTCGCTACCATTCATTCCATCCACAAACCCCGCGGAGGTAATGTGGATATTGCGCCCACTGGTATACCCATTGAAGGAAACCTCATCCCTGCCGCTGCCACCATTGATCACACCAATCAATGAAGCAATCCCTGTAAAGATGAAGGTATCGTTGCCAGCACCACCATCCAGGTTAATGACAATCGTTCCGCTGATGGTAAAGCGATCAACACCAGAACCTGCATAAACCTGGTCGATGCCAGAGAATGTCAGAGTATTCGAAACACCATCAGGTTGATATGTACTTGAAGCAGTACCGATCTGCCAGGTAGCGTCATCATTCAAGGTATTCAAGATATCACTGGCAGCACTGCCAATTATGGTATCGATATTGTCAAAGTTGACAGGCAACCCATTCGTAGTACCGGCAAAGCCATCCTTCGAGCCCAGACCTGTCAAAGTAACGGTACGACCGGAATCCAGACCAGTGAAATCGAGGGTGTCATTACCTGTACCGCCAACATAATTTTCAATTACATCCCCTTCGATATTCAACTTATCCAGGTTGGATGTAATATTGACACCTGCCAGACCGAAGGCAAAGGTGAGGGCACCCGTCAGCATAGAGAAATCAACTGAATCCAGACCACCGCCGACTACCTCATGGATAATATCCAAACCCCAGTCAAGCAAGAAGCGGAAGATATCATTCCCCAGGTTACCGGTCATCTCATTGTCATTCATATCGCCAGTAAAATCATCGTTGCCGGAACCACCAATGATATTTTCAATGTTGCTGATACCAAGCGTATTTGTTGCAGTACCATCGGTCAAATTCACCGTAACACCGGTCGTGTATGCAGCATAATCGATTGTATCGATACCGGCACCACCATTCAGGGTACCATTGAAGATCGCGCCTATAGTGAACCGGAAGGTATCAGCAAGGTCACCGCCGATAAGAGTTTCAATTGCTTCAAAGGTCAGTGAATTGATGCTGGTGTATATATTTGTGGCACCCTGGATCAGCCATACAGCGGCAGTATTGAGACCTTTCAATGTGTCCGTAAAGCCGCTGCCCACCAGCGTATTGATATTATGGAAGATGGTTCCAATGCCCTCAACGGTCAGGTCAAATCCATCGATACTGCCGGTTGAGACTAAAGTGATTATGCGAGCCGCCAGGTAAGAGGCAAAACTCAGAACATCGTTTCCGCCCTGTCCATCGATCTCACCGGTAAAGGTGCCATTATTCGCAAAATTATAGGTATCAGCACCCGTGCTGCCGTAGAGAGTGTCGAAATTGGTAAATGTCAGAATGTGGCTGCTTGAAGCGACACTGTTAGTATTGTCAAACGTCCAGGTATTTGTCAGTGTGTTGACATGTAGGGTATTCCCTGCTGCCTGATTGGCAACAAGGTCATCAATATTCATGAAACCATCGGAAATACCTGCATCCGTTCCGTTAAATCCATCAGTCACACCAATGGAAGTCAACATCACATTGCGAACGGTTGTATCCTGGCTGAAGTCCAATGTATCTGTACCAGATTGCCCATCAATCGTGCCGGTTAATGAAGCACCATCTGCGAAAACGAATGTGTCGTTGCCAGCTCCGCCACGCAAGGTATGGGTTAAGGAGCCAGTAATGTTGAATGTATCATTCCCCGCACTGCCGTAAATACTTTCGATGCCCAGGTATACAACCTTGTTGATACCATTGACAATTTCAAATGTACCCAGGTTGAAGGTAACTCCAGTCAATGCGCCACTGAAATCAATGGTATCCAGACCATCGCTATCAACAATGGTATCAAATCCCCAGGCATCTTTGAAGTAGTAAGTATCATTGCCAGCATTCCCACGCAGGATATTATCCGAGCCATCACTGGTAATCACATCGTTTCCGCTGCCTGTGATCACATATTCAAGATTTCTATAAATGACTGTACCGCGTCCCGAATCTTGTGGTGAGGTTGTGCTCAAGTCAACGGATATGGAAACAACTGCATTGCTTTCATCCAACGTATCAATACCAGCGCCACCATCGATCGTGTCATTTCCGCCATTACCACGAATGACATTGCTCAAACCGTCACCGGTGATTGTGTCGCCGCCGGTACCGCCAATAACATTGCGAATATTGGTAATTCCGCTGGTTCCGGTTGCTTCTCCAGTGACCAGATTGACAATGACCGGACTGGTATATTTGGAGTAATCAATTGTGTTAATACCGCCAGCACCATCAATTGTGCCAGTACCACCAGCTAATGTCACACCATTGTTGCTGAAGACGAAGATATCATCATACGGAGTTCCAATAAGGTGTTCGATGTTATTGCCGGTATGGATCACCCGGATATTCGTTCCATCAGCGTATACACTTCCCAGTGTGAAAGTCAATGAAATAGAGACTTCCAGGAAGTTGAAAGTATCAAACCCGGATGGATCAGTGATGGTGTCTGTTCCGGTGTTGTCATCAAAGAAGAATGTATCATCACCATCTCCACCATCCAGCGAGTTATCATCCGTTGAGGCGATCAATGTATCGTTACCAGGACCACCAATGGCATTTTCAAAGTTCACCAGCGCACCGACATTCCCTGGGTTTGTATTGAAAAGGCCGGTTGATTGGTCAGCAGGCAGGTTGATAATAACTGGTTCGGAAACAGTAAAGTTGGTGTAAACAATGGTATTCGAACCGTTTTGACCATCAATATGACCGATCACACTTTCAAATGTGGTAAAGGTCAACGTGGCGTGGCTATTCATGTTCAGAATATCATTCCCTGGACCACCCCGCAGCAGGTGATAGGTTCGATTGCCAAAAATGTCGAAGATATCAATGCCGCTGCCACCTTGCAAGATCTCAAACCCGGTGAAGTAAGCAGTATTTGTGCTGATGAAACGATCATTTCCATCCATGATCCAACTGGAATTGGCATCATAACCGTAAAGGCTGTCATTAAGTGCAGCAGTTCCGGTGAATGCATCCATATTGAAGAATCCACCCATCACCGGTGCTACTGTTCCTTCGAAACCATTGATGGCAGCAATGGCATCCAGGTACACATCCAGGCGTGTGGTATATGCTGCAAAATTCAGGCGGTCGATGCCACCCTGACCATCGATATATCCGCGTAAAGTAACACCATTCGCAAAGATGAACTCATCATCACCTTGTGAACCGATCAGATTCTCAATATTATCGCCGTTGTGCGTAATGGAAATACCCGTGCCACTGATCACCATACCGGTTCCATTAATATAGAAGGCTAAAGAAATAGTGACTTGTGAAAAGTCGAGAGTATCATTTCCGGCATTGAGCTCTTCAATAATGATGATCGTCCCAGAATTATTCGTGAACACATATGTGTCGTTACCTTCCAAACCAGCTACAGTGTCATTACTATCCCCTACAACGATCACGTTATTGCCTTGATCACCATAAATAGTGTCAACTGCTTTACCACCGATCACGTTTTCAACATTGACTACACTATTCAGGTATCCTTCATTGATGGCAGTGGCGATACCCTGGCTGAGATCTACCGTTACAGAAATGGTAAAGTCACTGTAATCCAACGTATCGGTACCACCCTGCCCATCAAAGAATGGCATTTGACCAGCGATTAGTGCTCCACCAATCTGTGCGCCATTCTTCATAACCAGCGTATCATCACCTGCACCTGCGCGAATGATGTAACGTTGTACTGATTCAACTACGGTAATAACATCATTTCGATTGCCTGCATAGATGCGTTCGAAATTCATGAATTCCAGGCTGTAGTTGAAACCGCTGGCATAATAAGAATTTCGATCCGTTTCCCCTACCATTACTGGTGCTGCCAGGGTGTTGAAACCAGGATCAGTATCCACGATCACACCATCCAGATGGAAGGTACTGTCTTGATCCAAAGTGTAGAGGGAATCTCTACCTTTACCACTGATGATGGTCTCAATTTGATGTGCAGAGAAATTCAAACTATTTCCTGCTGTTGTCAGATCTACCGCAGTATCGTAGGTACCAGTATTACTTAGCTTGATCTCCAGGTCACCTAAAACTGGCAGAACTGATCCAGCTGCAAAGGTGTCGCCTGTTTGACCATAGAAGTTGATCGTATCCGAACCACCATTAGCCGCTTCAACAACTGTATCATTACCCCAACCTTCAACAAAGGTGTAGTAATCATTTCCACCCAAACCGATCAGTATATCATTCCCACCCAGACCACCAAACAGGACGTTACTGCTGGCATTTCCGGTAATGGTGTCATTTCCTATACCGCCGGTCACATTTTCAATATTGGTGACAAAGGTCAATCCAGTTGCACCACCTTCGAGGGTTACCGTTATATCAGTGGTATAGCGTGAATAATCCAGGAGATCTGCGCTTCCACCAAATCCATTAATGGTTCCGGTTCCACCCACCAAGGTAGCGCCGTTCGTTAACAGGAAAGTATCATCTGCTGTACCACCGATCAAATTCTCGACAGTGTTTCCTGTTAAGGTTACCGTTTGTGTTCCAGAGATTGAAAGAACATAAACTCCATCTCCACCGGTATAGCTGCAGGCGCCTTCGGTAGAATTGCAGATGAAGAACTTTAATTTGAAGGTGACAGCTGTAAAGTTGAAGGTGTCTGTTCCACCAATATCCGTGACCTTATCCTGACCCCATTCACCAATAAAGTAGTAGGTATCATTTCCGGTACCACCCTGGAATACATCATTCCCAGCATCACCATAAAGATACTTGGAGCCTTCACCGCCAAGCGTATTGATCGCATCTATGCCGGTGCCACCATAGATCGTATCATCACCTGTACCGCTTTCGATTGTATCGGTTCCGTCTTCACCATATATGGTGTCATTTCCAGAGCCACCATCAATTACATCATTCCCGCTTCCACCAAAGATGGTATCGTTTCCGTTACCGCCATATATCGTGTCATTATGCAGTCCACCATAGATGGTATCATTACCATCTTCACCGTAAATAATATCAAGACCTGCTCCACCAGTAATTGTGTCATCGCCTGCACCAGAATGGATGGTATCATCATTATCACCACCATTAATGTTGTCATTTCCAGTTCCAGAGGTGATGGTATCATTTCCACCTTCACCGAAAATTGTATTATTTCCGTCGCCAGCATTGATGCTATCGAGGCCATATCCGCCATAGATCAGATCAGCCCCACCACCTGTTGTGATCGTGTCGGTACCATCATCCCCATATACAGTATTGTTTCCATTCCCCTGTGCGGAGATAGAATCGTCCCCGGCTCCACCATATATGGTATTTGCCCCATCCCCACCACAACGGATCGTATCGTTTCCTTCTCCACCATAAACCTCGCATTGAGAAGCCGCTGAAGTAAGCTGGTCATCACCATCGTCACCATAGAGCAATGACTTACCACTGCCGAAGTTGAAAATACCATCATCTCCGACACCACCATGAATTTCAACATCGGCAAGAACACCACTCTTGATCATGACATAGTCATTACCCAAGCCAGCGCCGTTCACCAGGATCTTTGAAATGCCAGTGAATGTCTTTGTAAAGCCCATGGCAGAAACTTTAATCGTTTCGTTTCCAGCAGACCCGCCTTCATGAGTGATGGTGTAAGACTCCGCATTATCATCATCCCAATGATCACCACGAGCGCCAGCATCTACACCCATGTTTAGCCGCAATACACTGCCAATCTGTGTCGCGATTACAGGGCTATCCCATGACCAATCAATCGAACCTTTGAAGGTGATACCCAATACCGTGATATTAATTCCCAGGTGGATACCTGTCTTCTTGAATTCAAACGTTCCTTCCACTCCAGCCAAAGTAATCTCAATATCATCGAAAGGCCAGAACATGGGAATGACCAGATCGACCTCACCCCAGGCACGTCCTGATAATCCATCACTGGATATCGTAAGTTCAAACCCACCTTTGAGAACAAAGACGCACAAATCAATGTGTACTGAAACACTACCGTGAATATAGAACCATCCATCAGAGTGAATTTCTCCCGTGACATGAACATTGATGAAACGGAAGAAATCAATCCAGACATCTACATATAATTCGAAGATACCGTTTTCAACACCTATTCTAAAGGTGGCATTGGCTTCAAACAGCCATAATTTAATCTTTCCATCTACGGTAACTTTGAAAGTATTACCGGCAACGGTTATTCCATTTACATCATGCGCTTCAGAATCAGTATTTATCCAGAGGTAGAAGTTACCTGATACGCTTACAACACCGAAGTCGATTACATTGGCGCCCAAACCCAGGTACATGGCGAAGTAACCTGGATCTACATTGATGATGGCACCGCCGATCACATTGAATTCACCAAACCCACCAAGAGAGAGAAACGCATTGAAATTGATCGCCATTTGAACAGTGCTGATGAGAATGTCAAATTGACCCGAGATTTCAAAAGGTCCAACTTTCAACATGCCACCGATAACCAGTCGCACTGTTTGAGCAGCAATGGTTCCTTCTTCGAAGCCAGAGATCACACCCGTCCGCTTGTTGATGGCAAGCCTCTGAATGGTAGCTTCGCTGTTCGTGGTATTGATCTCCAATTGTAAATAACCAGTGAATGTCAAGCCTGCTGCAGCAAGGGTTTGAGAAGTACCTCCACCAACCTGCAAGCTGGCAACCAACCCTGCAGAAGTAAGGCTCATACTTCCTGCTACATTCAGTGAACCAAATAATGGAATTTCGACAATACCCAAGACTTCGATTTCAAAACCATCAGGGCTTACCTGCATAAAGAATTCACCCTGAATGGTGATGACATTCATTGCCACCATACTGCCATCGATATGGATCATGAAAGTATAAGGATCGACATCAACAGTGTTACCAAATAGACCAAATGATCGGGTAACGCTGGTTGTGTTTACCTGCACATCGAAATTACCAGTGAATTGTATAAAATCGCCAAATGCAGCTCCAGAGATAATAGAAAGCTGGAGAGCAAAAGCCAATCCACCATTTTCACCAAAGTAAAGACCGCCACCTCCCAATGCTGAGAAAGTGACACCCAGAATATTTACTTTTGCGATGAAATTGATCACCAGGTCGGGTGGAACAAAGGAGAACTCGAATCCTCCCACAAAATCGAGGAATCCAGTTATTCTCATAACACCGGCTGCAAAAACGCGTACCGTCCACGGATTGATAACAATACTTTCGTAAATAATATTGCCATCAACGTCTTTTATAATATTCCCATTTGCGTCAACTGTTGCACGGGTAATTGTTTGAGCAATACTGGTGAGATTGATTTCAAGCTGGAACCATGCTTTCAAAGAGAAACCAGCAGCTTCAATCGTATCGGTATCACCATCTAAGGCGATTTGTAATGCAAGCAGCAATCCTTTGTTCTCGCCAGAATGATAAATAACCAGTTTTCCATCAACGATGAAGGCACCTAATGGTCCAACATTCATTCTTCCGTTTACTACAATCTCATCAAAAATATCACCAACAGTGATGGAAATTGAACCGTAAATTTCAAACAATACTTTATTATCAAATGTCAGTTTGACTGAACCTGCGCCACCAAATCTGGCATATTTTCCAGCTTCAAATTGAAAATCTTCAATCGTAACAGCTTTCCCTGTTGTGTTGATTTCCAATGATATATTTGCAATGATCGATAATTCAATCGTATGACCCCCACCAGAAAGGTCATATACCTTTGGATCTTCACCAGTTCCAATTCTTGCTGCAACGATCAAACCATCACTGCTGATACGCATAACACCTTCAGCGAAAGTATTACTCTTGCCATCAATCGTGATGCCAATATCTTTCAGAACTACATCAAGAATGAGATTCCCAGATTCTTTGCGGAACTCAATGCTTAAGAATGCAGTAAAGGAAACACTCACACCAAGAGAAAGGGTAACAGAAGCAGCCTGGCTTGAATCGGTTTTACTGGTAACGGATAACTTGAAGTAAGGACCTGCTGGTAGAGGTGTATCCAGCGTTTTGCTTCCGATGGTAGTGATCACGCTACCAGTTGTGTTGATCCTCAGTCTGAAAGCGCCATCAATATTAAGTCCTATACTGCCAACATTGAAATTAGCAGCCAATGTCAATGCGATATCTAGGGCCAGGCCAAATGAGGGTGAAATAACTATTGCACCTGCCCCTAATACCCCAAATTCAACCCCCAGAATGGTCACTCTCGCATCGAATACCAATGCGACTTCGTTAGCTCCAGCGGAGAACTCAATGGAGCCAATGATCTCTAGAACACCTTCTCCAAGGATCAATGCCCCACCCATATACAACCTTACAGACTCAGGGGCAATAGTGTAATCTTCACGAACAAACTCGCCATTTTCTACTATGGCATTGCCATTGGTATCTAATTTGAATCGCTTGATGATCTGGTTGCTGCTGGTTGTATTGACTTCCAGTTGATATTTTCCGCGTAGTCCGAAACCTGCTGTATCGGGTAACCCTATACCAACAGTAAAGTCCAGGTATCCCACGAGTCCTTCTGCATTGATCCGCAATTCACCGGTCGAAGTACCACTCATGATCGTAGTATCAACAATCTTTAGTGCAAGAGCACCTTCCATTCGCATGATCAGATTGGTTTCGGATAGTTCGATTCGGAAAAGACCATCAAAGTAAAAAGCATCGACAAACGTCAGTTTACCGGTACCCATGATGACGATGTATGCCTGCGGCGCATCTACCGAACCATCGATCAATGGGGTTCCAGCACTTATTCTCAGATACTGCCTGCCTAAAGACTTGTAAACAGCCAATTTGCCGCTTGAATTAACCTGAACAATATATTCATTGCCAGCAACATCGGTAACTTCCCAACGAGAACCCTTGTATATGACTTTTACGGCAGCATCTTCTCTTAATGTCACGCCTGCGCCAAGGATGGCTGTTAATAGTGCAGCGGATAGCAGGCTGTTATTCAAGGCATTTCTTGTAGCGTTGCTTGCATCATCGGTGAAGTCGATCAACCAATCACCGGTGCCTAATTGTAAATTACTGATGAATCGGTCAGATAAATATCCATCCTGCAAGAAACGATCAGATACCTTGTATTCAATATCGGTTTCGGTGATATTCGTTACAATATTGAACGAGGCATTGAAATCTACCAAACTGCCCATTTCAATGTCGCGGGTGATCTCCAGATTGGCAGCAAAACCCTTATTGTTCACAACAATAAGACCTACCGCTGTCAGATCAAAGACAGTTACAGATTCAGGACCTATATGGAATTCACCAGCAGCGAATATTTGTAATCCGTCTTCATTGATCTCTATTGAGAAGACACCGCTCAGACGGGCGAATTCAGTTTCAATCGCTGTCTTACTGGAATTAGGCTTCCCTAATACCAGTTTCCCGGCTGCTTCAATGGTAAAGGATTCAGGTTTGAGTGTATATTGCTTCACCTGGGATACGGCTAATTTCTTTACACCAGCAGAATTGGTCGTTACTTCCAGAATATAGGTGTTTCCATCCTGATCAATGACCTGCCACTTCACACCCGCTTCTAATACGGTAACATTGAGTGTGCCGGTGGTATTTAGAGCCAGATGCTTGTTTGTAAACTCAGGAGCCAGTTCCAATGGGAATAGGGCAGAATCAAGGCCGACCTTGTATTCATCTTTATATGTAGCCTGAAGTACAGGAAGATCAAGTGTCTCGATCTTGGTTTCACTTGTTGTGTTCAGATGCAATTCAGCAAATACATCCAGGTCTACTCCAAGAGCCAGCAGTTTCTCGAAATTCGTCTCCAGGTTTACAACACCCCACAATTCCGGAACGCCACTTTCGGGTATGGATAAAACAAATTTTCCTGCGGCAGAAGCAATCGTACCCAGATAGATCATTCGCATTGAGCCGGATGCTTCCAGAATGAATCTCGCAGTTGATTCGGATATTTCGGTTGTGAGGCTTGCTTCACCTTCAATGGCAAATAATTCTGTATTGATAAAAGGAACAAAGTAAGCAACAGAACCACCGATGATGATCTGGAAAGTTGTTGCCTGTCCGATAACAGTGAAACCTTCCTTTTCTTCCTGGTTGGTTGCGCCACTAATTGTCGCAAAACTACCCTCATTGAATTGAACACCTACTGCACCTTGCACAAATTTACCAATAAACTGATATCCATATGTGTTCGCTGGGAGATAGGCATTTGCGGATAGACCAAGTACAGTACGTAGATCTTCAGCTGATGTTGGAGCACCTGAAACCAGGTGAACTGCATCTGTTCCAGCAATACCCGCACCAGACAGGAATAATTCATCTCCGTCCAGGGTGCTGATATCGATGCCTGATCCGGTCGGGTCATTGAAAGTGACAAAAATGTATCCAATCTGGTTGAGATCATCATAAAAGACTGAATCTTTAAGCACTGGAGAGTACAGGTCTGCAGTGGGTGATACCAATGTAAATGTTGCGGATGACTCAATATTTGAATATCCAGCACTATCTCCGAAACTACCGGCGATAAAAGTTACCACAACCGGACCATTGACGAAACTGCCGGTTATTTGATAACGATAGGTATTGGTAGTTGCATCAACCAGAACTGGTGTGCCTATATCCGAGATCCCTGCGGCGCCTGCTCCAGATAAAATGAACTCATTCCCATCTATTGTTTCCAGATTGAGATTTGCGCCATAAGTAGCCCGATAACTCACATCAATATACTGTTTTCCATTGATAATGCTTAAGCCAACGGTGGGTTTATCCAGACCATCAGAAAGTACAGCAGTTGGACCAGCTATCGTAACGTTCTGAGAACTAGCAACTGCCGAATTACCCTGGTTATCCATCCAGCTTCCCTCAACAAATGTTATTGTGAGAGTACCAGGTGTAAAGGCACCAGTAAATGCATAACGATATCGGTTTCCAGATACCAGGGTAGCTGTACCTGTGAGAACAACGCTATTGCGTGCCGAACCAGATAGGATGAATTCATCACCATTGATTGTTGAAGTATCTATGATTGCAGTGCCAGTAGTGATGAATGTAATATCGATATAACCGCGGTCGTTGATCGTGGTTACGTCAATGGCAGAATCAGCAACTGGATCAGTCAGATTTGCGGTTGTGCCGTATACCAGGAAGCTCTGGTTTACTTCTTGATTCGTTGTGCCAGCGGAATCTTTGAAAGAACCTTCAACAATTTTTACCAGTACCTGACCCGCAGAAAAACTACCGGTAAAGCAGTATTGATAGGTTGTACCGTCAACCATCACCGGGTTGCCCAACACAACTGTTCCAATCCCATCACCGGTTAAGAGAAGCTCATCTCCATTGATTGTTGTTGCATCCAATGTGGTATCAGTGGGCAGGTCAAAGCGAATAGTGATATACCCACTATTGTTAATAGCAGAATTGCTGATACTCTTTCCATCTTCTGGTGCCACGATTCTTGCCGACGGTACTACCAGAGTAAAGGTTTCTGTTTCTCCCTCATTATTGATTGATTTCGAGTCCGTCCAGCTTCCTGAATTGAAGATTACTTGAACATCACCCTTTGTGAATAAACCGCTAAATGTGTAACGGTATGTGCTTGTAGTACCAGCAACCAGGGTTGGTGCACCGGCTGTCAAGGTAACACCAGATGCTGCACCACCAGAAAGGGTGAATTCATCACCATCAATACTTGATAAAGTCAGTTCTGCTCCATCACTGGGCAGGAATTCAATATCAATATATTGCTGAGAATTTAGGGCATTCAAGCTTATCGAACTACCGGATGCTGGTGAAGCCAGATTGGCGGTTGGAACAGCAGAAGGTTCAACGGTAGTGAATTCGACGGGTTTTCCATCTGCGCCTACAAAACCCATCTGGAATTTACCGGAAACAACCAGGAATCGGAATTGATCGGGAATATCAGCCAAGAACAAAATGGTTGCACTGCCTTCAGCGATCTTGGAGAGGTCTGCATAAAGTGACGCTGAAAGACTGAGCATATCATTGGCAAAATACAGGATTCCTTTTGCCAGGAATTTTCCATCGGTACTAAGTTGGAATTGGATCGCGCCATTGAAGGAAGACTTTGAAGCGTAAATTGTGTATATCTTCCCACTACCATAAATAATCATTGGGGAAGTCAACGCTGCCACGAAACCTTCCTGGTTCGGGTTAGCTTGAATGGCTTTATATTGTTTAACAACTTGTTGTTTTACAGTCTCCAGCCAGATATCGGGTGTTATAGCGTTGCTTGCCGGGTAAAGGATCGAGCGAAGTTTTGTTGGATCAGTGATCGATGGCAGGCTCTTGAAGAACTCAACACCACCACTGAAATCATTAATCGTCAAACCACTTATGGGTTCGAGTAGAATACCACCTGGAACAGAAGCGGTGATGGATACGCTTAATGGTCCCAATTCAGAGAGTGCAAACCGGATATTGAACCCGCCACCGACACCAGGGATCATGAAGCCACCTTCAACACCCATAAAGAAGATGCGGTCTGCGATAGGTGTAGTGGAATCCGTCGAAGGGATCATATTTCCGTTCGAGTCCACCCGCAGAATGCCACCAATCAAAGAAGCCTGGATCGTACCACCAAACGCATTCCCTTTTATACCCACTGCAATTGATGCAATATCGATGATCGGGAATTTACCATCAGCCAGTAAGCCAAGGTCAATCTTGATGCCGTCGATTGCACCGGTAAACTCAAAAGGTAAACCGTATAAACCAGTGACTGCAGCAGATAAAGTTAACACAAAATCAGATGGATCGTTATTAATATCAGGCCACTCAATACCAACCTCAGTTATCCGTATTGGCATCCAGCTTGGCCATCCTACAGATGCTCCAGTCAGGGCATTGGTATCAATGAAAACACCAAATCCTGCTCGTGTCTGGAAGGAGCCATCACCCAGGAAAGCAAAGTTGCGCATCTCACCAGCCACCTGCAGGGGTCCTGCTGAAATGGATGCTCCCAGAGATGTGAATGAAGCTACAACTTCATCTGAAGCTGCGTTCGTATTGATGTAGATATTGCTGCCAAAAACGGTGATCACACCTGCGAATTTGAAGGAGAATTGGTCAGCTTTGAATTTGAATCCATCAGGTACGCCAGCAGTGAATGTCAATGTGGCACGAACAGCTTCAATCCCAACATCTGGTCCATCAGTGATGCTGAATGAGAATGAGCTTCCAGGGAATAATAATGCACTGTCAGCTGCAATGAATACTTCTCCATTGAATGCAAGCGATTCGCCAAATGTGATCTGAAAATCGGATACTCCGGCTTTTACACCGTTCAACTTTAATATTGTGCCAAAGTTTAGTTCGCCTGTGTACTGAAGTGCAGCACTACCTAACCCAAAACCGTTTGCTCTGATACTCAACCCGGGAATGATCGTTCCATCCTTACGGGTATAAGGCTCTAATGTGCCTTTCAGGTTGATCGGGATGATGGTGATAGCCAGGCTTTGAACTTTAACGATTTCCTGGTCCGCTGCGCCATTGGGATCATATTTCACATTGATGGAGGTGCCAGTCACTGTTAAAGTATTCGGTATTTCTACGAGCAGAGTCCCGACAGAGAAAGCAAACTTACCCGTGGCGCTGATATCAGGCATAGCAAACAGGTTTGCCATATCCAAAGTTACAGCAATTTGAAATGCACCTTTGATGCTGGTCAATTCACTCTTAATTCCACTGGTTCCCTGGCTGGATCCAAAATTCAAGGATGCCTTATCAAGCCCGATCGCAACCATGATCAATAGTTGTGGACCTATTAAAGCTCCACTTTCGTCTTTAAGCATCTTAAATTGCAGGTTCTCCAGACCGATCGAAGGGCCTTCCAGTGAAATTGGCCCAAGCGGAATGGTCTTCGTGGTTGCAGCAGAACCAGCAACTACAGTGAAGGATTCCGTTTCCAGAACATTCGATTGCCCCTTCTTATCTTCCCATGAACCTTCGATGAATTGAACCTTTACAATGCCAGCCCGGAACAATCCAATCGTGTTATTGGGATCTTTATCGGTAAAGTAATATCTAAAAGTAGTAAGCGAAATCTGTTCGATCTGGGCAATAACGGCATCGCCAACACCAACACCTGTAATAGTAAATTCAGGCGTTTCATCTGTGATCGATGCCAGATTCAAGCCCAAACCGGAATAATCATTATAGATAATATCAATGTATTTCTTGTTGTTGAGAACGGTAGCATCGATCTCACCTGCATTGATTGGATAATCGAGATTGGCATCAGGTTTGCTGCCTGCAGCAGGTGTGGTTGTGGGAAGAGATTGTTTGAAAATATCGACTGCTGTTCCCGTGTAATTAGGTGTCGGGCTTCCGCCATCAATTCCCATGAAGGTGAAGTTCGTCACACGCATATCCACAAGCTTGAAGCCATCAATCTTGCTAATGCTGAACCTGGCTGCTGCTGCAATATTGAACATCTCGGTACCATCAACACTGATTGACAACGCCACATCCGGGATATCCAACAGAACAGTGCCGTTGGCTTTTATTGTTGCGGAGACAGTACCTGAAAGAGTGAAAATACCTGTTACTGCAAGTGTGATACTACCACTGAAGATCTTAATATTCTCTGCAGTGGTGAACCTGATTGGGATATCACCGTTTTCGGTATGCACAACTTCATTCACCGTGCGACCGGTCTGGTTGATCTTGACACCCAGCGAACCGCTGATCTGTAATCCATCGAGACCTACCAATGCTGCGGTGCCATCTGCGCTCAATGCATAAGTGGATGCAGCCGTGCCATCCTTATATAAAACCAGACCCAGGTCAGCATCGCTTACTTGAA
Organism: Anaerolineaceae bacterium; assembly: GCA_034430215.1. GTDB lineage: Bacteria > Chloroflexota > Anaerolineae > Anaerolineales > Anaerolineaceae > UBA4782. Next base: position 113,366 of record DAOUFE010000006.1, on the reverse strand, counting down.
TACCAATCACATCTGGAGTTCCTGCATCCACTCCCAGGAAGATGGCAATGTCAGAAGCGCCGATTAGTAATTTTGTGGTAGTGCCAGAAATCTGTTTTTCAAAACCAAAGCTGCCCGATATGGCGACAAAATCAACGATCTGTAATGTAGCACTGCCGTAGATTCCCATAACATTGGCAGTTGTAGTGAAATACACCGGAACAAAAGTATCGGGACCAACTTGAATGTCTTCATGAATGATGGATCCAGAGTTATTTACCCGTACTGATAATGTGCCGCTCAATTGAAGAATATCTTCAAAACCAACCAGTTCGGCAGAACCTGTCGCGTTCAAAGCATATTTATTGCCACCCGCTGCCTTGATCAATACCATTCCAAAGCCAGCATCCTTGATTCGTACACCCATTGTTCCATCGGGTGAACCAAGGAAAGTGGAAATACCTGCAGCACCAATTAATATGGTGGATGTGGTACCTGTTGTTCTCTTTTCAAATCCAAAACTACCAGTAATTGAAACAAAATCGGCGATATCAATGGTGATCGTGCCATAAGCACGCATAAGCTCGCCAGATTTTCCAGACATGTCAAATGTAACAGTATCTTCCGGCCCTACAGTAACAACAAGTGGATTCTTTGAATAATCAATAACTGAATTATCTGCTGCCTTTTTGTTGATCTCAATTCCCAGGCTTGAAACAGTTAATTCTAATCCTGTGAATCCAACAAAAGCAGCAGATCCAACATTTCCTTTTACGCTTGTCCATTTTCGTAAAGAACCACCAATTTCACTAAATAATGCAATAGAGAAATCAACATCCTGGAGTTGGAATCCCATTGCATCGTCTGTTCCACCACCAAAACCAAAGAAGGCATCTACATTAGAAAGACCAATGGTAAGGAGATTAGCTGATACGGTTACACCAGTAGAAAGTTTTACGCTCTGCCCACTCTTCTTCTCGACCCCAAAACTCCCACTCACACTCACAAACCCAAACAGGTCGATCGTCGCACTCCCCGTCACCTGCATGTAATTCCCATTCACATCATCGATCGCAAACGTCACACTGTCGCTCGGCCCCACCTGCACCGTCAACTCCGTCGCCGCACTCTCTCCATCCCCCACCACATAGTCCACCACACTCCCGTCCACCCCACTCTTGTTGATCACGATCCCCGCACTCGTCAGCACCATCGTCAGCCCGTCCACCCCTGCGAACGACGCACTCCCCACGCTCGCCATCACGCTCGTCCACTTCCGACCCACCGCTGGCGCCACCACCACTTCACTCCACAGCGCTATCGCTAAATCTACATCCGCCAACTCCAGCCCGATCCCGTTGTACCCCACAAACGCACTCACGTTCGCCAACCCGATCGTCAGCAGGTTCGCTTCCACACTTTCCCCACTGCTCAGCACCACGCTCTGCCCACTCTTCTTCTCGACCCCAAAACTCCCACTCACACTCACAAACCCAAACAGGTCGATCGTGGACATACCATTGGCTTGCATTAATTCGCCCAGGGAGCCATCCATATCCAGTGTGAGACCATTATCGATCACCAGGTTGTTTTCACCACTGAAATCAATCACAGTTTGATCACTGGCGGTATCATTTATAGCTACATTGAGATTACTGCCATTGAAAATCAGTCCGTCAATCCCCGTGAAACTAAATCCATCTGCATTGGCTTTGAGTGAAGTCCACTTCAGGGTAGGATCTGCCTGGCTGGTAAAGATCGCCAATCCAAAGTCCACACCACTCAAAGACAATCCAATCTCACCTGCACTGCCGCCGTTCATCCCTACAAACGCATTAACATTCAACCCACACAGGATTAATTCATCAACAGCGATAATCTGATCCACCGCTGGAGGGCCGGTCTTCATCACTCTTGCTGTTCCGCTCTTCTTTACAAATGAGAACTGACCATTAACAATGAAGAAATCGAATACATTGATATTTAATATACCACTGGCTTGTGTCAATACACCTTCATCTGCTCCCATATTGAAGGTGATCGAACTGGTCGGACCTGTAGTGATAGTCAGATTTTGGGCTGCATAATCCACCAACGAACCATCCGCTGCTGCCCGTGTGATCTCAATAAGGATCTCACTGCTGGATAATTTCAACCCGTTTATCCCTACAAATGAGACATTCCCTGCTAACCCCTTCAATGCCATCCATTTACGCGTGGGATCTGTCTGGCTTGCCATTAATGCCAGGGCAAAAGATAAATTGCCAAGGCTCAATCCAACAGCATTGGCAGTATCGCCATTCATCCCGGCGAAACCGCTTAAACCATTGCCACCAATGGCTAACAGGTCCACGGTAATGCTGGAAGAAATCCCATCTTTCTTCACAAGGATATCGGTCTGACTCTTTTCAAATGCCAGGTCACCACTCAAAGAGAAGAAATCAGCGATTTTTAAAATGAAACTGCCACTGGCACGGATCAACTCGCCAAGGCTGCTTGCTAGATCGAGAATAACACTTGTTGTAGGACCAGTCTTGACGGTCAGATTGTTGGTTCCTGCGTAATCGGCAATAGAGCCATCCGCTGCTGCCAGGTTGATCTCGATATTGATGTTGGATCCACCCACCTCAACAACTGCTGATCCAATAAAACTGAACGAGCTGGCAGTTGCTTTTAATGTCACCCAGGTGCGTGTCGGAGTGGCACTGTCATTCATGATCGCCAGAGCGAAATTCACACCTTCCAGATTCAATCCTATTGCATCAGCGGTTCCACCATTGATACCAGCGAAGGCACTGACATTATTTCCACCCAGTAACAACTCATTTACTGTAACTTCCGAAGTCACCGTGCCACCTGATGGTAGAACCTGAATTGTTCCGCTCTTCTTCTCAAAGGCAAAATCACCTTCGACAGTGAAGAAATCAGCTACATTCAGAGTCAGGTTTCCAGAAGCTCTGGTAAGTGTACCTTCGCCGCCATCCATATCCAATGTCAATGAGCTGCTTGTTCCGGTACTTACTTCCAGCGATTGGCTGGCATAATCAACTACGGTATTATCATTCGCGGGGCGATTGATCTCCACATCCATGGTTGTAGCACTCAGTGTCAATCCACTGATGCCAACCAGGCTGATCCCGCCAGCAGTGGCTTTCAGTGATGCCCATTTTCGGTTAGCCAGACTTTGATCGACCAGAATTGCCAATCCGAATGATACATTCGTGAGATTCAAACCTACAGCATTAGAGGTACCCCCATTCAAACCAGCGAAAGCAGACAAACCACTGCCACCAATCAATAATTCATCTACCGCAACAGTTACCAGATCAGTAAGTTTATCCGTCCACACCAATGGCAAGGCTTTGATGCTTCCACTCTTTTTCTCGATCGCGATGCTTCCGCTTACGGTAAAGAAATCAAAGAAGTTCAAGTCCAGGGTGCCGCTTATTCTTGCCAGCTCTCCAGATGCGCCATCCATATCCAACGTCAGGCTTGTGCCCGTTCCCGTTGTTACCTCAAGATTCTGTGTCTTATAATCAACAACCCTGCCATCGCGTGAAGCCAGGTTAATATAGACCGCCAGATCAGTACCACTCAAAGTCAACCCATCGATCCCTACCAACCCGCCACTGACAGCGGTTGCGATCAGGCTCAACCAGCTTCGCGTGGCATCCGCTTTATCGGTCAACATAACGAGGGCAAAATCTACGCCAACGAGGTTCATACCTACCTGATCAGCACTTCCAGCATTTAAACCAACCATCGCTGTTACATTATCGCCTCCGATGGTCAGAAGATCAACAGCTATTGAACTGCTATCATCGAGCTTTACATTAGCCGTCTTCTTCTCGATTGCCAGGCTGCCATTGACCTGGAAGAAGTTGTACACTTTGAGGTTGATGGTACCGGACACTCGTAGAAGCTCTCCAGAAGCCCCGTCAAAATCAATGGTTTCACTTCCGAAGGATAGGGAGTGTCCATTGGTGTAATCCACAATACTGCCATCGGTAGCTTGCTGATTGATCTGGATTTTGCCATTGCTGAGCGCAAGCGTGAGATTATCAATGCCGTCAAACGAAGCGGATCCTAATGAACCGGAAAGGCTGATCCATTTCTGCAGAGGATGATTCACATCACTAATATCACCCGTGAACATTGCAAGCGCCAGGTTTACATCAGTTAAAGTCAAACCCTGAGCATTGGCTGTTCCACCATTCAAACCAGCAAAACCGCTTAAATTACTTCCACTGATCAGCAATTGATCCGCAACCACAGTCTGACGATCGGCTTCCTGGTTTGTCCACCCCACGGGTAGAACATAAATCATTCCGCTGCTCTTATCAAAACTCAGACTTCCATTCAATTGGAGAAAATCATATAAAGAGAATGTGGCAATCGTGCCACTGGCTCGTGTTAATTGCCCTAATGAGGCATCAAGATCAAGAATGACACTACCAGCAGTCACCGGGCTCATACTGAGATCCACTATGCTTCCATCAGCAGACTTGCGATTGATCTCGACTGAAATGGAGTTTAATGTCAGGGTGATTTCATCTATGCCAGTCAATGAAGCACTATCAATACTGGCCTTCAATGAAACCCATTTCTGTGATGCGGTTGAAAGGATCGCTAATCCGAAGTCTACACCGGTCAGAGTAATTCCCAGCCGGTTGGCAACATCATTTCCATTCGTTCCGAGGAATCCACTGGCTCCGGCTGCACCGACAACCAGTGCATCTACTACCGTATCAATGGCTTCACTCTTATCTGTCCAGCCTGATGGCAATATATTGACGTGAGCACTGCTCTTCTTTTCAAATGTAAAGATGCCACTCAATGAAAGGAAATCCAGAATGGAGATGGTAACTGCTCCACTGACCTGAACAAGTTGACCATCACTGCCGTTCATATCCAGTGTCACACCACCAACCGTCATTGCGTGAATTCCAGCAAAATCTATCACGCTATCATCGCTGGCTCTGGTGTTGATTACCACAGATAGATTATTACCGCTGACTTCGATATCCGAGAACCCGATGAATGCTACATTGTCTGCTGTAGCTTTGAGAGAGATCCATTCCCGGTAACTGCCGCTGGTCTCTTTCATAACAGCAACACCAAAACTGACATTCGATAGTGACAACCCTGTAGCATTTGCAGTACCACCGTTTATTCCAGCGAAAGCATTCAAGCCACTGCCGCTAAACTTCCAGACGTTAACTGTCACCGTGTCTCCACCAGCCAGTGTCAGACCTTCAATGGAATTCTGGATGGTCAGGACAGTGTTAGTTACAGAGAAGAAGCCCTTAATATCAAGAGAAGCGGTTATGGTGAATGTTCCGAGACCAAAGTAATCGATGTTCAGCAGTTGTCCAAATTTGTCGTTATCTGTAGATGTGGATCCACCTATGATGATCTCACCCAAGTCCAATAAAGTATTGGTTACCAGAGTAACGGTATTGGCGGGTTGTGCAACGGTCAAGTAATATGTGTTCGTCCCAAACCCGAACAGTCCTTTGGCTGTATCGAAATGCCCACTCAATATGGTTGCAGAAACAACATTGAAATTATTTCCATCCGAGGGCAAGAAGCTGTTGATAAAGGCTATCTGCAGGGTTCCGTTGATAACCAAAGCCCCATCGAATACGAACTGGTCATATTGAGTGCCTGCTGTTGTGCCGCCGACTTCGATCCGCATTACAGCACCATCGCCCATATTCAGGGTTTCGATACTGGTTAATGTAGCAGGAAACTCATGATCGATTTGCCCGGCAGAAACCTGAACAGTATCTGTCCCATCTTGGCCATTCACAGTAAATGAGCTGGCTGAATCGAAGGAAAATGCGTAAGTATCATCACCAGATGTGCCGGTAAACGTGATTCCGGTCGAGTTGATCAGTGAAATAAGTCCGGTAATGCTTATGCCAGTAAATGCGATGTTGGAACTATTAGATATGGATAGGGTTCCATTTACTGTCGCAAAACCGCTTTCTAGTTGGAAAGTCAATCCGGAAAGTCCATCAATGATAAGATTCTCAGTGAATGTTCCGGTTTCAACTATGATGATCCCACCATCAGGAACCAAACCGCCCATTACCGCATCAATTGCTTCCTGGATGGTTGTATACGTATGATTATCTGCGCCACTGCCAGTGGTGAAATGAGGGTCGGGAACTAAAATTAATTTAACTGAATTACCATTTACCTCAGCATTTTGCACGAATTGAAATGCAGTCAGTCGTATTGGATGATCACTCAAAACAGGTGCAGCAATGGTAAGCACACCTGCTGTAGAAATGATGATCTCACCGCCTGAGGTCACCCCGGTCAATCCGTCCTGGCCTCCGATGGTGAGATCACCATGGTTACTTGCATATATACCGCCATCAACATGATCTGGAAGGTCAATTTTAGCCAAATCACTGATGAATACGCTACCCACGCAGTTTACAAGGGCAGAAAAGAAATCTACTGACATTTGCATAGGAGTAGAAGCTGTACCAAATCCTTGGGCTTTCACTTTCAGCGTTCCGCCAGGAATAATAAAGTTGTTTTTGCCTGCACCGCCACGATTCTGGATGTACCCTGCAGCAATCAACTGCAACGTTCCTGCCAGGAAAAGAATAATCTGACCAACTGCCATGTTGCTGCCAAAAATGCTCAGATCATAATTCTTCTTACCCAGATCGAGTGTTCCGATGAGAACCTCACCTTGGCTTTCCATTTCACCAATATTCAGTTGTGCTGTATCGATTAGAGCAAATTCAGACTGGCTGAGATTGAAACCTTCGCCTTCAATTCCAAGATATACATTTGCCAGAGGATTCGAATTGATTAGACTTACCTGTCCTTGTTGAGTCTGAATGAAACCCATCAATTCTATATCAGCAGCACGGATTTCTACACTTTGTAAACCCTTTATTACAGAACCTTGCTTCAGTACAAAAATGCCAGTTCCATCATTGTTGGTATCCGCATTGATCAAAATCCGATTTCCAGATACCAGAGCATTTCCACCCACTGTCACACCATTTTCGGCATTCAGACAGACATCTGATTGAGCGCTTTCTACATTGGAATTGATCTGCAATGAAGTGGAGACAATATTGATGGTTCCCTGACTGACAATTCCGCCATTCTCGATCGAAACCTCGCCCCCAGTAATGGTCACACTATTCGCATTGATCGTATTCTGGATCAAAATATTGGAAGCAGAAAGATCTACATTCGCGCCAGCCGCATCCAAACCATTGACAATGATCGAATGGCTGTCGAAACCAGCCATGGTAAAAGAAGCTTCTAGTAAGTCAGAGGGATCAAAAACAAGACTGCTTTCACCCAATGTGGCCTGCCCATTCTGAATTATCAATTCTCCGCCATCATTGGCGATGCCAGAAACACTTAATCCATTCACACCATCGACTGTCAGATGATTGGCTTCTTTATTTATCTCCACTGCCAGTGATTCAGGTGAAGCAGTTGAGATGAACGAAACCTTTGAACCCCTCGTCTGCAGCCAGCCTTCCAGATGGCTGTCGATGATCGTTCCGTCTCGAGAATGATCGACTACAAGACCAGTAAAAAAAGTACTGTTCTTAATCGAAAACCCTTCAACATTACTGATCAACATATCGGATGTAAACAGACTTGTATCGACAGAAAGATCGGTGCTTTGTGTTACCACCGCACTGGATTGCAATTCATCATCTTCTAAAACAAGACGGCGGGTGTTATTAACCACAAAGCTTCCGTTAAACACAGAATTCACAAAACTTACGTTTTCACTATCCAGAACATTTACATTGCCATTAAAGACAAAATTCTCGAACACAAGAGGAGAATCATTGCCACTGACAAAAACCCTTCCATTGATATTCGAGACTCGCCCATCTACCCCACCCCGAAGGATTAACGCACCGGGGAGGGAACCGAACTCCAATGTCTCAGCAAAATCCCCGCCCTCAATGTTGATAACACCATCATCCGGACGTCCATTTAACATGACATCGCTGACTGCGCTGGAGATGGGCGTGTCACTCTCGAGACAATTGGTGTACCCGCTGCAATTCGTTCGGAAATAAAAGACCTCACCATTTCGGTTGAAATAGGGATCAAGAGCAGAAGTCACTTCGTCAACAACTTGCATATCTGGTGAAAGAAGTGATTCTGTTTCTTCAATTATTGGGAGTTCCTGTGGAACTACCGCATCGATTTCAGGCTGGGTAGCTTCTTGTTGCGAACCGCCAGTTTCGTCTATAGTTTCTGGAATATCTACATCAAGTTCGATTGGATCAGACACGAGCGTAATATCAACCAAAACTTCAGGTTCTGATGAAGGCGGGGCAATGATTTCGTCATTCGAACCATCATCTGCGAGAACCGGCGAGGTTGAAAATGCCAAGCAGAGAAAAGCGACAAGAATACCCCCTACAAACCACTTCATTTGTTTGGGATTCCGTAGAGCACTGTGTTGTATGCCTGACTTCTGCATAGCTTTCACGAAGGCATCACCTAATAACGGAATTATGACCATCGTATCATATTATCAATATAAAATCAATAGAATGAAATAAAATAATAACTAACAAATTTTTATCGAAATATTATATAAAATTGCCTGTCGGATATATATAGTGCAAGATACATGCCAAATTACTGTTCAGCAGTTATTCCTGAATTGATTCAACCATATGTTCTTGCCATTCTTTGCTATAATGATTGAAGAGAAAAGTATGGGAACAACAAAATTTCAGTTTACTTGTTTACGGATGAGATGGATCACTGATCCCCCCGTAAAAGCTAATATTTCATTATTGGGAGCTGTCAAGGATTCCTGTACTTCGGCAATAATCCTTGAACAAATTCTCCCTCAGCCCTCATCTTCGAGATTCTAGAGGAATTGAATTTATTTCTTTAACTAACTATCTACTAAAAGAGCGGCTGGAATAGCCGCTCTTTTAGTAAGAAGCAGTAAAACGGTTAGTGTCAGTTATTTACAACAGTAACTTTAATGGAGTGTGATTATGTCGAAAAAAATTAGATTTACAGTCATAGGAGCTGGACACGGCGGAAAAGCCATGGCGGCACACATGGGATTATTAGGATTTCCAACTACTTTATATAACCGAACTTTCGATAATATTTCTGCAATTAATGAACTTGGAGGTATTGACCTTACCAGTTTTGAGGGTGGGCCAAAAGGATTGGCAAGATTAGCTTGTGTTACTTCCAATATTGAAAAGGCAGTAGAGAATGCAGATATGATAATGGTTGTTGTTCCTTCTTCAGCTCATAGTGAGATTGCAAAATTATTTGCACCTTATTTAAAAGATGGGCAAATTATCGTATTACATCCAGGTAGAACCTGTGGGTCAATAGAAGTTGCAAAAGTTTTAAGAGCTATGGACTGCAAAGCTGATGTCACCATAGCTGAAACGGAAACCTTTATTTATGCCTCACGTTCAGATGGACCAGCCCAAGCACGGATATTTAGAATAAAAGATGCTATTCCATTAGCTGCGCTTCCAGCAACACGAACTCATCTTGTACTTGATATGATTCATGAAGCTTTTCCTGAGTTTATTGATGGCGGTAATGTGCTTCAGACCGGTCTTAATAATATGGGGGCGATTTTTCATCCGGCGTTGACAATTCTTAACTCTGGATGGATCGAATCTACCCATGGTAATTACCAGTTTTATATTGATGGAGTTACAACTTCAGTTGCCCGTGTTCTTGAAGCACTTGACCGAGAACGCGTCACTGTTGCATCGGCTTTAGGAATTCGCTCACGCACAGCTCTTGAGTGGCTCAAACTTTCTTACGACTCAACTGGCGAAGATCTCAATGAAGCAATCCATAATCAACAAGGATACTATGGCATTAAAGCTCCTCCAACTCTTAATCACCGCTATATTTTTGAAGATGTTCCAATGAGTTTGGTTCCCATCGCATCCTTGGGTCAGCGATATGGTGTTTCTGTAAAAGCTATGGACGCAATTATCCAAATTTGCTCAATTATCCATCGAACAGATTATTACCGCCGCGGACGAACAATAGATAAGATGGGAATTGATAAATTAAGTGTAGGGGAGTTAAAAAATTATGTAAATACTGGCACTATTGAAGGTGAGTACCTCTAAAAATTGAAGAACTCTTTCAGCAATAAACTGGATTTTCAATAAACTTAAGTCTGTATAAAAAATTTGTAACACCCCATTTTTGAATTAAGGATGAATGATGTCAGGAATAGCGGGAATCGCAAAAGCAAATAAAAATAAAACAATTTCTCAAATGCTAACCAAAATAAATCATCGCGGGGGGGACTGGAAAGAAATCCGAAGCTCTCAAGGAACAACCCTGGGTATAGCAGGAACAAAAATTCAGCAAAAAGATTCATTTGTCTTCATTAATAAAGGTCTTGCAAGAGATGGATCTTTACCGGGCCGTTTTGCCCAGGCACGAGCAATCCAAGAAGGTTTCGTGCTTAAACGCGATCCTCTTGGAGCTGCCCCTCTTTACTATGGTTGGACCCGTGATAGAGATTTTTGTTTTGCTTCAGAAGTAAAAGCGTTATTAATGGTTACCAATGATATTCATGAGGTACCCCCTGGGTGCTCTTTTGATGGTCATAATCTCAAGCCGTATTTTCATTTAGCTATTAAACCTCCAATACAAGGTACTGCAGATTCCATTTCCTCAGAATTACGTCAAAGATTAGAAATTTCAATAGAAAATTGTATAGGGGATGGAAATATTGGATCCTGGTTATCTGGCGGATTGGATTCTAGTGTATTGGCTGCAATAGCCCGGAGTAAGGTTCAAAAACTACACACATTTGCAGCAGGTTTACCGGGAGCACCTGATTTAATTTTTGCCCGACAAATGGCAAATCACATAAAATCTGACCATCATGAAATTATTGTAAACCCTCAAGATATACTCCAGCATTTGTCTGAGGTTATTTATCACTTAGAGTCTTTTGATGCCTTATTAGTTCGTTCAACAGTCTTAAATTTCCTTCTTGCAAAATATGCATCAGATTATGTGCCTGCTGTAATCTCCGGAGAGGGGGGAGATGAGTTATTTGCTGGCTATGAGTACCTTAAAGGTTTACAACTTGAATCATTGCCTGGAGAGTTAATAGACATTATTGGTCGTTTACATAACACTGCACTTCAGAGAGTGGACAGATGTGCTTCAGCGCATGGTACGGTCCCACGTCTTGGTTTTCTTGATCCAGCTGTTGTGGATTTTGCCTTACGAATACCAGCTGAATATAAATTGAGAAATGGCATCGAAAAATGGATTTTGAGATGTGCGGTAAAAGATCTCCTTCCTTCTCAGGTATTGAACCGTACAAAAGCAAAGTTCTGGGAGGGTGGTGGTTTTCTCAATCTCCTTAATAATTATGCTGATGAAAATGTTTCTGATTCTGATTTTTTACATGAAAGTAAATTACCGAATGGTTGGCAATTAAATACCAAAGAGGAATTACTCTATTATCGAATATTTAAAGAGTTTTTTGGAGCAGCATACGATATTTCCTGGATGGGGAGAACGAAAGGTGCACCAATAGAATAAATTTAAAGTTCTATGAAGTAATTCCCTCATGCCAAGGTAAATAAGTCAAAAATGAGGAGAAGATGTTATGTTCATAATCATGTTTGTTTTAGATAATCCAGAATTTCTTAATCAAATATTGAAAGTCTGGGCAAACCATGGAATTACTGGTGCAACAATCTTTGAAAGCACAGGTGCATTTCGCCATCTTAATAAACACGTTCCCATGCGCTACTCTTTTGGCGCGTCTACTGACATTGAACTTGGGAACATAACTATCTTTGTTATTGTAGAAGATCAAAATAAAATTCAACTTTGCCTTGAATTGGTTGAAAGTATAGTCGGCGACTTGGATGATCCGAATACAGGGATATTCGCTGCATGGAAGTTATCATCATTAAAGGGCTTTCAGACCCATTAAGTGAGAAATCATCATGGTATGGATAACCTTCTTTTTTGCTGCTGCAGTAATAGTATTCGCTGCAAATCAATTGGCTAAATATGGTGATGTGATCGCTCTACGAACCCGACTGGGACGAATGTTCATCGGTGTATTATTACTTGCTGGTGCAACTTCACTTCCTGAAGTTCTTACTTCAATCAGTTCATTGAACCAAAGTTCTCCGAATTTGGCAGCGGGGAATTTATTAGGCAGCAATTCCTTCAATATGGTATTACTGGCTATCATCGACATTTTAAATCGAGACCAACGTATCTTGAGAAAGGCTGCTATGAAACATGCATTAACAGGCAGCCTGGCAGTTTTCATGATTGCGCTGGTAGTGCTTCTTATTATGGCTGATATAAAAATAAGCCTTGGATGGGTTGGATTAGATAGTCTTTTACTCATCGGTACATATTTTTTGGCTGTATGGTTGATCCAACAAAATTCCTCATCTCTTGATAAGTCGATTGAGTTTGATGAAATCCCATCAAATATCCCTGGTCTATTTATAGGTATTGTAGGATTTCTTCTTGCATCAACAGTGTTATTTATTGCTACTCCTATCATGGTACGAAGCGCAAACCATATCGCAGAAATAACAGGGCTTGGAACGTCTTTTATTGGAACCACTCTAGTCGCCCTTGTTACCTCATTACCCGAATTGGTTACCACAATGGCAGCCATTAAGATAGGTGCAAATGACATGGCAATCGGTAACCTGTTTGGTAGCAACATGTTCAATATGTTTGCAATTGGATTGACGGATCTTTTTTATACTCAGGGTCGTTTTCTCGCTGTTATCGATCCTTCCTTTCTATTGATCGGCATGTTCGGATTAATAATGACAGCTATGGCATTTATTGGAAATATTGCTAAACTAGAAAAACGCATCTTGTTTATTGAAATTGATGCTTTTGCTTTAATTATGCTATACATTGTTAGTATTTGGCTTTTATATTCACGGACATAATTATTTGAGCGAAAGGTGCCTGAAATGAAATATAAAATGGAGTCAAAGAAAGTTATTATTACTGGAGCCAATTCAGGAATTGGCAAAGCTGCTGCGATTAAATTAGCAAATCTTGGTGCAACAGTAATCATGGCTTGCCGTTCAGAAGATCAAGGCAGAAAAGCTGTAGAAGAAGTAAAGCAAGTGACAGGAAATAATAACGTCGAGTTTATGCAAGTTGATCTATCTTTGCAGAAATCCATCAGGCAATTCGCAAATGAATATTTATTAACACACGATCGTCTCGATGTAATTATCCATAATGCTGCCAACTTTGATCACTCACTCAAGAAGGCAACAAAAACTTCTGAAGGATTTGAAACAGTATTCGCAACCAATCACCTCGGTGTATTTTTGCTTACAAATCTCATTCTTGAGACCCTAATTAAAAGTAGACCAAGCCGCATAATTACAATTGCTTCCAAAGGTCTAATGATGTACCCCTTTTTGGATATCGATTTTAATAATTTAAATGGAGAGCGTCGATTCTCTATGCAGCATGCATATTATCAATCAAAACTTGCACAGGTCATGTTTACATATGAACTAGCCAGACGGCTTGAAGGAACTGGTGTAACGGTTAATTGTGTGCGTGTGGCAAATGTTGCAATTCCAGATGAAAGATTAACCCATTTGTCTCCTTGGCAAAGAAAAATCTACTCATTGAAACGGAAAATGGCAATTACCCCTGAAAAACAAGCAGAAACTTATGTATATCTTGCCGCAGATCCATCTGTAGAGGGAATATCAGGCAAATATTGGGATGAAAACAATAAACCAGTACGCTCCAACAACAATTCATATAATGCCTCAACTCAAAAAAAGTTGTGGGAGATTAGTGCATCAATGACAGGATTAACTTGATACTCAGGATCTACCATCTTAAAAAGAGGTCAAAATGATAAAGAGTTGCATGAAAAGGAATGTTATTTCCATTGATTCCAAAGCTACTATTCGAGATGCCGCAATAAAAATGTCTGATCAACATATTGGTCTTCTACCTGTTATCAATATAGAAAATAAAGTCATTGGCATGGTTGGATTACCTGATCTTCTTAATCTGGAAATGCCTGCTTTTTTTAATTTGATCAATGATGTTGATTTCATTAGTGATTTTGGAGCCGTTGAAACTACTCGTCCTAATGCTAACCAGATTGATCGCCCAATAACTGAAATCATGCAGCCTGCATTGCCCGTATCTGATAATTCGGGATTGCTTGCCGCTTACGGACTTATGCTCAAACATAACTTGTCAGATTTACCAGTTGTTTCCGAAACTGGTGAGCTGGTTGGAATAGTATCACGAGTAGATATTGGAGTAGCTATCCTATCTTCATGGAAAGATATAAAAGGTTAAATTAATGATAGCAGCTATACTCTCCAGCGTAATTTTCGTAGCCACACTCTATCTTATCTTTTCTGAAAGACTAAATCGTACCATTGCATCTCTGGTTGGTGCTGTATTAATGGTGTGCCTTGGATTAATTTTCGGTTTCTACTCAGAAGAACAGGCACTTGAGTCTATTGATTTTAATACACTTGGTTTACTTATTGGAATGATGATCATAGTTTCCATTCTGGAACCAACAGGCTTCTTTCAATTTCTTGCAATCTACGTTGGAAAAAGATCAAAAGGAAAACCAATTCTTTTACTGGTGCTCTTGGGAACTACAACAACCGTAATATCGATGTTCCTTGATAATGTAACAACAGTCATACTCATTGCACCAATTTCGATTTTGCTTTGTGAAATTCTTGGATTAAATCCTCAGCCTTATCTCATGGCAGAAGCTATATTGTCAGACACAGGAGGAGTAGCGACTTTAATTGGTGATCCTCCTAATATTCTTATTGGCTCAGCAGCAAATTTAACTTTCATTGATTTTCTTACTCATAGTTTGCCAATTGTTGTCATTGTCTGGCTGGTTGCCCTGTTTATGCTTCGTTTTTTCTTCCATAATGAACTTTCCGAAAAACCACAAAATTTGGAAGCCCTTGAAGAACTGAATCCATTGAGTGCTTTAAAAGATCGAAAAACCGTAAGAAAAGTGCTTATTATCCTTGGAATTGCATTAATCGCATTCTTGCTTGAAGAAATTCTTCATATCAGGCCATCGCTGGTTGCACTTACAGCTTCTGCAATTGTCTTAGTTTGGGTTCGCCCTCCCATTCAAGAAACTCTTAAGAGAATCCAATGGGATATTCTTATATTCTTTACCTCACTTTTTGTCCTTATCGGCGGTCTCCAATCAGCAGGTGTAATGCAAGCGGTTGCAAATTTGATTTCACATGCGCAAAATTTTCCTCCAATGCTTTTAGGAATAATCCTTCTATGGGGAGTTGCAATCTTATCTGCATTTATTGATAATGTGCCAGTTACTATAGCTTTAATCCCCATCATTCAGGAATTGGGAAATTCAGGAATTCCAATAGAACCTCTTTGGTGGGCATTGGTATTTGGAGCAGGCTTTGGCGGTAATGGCACAATTCTAGGTTCGACAGCGAATATTGTTGTTGCATCCCTGTCAGAGAAAACAAATGTACCAATAACACCCAAAGTATGGAATAAAAAGGGGTTGCCAATAATGGTAGGAACCTGCCTTGTGGCAAGTATTCTTTACCTTTTTGCATTTACTCTGTTCAAGTAATATTGATTTTCTCGCACGTTTTATACATTGATTTTATGTAAGTTAAAAGCCAATATGGTAAGATATTATGACACTGCCCTCTCAATATTGAGATGTTAATGGAAAACTCTCATATCCATAATAAATTTGTTATTACACTGTTCAGCGTGATCATCATCGCAAGCCTGACATTTTCGTTACTTTCCACAAGTATATTTGCAGGAAAAAATTCTTTATTTGCAGCGACTCCAACCATCGATGCGACGATCACCCCTACCCTTTTACCATCTTCGGCGCTTCAACAGATCAATACAGCAAAAGAATATGAAAATAATAACCAATATGAAGAAGCAGTAAAGGTATATGAAAATATCATCAGCATGGGGTTTGAGGACCCTGATGTCTATTACGCGCTGGGAATCGATTACACCCAACTGGGCTCAACCATGTTGGCTTTTTCCGCTTTCGATAAAGCCATTGAATTGAAACCTGATGTTTATGAGTATTATTCTGCGAGAGCAGAAGTTTTTGCCAGCACAAAGCAATTCCAACCCGCCATGGCTGACATTAATACTGCCATGAACCTTTCACCAGAAAACCCTCTTCTCTATTTTTCCAGAGCGCAGATTTATCAGACGATGAAACTGTATGACAAAGCGAAAGAAGATTATGACTATGGGATTAGTTTGAGTCCCACTGATTCGACGGGTTACATGAACCGGGCAATGTATTATGAATTGCTTGGAGATTATGCCGCTGCAGCACAAGATTATAGCTTCGCCATCCAATATTCTTCTTCGACAGTTCCTATGCTTTACTTCCGGAGGGGGTACGCTTATACCCAACTGGGAAAATACGATCTCGCGCTGGCAGATGTCAACAAAATTATCGATTTGCAGCCAACCGGATATGAGATCGTATATTCGCTAAGAGGGAATATTTACCTCCTGCAGGAAAAATATCAGGAAGCCTTGGATGATCTAAACCGGGGAATAGAAGCAGGTAACGATCTCTATTTTGAACGGGGACTCGCTAATTCAGCATTATTGAATTATGAAGCAGCCATTTTGGATTTCACAAGATGCCTGGAAAATCACCCCGATAATACCAACGCGCTGCTTAATCGTGGGATTCTTTATATTAAGACAAATCAATTTGCCCCTGCAAAGGTCGATTTCGATGCCTATATCCTGCAAGTTCCAGACAATTCCAATGCATACAACAACCGGGGTTTAGCAAACAGGTATCTGGGATACAGCCAGGACGCCATTAACGATTTTAATAAAGCAATTGAGATTGATGGAACATACATTCAAGCTTATATCAATCGAGCTTCTTTATACTCAAGCCTGGGCTATTATTCTAAATCTATCGATGACTACCTGAAAGTGATGGAATTAAACCCGGATACTGTAGAAGCATATTACAACATCAGTATTGTATATTACAAGCAGGGTCAATATTCTCTTTCCATTGAGAATATGGAGAAGGCAAACTCAATGACCCCTACGATCGACGGATACAACCTGATGGCAGTCTGCTATCTAAAATTAGGGAATAAGAATAAAGCATTGGAAGCTGAAAATAAAGCAGTAGAATTATTCCCAGATTCGGCAAGTGCTTACTACAACCGGGCAATTATCTATAAATACCTGGGAAATATTACCGAAGCCAAAGCTGATCTGCAGAAAGCCCTTTCAATATCTACCGATGACGAAGAACGTCAAAAAATCGAAGATACTTTAAAGAAACTTGGGGGAAGTGTCTAGGTATCTGTTCTATACATTTCTTAGTAAAACCTTCCTAAAAATTCATTTCAAATAAGTTGACAAAAAGGGGGCAAACGTTCCCTGATCTTAAATACCGTGCAGCATTTTTTGGAGCTAAAAATGAAATACTCGAAATTTTTTGTTGGGTTGATGTTGATAAGTCTTTCAGCATGTCAAATTGAAAAAACTCCAGCTTCAGTAACAGCTAGTATTTCCTCTAGTGCAGAAACCATCACAACTACTCCTCAACCAGAATACACACTCTCTCCAACTCCTTCTCCTACATCCCTCACTGTGAAAATCTTGATAGTGAATACCGGGTTGGATATCGTTGACGGGGATACTTCAAATGTTGATAACCTGCTTAGTAATCCTGGGACCGATGGGTTACTCTCATTGCGAGAAGCAATTCTGGCTTCCAACCAAACGGTTGGTAAAAAGCAAATAATGTTTGATCTTTCCTTGAAGGATCAGGTGATCATCCTCGGCTCAGATCTGCAGTACAGCGATCCGCGCCTGATCATCACTGGAGAGAATATTTCCATTGATGGAGATGCCGATCATGATGGCAATCCCGATATCATCATTAGCGGTTCGATGCTTTCACAAGAACTTTCATCGGCATTTATTTTAAGCTCCCGATATGTCTCTCTTCAGAACCTCATATTTCGAGATTTTCATGATTTCGCAATTATCGTATCCTGTATTGATGATACCTGTTCGACAAAACCTTTTCATCATATTCAGATCCTGAATAATCAAATTTATTCAGATATAGGTGGCGGTGGTGTGAAAGTTTTTCCCTTGAACACCCTTGCGGATTTGTCCGATCCATCTTTGTATTCAAGTATCAATATCAGCGACATTGATATAACAGGCAATACCATTCAGGTTGCTAATGGGCAGAATGAAGGTATTTATATGACTGCAGCAGCGGCAGGTGGATCAAATAACCGTCTGACGAATATTTCAATCACCAATAACATTATTTCTTCTCCTGGATCAACCATCGCTGTCAGTGCTGCTGACGGTTCCAGTGCTTGTTATGGATTAACAGAGACAGAAATCTTTTCTAACAAGAATACCGTTGAAAATATTACTATAGATGGAAATATCCTTGATCCACTGGGAGAGGGAAGAAATAATTCTCATCCTGCTGGAATTGAGATGTTCGTGGGTAACTATGGCAATAGCGATAACACCTTGAGTGGAATTAACATTTTCAATAATGTCATTTCTTCAAATGCCAGGCACGCTATTGAACTTTTTGCTTCAAACAATTTCTATATTCCTGGGTTACCAATCTCATCGCGAGCACCTGAAAATAATGTAATCGAAAATGTTTTGATCTCTGGAAATACCAGCAATGCCTGGGATCGCGCTATCTGGATCTATGCTGCATCAGGGGATGACCCGATGCCGGAAGGTGCAACGGGGCGTATTTCTCATGTGAAAATTACAGGAAATCAAATCCAGGGATACAAATTCGAAGGCATTATGCTGAATGGCGGAATTGGTGAAAAGGATAATTTAGTGGAAGATGTGCGGATTGAAAGCAATATAATATCTTCGTTGGATCCCGCGAAAGGTCTGGCATTATTCATCATCAGCGGTGGAGGAGATACCTGTAAGAGGATTTCTCAAAACAACGTAATTATGCAATTGGTCATTCAGAACAATATCATAAATTCTGGTAATACCATTTATATGTATGGCGGGGTGTATGACCTGGCTATAGACAACCTGATTGAGTACTACATTGGAGAAAATACGATAACCTTCCTGGATGGTGGTACAGACATTATGGATTTTCTCCCACAACTTATCAAAGATAATAATGGCAATAAGGTAACAGCGTTGGATTCTATCCCCTGATCCTTCTGCAATTAAATTAAAATTCGTCATATTATAGAAAAAGGCTGCTATGAAAAAACATAAACAGAATTCGAAAAGCCATCAATGGCGAATAATTTTATTTATAACGATCAGTATCGCATTGATCATACTGCTGGGTTTCTATCTCAGCAGTGTGTTCATTCTTAAAGATATGGCAACTCACCGTGTAGAAAAATTCAAGAACACACCCGAATCGTTAGGGTTGGATGCCACTACTATTTCTCTGTTAAGTAAAGATGGTATTTCCTTGAAGGCATGGTATGTCCCAGCGAATGATCCACGAGGTGTGGTAGTGCTCCTGCATGGTATGGATGGCATGGATGCGTCCAGCTTTTTACCACAAGCCACTTACTTGCATGAAGCAGGATATGCCAGCATTGTTCTGGATATGCGCGCACATGGTAGGAGTGGAGGAAACCGGATTGGTTTTGCCTTTGAAGAACCACAGGATGTGAACGCTGCATTGGATTGGGTTGCTTCTCAGAATGAATTGGAGAATGTGCCTGTTGCTCTATTGTGTTTCTCAATGGGTGGAGCAACCGCCATCCGTACCGCTGCTGTTCGCTCCGACGTAAATGCCGTCATAAGCGTAAGTTCGTTTTCTTCCATAGACAAAATGCTTGGTCAGGGAATGCTGCTTATGGGAGCTCCAAAGGAAATGATACGAATTTACACTCCATTCATGCGGTTAGGGCTTCTGACCCTGTACGGAGTCTGGCCAGCTACTGCATCTCCTGAGCATGATATTGCCATGATCTCCCCTCGTCCTGTCTTGCTGTTACACGGTTCTGCTGATAGTCAGATACCCGTTGAACAAGCTTATGCTCTCAAGGAAGCCGGTGGGCAAAATGTAGAGTTGCAAATATTCGAAGGTGCTGATCACCTTGTTTTTCGTGGTGATGGAACTGGGCCCGAAGATGCTGATTTTCGCCAGGCATTATTGAATTTTTTAGCACGTTCACTGCCTGAATCACAGTAACGCAAACCAACTATTTCTTTGGAAACCAGGGGATAAAAGAACTTGTTTTTTGAACATATTCTTTATATCCAGGGCGGGTTTCCATAGATTTTTCCAGTAATGCAACACCTGAAACTCTCAAAAGGAGAAATGTCATTATTACAGGACTAAAGATAGACCACCATCCCCCTGCTGCCAGAGCAATGAGGAAAAACCCCCACCATTGTGTCGCATCACCAAAGTAATTGGGATGGCGGGTATATTTCCACACACCGCTATCCAAAACCTTTGCCTTATTTTCCGGTCTGGAACGGAAACGAGTCAATTGAGCATCACCTACGACCTCAAAAAAGAATCCAATCAGCCACACACCGGCACCTAGAAAATCCAGGATAGAAAGATTCGCTGGCATTCCATTCCATTGAGCCGCGTACAGCGGTGCGGAAATGATCCAGAGCAATATACCCTGCAAAAAAAAGACTTTGAAATAACTTTGCCACCACCATTTACGTCCGGCTTCCTTACGCCATTTCTGATATCGAAAATCTTCAGGTTTACCCCAATTTCTCAACAGAATATGGATGGATAAACGTAATCCCCAGATCGTCACAAGAAATGCGATTAAAAGCTTACGCAGTATGAAGCCATCAGGAGACAAAATAAAATACACCCAAACAGATACAACAAAACCGGAACCCCAAAAAATATCAACAATGCTGGAGTTTTTTAATATCAGGCTAATTACCCATAGAGCAGTCATTAAAACCAGTATGATTGCCAGACTCGATCCATAACTATTTAGAAGTTGCATCAAAAACCTCTCTATTTCTTTGTCACACAGGCAAAACCGACCACACCCGTTCCAATGTGAGCTCCCAAGACTGGATTGATTGTCTCAAACCAGGTTTCCCGGCTTGGTATAAGTTCGTTTACCATAGTCTGCAGGGTTTTCGCTTCTTCAAGAGCGTTGGAATGTAAAAAGGCTATTTTCTCAAAGGGGCTGAATTCTTTCAACATTGTGATTAACCGATTCAGGCCATTCTTTCTGGTTCGAACTTTTTCTGCTTCGGAGACTCCGTTGTGCATTTTCAGAATAGGTTTAATGTGCATGATATCGCCTATAACCGATACTACGCGATTCATTCTTCCGCTGCGTCGTAAATATTTTAAAGTGTCAAGCAAAGCCCAAACCTGCGTGTGTTTGATCTGATCTTCAAGACGAGGAAGGATTTCTCTTACTGTAAGTCCTTGCTTCGCAAGTTCAGCAGCAGTTTGAACCAAAAAACCTGTCCCCATGCTAAGTGATCCCGAATCCAGAACCGTTACTGGTACAGAAGTAGTTTCTCCTGCAGCGGTTAAAGCGACATTTACAACAGCACTCAACGCTGAGGAGATATGGATGGACAAGACCTCGGTGGCTCCTTCATCAGCAAGCGCATTATATATCGCGTGAAATTTTTGGGGCGAAGGAACGGCTGTGGTTGGATGTTCGGGAGAATCAGGCAGATTTTTATAAAAATCCTCCCGAGACATATCGATCCCATCCAGATAATCATGCTTTCCTATGCGAATGTATAATGGGATCACCTGTATGCCCAATTGAGATACTACTTTGGCGGGTAAATCACATGTACTATCGGTAACAATTCCCACGCTCATATCATTACCTCAATATTAAGATGACGCCAAAGATAATTTCAATTGCGAGGCTGATCCAGTTAGAAGATACACTGGATTTATCAAGAAAAATGGAAATCAACCGCACAGCAGCAATTGCCAGATAACCCAAACCTAAAACTCGATAGGCTGTCGCTCCAAATATAAATGGGGCAATTCCAAGTGCAATGAATAAGCCACCAAAGATTGCTCGTATTTCTGAAATACCTCTGGCATTTTCAGCCAACAATCCTGTAAATCCGTATACCGCTGTTGGCTTAATGAGTGCCAATAATCCAGTGGCTGCAGTACCTACAGCTGCAATAATTTTTAGTACCATTAATATCATCATATTCTCTTCCTCAACTATTATTAATATTTATAAGAATTTCTAATAGCTCTTGATTGTCGGGGATATCGGACATCGAATGTCCATAATGGGCAAACCTTGCAATCCCTGCTTTATCAATCAGCACTTGTGCTGGCATTCTACCCAGCTTAAAAAGATTGACCTCCTGTCCATAAGCCCTGAGCACAGTAGCTCCCGGATCTGGTAATCCTATAAAAGGTAAGTCATGCTCTTGCCAGTAGCGTGAAAATGCTTCTGCATTCTCCGGACCAACTACAATGATCTTTGTATTCAGTTTTTGAAACTTATCATAATCCTGGCGCAACTGCGCCATATGCCGTTGGCAGAATGGTCAAAAGAATCCGCGGTTAAAAACGATCAAACCATTTTCTTTACCTCGTAAATCGGATAATTGAAATTTCTGACCTCTGACATCGATCAGAGAAAAATCTGGGGCGGGGAGATTAATATCAACTTTTGCCATTGCAATACCACCTATCAGCTACTTCTTTCGTTATTCTGCTTAACGAAGCGCTTTGGGATACGGAAGACTAATGTCAATCCAAGACTCACCACAACTAATCCAAACGTGATCCATGTAGGTAAGGCAACTTGTGGAAGTGTACTGAATTTAATTGCAATTCCAGCCAACGCCCAAAGGATCACCAGTATGTAAGGAATATCACGGCGGGTAAAGTTCATCAGGATACTGATCACCAGAACTGCTGCCAGCATGATACCCATCCAATTGACAGCAGAAATTCCGAATCCATCCCATTTCAGGTAATCCAGTAGTGAAGTTGCATTGGCAACCGTTGCAACCGTGATCCATCCCAGGTAAATACTGAATGGAATTCTCACAGTTAATCTTTCTGCAAGGGAAGCTTCGGAAATGCCAATTCCCAATCGTAGATAAACAATGATGAGCGAAATCAGTAAAACCAACATCGCAACAATGGTCAATGGGAATTGCTCATAATGCCAGAGAAATATCCAGGCACTGTTCGCAACCCCTCCAAGGACAACCCACCATCCTGTAGCTTGCAGTCGAGGGTTCTGGCGTTGAGAAGGTAGAGCCTGATAGATAGAAAAGACAATCAATCCCAGATAGATCAGCCCCCAAATAGAAAAAACGTAACCCGCTGGGACAAAATAGACGTTGAATCGGTCAGAAATTTCTCCAGTATTTAAACCGTTTAACGGAAGTATATTTGCCAATGCATTTAAGATAATCGTAACGATCACAGAAAGAACTACGATAATTTGCCGGAAAATGTCTCTCATTCGAACATCCTTTTTCATCTTAATTTTCAATACACATTTGTCTTTATATCCATTAAAAGAACAATGGAACAAAAGTTATGTGAGAAAAATCTTTGGTACTCGTCATTGATGTATATCTATATTATTAAGACTATTGTTATCCACATATATATATTAGCAAATAATGCTTGAAATGTCAACTATTTGTACAGATATTGTTGACATTTTGCATAAATTGTTCTATACTACATTCAATCATTTGCCAACATCGAGGAAAGAAATATGATGATCAAGAAAACACCTGTTTTCAACCTGAGTGCCGTGCTTAAAGAAACCGGTTTAAATGCCGAAGTGCTACGCGCCTGGGAAAGACGGTATGGGCTACCCAATCCCCAGCGATCTACCGGCAGACACCGGTTGTATTCACAATATGATGTTGAAACTATTAAATGGTTGAGAGCACGTCAAAACGAAGGATTGAGCATCAGCAGGGCGGTCAATCTTTGGAAAGAATTGATTGAGGCTGACCGTGATCCTTTGCTTGAGTATCTACAGGCGAAAGATTTTTCCTCTCCCCTGCCAAATGCTCAGGATACCCGCATAGATCTTATGCGAATCCAATGGCTTGATGCATGTATGAAATTTGATGAAATCAGGGCAGAAGGTATCTTGAATCAGGCATTTGCTTTATATCCGGTTGAAACAGTCTGTACAGAGATCCTTCAAGATGGTTTGAAAACGATTGGAGATAGATGGTATACGGGAGAAGCTTCTGTCCAACAGGAGCACTTTACGACTGCTATGGCTGTGCGCCGGCTTGAAGCTCTTATCCTGGCGGCGCCTAATCCAACCCGGCAACAGACCATTTTAGTTGCCTGCCCTGCAGGTGAACGACACATTTTCCCTTTGCTGTTACTCTCTTTGTTTTTACGAAGAAAAGGCTTTAATATTATTTCTCTTGGCGCAAATGTTCCCATCGAACAGATGAAGGATACAATTGAAGCCATCCATCCCAATCTGGTCATTTTATCAGCACAACAATTGACATCTGCTGCATCAACAATGAGCACTTTTGAATCTTTAACAGACTTAAAGATTCCCCTTGCTTATGGCGGCTTGATCTTTAACCGTATTCCTGAATTACGCGATCGCATTCCTGCATGGTTTTTAGGTGAAAATCTTGATCAAGCCATTCAGATAATCGAAAACCTGGCAATAAAGCAGCAAGTTTTTCCAACTACTGGATCACAACTCCATCCATTAAAAGATATCGCCTCAAAATTCTCTGAATTACGGCCCCTTATCGAAATGGCATTACATAATGAATTACAAAAATATTCCTTACACTTCGAATTCCTTGGTGCAGCAGATGATAATTTTTTCTCTAGAATGATTTCTGCCCTTGATCTGGGAAATCCTGCATTTATGGAATCTGATCTGATGTGGCTGGATCAATTCCTGATTGAAAGACAACTATCTCTAATGCAAATAAACCAGTATTTGTTAGCCTATAGCCAGGCAATAAAAAATATCCTGGGAACGGATGGTGCTGTTATTACCACATGGCTCGATTCATATTTATCAGAAAGAATGTAGGAGGCAAGATGAAAATTTTCAAAAGGCTTAATTTTAAATCACCCGCTCCTGACCTGACTCTTTTAGATACCTCACGAAATCTCGTGCAGTTATCGGATTTATGGGCATCAAAACCTCTCTTATTAGCGTTTACAAGACACTTTGGATGCACTCAATGCAAAGAGATGCTTGATGAACTGGTTACTGGAAAAGATCGCATTACCCAGGCAGGAATGAATTTGGCAGTTGTCACACAGGGAACACCTGAATCGGCTGCGCTTTTTGCGAAGGATTTTGCACCCGGTTTACTTGTATTGGCAGATCCTGAACGTAAGGCATATGCAGCTTATGGCCTGGAACGGGGTAATCTTTTCCAAACTTTCTTAAACCTGAAAGTATGGATTGCTATTTCAAGAGCGCGTAAAAAAGGATATACCGTTGAACCTCCACCTGCTGGACAGGATGCCATGCAAATGTCAGGAACATTTATTATCAGCACATCCGGACATATTGAGTTGCCATATTATTACGATCATATTGCAGACCATCCACCACTGGATCTGTTATTAAGTGGAGTTTTATCGACCAATTGGAAGCAACCCTTCAATGGTCCTATAGGCGTTCGCGAAAAATAAACATTATTGGAGTATCAAATTATGAAAAAAACTACCTTATTTATCATTGCCATGATCATTATTGCCATGCTTCTTTCATCATGTAGCCCCAAGAGCACAGATAATAATGTCACTCCCATTCCTCAACAGCCAAATTTGCTTATAGCTGAAGGCAGGGTACAGCCAGCAAAATATTTAGAGCATTCTTTTAATGTCCCTGGTCAGATAGCAGAAGTACTTGTCTCCGATGGCGAAAATGTTACCAGGGGGCAGGAACTTGTACGGCTAGAAAGCTCTTTTGAGGTTGACCTGGCACTGGCAAGAGCACAACAAGAATTGTTGATTGCCCAACAAGCTATTGACACAATAAACACTCAAGCTGATTTGCGCCTGGCACAGGCTGAATTAGCTCTCCTTGATGCTCAAAAGGCACAAGAATCAGCACAACATCGCTATGATGCTAACTCAACGGAAGAAAACAAAGCTGAATTGGATATTGCCAATGCCAATCTGAAACTCGCAGAAGATACTCAAACAAAAATTATTGCCAATAAAGGAATTGATCCCGATCTCATGGCTGCTGCTGAAGCACAATTCGTTTCTGCACAAGCATCAGTGGCAAATGCTCAGGCTGCTCTTGATGCATTGACCCTTAAAGCTAATATGGATGGAACTGTGATTGACCTGGATTTACAGCCAGGACAACAAGTGAACGCTGGAATTCCTATTCTTACCCTGGCGGATGTAACCACCTGGGTTGTGAAGACAGAAGATCTAACTGAAATGGATGTGACATCTATTTCAGTGGGTGAAAAAGTAGAGGTTGTATTGGATGCCCTGCCTGACGTGAAACTGGAAGGTGAAGTAACAAACATCAACAAGCGATACATTGAGCAACGTGGAGATATTACCTACACCGTGACCATTCTTTTAACAAAAACCGATCCTAATATGCGCTGGGGCATGACAGGCGCAGTTAAGTTCTTAAAGTGAAATGTCCCAGGAGTAAGTAATGAAAACAATGTTTTCGATATCAAGTTATCTGGCAGTGAAAGAAATCTGGAGAAATCGCGGGCGCTTCTTGCTGGTAAGCCTGGTTATAGCTCTTATCACTTTGCTTGTGTTGTTTATTGCAGCTTTGGGAGAAGGTTTGGGTAATGGAAACCGTGAATACATTTCTAAACTGGATGCACAGTTAATCGTTTACCAATCAAAATCTGATTACCTCATTCAGGCAAGCAGGCTTGGCAAGGATCGCCTTGCTGCGATTCGTCGTGTAGAAGGGGTTGCAGATGCTGGAATGCTTGGCACTTCAAACGTCACACTAGTTTTGCCACAAAGTGAAACTCTGAAAATAGCTCTTCTTGGTGTAGAACCTGGCCATACAGGAGAGCCGCGTGTGGTAGAGGGGCAACAACTCAGCACCGATAATGCAGATGAAGTAATCATTGATCGTAATACCGCATTCCGTAGTGGCTTACGGCTCGGAGATATGGTTACCATTCGCTTAACTCAGGGTACAAAAGATGAATTCTTCACCTTGAAGATTGTAGGAATTACTGATGGACAGCAATATTCTCTCCAACCATCCATATTTGTTCCATTCTTTACCTGGGACCGTGTTCGGCCCAAATCTGAAGCAGAAGTAAACAGCTCTACTGCTATTGCTAATGTGATCCTTGTCAGGCTTTCTGACCCGGCTCAAATAGACGTAATCCGTCAGCAGCTGGAATCACAGGTAAACAATGTTGAGACTGCCACTTTAAAAGAAGCGATCCAGGCTCTTCCTGGATATTCTGCTCAACAAAGCACACTGAATACACAAGGCGGATTTACCCTCTTTATTGGGATCCTGGTAATTGGAGGTTTCTTTCAGATCCAAATCCTCCAGAAGGTTTCTCAAATTGGGGTATTAAAAGCTATTGGTGCCACCAATCCAGTTGTGGCTGCAGCAGCCATTATTCAAATAGTTGTTGTAACCACAGTGGGTGTACTCATCGGTGGACTTTTAACTTTTCTGTTTTCATTATCATTCCCCCCCACTGTACCAATTGTCTTCAATGGGACAACATCCGCCTTAGCAATTGTTGCGCTGCTTCTTATTGGTCCATTGGGTGGATTGGTTTCAATACGTTATGCAGTTCGAATTGAACCTCTTAAAGCTTTAGGATTGACCTCTTAATGGATATAACTATGACAGTACACGCACTTGAAACAAAATCAGTTGTAAAAACCTATCAGAGCGATTTTGGTACTATTTACGCCGTTGCAGATGTATCTCTCCGGGTTGCTAATGGCGAGTTTGTAGCACTTGTTGGTCCCAGTGGTTCGGGAAAAACTACCATGCTTTCTATCCTCGCAGCACTACTCAAACCTACTTCAGGCCAAATTCTTCTTGATGGACAGGATGTTTCAGATATGAATGATATCGAACGGGTAGCAATGCGCCGCGAGAAAATTGGTTTCACATTCCAGGCGAACAACCTTGTTCCTTATTTAAACGCGGTAGAGAATGTTGAACTAATGCTGCGATTGAACAACAAGCTGGATAAGGCTGGAAAATTGCGAGCCCGTGAACTGCTTGCCCGCCTTGGACTTGAAGAACGACTGTACAACCTTCCCGGGCAAATGTCAGGAGGACAGCAGCAAAGAGTGGCAATCGCCCGTGCGCTGATTCATAATCCCAGCCTTGTATTGGCTGATGAACCTACCGCCAGTCTGGATACCGAACGCGCATACCAGGTTGTCGAAACATTCGCGGGATTGATCCATGAGCAAAATCGTGCAGGGATAATGGTCACACATGACCTTCGCATGTGCGAATTTGTTGACCGGGTTCTGCAAATGCAGGATGGGAAATTGGTACATGAATATCAAGGGCATGAAGAGATCATGAAGTTTATTAATAATGGTAGGAATGAATAAGAATTCACGATTTGTGAATTCCTGCATAAGTATTAGAGTGGGTCTCTCATGAACATCTGGTGGATACGGCGTGATTTACGCCTTTCGGATAATCAGGCATTCCATGAAGCTTTGCAGAATAGTGAAAAGGTTTTACCCGTTTTTATCCTGGATGAACATCTTCTGAAATCTCGTGCTGAAAAGCGCCGGGCTTTTCTATATTCAGGATTGCGTTCCCTTAAACACAGTCTGCAAAGACTAGGTTCAGATCTGATCATTCGTAAGGGTGATCCAGAGACAGAAATTTCTCGTCTGGTGGAGGAATGTGGTGCAACAAGAGTATTTGCTGAAGAAGATGTTTCACCTTATGCACGCCATAGAGATCAAGCCATAGCACAAAGAATTAACCTGCATCTTGTCCAAGGTATTGGTGTGCATCCCTCATATGCGGTAACCCGATCGGATGGAAAACCCTATACTGTTTTTACTCCTTTCAGTAGAGCGTGGAAAGCTTTGCCATTCTCTAATAGTATCCTTCCCGCTCCAGCTATGCTCCCACCAATTTCCGACCTTCCTTCTGAAGAGATCCCTGAGCTGCCATCTTCATCTCTTTTTCCAGCAAGCGAGCAAGAAGCAATTCGCCGATTGAATTCGTTTCTGGATGGACCCATCTTTACTTATAGTGATTCTCGCAACCGGTTGGATGAAGAAGGAACTTCTTCTCTTTCTCCTTATTTTCATTTTGGTATGCTCTCTGCCCGTCAGGCTTACCTCGGAGCAATCCAGGCTCAGAAAGACTCTCAGGATACGATTGCAAAAGCAGGGTGTGAAACCTGGATCAATGAGCTCATCTGGCGCGAATTTTATCAATCCATTCTTTGGTATTTTCCTGAAGCACTATTGCAATCCCTTAAAGCTGCTTATCGAAATATTCCCTGGCGTCATGCCCCTGAAGAATTTCTCGCCTGGCAGCAAGGGAACACAGGTTATCCTGTAGTGGATGCCGGAATGCGTCAACTGGCTTCAACCGGGTGGATACATAATCGAGCGCGAATGATAGCGGCATCTTTTCTCGTAAAGCATCTCCTGATCAATTGGAAGGAAGGAGAAAAATGGTTTATGGACTCACTTATTGATGGTGATCTGGCTGCAAATAATGGCGGATGGCAATGGGTGGCTGGAACTGGCACAGATGCCGCTCCCTATTTTCGAATTTTCAATCCAGTTACCCAGGGAGAAAAGTTTGATCCGGAAGGGAAATATATAAAAAAGTGGGTACCAGAGTTAGCGAACGTACCTTTAAAATTCATTCACAAACCCTGGGAAATGCCCCCTGCTGAACAAAAAAAATACCATGTAATTATTGGTCAAGATTACCCTGCACCTATGGTTGATCATCGTTTTGCTCGAGAACGTGCTTTACGAATGTATAAAAAGGTGTAAAAAACAAACATCAAATACCATCAGAACAATCCATGCTGTTTTAATAATTCTTCATCATAGAGAATTTCGCCCGAACTCCCATCCGCCACAATTCTGCCCTGGTCAAGGATGATCACTCTCGGAGTGAGCGATTCAACCATCGCCAGATCGTGCGTGGCAACCAACATGGTTTGAGGAAGCTCAGCCAGAAGTTCGATCAATTCCCTCCGGGCTCGCGGGTCTAAACCGGCGGTTGGTTCATCGAATACTAAAATCTGAGGCTGCATTGAAAGAACAGTGGCAATTGCGATCCGTTTCTTTTCACCGCTACTTAAATGATAAGGATTCCGAGATGAATAATCACGCATGCCAACATCGGACAGCGCTTTCTCAACCCTCTGCTGTACTTCTTGCTTCTGCAAGCCTTGATAGATCGGTCCAAATGCCACGTCTTCATAGACTGTAGGAGAAAATAACTGATCATCAGGATTTTGGAACACTACACCTACCCGTGATCGGATCTGGCTCAGGGTTTTCTTCTGAACCAGCAAACCATCAATATAGATGTGTCCCTGTCCTGAATAAATGCCATTTAAATGCATGAGAAGGGTGGATTTCCCTGCACCATTTGCTCCTACCAGGGAAACTTTTTCACCAGGTTTCACCAATAAATTGATATTGTTCAATGCCTGTTTTCCATCAGGGTAAGTAAACGAAAGATGATCTACCTCAATGATATGCGACAACGATCAACCTCCAGTAAATATTCCAACAAACCAGATAAAAATGATCAAACACATGCCCAGAAAAATCATTTGAAGGTTACATTTCGAGAGAGATTTTTTCTCCCCAGCGGGAAGTTCACCCGTGTACCCTCTTGAAAGCATGGCAGAATAAACGCGGTCGCTTCTTTCAATAGAACGCAAGAAAAGGGTACCAGCCATTCCCCCAGTGACATTGGCTCTCCATAATATCGTCCCTCCTGTCCGCTTTGTTTCGAGCAAGCTTGCACTACGGCTGGCGCGCGCATTTATCAAAGTCGTTGCTTCATCGATGATGACGAATAAATATCGCCACATCAGCCCAATAATTGCCACCAATAGATAAGGGATTCTCAGTTGTTTGAGGGCGGTCAACAAATCAGGGAACCGGGTGGTTGCTGCCAGCAGAATAGCCGCCTGCACCGAGATCCATGATTTCAATGCGATGCTGGCAAACCTTAAAGTACCTTCGATACTGAGAGATAGCTGCGCCCCGGGAAATATTTGAAGAAAAAAATCTGGCTCCGGCTTAGTAAATAATAGTGGTATAGCAGCCAATGTAAATGGCAAAGCAATCAGTGAGCGTTTCATCACAAACCAGATTCCCAGGTGAGAAAGCATTGCCATCGATATTGCAACGGTCAGAAATAAGATGTAGGCTGGCCAGGCAGCAACAGGTGTCAAGCTGATGAAAATGATGAATGCAAGAGCAAGTATCAACTTAACTCTTGCATCCATTGAATGGATCACGCTTTTACGATGAGAATAAAGCTCAGGCATGATTTCGGCTTATGACTCTCCTTGCTTCCTCGCTCGCTTTTCTACCTGCGCTATGGCAAAAGATATTCCAAATACCACTATCACACCAATCACACCAGCAATGATTGTAGCCAATGTGTTGTTGGAGATTCCGGGCATGGTGTAATCAGGGATGATAGTATAGACCGAATCCTTCGCTGCTTCGAGAAACCCTTTTTGTTCAGCCACCCATTCTAATCCATCGGGATGGCTGGATGCAAGCGGCGAGAGGATTGCCAGAACCAATGCAAGGATACTTCCGCCGATCAGGATGCTTTTATCACTTCTTGAGGTAGATGCACCAGCTATGAGCAGATCCTTGCGTGAAGCGTAAATCAATGCCAACGCTCCTACTGTAATCAACCCCTCTCCAATACCAATGAGTGCATGAATGGCTGCCATAGCAGGAATAGCGATGTTCGCTGGAGAAGTTCCAGAAAGTGCCAGCTCAAGCGCACATGCTAATGATGCAAGAAAAATTGATGACCAGGCTGCAAAAAAACCAGAGATGAAAACATTCTTTATCAGTTTCCTAACCAGTACATAGAATGCATAAGAGACAAAGACTCCTACGATAGCCATATTGAAAATGTTTGTTCCTAAAGCCAGCAGCCCGCCATCCTGAAATAAGATTGCCTGTACAGACACGACAGATGTCATCACCAATACCGCTGGCCATGGACCAAGTAAAATGGTGGCAATAGCCGCACCTAATAAGTGTCCTGATGTACCTCCTGTCACACTGAAGTTAAGCATCTGACCGGCAAAAATGGCTGCAGCCAGTACACCCATCAATGGTACCTGGCGCTCTCCTAATAAACCGCTTGTTTTTTTGAGCGCAATGCCGATTACTACAATCGATATAACCCAAAAAACAACAGAAACCGTAATGGAAAGAAATCCATCCGGTATATGCATGGCTTCATGAGATTGGATCGGGGCAAGCAACATGTTTTATCTCCTCTTTTGTTGTAGGTGATAGAATTGTAGAAAAACACATCGCAATTATAATATAATTTTTGCAATTGCAATGTTTTGCATTATCACATAAAAAAGGTGACAAAATGCGTGCTTCCTCAGTTGACCAGGTGATCATTCAGACATTATCAAAAGAACATGCTCATCTTACTTCTCTGCAAATTTATGATGAAATACGCCAGCAATTGCCTGCAGTGAATCAATCTACTGTATATCGCTCATTAGAGCGCTTAGTGAATCAAGGCTTGATTTCAGTATCAGACATGGGTACTGGAGCAGCAGTTTACGAAACAGTCGCAGATGGGATGCATCATCATCTTGTCTGCCAGAAATGTGGTAAAGTGATCACGATTAAACATGAAGAAGTAGCAAAATTCTTTTCCACAATCCATCAAAATTTTCACTTTTCAGTAATCACCAATCATCTGATCCTTTTTGGTATTTGTGAAGAGTGTCAAAAAACTTTATCTTCTCTTTCAAAAGTTTAAAATAATTGACAAAATAAAATTCTTCTCTATAATGATTATATGTGCCACCTTTGGGGATAGCATATGAAGTTTAAGCTTTACATTTATTTGTTGCTTTACGAGCCAAAAGTAAATACTTCTTTATAGTACGTATTTTTTAGGAAATTATGCACACGTGTGCATAATGAAGTATAATAGCGGGACATATCTGGCAGCCGTAGGGAAAAATGCAACAAATACATCACCATTCATCAAACAATGCATCGATTAGACAGCAAGGCATTCAGGAGTGATTTAACTTTAATAAATTACTACTGATGGATTTGCCAATATTGCTGGTCTGATCATTTTTCCAAGGCCCATCATTGCTACCCGACCGCTCCATAATCAACAACGGTTGCCAGTCACTGAATTTTTGAAGATTTATCATTTCATCTTTTCTATTGCTATTCATTGAATTCTCACAAAGCAGAAGGCATGGGTTTCTTCATAACATTCAGGAAAGGAGGTAATCAAAAGGGAAGGTCAATAATATTTCGATAATCGCAGAAAAGCCAGACCCTTCCTGATATATCCCAATTTTATGAGATAGCACGATATGGTATTGACGCTAAACAGTTCACAATGAAATTACTCTGGAATAACTTAAGCCAAACATATGAAGGAGAATAAATCAATGTCTTTCAAAAAAAGGTTCGCTCTATTCGTTTCACTGATTGTCATCCTTTCACTGCTTGCAGCGTGCGCTCCTAAAGCAACCACAGAACAAACAGAAGCTCCAG
This sequence comes from Anaerolineaceae bacterium, assembly GCA_034430215.1. GTDB lineage: Bacteria > Chloroflexota > Anaerolineae > Anaerolineales > Anaerolineaceae > UBA4782. Next base: position 79,552 of record DAOUFE010000006.1, on the reverse strand, counting down.
CAACTAAAATCAAGATCGGTGTAACCATTGCCAATTTCAATGACACATTTCTTACTTACATGACCGATGGAATGAAGGAATACGCTGCAACTCTTGGCTCAGATGTAGAAGTGACATATGTTGATGCCAAAGAAGACACTGCTACCCAACTCTCTCAGGTAGAGAACTTCATCTCCCAGGGCATGAATGCCATTGTAGTAGTCCCAGTTGATACTGCTGCCACTGATCCGATCACCCAGGCAGCCAAAGACGCCAAGACTCCCCTGGTATATGTCAACCGTCTGCCAGCCAACCTGCCCGAGGATGTTGTGTTCGTTGGTTCCAACTCCATCGATGCAGGTATCTTCCAGATGGAATACATAGCTGAAAAACTGGGAGGTAAAGGGAATGTCGTCATCATGATGGGTAAATTGGATAATGAAGCAGCCATCCAGCGCACTGCCGGTGTCGAGCAGGTTGCTGCCAAATACCCCGATATCAAGATTACCAAGAAAGATACTGCCAACTGGAGCCGTCCCGAAGGGCTAACTTTGATGGAAAACTGGCTCTCCACAGGTGATCAGATCGATGCGGTTTGTTCCAACAATGATGATATGGCTTTAGGTGCTATCCAGGCGATTGAAGCAGCTGGTTTATTAGGCAAGATCATTGTTGGCGGCACAGATGCCACCCCAGATGCATTGGCAGCTATGGATGAAGGCAAACTGGATGTAACCGTCTTCCAGGATGCTGCTGGTCAGGGCAGTGGTGCCATCAAAGCAGCCGTTGGTTTGGCAAAAGGCGAAACGGTCGAAACTCGTGTATGGATCCCATACGTATTAGTAACCCCGGAAAACTATAAAGATTTCATGAAATAGGCTTTTAAATTGTTTTCTGTGCGGGTCTTAACAACAGACCCGCACAGTTGAAGCGTTCGAGACTGCAGAATTTCTTCTGTCAGCTTCTTTCAAATATTTTGATACACTATTAATTGTCCCTTGAAATTGTAACGTTTATAAGAAGAAAGGCTTCATCATGGATCCAGAAACCATTCTTATGATGGAGAACATCTCAAAATCATTTCCCAGTGTTAAAGCCCTGGATAATGTTCATTTAACGGTTAAAAAGGGAACAGTGCACGCCTTGATGGGTGAGAACGGCGCAGGTAAATCCACCCTGATGAAAGTGCTCATCGGTTTATATACTCCTGATAGTGGCACAATAACTTTCAAGAGCCAACCCGTTACGTTTCCAGATACAGCTACGGCGTTAAAAATGGGCATTTCGATGATCCATCAGGAACTTTCTCCCATACCCTACATGACCATCGCTGAGAACATTTTTCTGGGTAGAGAACCTAAAAACAAACTGGGGCTTGTAGATCGGAAAGCAATGCTTTCGGCTACCAGAGACCTTCTCAAACAATTGAACATTCAAATAAATCCTGCATCTCTCATGAAAGATATTTCCATTGCCAATACCCAGATGGTGGAAATTGCAAAAGCGATCTCGTACAACTCTTCCTTGATCATTATGGATGAACCGACTTCCGCTATCACGGAACGAGAAGTGGAACATCTTTTTGACATGATGCGTACTCTGAAAGAAAAAGGTGTTTCGATTATTTTCATTACACACAGAATCGATGAAGTCTTCGAAATTGCGGATGAGATCACTGTTTTCAGAGATGGACATTATATTGCCACAGTACCAACAAAAGAAACGAGTAAGAACAGCTTGATCTCGATGATGGTTGGCCGTGAATTAACCAATATTTTCCCAAAAGAAGAAGCAAAGATTGGTGAGGTGATCTTATCTGTGAAGAACCTTAACCGAAAAGGGAAAGTAAAAGATGTCAGCTTCGATCTAAGGCGTGGAGAGATCCTGGGATTAGCCGGGTTGATGGGTGCAGGACGGACTGAGATCATCGAAAGTATTTTTGGTATAGCAAAGATCGAATCGGGTGAGATTTTCATCAAAGGTCAAAAAGTACACATTACCAAGCCAGAGGATGCGATCAGACATGGTATGGCATTGCTCACAGAAGATAGAAGATCAAGCGGTATCATGGCAGTGTTATCCGTAAAAGACAACATGGTCATTGCCAACCTCAAGCAATTCGTAAAGAGGGGATTTCTCCAGAAGCGTGCCATCATGGATACCTGTAATAAAGAGAAGACCAGGCTGGATATTAAAACCCCCAGTATGGACCAACTCATAAAATTACTTTCAGGAGGGAACCAACAGAAAGTACTGGTTTCCCGCTGGCTGCTCACCTCGCCGGATATTTTAATTCTGGATGAACCCACTCGTGGAATCGATGTGGGAGCTAAAGCAGAGATCCACCGACTGATGTCAAAACTTGCCCAAGAAGGGAAAGCAATACTGATGATTTCATCAGAGCTGCCAGAAATCCTGGGAATGAGCGATCGTGTCATCGTCATGCATGAAGGTCGCCTGACTGGAGAATTTTCACGAGAAGAAGCAAGTCAGGAAAGCATTTTACGTGCAGCTACTGGACTCGCTGCGGCTTGAGTTGAAAGAATGGTTACAAGAGGAGAATGAAATTGTCTACAATAAGCACCGGTGAAACCGGATTAATTAAAAGAGAATGGTTCAAAATTGTCTTTCAGAAGTATGCTATCGTACTGATCTTATTGGCAATGATCCTTCTTGTCTCGATCCTATCGCCAGCATTTTTACAGGTGCGCAACCTGTTGAATGTTGTTCGCCAAATTTCTGTGATCGGACTGCTTGGCATGGGTGTCACCTTGGCAATCATTGCACTTGGAATCGATCTTTCCTCTGGATCGGTACTTGCTCTGGCTGCGGTAGTAGCTGCCAGTCTTGCCCAGCGTCCTGATTGGGCTGAAGCAAAGTTTCCGGGGTTGGTACTGCCGCTCATCGTACCCATTCTGGCAGGCTTGATCATCGGGTTGATTTGTGGCTGGATCAACGGGTTTCTCATCGCCCAATTTAAAATCCCACCCTTCATTGCTACTCTGGGAATGATGACAGTGGCAAGAGGATTTGCTCTGCTATACAGTGATGGCAGACCAATCAGTAGTTTGACTGACTCATACAACTTTATTGGGCAAGGAGAAGTTTTCGGATTCCCGATTCCTATTCTAATTCTGCTCTTTATGGCGCTTGTCACCCACGTGATATTAAATTACACACGGTTTGGTCGTTATGTGTATGCAATCGGCGGAAATGAACAGGCAGCACGTGTTTCAGGGATCAACATCGATAAGGTCAAGATTGGTATCTATACCTATGCCGGCCTGCTTTCAGGTCTGGCGGGTATTGTTCTTTCTTCCCGTATCAGTTCTGGTCAACCAGGGCTTGGTCAGGGTTATGAATTAGATGCCATTGCCTCTGCAGTCATTGGCGGAACCAGCTTTGCTGGCGGCGTGGGCACGGTATGGGGTACCATGGTCGGTGCCTTGATCATCGGGGTTCTCAATAACGGATTGGATTTACTCAACGTCTCAGCTTATTGGCAGCAAATTGTTAAAGGTGCCATCATCGTTGTTGCCATCATCATTGATGAAAGAAAGAACCGCTGAGAATGAATTCACGCCAACGCGTTCTGGCAGCCATAAACCATAAAGAACCTGATCGGGTTCCCTTTGATCTGGGAGGAACCGTAGTGACGGGTATCCAGGCAAAGGCTTACCAGAGATTACGCAGGCATTTAGCCATGCCCGAAAAGTCGATACAGATCATTGATGTATTGCAGCAGATCGCAGGTGTTGACGACGATATGATGAATCTTCTCGGCGTCGATGTGCGGAATGTTTCACCACGGTCCAGTGCCAGTTACCAGATCCAGTTTCATGATTCTGAAGATGGCAATTACTCTACCCTGTATGATGAATACCATATCGGCTGGCGTATGCCTAAAGATGGCGGCATGTACTACGATATGTTTGATCACCCTCTTGCTGGTAAATTGACAGGAGAAAGAATAGATGCTTATACTCTCCCCAACCCGCAGGAGCCTTCACGATTTGTTGGTGTGCGTGAAGCAGCATTGAAGATCCTTGAAGAACAGCGAGCTCTCATCATTGGTAATATCTATGCTGGGATCTTCGAAATGTACATGTGGACTCATGGCTATTCAGATGGATATGCAGACTGGGTGAGTGAACCCGATCTGGTAAAAAAACTATTGCGAAAATATACCGACTTCCAATTGGCGTTTCTGGAAAGAATGTTTTCTGTTCTCGAAGGAATCCCGATCGATGTGGTACACATGGCGGATGATATGGCAGGACAAACGGGCATGCTGATATCACCTGCATCCCATCGCAGGATGTTGAAACCGCTGCATAAAGAAATGTTCGAGTATATTCACCAGAAAACAAATGCAAAAGTATTCATCCATGCATGTGGTTCTGTCCGTCCGATCATCCCTGATTTGATCGAGATTGGTATCGATATTCTTAATCCAGTGCAGGTGAATGCCAAAGATATGGATTCTGCCGACCTGAAACGCGAATTTGGCAAAGATTTAACATTTTGGGGAGGTGGGGTGAATACGCAGAGTGCCTTCGATGAATCCCACTCTCCTGCTGAAGTACGCGCGGATGTTCGCCGCAGGCTGGATGATCTTATGCCCGGGGGTGGGTTTGTATTTGCAACCGTTCATAACATTCAAGGCAATGTTCCACCAGAAAACATCATGGCAATGTGGGAAACGGTTCAACAATATGGCAAGTATTGATTTCAAAAGACCAGCAATAAACGGAGCTTCTTCTAGAGCAATAGAAGAAACTCCGTTTTTGATTGATTCTTTTCTTTAAACTAAACTATCGCACTATTTTGATCAGCTTTGCGCAATGGCTTTAAGTCTTGTAGTAGCACCTTCCACAAGCAAATGGAATAGTTTCTCTCCATGCTCCGCATCACTTAGGCGAGGATCACCAATGACCCCGTTCTCTGAAAGATCCTGAGCCGCCCAGCCAAAAGCAATATCTGGAAAAGGCTTCTTTGGTTTGAATTCCTGTGGTATCTCTCCAACTAAATCTGGTCGGAGATATAACATCAAGGAAGTTTCAATTGAAGCTGCATGAATTTCAGGATAAGAAAGATGAGGGAAGACCTGTTCTATCGCATCGGAATTGACCAGGTCGTTATTCCAGAAATTCAAGCTATAAATATCCATCTTATAGGTATAGCGTAGATCAAATGCGAGAGAAGCCAATAAAGCGGTATTACCACCATGGCTATTCAAAAAAACGATCTTTTTAACATCATGCTTTTGCATCGAAACAACGATATCTTCAAAGATGGCGATCAATGTTGTTGCCCGCAGCGAAATGGTGCCGCAAAATTCAAGGTGCTCTGGGCTTTTTCCAAGTGGGATTGCAGGGGCGAATACAATGGGATCATCCGCACTCAATTGCTTTCTGACCCCTTCAACCACAGCGTTCAGAATGATGGTATCTGTCCCCATAGGGAGGTGGGGCCCATGCTGCTCATTTGATCCGATCGGGAAAACTACCATCTTTTCTCGTAGTGGGAGTTCTTTGGCAAAAGTTGATGAGATTTCTTGCAAGCTGAGTGCAAAATTATTTTTCGTCATTTTGTTTTCTTCTTTTTATCAAGTCATTCTTGCGCATATATGCCAGATATTTTTTAGCATAGGGGTCACGACCACTGAGGAAATTTTCCGCAAAGATCAGGGTCAAGCCATCCTGACCAAGTCTGGTACATAGAGGCGGATCAATCAAAGCCACATCCATGCCTGCGGGGATCGCTGCTAATAAATAAGCCAGGTCAATGGATTCTTTATAAGGCAGTCCATAACCTGCATTTTCGATCCCCAAAAATGTGGAAAACGGATATTTTTGTTTCACCGCTCGCAGAACGTCGAACGCCACCAGCATACTATCAGGCTCGCTCACTCCCATTGCCATAACGAGCGGGTCGATGGCAATGTCATCATCAGGGATACCTATTTCCCGGGCTCGCTGAATGATCCGTTCAGCAATAGCCATTCGTTCTGCTGCGGTAGCAGGAATACCTTTATCATCCATGCACAGGCATATGACGGCAGAACCGCTTTCCTTCACCAGGTTAAGCATGGGTTCCAAACGTTCTGAATCTGCGCTTACAGATAATACAGATTTGTATGGATATATGTCCAACGTACGGCGAATTGCATTGATATTAGTGGAATCAATATACAGGGGCAATCCGGTTGCGTCATGTGCGGCTTTGCATGCCAGAGGCAACATCACCTCTTCATCGATCTGCGGATGGACAATCATGACTTCTAAAAATCCTGTCCCATCGCCAACTTGCTTCTCCGCCAGCCTCTTCACTTCATCGACTTTTCCATCGATCAGATCCCGGGTTAGAGTCTCATTTTTCAATGTGTTGATCAATGTGGTTGCCAGAACAGTTGGATACCCTGTTCCAAATGTACAGCTTCCGCCAGAACTCGTTAATGTTGTCATATTTCTCTTTTTCGCTCGCCCTCAAGATCACCAATTTTGATGAATCTCACGCAGTCCTTTGGTTGCCATATCGACCAGGGCTTCAAAGATCACTTTACCTTTTGCTGCGGTTCCCAAACTGGCTACACCAGAGATTCCACTGGGGGCAATATCCTGTAAAGAGTTCCAGTTGAAGCCAATTGGACCACCCATTCCAACCACCTCACCCACAGCCAGTTTCTCATTCTTTTCGTCAACCGCCCATTCCATGTGAACATTTTCAGGTGTCAGGTGAAGCATTAACGCTGTTTCGATCTCACCACCATGTGCATCAGTCTTGTTTGAGGCGTCTCTTACGTGAAGATCATTTGCAAGTCCAACGATCACCGCCCATACATTGAACATGAAGATCTGCAATTTATAGCTGTCGCGGATATCAAACGCTGCTGCGCCTATAGCTGCAATATTCCCGCCATGACCGTTAATAATATACATCTTCTTAAAACCATGCCGTGCCACGCTGCAAGCAATCTCTTTCAGCATACGAATGTAGGTTTCTGCAGTGAATGTGATCGTTCCAGGGAAATCCATATGTTCGGGGCTTTGCCCAAATGGTATCGGTGGGATCCACAGGCAATCCATCTCATTTTCGACATTCTTTAGTACTCTCTCGGCAATCTTCGCAGCGCATTGGGAATCCATACCGATTGGTAAATGTGGACCATGCTGTTCCATTGAACCACAGGTGAATACCACGATCGTCTTTTCCCTGTCTAGGGCTGCTACCTGTTTAAAAGATAAATCCTCTAATTTATAGGTTGCCATCTTCTCCACCTTTTTCGAGAGCATCCACTCGAATTTGCGCCCGAACCTGCATGATGATCTTGCCAAGCATGTTCTTGCCTTTTCCATCTGCTCCTATACCCCAGAAAGAGTCAACCGGAGAATTTTCGACGATCTCCATTTCACCTGTGGCTAATAGTTTTTCCTTTAACTCAGGATTCTGCGTGAATTTTGCCAGTACTGCCTCGTGCATCACATTTATTTTTTCATCATCCCAACCAGCTCGGACAGCAATTTCTGGGCGGCGTGTATATTCGAATGTCAAACGGGGACTCTCAAGCCTGCGGCATACTTCCTCAAAGGGTGTACCCGCTAATTTTTGTGCCTGATAATAATGTTCAGTGGACGGCCAGATCTTCCCTTTCAGGAAAATAGAAGCGGGATACCAGTTGCTCAGGTAGCCATTCGCTTCATAGGCACTATAGAAAAGGATTTTTTCTGCTCCACGTTGGCTCAAGGGGTGAAAACGCATATTGGTGAAACCATATAAATTCCCGTCTGGAGCCCGGTAATTGGTCCAATCCTGCGTAAACTCAGAATAAACGGGGCCTACTTCGATTCCAGCAGCCTTAAGTTCTTCAGCCGCTTGCTTGACATCATCGACAAGAAAGTCTACTTTACATCCCTTGGGATGCCCAATTTCTGGAGCAGCTTCGGGCGAAAGTAATTCAAATATGTCACCGTTGGGTAATTCGAATACGGTAACGATCCCTTTGTCTTCTTGCACCTTAAATCCTAAAATATCCTTAAGGAAAGCCCGCATTTCATCGTATTTTTCAGTTTTCGTACCTGACCAAACAATCCCTTTGACTATCATGGTAAATCCTCCTTTTCTAACATTAATCCAGTTTATTTATTTTCAGTATGCTGCCGGATAAAATCCTCCACCATTTGAAAAGTCGGTAAAGCACTTTGACCTCCCATCTTCGCAATGGAAAGTGCTGCAGATGCACTACCAAATTGGATGGAACGCTCCAGACTCCATTTCTGGAGATAGCCATAAATAAACCCGGCAGAAAAAACATCCCCTGCGCCGGTGGTATCAACAACTGGCACGTTATACGATGGAACATGGCAATATTCTGTGCCGTCAAACCCTATGGCGCCATCTTTACCGCTTGTGACAACAACAATGGAAGGTCCAGCTTCGCGTATTTTTAATAAGATTTTCTCAAGCTCAAGATTAGGGAAAAAATTTCTGGCTCCCTGACGGTTCACAAAAACAACATCTGCCCATTGGATGGCTTGCAGGCAGGCTTCATATCCCGAGTAAGCTGCATCCAGATCAACCGATACGGTTAGGCCCGATTCTTTAGCAATACGCATGATGTTAGCCATTCGCAAAGGTTCAATCCCTATGAAGTGCGCATGCTTACCAGTTTTGAGGTAACCCGTTTTTTCTCTCAGTATCTCTGGTGTTGGATAGATTAGATTGGTATCCACCACCAGAATTGCTTTTTCCCCAGTAGCATCCAGCATCATGATGCAATAATACGTTTTCGCCCCAGGGACAACGGTTACGCCTGAAGTATCAACTTTATTCCGCTTCAAACCTTCAAGACCTATGGCACCATACCGGTCATCGCCTACTGCTGAGAGAATACCGGTATTGACACCCAGTGTGCTTAAAGCAGAGGCGGTATTTGCCCCCTTACCGCCTGGAAATTCATATACATCGTGTACCAGTACCCCTTCATCCCATTGCGGAATGTGAGGAACTATATAAAAGGTATCGGTATCTATATCGCCAACTACAATAACATCAAGCATTAATAATTTACTCTTTCTTTCTCATCACTACTTGCAGACTCTCTCATGCGTTTCACCATCGAACAAATGAACCTTACCAGCTCGGAATCCCAGGTTTAATTCACATCCATTGACGTGATATTGCTCGCATCCCTGAGGGCTGCGTAAAATGACAGACTTTTCTCCTACCTTTGTATGGAGAAAATAATCTGCACCAAGATTCTCAACAAAGTAAACCTTACCTGTAAAGATTTGGGGGTTACCATCGTTACTCACTGTAAAATCTTCGGGGCGTACACCTAAAATATATTTTCCATCAGGAATGTTTGCTTGCCCCGAATCATTTGATAACAGACTTTTCAGGTATTCAGTTGACATGGTACCGTTAAATTCGTCGAATTTAATTTCATTACCTGACTTTGTGCATTTGAACGTGTTGATTTGTGGTGACCCAATAAATGAAGCCACAAACAAGTTCTTTGGGTGCTCATAAATATCCGTCGGTGTAGCTGATTGTTGAATAACGCCATCCTGCATCAAGATGATGCGGTCACCCATTGTCATGGCTTCGGTCTGATCATGGGTCACCAAAACCGCAGTCAATCCAAGCTTGCGGGTGATCTGAGCAATTTCAACTCTTACCTGTGCACGAAGTTTTGCATCCAGGTTAGATAGAGGTTCATCGAGAAGTAACAGAGAAGGATTGAGGACCATAGCTCTTGCCAACGCAACACGCTGTTGTTGCCCGCCAGAAAGCTGCTTGATTGAACGATCACCCATATTTTCAAGGCGAACCAACTTCAGGGCTTCGTTTACTCTTTGCTTTATCTCATCCTTTTCGACTTTGCGCATTCGCAAACCAAAAGCGACATTCTTAAAAACCGTCATATTTGGGAAGAGAGCATAGTTCTGGAATACCATACCAATATCACGGTTATAACTGGGAACATTGGTGATATCTTTCCCTTTTAATATAACAGCACCCTTATTTGCCGGTAACAAACCAGCAATGATCTTTAATAAAGTTGTTTTCCCGCATCCAGATGGGCCTAACAAGATAAGAAATTCTTTATCCTTTACTTCCAGGTCGATCTTCTGAAGAACTTCCTGTTCACCATAAGACTTGCTGACATTGGAAATCGTTAAAGCGATGTCTGATTCACTGTGCATCGGCTCTTCTCCTCAAATATCAAAAACTCAACCGGGCATCTTTTCGGTTGGATAGATCGATTAAAAGAAACGTGACCATTTGGCGGTTCTCTCGCCTATCATGGCAATGATCACAATAAAGATCACAACGAACGCACTTACAGTAACTGCCAGAGGGTCCAGCCCTTCAGTACGAATTTCACTGTACATCCTGACCGGGAAAGTAATATATCTCGTTCCTGCCACAAAAGATGATACAACCACATCTGTAAAGGAAACCATGAAACCAAAAACTGCGCTTACCAAAACACCAGGCAGGATAATGGGTACCGTCACTTCCATAAACGTTCGGATTGGTTTTGCACCCAGACTCATTGCGGCACTCTCCAAATCAGCTTCGACATACTTCAAGCTGGTGAGCACCATGCGGATCACATAGGGGAGAATGATCACCGAATGTGCCAGCACAATTCCTGCAAAGGATCCTAAAATGCTTCGACCACCAATTTGAACCATAGAAAAGAATTGGATCAATCCTAGAGCCCAAATGATCTGGGGTAGCATCAGAGGGGAAAGGAACAAGGATTGCATGAATGCATTACCTTTGAACTTATACCTGTCAAGAGCAAAAGCAGCAGGCACTCCAGCAAGTAATCCAAGCCCTGCTGCGGTCAATGCCACTCGAAGGCTGATCATTAATGCTTTTTGATATTCTTCGCTTTCGTAAAATGCTTTATACCATTCGAGAGTAAAACCCGTCGGTGGAAATTCGAAATATCGGCTTTGATTAAAGCTGCTAATCACCAAAACAAAAATGGGGGTGAGCACAAAAAGCAAAATTAAAGCGGAAAATATGATGAGCAAGACTCGATTTGCCTTTTCCATTATGCCTGCACTCCCTTCGCTACTGATTTCGATTGTTTCACACTATTTTGAATGGCGCTGGTGATCAACCTGGCCAGTATTGAAACTATGAATACTGACAAGATGAAGAATATGGCAAAGGCAGAGGCAAATGGCCAGTTACCCACAGAGATAGCCTGTTGGTAAGCGATCGTTCCGAATACCATAATTTTGTTTTGACCCAGAATAGATGGTGTAACAAACATGGTGAGGTTCATCATTAGAGTCAATAACGTCCCAGCCGCAGCTCCCGGCAAACTTAATGGAAGAACAACTTCAAAGAAAGTACGGAAAGAATTGGCTCCAAGACTCTTGGCTGCATCCTCCAAAGTAACATCAATAGCTCCCAAAGAAGTCACCAAAGGGAGAACCATAAGTGGAATAAACGATTGCACCAACCCAATGATGATTCCCAATTCTGAACCAAGAAATGCCACAGGCTCTTTCGCCAAACCCAATCCCATCAGGATTCCATTCAACATACCATAACGCATCATCATCGCCATCCAACCCATCGTCTGGATCATCGCACCACCAATCATTGGAAGTGAAATCAATGTCAGCATGAATCCTTTTAATCCAGTTTTTAAACGTGAGATGAATCTGGCGAGTGGATAAGAGAGTAGTAATGTTATTCCAGTTGAGATCAAGCTTAACTTAATCGTTCTCAGGTAAACCTCAAGATAATAGGTATCCTGAAAAATTTTGGCATAATTTGCAAAGGTAAAAATTGGTTTTGAGACAAACGATGATTCATATGTCCAAAAGCTTTGTACCAGGAGAAAAACAAATGGAAGCAAGAAAATTATTCCAATAATCAAGGATGCGGGAAGTAGTAGAAGTATTAACGAACCTTTTTTTCTTGACTGCATAACATACCCTCCCAAATGGAGTATTGGGTTCGTCCAGGTAAAAGAGACGAACCCAATACAAGTAACTACCTAGTAAATCTATTGACCAAGAATCTCACGATTGTAGCGTTCAGTCAGAGTGTCGCGATTGTCAATCATGTATGTGCTCAGGCGGAGGAGAGAATCCACTTTCTCCTGGCCATATACACAGCGTTCTGCAGCGGCGCCAGTCAACACTACTTTAGAGTTGGTCGGGCCAAAGTAGATCTGTTCAGCAAATGCTTGCTGAGTCTTTGGGCTGAGGGATAATTGAGCCCATGCGTATGCCATATCCTGGTTCTTGGTGTCTTTAACAATTGTCAGAGTATCCATCATTTGGATAGTTCCAGGATCTTTTGGCCATGCAAATTTTATGTTCATGCCTTTATCAATATAGGTCCACGCATAACCACTAATAACTGGAGCAATTGCCACATCGCCCTTGTCCATCATCATAAAGAGCTCATCCAGCGAAGTGTAAATCATGGCGAATGGGGTCAATTCTTTTAGTTTGGTGAACATGGCGTCGGGATCGTTTTCATCACTGCCAGCCATATACCCAGCAACAGCTAACAAACCTTCGCTATCACCACCGGGGAAGGTAGCGGTCGCGATCTTGCCAGCTACTTTTGGATCCCAGAAGTCTTTCCAATCTGGTGGGGTATCAAAATAGGTAGGATTGTATGCAATGCCCAGACCCATGAAGCTCATACCATAACCGCCCACCTGGGCAGCTGGATACAGATCATCATATGCTGGAACAACATTAGAGGGTGCTTCAAGCACACCATCTTCCACACCTTTAGCCGCTTCGTACATGTTCAGATATGCCACATCCATGGTGGGGTTGCCTTTTTCAGCATAGATTTTGGCAGTCCGGTCACCAGTACCACCAAGAAGCAGTTCAACTTTCCCGTTATGCTTCTCAATTTCTGGAATTACCAGGTCGCGATAAATCTGCTCAATGACACCACCCCAAACACCCACTACGAGCGTCCGACCACCAAAATCCTTACCTTCAAGGAATGCGCAGGTCTGTTCATCCCAGTCACAGTCAGTTGAAGCAGGTGCTTCAGTTGCAACGGCTTCCGTTGCGGCTGCTTCTGTGGCAGTTGATTTTGGTGCGCAAGAAGCAAGAAGCATTGATGCGATAATGATCATAGTGAAAAGCAATACTGCTGTCTTCTTCATTTTGTATCTCTCCTTTTTATCATTCACAGTTGAAAACATTAATATTTTCAAGCCCGATAAAAATTTTCTAATCAACCACCTCCTTCCTTATGCAATCACCTGCGATTTTGTCATTTTATTCATTCAACAAAGCATACCAATATTGGTATGGATACCATTAATAGGTTGCAGGTGAGTTGACCAAGATCAACTCGGCTTTCACATCAGAAACATTCTCCCAGCGGTGCGGAATCTCCGAATTGAAATAAATGATGTCACCTTCACCGAGATCGTAGATCGTATCTTCATTCAAAATAGTTCGAATTGAGCCTCTTTTTACATAGCAGATTTCATCACCTGGATGGTGATTTGCTGCGCCTGAATTTTCTCCTGCAGGAATATGAATGACACAAAATTCGATATTCGATTTTGTGTCCAGTAAAATCGATTCGACAGAACGTCCAGCCAGGGGATACCATTTTCGGCTATCTCTTCGAATAACCCTAATGTTGTCACTTTTTACTTCTTCGAACAGCGATGCAATGGAAACATCGAGTGCGTTACAAATTTTTGTAAGCGTAGTGAGATTAATATTTACTCGACCATTCTCTATCTGGCTGAGAAAAGGTGCAGAATGCCCGGACATACTGGCAAGTTCAGAAAGAGTTAATCCTTTCCTTTTTCGTATTTCACGAATATTTTCACCAATTTTGTCGAGGTTGTTACCGTTCTGTTCTGCCATTTGGCTTTTCGATTCAATTCCTTTCAGATCAGACAAGTTTGAACCTCTCAGGTACTGGATATTTTGCAGCCATTTCGACTGCGATCGCATTATGTCGCTCTATCAATTTTTCAATATCTACTGTCATCAATTTTCCATCGCGAACAACGATTTGCCCGTTGATCACAGAAAGCTTCACAGTACCAACATTGCATAATAACAAGGCCGCAAGAGGATCATGTACTGCACCTCCAGCCATTGCGATAGTATCAACTGGTACGCCAATAAAATCTGCTGCTTTTCCATGTGCCAATTCACCTATATCATCTCTACCTAATACTGAAGCACTGCCTTTTGTTGCCAGGGTGATCGCGTCTCGAACAGAAAACGCTGAAGCGCCCAGATTCACACGCTGTAAAAGCATTGCCATTCTGGCTTCGCCAATCATGTGGCTACAATCATTGCTGGCTGAACCATCTACACCAATCCCTACTTTTACACCGGCATCAAGCATTTCTCGAATGGGTGCGATACCTGAACCAAGACGCATATTTGAAGATGGACAGTGAGCAACGCCAGTGCCACTTTCTGCCATCATCTTGATCTCGTCAGAATTCACCCACACAGAATGCGCCCACCAGACATCATTTCCTGTCCAACCTACCGATTCCATGTATTTTGCAGGGCGCATTCCAACACGCTGCATGCAAAATGTCTCTTCATCTTTTGTTTCTGCCACATGGGTGTGCAGCATGACAGATTTATACGAACGTGCCAGTTTCGCACTCTGCCGCAGCAATTCAGCGGTTACAGAAAATGGAGAACAGGGAGCAAGAGCAACCCGCACCATGGAATATGGATTGGGATCATGATAGGTTTCAATAACGCGCTGACAATCTTTTAAAATTTCATCCTCTTCCTGTACTACATGGTCTGGTGGTAAGCCACCTTTGCTTCTTCCAAGTGACATGGAACCACGGGTCACATGGAATCGCATTCCGATTTCTTTGGCTGCCCGTACCTGGGCATCTAATGTGGAATTATTGGGATAAAGATAGAGATGATCACTGCTGGTAGTTCCTCCGGAAAGGATCATTTCTGCCATGGCGGTAAGAGTACTGATGTAGATGGCTTCTTCTGTCAGTTCACCCCAAATAGGGTAAAGTCTTACCAGCCAATCGAATAGCTCTTCGTTTTGAGCCCCTGGAATTGCACGAGTTAGAGTCTGGTAAAAATGATGATGCGTGTTGATCAGCCCGGGGAGGATCACCATTCTACTTGCATCGATGACCTCATCTCCTGAACTTGGTAGTTGCTCACTTGATCCTATTTGTTCCACGATATTATCGCGAATGAACAAACATGCATTACGGCAATCACCAATTTCAGCATTATTAGTGATCAACAGGTTAGCATTCTTTATGAGCAGCGTTCTCATTTTTTCTCACTTTTCCATTTGTTGAGTATAGATTGCGAAAATTAAACAATTTTGTTACAGCTTATTAAAAGCGAGTCGTTTTAAAAACAGCTATTTTAAAAGTTCAATAAAGTACTGGCCGGCATAATAATACACCGGCCAGAATTCAACTATTTATTTCAGATATCCAGGATAGTACGGTCCAAACAGGTATTCATTGATGTTATCTATATAGGTTTTAGTACCATCAATGGAAATGAATCTGCGTGTTGGTCTGCCATCGCGACCCTTCAGGGAAACAACCTGACCATCAACCATAACCATCGCTACACCAAAGGTATCATCCATGGTCATTCCCTCAAGAGCGTCTTTACCAACCGAGTCCTGTCCCATATCAATTGCCAGGATATCAGCTTCACGACCCACTTCGATCTTACCGGTGTTTAGCCCAAATAGATCTGCGGTATTGCCGGTTCCCATAGCGATTGCCTGCGCAGGTGGAACATCATCAAATGCTGCCATACGCATCGCCATTCGTTGAATACAATTGGGCAACGCACCCTGACCAGTGGGAGTGTCTGAACCAAATACGATCTTATCTAATTGACCTTTATCAGCCATATAGCGACAGATCTTATCTGCCATTTTTTGATTGCCAACGTGAACAAATTCAATGTATGTGGATTGATCTCGTTCATCAAGGATGCGTTTGATCTCTGACCAGGGAGCAGCTACAGAGCCACCATTAATATGAGCATATTTATCTGGTGCATGTGCCAGAGCGATATCTGAAAATACAGGAGATGAGCCAGGGATAGAAGAAGGACCAATATGGGTCGAAATCTTCATCCCATATTTTCGTGCCCAACCGATCATAGGCACCACATCTTCAGGAAGATACGCACCGCCGCCGCCAATTTCAGCAACCAGCCAGACGCCAGCTTCAGCCATTTCTTTGAAATCCTGCTCTACCATACCACGCTGCAGCACAACCGCGCCACCATGGAATTTCAGGAAGCCGCCTGGTCGGAAGTTATCAAATACTCGTTTTGCAAAAATAGCTGTTGCTTTTGCGCCAAGTGGGTCATCGAAAAATCGGGGGTATCCTGGCCCTTGCTCACCTTCTGAGAGAATGGTGGTAATTCCATACCATAAATAACATTCCATCCAGTTAACTGTCTGTGTCATTGGTCCATAATCGTCTACAGTATTATGAACATGGGGATCAATGAAACCTGGGCAAACCACCATTCCATCTACATCGATCACATGGTCAGCACCGGCGGAACTTAATTTCTTACCAATCTCTGTGATGTATCCATTTTTTACAATAATAGAATCAGCATCCAGTATTCCCTTGTGGAAATCACCAGAAACAAGGGGGCCAATATTTTTGATCAAAACTGTTCCGGGAAAACGTCTGTCAATGGGCATTGGAACCTCCAGTAAAATTGTTGATAACATCAAATTTTAGGGGTAAAAGTTATTAAAATAATAAATTTTCAATGGTTCAATTACTAGTAACAAATGTCATATTACGCGAAGAATGTCCAAGAAACCCTACAAGTTTTTTTGATCCTGGGTATCCCTTTTTTGTTCTATAATTTTTATGTTGCATGATCTGTATTACAAATTTTTCTCTAAAGAGAATTCCCATGAAAAGACAACGTATTCTAGAAAAAATCGATGGAGCCTGGCGTGAATTCGTTGATTCCTTCAACGGGTTGCCCGAACCAGAGATGCTGCAAGCAGGAGTGACCGGTGAGTGGTCAGTAAAAGACATCATTGCTCACGTGAATACCTGGGAGGAGGAGGCTCTAAAGGTTTTACCCGAAATATTGAAAGGCGCGCGATTGCCGCGTTATTCCACGATGTATGGTGGGATCGATGCCTTTAACGCTTTGATGACCGAGCAGAAAAGTTGCTTCACCCTCTCTGAGACTCTTGCCAGATTACTTGAAACACATGAGAAGCTGATCGCATATTTGCAGACAATTCCCGATGAGGAATTTCGTTCTGGCAGCCGACTACAGAAAAGGATCCAATGGGATACTTATACCCATTATCCAATCCATTCGCAAGCTATCCGGGTTTGGAGAGAAGGTTTACCAAAGAAATACTCGTAAAGTAATTCACAAAAAAGACGGATTTCCTTTTTAAGAAAATCCGTCATTATCACAGAAAATACCACTTAGTTAGTTTTACGCGTTAAGAATCTTTACATCCAATAAGTCTGAAAATTTTTCAACATAGAAATCTGCTTTTGCGTTCTTATCATAATTAAATGCAATAGTCGCCATCCCTGATTCACGTGCACCTTTCAATTCTGAAGCCTTATGCCCCACAAAAACAGCCTCATCAGCCTGCAATCCCACTTTCCGATAGGCTTCTTCATAAATCAATGACGCTGGTTTTCGAATTCCAATTTCCTTTGAGCTGATGAATGAATCAAAGACATTTCCAAAACCCGCCTTTGTAAACCAATCCAATTTGACCTGCATCGGAGTGGCTGTATCAGAAATAATACCCAAAATGAAACCTTTTTCCTTCAAAGCTTTTAGGGTTTCCGGAACACCCTTGATGATCTCCACGGTTGTGGCATCACGAACCATTGCGGTTATTCCCTCAGCCAGAATATCCGGATCGGTTACACCGTACAGACGGATTACTTGCTCGTAAAAATCATACCGGTCGATCCTTCCGTGAAATGCCAAATCTTTTAATTTTCTCTTTTCTTCCCGTACATCAACCTTTGAATGTAGTTTGTATTTTGAGATGAATCTTCTCACATTCGCCCCTTTGCGGGGTTTATAGTACAGAATGTTGCCTGCATCAAAAAAGATCCCCTTTACTTTGTAGTTCTTTACCGGCTGTTTATTATGTTTTTCTTTTTCGAGCTCATTTTCAAGAATTGGGATGAGCTCTTGCATATTATCAATAATAGCATCAGGAATGGCTCCAAGATCAGGTTCCCCATCATCATAAGGATGGCGAATCTGGATTGCCAGACGAAAACCAGACCGAGTAGCCCCAAGGATATCACGGTTGATCTTATCTCCCACGTATATCATGCTTCCGGTGGGTAAATTATTTAATCGGGCTGCATGATAAAAAATGGAAGGGTCTGGTTTTCGATGGCCAAATTCAGATGATAGAACGATTGGATCGAAATATTGTGCAATATTGTACTTTTTAAGTGTATAGGGAACCTGGCTTAAGCTATGGGTATTGCTGATGCATCCAATTGCGAGTCCCATGGATCTGATCTTTTCCAACACCGCGGGGATCTCAGGTCGCATTTCTCTCGAAAAGTATCTTGTTTCATAAAGAAAACTTAGCTCTTCAGAAACGCTTGCCAGAGCATCTTGAGAAATTCCCTGATCTTTGAAAACATACTTCGACCAGATTTCTCTGGTGGGCAATTCGATGAACGATTGCCGGTTCCATTTCTGGTAAGTCGAGATTCCTATGGAGATGATCTCACGCAGTTCTCCATCTCCAATGTTCAAGTGAATGCCAGCTTTCTGCAAACAGAGACGAAATGGTTGGATATCAAAAAGCTTCAACTCTGAGGTAGGCTGGAAGGTTTCCAGTGTGCCACCAACATCAAAAAATACTGCTCGTAATTTCATTCCAATTCATCCCTTATATCTTTATTAATAACGCGAAAAAATGGACATATTATTTCAATCCATTCGCTGAGTCTTTTTGGATCAAATCTGATAGTGCAGGTAAAATTTCAAGCGCGTCACCTACTACTCCCAGGTCAGCTTCTTTAAAAATCGCTGCTTCTGGGTCTTTGTTGATCGCCACAACGGTTTTTGATGAGCTCATGCCTACAATATGCTGGATTGCCCCACTGATACCAACCGCAATATATAACTCTGGCCCCACCGTGGTACCTGATTGCCCCACCTGAATGGTATGAGATATCCATCCCTGTTCAACGATCGCGCGCGACCCTGCCATTACTCCACCCAGTTGTGAGGCCAGTTTACGCAGCATTTCCAGATTGGTAGCTTTTTGTAAACCCCTACCTCCAGATACGATCACTCTCGCATCCTCTATACTGACCGCATTTTCGCCTGCTGAATAATCTTTCTCCACCACCCTGGTGCGGATAGCTGCCTTATTCAAAGTGACGGGGAAATGTTCAACAACAGCATTATGGCTCGTATCACGTTCTTGTGCTGAAAATACATTGGGACGCACCGTAGCAGTCTGCGGACGGCTATACGGTGTAATGATCGATGCCATGATATTCCCACCAAATGCCGGGCGGGTTTGCACCAGTTGGTTCTGATCATCAATTTCCAATCCAGTACAATCAGCAGTTAAACCTAATTTCAACCGCGCTGCAACCCGGGGAGCAAAATCACGTCCATGTGGTGTAGCCCCATACAACACGACTGCTGGCTTTTTTGCGGTGATCACTGCAGCCATGACATTGGTGAAGCCGTCTGTTGAATAAGAAGCCAACAGATCATGTTGGCATAAAATGATCTTATCTGCTCCAAACTGACCCAGAAATTCACCATCCAATGACATCGAACCAGTCAGCACAACCGCTACAAGCTCTTCTCCCAGCTTGTCAGCCAGGGAACGCCCCTTACCCAAAAGTTCCAGGGATACCTTTTTGGGATGAATGGTATCCTGATCTTCCTCCAACTCAATCCAGACATAAACCCCTTTATATTGCGCCAGCTCTTCACGAGAAGCCTGTTTTCGTTCGATGGAAAGTGCTTTGAACCGACAGATGTTAACACAGGCTCCACAAAGAGTGCATTGTTCGTTGCTCTTGAGCAGCCCATCTTCGAAAGATAATGCCCCAAACGGACAATTCTTAATGCACAAGCTGCATTTCGTGCATCGCTCATGGTCAATGATCAACATGCCTGTCCTCTTTCATTTATGCATAACCATGTAGGTTGAAATTTTCCTGATTTTAGTAATTCCATAACAATACATCTTTATCTTCTCTGGTCAATCGATCAGGAGATGAATTTTCGTTCTTTCAGAAATTTAAAAATCTCTTGAGCTGCTTGAACCGGTTCGACATTTTGGATCAACTGGTTGCTTTTCTTCTGCTGTGGTGGGAACACCTTAACGACCTGCGTAAAGGAACCTTTCAGCCCCAACTCCTCTTCTGAAAGAGGCAATTCATTCGCAGAGATAACCCGGATGTTTTTTTTCCGGGCTTCGATCACATCACGAAAAGAAGGCGCTCTGCGAACAATTTCCCCTTTACTGAAAGTTACCAGCGCAGGCAGGGAAGCTTCAAGAACTTCGTACCCCATTTCCACTTCCTGTTTCACCCGGATCTGTTTTTTATTCGCACTCAGCACAGCCTCAACCCCATACGTGATTTGTGGAAGTCCCAGAATTTCTGCAATTTCAGGTCCTACCTGGGCGGTATCACCATCAATCGCCTGTTTGCCCGCCAGGATCAGATCGAAGTCTGGTACTGTATACCGGATTGATTCGGCAAGGGTGAGAGCTGTCACCCAGGTATCTGCGCCGGCGAATTTCCGGTCAGTCACTAAAATACCTTCGTCTGCCCCTAATTCCAGGCTGCGTAACAAAACACTTTTTGCCTGCGGAGGTCCCATTGTAATCGCGGTGATGTGCACATTTTCATTGGCTTGTTTAATCCTGACGGCGTGATCGAGTGCGTATTCACAGAACGGGTTGAGGATGGACTGCACCCCTTCACGGATAAGGGTGCCGGTTACAGGATCGACCTGCACATTGGTTACTTCGGGAACTTGTTTTACACAAACGACGATCTTCATTCAGCTCCCCTTTCTGTGAACATATCATTTGGGTTGAATATTCCATCAGGGTCCAATGCTTCTTTTACATTCTTCATCTGCGTTATCTGCTCTGGCGAGAACATCAATCGTAAGAATTTTGCTTTGATCTTGCCAATACCATGTTCCGCAGAAACTGAACCACCAAGCTCTACAACCCTCTTTGCAAAAGATTGATATAACTCCATCCCCTGGTCCAACTCACCTACTGTTCGGGGAAGGATGTTGATATGGATATGATTATTTCCAATATGCCCAAAAGCATACCACTCAAGGTGCAAACCTTCGCAACTTTTTTTATAGAGCTGCCAAATTTCTGGCAAATACTCATCAGGTACTGCCATATCCGTTCCCAGCTTATGAAGTTCGGGGATTTGCTTCTTTCTTTCTGCAATGATGCTGTTGATGGTTTCAGGCACCATGTGCCGGAATACCTTGAATCTGTCCAATTCCCTGCTCTCATAACCAGCCCATGAATTGGCAAGATCCGCCCCGCATCTGGATATTGTCTTCACGAGAATGTTGTAATCCAGATCACTGGCGTGAGAATCAAAGCTCATTTCGAAAAAAATTGCAGATTTCGCAGTATCGGGGATGACTGGCATTCCCACAGTAGAAGGTTCGACTTTTTGCAATTCTCGCAATAAATTCAGCGCATTACCCGAGTAGAACTCCAGAAAATCCAATTGCAGTCGCTTTTCAGATCGCAATGCTTGCGTCAACAGGATCGCTTGTTCATCTGAATCCAAGAATTGGATGATCGAAATCTTCTCTTCCCGCTTCAGCAAGGCGACTTCGACACGGGTAACCACACCCAAAATTCCTTCACACCCGATGAACAGGTCGATCAGGTCCATTTGCGAGGCGGTATACAACCCTGCTGCACTTTTGGTTTTTGGCAGAGAGTAATCGGGAATAGTAAAAGGGATTGCTTCACCTCGTGAATTCCAGATGGTGAATTGACCAGCTGGTGAGGCAAAATATTTTCCTCGCGGGATATCCAGATACTCACCATTTGCCAGAAACACACGAATACCCCTGACCCACGCTCGGGTAGGTCCATACCGATAAGTACGTGCACCAGAAGCATTGGTAACCACCGAGCCACCCAACGAAGCGCTCATCTCTGTCGGATCTGGTGGATAAAAATAACCACTTTGGTCATTCTTGAAACGCTGGTATTCGCTCTGTACCCAGGGGTCTTCGCTCTTCTCCAGCGATGGAAATTGCTTAAGTCGGAGCATATTCTCCAGAGCTTTCAGGCTTACCCCGGTTTGAGCACAAACTCTCCATTCTTCAGCCTGAGGTTCGTAATAGATCGCTTCCACCTTATCCAGGTATTCCAAAGAAACCAATGCACCTCCCTGGGGAACGCACCCACCCACCAGACCAGTCCGGGCACCTGCAAAAGTAAGCTTTACCTTCTGCCGGTGCATTTCATAGATCACCGCAGCTAATTCTGCTTCACTCTTTGGGAAGAATAGATGGTCGAAAGGTTCAGCAGAGAGCTTGGATTCATCAGAAAGGTATGTTGGATATTCGCTCTTGATATTTTCAAAGCCATGAACACACTTAACCTGATTGATATCTACAATAGGTGCTGATTTCGTTTGAATTTCATGCATAATTTCAATAGCTCCAACTCAAGGTACCTGTGTTTTCATCCCTGGGTACACAGATCAGAAAATATCATAATCTCATCAAGCCAATTTCGCCAGTATAGGTTGTAGATAAGTGATGGCTTCCCTGGCAGCAGTCTCCGCATCGGGTTTTGGTAAAAACTCACCGGAAATGAATCCCTGATATCCCGTTTTGCATAGTGACCTTAAGATCGATGGAAAATCCAGATGCCCCTTGCCAGGATACCAACGATTTGAGTCAGCCACATGAAAATGAAAGATTCTTTTTCCACACAAAGGAATGCTCTCTTCAATGTTTGGTTCTTCGATATTCATGTGGAAAGTATCTAGAAGTAATCCAAAGTTTTCTTCCCCCACCCGCTCGATGAGGTTCAACCCTTCAGCAGAAGTGTTGATCAGGGTGGTCTCATACCGGTTGATTGGTTCAAGTGCCAATCGAGCTCCATGGGGTGAAGCTGCCCTGCTGCATTCACGCAACGCTTCACACAACCATTCCATCGCCTGAACATGTTCCACCCCGGGTTTGACGATGCCCCGAACCAACCCGATGATGATCACAGCGTTGAAACGTACCGCAACAGGGATATGGCTTTTAATTCGTGCTATCGCTGCCTTCCGGATATCAATATCCGGATCAGTAAAAGATAATCCCTCCTCATTCCATGCCTGCCCGGTACCAATTGCTGGAACCTGCAATCCATGCTGCCGGGTGAGGTAAGATAACCCATCCAGGTCAACTAATCTGGGATCACGAATCGCCAGCTCTACCCCTTGATATCCCATGGCAGCAATATTTACCATATTCTTTTCCAGTGAACCAGAAAGACTGGCAGCCTGAAATTGTGTCTGGTGTATCGAAAGGACAATTGAAAGTTTCATATTTTTCCAAAAGAATTGGTAATTCCAAAATGTACAATAGATCATTTCGAGGGCAGCAGTTAACCCCTGTCTGCTACTCTTGTTCTGCTGCACTCGTCATGATGAATAAAACGTAGCTACCCCTTTACCAGGTTTTTATGCAATATACGTGATCTTGCATTCTGAGCGGTCAGTCTGTAGCTTAATAATGTTCTCTGGTAATTCGTGTAAACTCACCTTTTTCGTGCTCATCATGGTCATGTCCATTCCAGATGCCATGCATTCGATCACACGTGGGAACGTTCCATGCCCGGAATGACCCTGTGCACCGATGATGCAGGCTCGCCTCACCTGCAAAACTTCACCGGTTACAGGCATCTTGGCTTCAGCGCGGGCAGTAACCACCACTTTGCTATTCAAGGTTCTTCCCTCCCAGATGACACGTTCGATGCCAGGATAAACCACTGTTGGTAACCCTGTTGCTTCCATGAAAAGATCAGCACCCATGCCGTCCGTGATCTCCAGCACTCTTTCAGCAAAATCCTCTTTCATAGGATTGACATGATAATCTGCACCCAGCTTCAACGCCATCTGTGCCCGGTTTTCCTGTGTCTCTGAAATGATCACCTTGGAAGCACCCGCACGTTTTAGGATTGCGCAGGCAGCAAGACCCACAGGACCTCCACCCAGGATGACCACCCGGTCACCAGGGCGAATACCGCCGCCTCGTTCAATGACTGCGTTATACGCCACGCAGGTTGGCTCTACCAGGCTACCCGCCACAAATATATCTTTCTCATCTTTATACATTGCCCGCATCGGATCAAGGCTCCACAAAGTTCGGGCAGGCACCACGATATATTTGGTGAAGGCGCCGTTCACGTTGAAGCCAATTTCATTCAATCTTTCGCAATGGTTTGGCCAACCATCTGCGCATGGTTTACATTGCCCGCACCATAGCATCTCCTCTGTAGTAACAGCTTCTCCACCTTTAAAGGGTTTGTTCGTTTTCTTATCAAGAGCTTTCTTGCCAGCTTCCACTACCACGCCTGAAAGTTCATGCCCTAAAATGCTGGGGAAACCAGTCAATCCTGGATAGAAGATATACCCATCTTTTTCCGCCTGAGCCATGTGTACATCAGAACCGCAGATACCACAGGCTTTTACCTCCAGAAGTACTTCATCCTCGCCGGGGGTAGGAATATCATATTCGCGGATTTCCAACCGTGGATTTCGCCATACCTGGCTGCCCAGATATGTCTGCCTTCCTTCGATATCCTTTGCACCCAGCTTGAATCCAGGTTTGGGATCCCAATCTGCAACCAGTGTTAATCCTTCCATTTTACCCTTCATGTTTTCCTCCTTTTGATAATTTGGCAAACTCAAATCTAGACTTCTGTTCCCTGTCCAATGCGGGGGATCCCATACACGGGTTTCCAACCTTCACTGAGTGGTTCGCGCAAATAGGGTTCCATGTCTTTTTCAGTGCGCAGGGTCACTTCTTCAACTGGGGGTACTTTCCCCGCCGGGAAAGCTGCCAGAATATCATCATTCCACAAGGTGAGGTACTTCAAAATTGCAGCCATTGGGCGTTTGGCTTTTTGTGCATCGCCGGATTTGGCTTTGCCAACCACACCTTCGGGGGTGGCTGCGATCTCGATCGCAAAATGACCTTCACCCTCTGACCAGCGGCTTGGGCGTCCATAGGGATCGACCGATTTATCAAAGTGACCTTCCGGCAGGTAGTTCTTTCCTTCTGTGTTCACGGCATAATTCATATCCACCATCTCGGGGTGTAATAACAGGCTGAGGGATGTTTCAGATTCGTCAGCATGAACAAAATTGGTGGTCATTTGACCGCCGCGTTCTGCCGGGCGGAAGAATTCTCGCACCCCGCGATGCCAGTCGATCACCCGGAAGATACCAGGAAGCTGGTAACGTTTCTGGAACTCTTGTACTGCAGATTCGAGCATCCATAATTGACCATGGTTATTCACGATGAGCTGCTTACGGAAACCATCATTCCATAGCCCAAGCATCACGTCGATCATCATCTCACGCACCACATGCTCACGCACGATCACAGTGCCGGGCATGCCCATGTGATGATATGGATGACCACCATAATTCAACGGGGGTAGTGCCAGGTTAACTGCAGCGCCTCGTTTGGCAGTGTACCGGCGCACCCCTTCACAGATGGCACTGACATACAATGTATCAGCCGCACTGGGAAGATGCTGCCCATGCAATTCAGTACATCCCACCGGTATGAAAACGATATCATTCTTCTTACGATTCTGCTCCACCTGCCATCGGGTGGTTGTTTGAATATATGAACCGGGTTTCGCCCATTCCACCGGCGAAGGTATGCCATACTCGTCCAGAATGGCGTCGATTTCTTCATCACTGGCTTCCCAAATCTGTTTTTTCATTCTTCCAACCGCATTATCTTCAAAAAACAGATCGGGTTGGTCTGTGGGAAGGTATCCTTCAGGTATAGATTTTGAACTCATTTTTACTCCTTCTCTACCATAAAAACTATGGTTTCTGTTTTGATTGAAACTCACTGATTTTCACAGGTCTATTCTCATGATAGGACTTCCAGGCGGCATAACCCAACACCACAGCCATTCGACCATCCCTACCTGTGGTGGGTGTGGGTTTATCATCCCGTACACATTCGACGAACTGTCTGACTTCTTCTACATAGCAGGGTGCATACCGCTGCATGAAGAAATGAGGAACGCGGGCAGAGTGGAATCCTTCAGGATTGCCTTTTACCACCGTATGCTCGATCTCATTTTCAGCCTTGGCGGTACCATTCAGGCAGAATACTTCCAACTGCTGGTCGTATCCATAAACCGCCTGACGGCTGTTATCGATCACACCCAGTGTGCCATCAGTGAACTTCAAGGTTACAACTGCCGTATCCAGGTCACCAAAAGAATTCAACTCGGAATCGATCAATACGCTGCCAGTGGCAAATACCTCATCTACCTCACCGATCTGGAAACGAGCCATGTCAAAATCATGGATGGTCATGTCAAGGAACAACCCGCCTGATACGCGAAGAAATTCCATGGAAGGCAGCTCAGGGTCACGATTGGTGATCCGCAAAATACAAGGCCGCCCAAGCTCCCCGGAGTGTACGATCTCGCGGACATGTTGGAAATTCTTGTCAAAACGGCGATTAAAACCTACCTGCAACTTGACCTTTGCTTTCTCCACAACCTGCAATGCATCATCGATACTTTCCAGATCCAAAGCCAGAGGTTTTTCACTGAAGATGTGTTTTCCAGCCAGAGCCGCATCTTTGATGATGAAAGCATGAGTATTCGTGCTGGTAGCGATCAAAACTGCTTCAATATCCTTATCATCCAGCAATTCGTGATAATCTTGCACCACCCGTTTGATCCCCCATTGATCCGCTACTGCCTGTGCAACGTCTAACCGGATATCACAAATGGCGGTCAAATTCGCTTCTGGGATCTTATTCACCAGATTCGCCACATGAACACTGCCCATCCGCCCTGTTCCAATTACTGCAATATTGATTTTCCGAGTCATATGTTCCTTTCTTCTCCTCTCTCCTCTCAAAGAAAGGAAAAGTACTTGAGGAGAAATACAAATTAAGGTTTCATCACTATTTTCATGGCACTCTTCGGGCAATGCTGAAGAGTTTTCATATCCAGACCCAGCATATTGAACGCGTTCAATCCTTCTTCCAGAGGAATGACCTTGGTAAAGAAAGGACCCATATTCAGCCGGTTTTCCTGATAGATACGAATAGATGGTACCATTGTATTCTGACCCAGATATAGACCTAAAATCTTGGTTGCCCACCGCGTGATCTCATTTGGGATAACCGTTGCAGTGATGCTCGAATCCATACCAAATGGCAGCACTTTGCCACCCGGTGTGACGCACTTCAATGCCTGCTCCAGCCCGTTGCCAGTGGCTTCAATGACGATGTCTGCTTTTTTGCCATAAGTAAATTCGGTTATCTTTTCCACCACATCCACTTCATGGGGATTCCAGACGGTCAACCCGCACTGTTTGGCAATACTGATGCGGAAGGGATCGATCTCGGTTACCGCAACTTTGGCAGCGATATTCTTTGCAAATTGCCCAAACAGGTATCCAATGGGACCGAACCCGATGATCATGACGTACTCATAGGGCAGCATCTGCAAGGTATTCATGCCATTGACCACTGTGGCGAGTGTTTCAACCTGGGTGCCCAGAATATCATCGATCGTGTCGGGTAATAAAAAGCATTGCTTTTCGGGAACCAGACAGTATTCAGCGTACCCACCATCACGCATAACACCCAATGCACTGGTTTTGATATCTACACACTGACTGGTTAACCCCCTGCGGCAGAACTCACAGAAACCGCAGCGAATATTGTTATCCACTGCCACGCGGTCTCCAATTTTGAAATGGTGAACATGGCTGCCAACTTCTACAATCTCGCCACAAAATTCATGCCCGAGAATTGTATTGGGTTTGAAATGATGTTTTCCTTCGATGATCTTTACATCGCTACCGCAAATGCCAACAGCCTTGATCTTCATTACAACATCATCCGGTTCTTTTACATGTGGGATCGGCACTTCTTCCATCACCAGATTACCCACATCTTTGAACACCAACGCTCTCATTTTCTCCATTTTAGTACTCTCCTTTTTCTTTGCACACGTGTGCATTTCATGAAAAATAAAATTACAAAATAGTTGATAATTCCTATTTCATCGTTGAATACGTGCAGAACCTCCTCTGGCAAATGTCTTTACCTGTTCCAGAGTAGCCATAGTGGTATCGCCCGGGTATGTGGTCAACAAAGCTCCATGTGCCCAACCCAGGTTCACAGCTTCCTGTTCGGGTTCACCCGTCAATAAACCATAAAAAAGTCCTGATGCGAACCCATCTCCCCCGCCTACCCGATCATAAACATCGAGTTCACAGGCAGGAGATTGAAAAGTTTTCCCATCAATCCATGCCACCGCTCCCCAGCTATGACGGTTGGTTGAATGAACTTCGCGTAATGTAGTTGCCACAACCTTTACATGAGGGTAAAGATTCACAACCTGCTCGATCATGCCAAAGAAAGCGACTGGGTCCAATTTTGACACCCTGGTTACCTGGGGACCCTCAATTCCCAGACCCATTTGCAGATCTTCCTCGTTGCCTACTAAAACATCCACATTTTCCATGATACGGTGAAGAATATTCTGTGCAGCTTCCTGCCCACCCCAGATATTCCACAGTTTTGCCCGGTAATTCAAATCAAATGAAACCACTGCCCCTGCAGCTTTGGCTGCCTGCATAGCCTCGATGATCACTTCACCCGTTGTTCTGGACAGCGCTGCAAAGATACCCCCGCTATGGAACCAGCGCACCCCACCGGAGAAAATCTCTGACCAGTTGAAATCACCCGGTTTTAACTGCGCGGCTGCTTCATTCGACCGGTTGTAAAAAACCACCGGAGGGCGAACGCCATATCCACGGTCACTGTACACCGTTGCCATATTGGGACCGTTGACCCCATTGTGTTTAAACCTGCAGTAGAAAGGTTGTACTCCCATTGCCTTCACCCGCTCAGCAATCAGATCACCAATCGGATAATCCACCATCGCTGTGGCTATGCCTGTCTTTAATCCAAAGCAATCTGAAAGATTTGCAGCACAGTTGAATTCGCCACCACTGACGTGGATCTGGCATTGAGTGGCTTTTCTAAAAGGAACAATTCCCGGATCCAGACGGTGCACCAGCGCCCCTAACGACAGAAAATCCAACTTACCCTGTTGATGAATATTCAATCCATATTGTGCCATCATCTATCCTTCTTCTCTTGTTTCCATTGAGTATGAAAAACTCCATTCTGGTCGATCCGGCGATAGGTATGCGCCCCAAAATAATCGCGCTGTGCCTGGGTAAGATTAGCTGGAAGTTTTTCACTTCGGTATGCATCAAAATAAGCCAGCGATGCGCTCATAGCAGGCACCGGGATTCCCATCTCAATGGCACTCTGCACCACCATGCGCCAATCAGCCTGGCGGCTTGAAAGCGCTGGCTGGAAGTTTTTATCCAACATCAAATTTACAAGTTCAGGTTCACGTTGGTACGCTGACATAATATCACCCAACAAGTTGGCGCGAATGATGCAGCCAGCCCGCCAAATTTTAGCGATATCTTGCATTTGCAGATCGTATCCGTACTCTCTGGATGCAATCTTCATCATCCCTAATCCCTGGGCATAAGATGTGATTTTGCTGGCATATAACGCGTTTTCAGCAGCATTGATGAATTGAGAAATATTTCCCTGAAACTTTGGTTTAGGACCCGCCAGGATTTTAGCCGCAGATACCCGTTCCGATTTAAGAGCTGAAATGATCCGGCTTTCCAGGGCAGCATTAATGGTGGGGATGGGAGCTCCAATATCCAGCGCATTCTGGCTTGTCCATTTACCGGTACCTTTCTGTTGAGCTTCATCCAGAATAACCTCCACCAGAGGTTGAGAGGTTTTCGGATCGATTTCTTTGAAAATATCAGCTGTGATCTCGATGAGGAAAGACTTCAAGATTCCTTCATTCCACCTGGAAAATACCTCATGTAATTCCTTGGTATTCAATCCCAATCCGCGATGCAATACATCATAGATTTCAGCGATCAATTGCATATCGCCATATTCAATCCCGTTATGCACCATCTTGACAAAGTGCCCTGCTCCGCGGGGACCCATATATTCCACACAGGGCTGACCATCTTCTGCTTTAGCAGCAATTGCCTGGAAAATTGGGGCAAGAGCATTCCAGGCTTCACGACTTCCTCCAGGCATGATCGCAGGACCCCATTTGGCTCCTTCTTCACCACCAGAAACGCCCGTTCCAACAAAATGGATCCCTTTGGCTTCCAATTCTTTGTAGCGCCTTTCGGTATCCATAAAATAAGAATTTCCGCCATCAATAAGGATATCTCCTGGTTTCAGAAAAGGTTCAAGGTGTGCAATGACACTGTCCACCGCAGCACCAGCAGGAACCATGATCAAAACCCGGCGAGGCTCTTCCAAAGCAGCCATCATTGCTTCAGGGGTTTCTACTCCTAATAGAAGTTTCCCTTTTCCATCTTCTTTTATAAACGTATTTGTCTTTGCGGTATCCAGGTCGTAACCAACCACAGGGAAACCATGCCGTTCCATGTTGAGCGCAAGATTACGCCCCATGACACCTAAACCAACCACACCCATCTTATATTTCATTTTCGAACCCTTTACTGCCAGAATGTTTTTTGCTTATGCGATATAACATTTCTCCCGCCCGAGGTACTACCAAAATACCTTCATCCTCTTTTCCTAGCCAGGTTTGCGGATCAAACGAACCTGGGTCCAGGTAGCCCAAACCAACCCGCCTGCATCTTTCTTCGGGAATACCCGTTGCCAGGGTGACTTTGATCCTCAAGGATTCCTTTCCTGTTTGTGCATCATAAGTGCCAAGCCCACGCAAGTGGGTTGAATGTGCCAGCACCCCATGAGGGTAATCCTTATACTTATCCCACTGCTTGACAAAGAAATCGCGGCAGTGATAGCCCACTTCATCCAGGATTTGGCCATGGGTATAGCTGATCTCAGTAATTTGAGGTGCATAAATGATCACTTCACCACCGTCTGCGATCACGGGTTCCATCTTGTACATTCCTTTGGCAGCCGTCCAGATGTCATC
Source organism: Anaerolineaceae bacterium (assembly GCA_034430215.1). Lineage (GTDB taxonomy): Bacteria > Chloroflexota > Anaerolineae > Anaerolineales > Anaerolineaceae > UBA4782. The sequence continues at coordinate 48,256 of DAOUFE010000006.1, read as the reverse complement.
ATATAGCTCTGGTATCACCGAAATCACTTTCTTATAGGGCTGATCCACATAGACAATATGCACCTGGGCAGAAAGGGCTGCTGCAGATTGCCATGCTTCCTGGGCAGTACCAAAATACAATCCAGAAAGCCCTTCGTGTGTAACCACCAGGCAAAAACAGACAACAGGGGTGGTGATGAAACTGGCTGCCCGGTCAATTACAGCCCGCACCGGGGTGTATCCAGACCCAATAACCTGGTAGCTTGTCATCAAAGCACCCAACCAGTGGGTAAAATTGATGATTTCTGCCCCCGCTATACCCGGAAAGAAATACTTATTCCCACCAGAGAAGCCTACTACTTCATGGGGAAACACTGGTCCACAGATAATGATCTGATCGTAATTGTTGATCAGTTTGTTCAACCTCACCGGTACTTCTTCAGAAAGCATCCCATTGGAAAGCTGAAGAATCTCACCAGCATGGATCGTTCCAATTTGCGTAAAAGTGGATGGCTCATTCCACAAATGGTTGAAGACATAGCTGGAACCAGCCTGTCCATCAATAACCTCTCTACCGACCAGTTTGCTCAATTGAGCATCCGTCATCGGTTGGTGTGTTCCTAGAGCCACCAGGTAATCCATCTTTTTCACGCGGGGTGCCAGGTATTTTTCAAATAATGCTGCCATCAAAGGCATCGGCATGGTTCGTGTGCCATCCGGGATCAGGATCAATACGCGCAAACCGTCCACGGCGAGCGAATCCAGAGCCCGTTTCACCAGGTCACAGATTTCTTCATCAGTCAAATACCGGTTGGAGTATCCAGCGCCCAATACCATATCTTTTACACTCCACTGAAGGCAGAAAAACCACCATCGATCGGGACAACAATTCCCGTAACAAAATTCGCTGCCGGAGAAACCAACCAAAGAACTGCCCCAAGCAAGTCATCTGGTGTTCCGAACCGTCCCATCGGAGTGTGACCGATAATAGTTTCCCCGCGTTGGGTCAACGCACCTGTTTGTGGTTCAGTTAACAAAAAACGATTTTGTTCGGTCAGGAAGAAACCGGGAGCAATAGCATTAACACGGATTTCGGGTGAGTATTCTTGAGCCATATGCACTGCCAGCCACTGGGTAAAATTGCTTACTCCCGCTTTAGCTGCAGAGTACGCCGGGATGCGGGTAAGCGGGCGAAAAGCATTCATCGAGGAAATGTTCAGGATGACGCCATGCTTTTGTTCAGCCATCAGTCTACCAAAGACCTGGCATGGCAATATGGTACCCAACAAATTTAGATCAAACACCCAACGAAGAGCATCTGCAGGCAGGTCAAAGAATGATGTCTCTACACTTGTGGTTGCCTGGGGTTTATTCCCCCCTGCACCATTTATGAGAATATCAACTTTACCAAATTGAGCAAGGATCGCGCTCGCAGCGGTTTCGATACTAACTTTCTCTAGAACATTGCAGCTCACCCCGATCGCCTTTCCCCCTATGGCATTGATCTCGGAAGCCAGTTTCTCCGCTGCCTCCAAATTGAGATCCAATACCGCCACCGATGCACCGGCAGCAGCCAGAGCTTTGCACATCCCGGCACAAAGAATTCCTGCACCACCTGTAACGACAATGGCCTTTCCAGTGAAATCATACGCTGCTTGTTTACTTTCGTTCATCTTCTCAATCCTTAATGCAAATAATTATTCCTGCGTAAATAGTGAAAGATGGTGAACAAAATGCTTTTCCAAATACTCGGCATATTTATCCTGATTTGTGTACAGAAGCTTCATCAACCTGTCCCGGAAAAGCATTTCTCCATCCGGCTTGATCGCTTTTAGAACAGAACCAAAAGTAACATGCATTATTTCGCGCGCATCAAATTGATCGAATAATACTTTCCCATCTTCAACTTCTTCAGGTAATGGAGCACGCACTAATTGGGCAGACACATGATAACTGACTTTATCTGCTTCGTAGTGCTCACGGGCAAATGAATAGATTTCGCGGAAAAGATCCGCATCAATATCAGCAATAGTTCGTAGAGCCTCCAGATAACTGGTACCAGCGGTTTTCAAGTGAATCAATCCATGCGTCTGGCGCATGGCAACAGGATAGATACTAAATTTGTCTGATCCTGAATGCAGACTCAATTTATACTGCCCAAAGCAGCGTGCAATGGCAGCATGACCCGCAATATCCTCCTCAAAGGCTGCAACATCACCAATATAATCCACACCCTTTTCAAAAGTGCCAATATATCGTGGTGCCAGGCTTACCCAACGTACTCCTAAACGCTTTAACTCGCTTGCAATATATATATGTTCAGCGTGGCTGGTAGGCTGTGCAGTCTCATCCACCGAAACTTCCAATTCAAAAGGCTTTTTACCTGCTTTATCCACCAGGTGATGATACATGGCTGCCACATGCCATACCGCCCGACCATACTTAGCCATTGCTTTTAAAAGTATTCTTTCTTCAAAGGTTACTTTAACATGTTCCAGTTGGAAGGCTTTCTTCAATAATCCATTGGCTTTCAATTGCATTTCAACAGGCAGCCCGTTTACCATTTCACGTAATTCGCTTAAACTGGCAGTCTCTGCTCGATTATCAACATGGTCTCCAGGGTCAATGGTAAAAAAGGTATACCCGGCTTCAAGGCAACTATCAATATCTTCGGTGGTTTTCAGATGGTCAGCATCTGCACCAAATCCACCCTGCCAGTTCTCCTGGAAAACCCCCCAGGTGGCATCATCCATTACCTGTTGGGGGCCTCGCCCGCTGCGTGCCATTTCACGAATGGATTGTTGAGCAAAAATTGGATCAGGAGCATTATCAACTTTACGAATTGCCCTTACATGTCCGGGGGTTGCCAATCCCAGCCTGTCTCCCATCCCCGCAGAAGTATGTGACCCTATTAGCCTGGGCTGCAACCAGGGAAGTTGCGCTCGTAGAATGGCAATATTATGAGCACTCCGCGGACCATAAACCAGTTTCTTCTTTCCAATAGAAGTTCGTTCACCTTCGAATTGGGTCAGGTGATCATCATTCTCATCAGCCAGTACAGCCAGGTAAAAATCGGAGTTTTCTTTTACAGCAGCATATTCGATACCAGCAAACAAAATCACGGAATTTGGTATTAGCGGCAGGCTTGTAGTCAGTAGTTGAGGGGTTTCAGGCATCATGTATATTCCTTAATGATCATGCTGCAGGTGCAGCAGTTGAGTTTCTTACCAGAAGGCTGCCCTTCAGAACCTTAACCGTCTGGGTTAGAGGAAATTTTCCAACTTCATAATGCAGAAGATCTAATAACAGCTTTGCAGCTTCCATCCCTAGAAAATATTTCGGCTGATCAAAAGTGGTCAGGGTAGGATTGGTAAATGCAGAATATATGATGTTATCAAAACCGGCTACTGAAATTTGTTCCGGCACCCGTATACCTGCTTGAGAACAAGCACGTAAAACGCCCATTGCCAGGATGTCATTGAAACAGAAGATCGCAGTTGGCATTTCTTCCAAGTTTTTAAAGTATCCCATCGCTTCATTACCCAATTGAGCTTCTCCCCCAGCGACCTCGTATATATACGTATCAGGAATGGCAATCCCAGCTTCGCGCATGGCGTCTCGAAACCCTGTCAAACGATCTTGCGTAGTTCTACCAGACCGTGAATTGCCCAGGTAGGCAATCTTACGATGACCTAAATCGATCAGATGTTTTGTGATCTGTTGGCTTCCATCGACATCATCATGATAGATCGAAAAATGAAAGCTATCGTCTGCTGTCTGGTTATTGAGCACCACCACGGGAAATCCGTACGCCATCAGTTGATGCCCTTGTTCAGCACTGAATGATGATGAACAAATAATAACGCCATCGGTACGCTGTTCCATCATGGTTTGAACGATCTTTCGTTCGCGCATGGGATCATGCTGCGAGGAGGCAATGAAAAGGCTATATCCCTCCTCCTGGGCACATTCTTCGATACCAGAAAGAATTTCACTAAAGAAAGGATCGTCAATACTGCTGACGATCACCCCCAACACCCGAGTACGATTCGTTTTCAAACTGCGAGCAGCTGCACTGGGCTGGTATCCCATTTCCTGTGCTGCCTGCTGGATACGCTCCACTGTTTCAGGAGAAATTAGCGTGCTTCCATGCATAGCCCGTGAGACGGTAGAATGCGATACTCCTAATTTTCTGGCAATGTCTTTGATTGTAGTAGCCATAAGAGCAAACCTGCACACGTGTGCAATTTCTTTTAGTTTACATTCTGCCTAACAGAAAGTCAATACCTTTTCGCAAGAATGCTTGCATATATTTAAGTTTTGTCGTATTATATCAGCAATTGCAAGCATAATTTCATATTTCTAATTTTTGCAAGTATATTCTACTATCAACGGGAGACCTCATGAAACCTGAAATCGATGTCATTTTTCTCGATGTCGGTAATACTCTGCGAATTGTCGTTGAAGATCCTGAATTTCAAGCTCAAGCAAGGCAGCAATTGATGCAGCTTGTTCAATCGAAAGAATCCCCCGAAGTATTTTTCGAAAAAGTAGAATCCCGCTGGAAAGAATACCGGCGCCATTCCAAGTCTTCATTATTGGAAGCATCGGAATTGGAGCTTTGGACACAGTGGTTGCTTCCTGATTACCCAATCGAGCTCGTAGCACCTCACACAAGCAAATTGACCCGTTTATGGCGTGATCGAGATGGCAGGCGGGTAGCCCGCCACGACGCCAAAGATACGATCATCGAACTCTACCGGCGCGGTTATATGTTGGGGATCATTGCCAACACGATTACCGAAACAGAGATTCCCGACTGGATGCTTGCAGATGATGTTTTGCGATATTTTAAAACCCTGATCCTTTCTTCAAAAGTGAGAGTACGCAAACCCGATCCACAGATCTATTGGCTGGCTGCTCGTGTAATGGGTGTTGAACCTGCACGGTGTGCATACCTGGGAGACAATCCCATTCGCGATGTAGAAGGCACCCACGCAGCCGGTTTTGGAATGATGATCCTGTTTGAAGAGCCAGCCACCCTTGCAAAAGAACCCCAGAACAGTGATTTCAAACCAGATTATGCCATCAAAGAAACCAGCCAGTTACTGGATATCTTCCCGCCACGACTTTAAATCACAGTAATTCAAATGACTGTTCAAATCCCAGAATAATTCCAGGATGTTGGAATCAAGTGGGTTGGAATCGAGAGGGAAGAATATGGATAGCAAAATGCTCATTCATGGTGGTAGGTTACTCGCTAAAGCAGTCGAAAAAGTTTATGCTGAAGGGCAGACGGATTATTCCATTGAGCCACTTGTTCGTATGGATGAAAGCGGCACCCCTGTGGGTTCAATTCAGGAAGGCGATGCTGTCATTTTTTGCTGCCGGCGGGGTGAGCGCGAAATAGAATTAACCGAAGCATTCACGGAACCAGACTTTTCTCATTTTGAACGCCAAGAGATCAAAGATCTGAATTTCATAATTCTTACCTTGTATCACGAGAAATTCAAAGATTTGCCTGTCGCGTTTGCACCTTCCAATGTGAGCAATACCCTGGGAGAGATCGTAAGCAAAGCCGGACTACGCCAATTGCGCTGTTCAGAAACAGAAAAATTTGCCCACATCACCTTCTTTCTAAATGGTGGAATAAATAAGACTTTTGCTGGCGAGGATCATATCCGCATCCCCTCTCCCAAAGGCATCCCTTTCGACCAGGTACCAGAGTTAAGCCTACCTAAAGTAGCCGATGAAGTGATCAAAGGCATCCATTCAGGATACGACCTGATCATCACCAATTTTGCCAATGGTGATGTGATCGGTCATACCGCAAACAGCCAGGCAAAAATCCAATGTGCAGAACATGTAGATAAACATCTTGGCAAAGTGGTTAAGCAAGCTATACAAAAGGATTACGTGATCGCGATCACTGCTGACCATGGCAACCTGGAGTTGATGCTAACAGAAGATGGAAAACCTCATGTCGCACATACTACGAATCTGGTTCCATTCATTCTCATAGATCCTAGATCGAATGCACCTTTGAGTCTGAACGATGGTAGCTTGCAAGATATTACCCCAACAATTCTAAATGTACTGGGAATCCCGCAGCCTGAAGAAATGACAGGAAATGACCTTTCTAATCATCACGAATGGGGAACCAAACGACATATGCTGCTCATCATTTTGGATGGCTGGGGGAAAGGAAAAGAAGACCAAACAAATCCCATACACCTTGCTAATACACCGGCTTGGGATGAGTTGATAAAGAAATATCCCCCCTCTCTCCTGCAGGCGTCCGGAGATGCTGTCGGTCTGCAGGAAGGAAAAGCTGGCAATTCTGAAGCGGGTCACATGAACATCGGTGCTGGCAGGATTGTATTGCAAGATGATGTACGCCTTGACCAGGCAATAAAAGATGGCACATTTTCCACCAATACAATATTTCTCCAGGCTATCAAGGGGGTCAAGGATCGCCATTCGCACCTGCACCTGATAGGATTATTGACAGAAAAAAGTTCTCATGGTTCTATTGATTATCCGCTCGCAGTACTAAAAATTGCCAGAGATATGGGTGTACAGGATATCTATTTGCACCTTATTTTTGATGGTCGCAGCACAGAACCCGGCAGCGCCCCAGCATTGTTGGAGAAATTGGATGATCAACTGGCAGAAATCGGTGCGGGTGTGATCGCAACTGGCATGGGCAGGGGAATTGCTTTAGATCGGGATGGAAATTATGAAAAAATACAGCGTGCTTATGAAGCACTTGTATTGGGAAAAGGTAGGAGATATTCATGACAGATCCATTATTGCTTGATGATAATGCCCGTTTTTCGGAGACTCTATATCAAAAGATGGATTTGATCGATCCGGGTATTTCAGAGCTTGAATTATATGAGTTTCGTTATGCATTGGATCTCATTACACCAAATAATGGATGGAAAACCATTCCATTAATGGAAACCGAGAGCATAGAAACTCTTATTCAACAACCAGATTTCTATGAGAACGTTAAGATCAAACCGATGAAAAATAACCGGATTATTCTGGACGAGAAAGTCGCCTGGCTCACCCGATTGCTTTTTGTTGGATTGGTAACTGAAAAATACTCACCGCAGTGGGTGAAGAAGTTTTTCTATTTTGATATCAGGGGTTTTATTTTTCTTGTACGAACAAAATACTACACAGAAGCAATCCTTGAGCATTTTGAAGGGCATCCCTTTGTTCAATTTGCCCCTGGTCAAAAAGCGCTAGAAAAATACCAGGATATTGGCTACAAGGAATACAAAGAAGCCAATCGAGTGATCGATCAGGCCTTCATTGATGCGTTAAAAAAGGTCATTGCCACCAAAGGTACTCCCTTATTGCTGACACTGGTCGGTCCTTCAGCGGCAGGAAAAACAGAGATTGTTTCCCGGCTTTCCGAAGAACTAACCCGCGAAGGTAAAAGCATTACTTCGATTGAGATGGACAACTTCTTTAAAGATCGAGATTTTCGTGATGGGAAACCCATGGATAAAGAAGTTATTCATTTTGACCTTTTCCAGCAATGTATGAAAACATTGCTCCAAGGAAAAACCGCTTCCATGCCGAAATATTATTCCGCCCAATCAATCTCCACTCACGACTTGAATAGCAATTTACGCCCCGGGCAGACACCTCTTCAGGTGGAACCCGCGGATATCATTTTGTTGGAAGGGAATTTCCCATTCTACATCCCTGAAATCGCTCCTTTGATCGGAATAAAGATTGTATATCTTACTGACGATCCCATCCGGTTGAAGCGGAAATGGAGACGCGACATTGATTATCGCAGGAAATACGATCCGGTATACCTGTGCAACCGGTATTTCCGAACCCAATTCCTGCGCGCGCGTGAAGTGTACCTTCCTATGATGGAAATCAGTGACATGGTAGTGGATACTACTGCCGCATCTCTTTGGTTGACGCCTGAAATGGCATCTGCCTTGAAATATACCGAATAGATGCTTTACCAAAAGTGAGTACCATGAAGGTCAATCATGTTTGATACCTTTTTCCATAATTCAACCATCCCAGCAGAAACTAAGATCGCCATGCTTATTCTGGATGGATTAGGCGGATTGCCAGCAGTACCCGGCGGAAAAACTGAACTGGAAACTGCCTGTACTCCCAATATGGATGCTCTGGCAGCTCGATCAGAGCTCGGTTTGACAATGCCGGTCGGTCCAGGCATTACTTCCGGGAGTGGTCCGGGGCATCTGGCAATTTTTGGCTATGACCCATTACAGTATGAAATTGGTCGTGGGGCATTAGAAGCTCTGGGGGTTGATTTTGAGATGGGAGCAGATGATGTGGCTGCCAGAGGAAATTTCTGCATCGTAGATGAAAAAGGTATTTTGACCGACCGACGCGCTGGAAGATTACCTACCGAAGAAAGTAAGAAGCTGGTCGAACTATTAAGGACAATCAAAATCGAGGGTGTGGAAATTTTTGTCGAACCAGTAAAGGAGCATCGCTTTGCTTTTATCATGCGCTCTCCTGGTCTGGCAGATGATCTGTCAGAATCCGACCCATTGAAAACGGGAACGGCGCCTATTCCTGTTAAAGCCTTAACTCCTGTAGCACAAAAATCAGCACAGATCTGCAACGAGTTCATCGAAAAAGCTCGAATCTTGCTGAAAAATCAACACTCTGCCAATATGATCATGTTGCGTGGCTTTGCCAGATTTCCGAAAGTACCTTCCTACTCTGAAATTTTCAAACTGCATCCCGCAGCAATAGCCGTCAATGGTATGTATCGGGGTGTTGCCAGGCTGGTCGGTATGGATATCCTTCCAGTGGATGGCATCACTCTAGCTGATGAATTTACCACTCTGGAAAAGTACTGGAAAAAGTATGATTTCTTCTACCTTCACTTCAAGAAAACAGATACCTGTGGAGAGAACGGTGATTTTGATGGGAAAGTAAAGGCAATCGAAGAATTCGATGTATTCATCCCTCGTCTGATGGAATTGCAGCCTGATGTTATCATCATCGGAGGAGACCATTCATCACCAGCCATATTACGCTCTCATAGCTGGCATCCAGTACCTTTACTGTTATATTCAAAGAATGCACGCTCGAATGGAATTGCCCGATTTGGCGAACAAGCCTGCCTTCAGGGCAGTCTGGGAATCATACCAGCAAAATTCGTCATGCCACTTGCATTGGCTAATGCTGGTAGGGTTGCCAAATACGGCGCATGACAAAAAAGATTAAATCAGGAAAACCATGACGAATCCTCTTCTCACGAACCCCATAGCATTTTCGATTGACTTATACGAAAAAATGAAACAGATCCAGCCTGGTATTGCTAATTTGGAATGGTATGAATTTCAATACTGTCTGGATAATGTAACTCCCAAGGAAGGTTGGCAAACTATCACCATCGAACCTAAAAAGGATATCGAAACGATGGTCAATGATAGTCAATTTTATACATCCATCCAATTAAGACCTTATCAAGGAAATCGTATAGTGATGGATGAGAACATCCTTAAATTGCTGCGAATGCTGTTTGTTGGGTTAGTAACAGAAAAATATTCACCGGAATGGGTAAACCGGCATTTTTCTTTTGACGTACGCGGATTCTACTTTATCCATCGCACTGAGTACTTTACAGAAAAAAGCCGGGTTCATCTGGGTGGCAAACCTTTTCGCAAGTTTAAAGAAAAACAGAAAGCTCTCGATACCCAAATGGGTATCAGCTATAAGGCGTTTAAAGCCGCCAATGCAGAAGTAGATGAATGCTTCTTAGATATAGTAAAGAAGTTAACCCAACACAAAGGCAGCCCTTTCGTGATCGCGATCGCCGGGCAAACTGCTGCCGGGAAAACAGAAATAACCGCAAGGCTGTGTGAAGCTTTCACCCGGGCTGGGAAAAAGATCACCTCGATCGAGATGGATAATTTCTTTACGGATCGTGATTATCGTGAAGCACATGGCATCGACTCCCTGGGAAAAGAAGCGCTACATTACGAGCTCCTTCAACAATGTCTGAAGGATATCTGCGAAGGGAAGAAAATCATCACACCTCGCTATGACTTTATCCAGGCTACTTCAAGTCATACCCTGGATGGAAAATTAAAAGAAGGCTGTTCTCCGGTCGAAGTTGAACCTGCGGATATTATTTTCATGGAAGGCAATTTTCCCTTCTTGCTTCCTGAAATCGCTCCATTGATCAGTATAAAAGTGCTCTATTTGACGGCAGATGACATTCGGTTAAAACGCAAATGGAAACGTGATATGGATTATCGAAAAAAGTATGACCTGATGTACTTCCTGAATCGATATTTCCGAGAACAGTACCTGATGGCTAAACAGGCGTATATTCCCCAAATGGAAATCTGTGATGTGCTGGTGGATACGACCCATGCTGCTCTTTGGATAACACCTGAAATTGCTCAAGTTTTAGAAAAGTAAATAATAAGGAAGATAAGCATAGGAATTTTCATGACAATAAATGTAACAATTCTTGCATTAGATATTCTTTTGCTGTATACTTTTTCAAATGAAAGTTAATGTTCATTTTTTGCCATATTGTTAGGCGATAAAGTAGGAAGGGTCGGATCAAAAATGAATAATAACTCACCGTCAAAAAACCATGATTTTAGCCAATTGATCAGCGAACAGTATAGCTCTTTGACCAAGAGTGAAAAACGAATTGCAAATTTTTTGAGGAAAAATCAAGAAGAATCCGCTTTTCTTCCAGCAGGAGAGATTGCCAAAAGGCTAAATCTTAGTGAAGCAACATTGGTTCGTTTTGCTCGCACTCTTGGTTTTAGTAGCTATCCAGCTATGCGAACAGTACTGCAGGAAAATTTTCGCCAGAGGGTAAGCCACTCTGCGAGGCTGCGGGGAAGGTTGGATGACCTGCGAGAAGGCGGTGATATGTTTGAACGCCTTACCGTAACCGAAATCGATTACCTGACCCAGGCAATGGAATCAATCGATCGAACTGCGATCAAAAATGCAGTCGATTTAATACGCGAACATAAACGGATCTTCGTGTTTGGGTTGGGACCTTCTATTTCACTGGTTGATTTGATGGAAATTCGTTTACGCAGGTTTGGAAAGGATGTTGTTCCTCTAATTAATTCCGGACGTGAACTGCTTGAATCTCTCCTGCTTTTGGATTCATCCGACCTGGTTTTTATCATCTGCTTCTTCGATCAGAATCCTGCCCTGAAACTTCTCCTGGATTATTGCAACCGGGTTGGGTGCAATACGATCATGCTTACCGATACGTTGGATGCCATTCTGGGGGATAAAGTTGATGTCGTATTATCAGCCCGCAGGGGACCAATTGGCGAATTCCATTCCCTTGTTGTACCCATGACGGTGATCAATGCTCTCCTTTTATCAGTCGCCAGTGAGGATCAAGAAAAGATCATGCCCATCCTGGATAGGTTGGACCTGCTTCGTGATCAATTAAATATTTTTAACGCTGATAGCGATTAGTCACAGAATTTTTTAATTTACCAAACCTTATCGCTGCACTCTTAAATTCACGTGACCTTTTTTTGTAATCAAATCTGAAAATATTTTTGAATTGTTTTGAAGAGGAGAAAACGAATGGCAGTAATTTCAGATACATCGCAGCAAAAATCACAGAAATGGATTGCCCACCTGCGTAGATTTGCAAGATGGGTATCCAGTCCTCATGTAGTTCTTTCTATTATTATGCTGCTAGTCATGGTCTACATGGTGATCATCCCTCTGTACCGCATGCTCATGACCACCATTACTGTTCAAGAAAGCGATCTACGGGTACTTAAAGATGCACAAATAGGTGATTTTACCTCATATCACTGGTTAAGAATGCTTACGAGCAAGATCGCCAAGATCATGACCTATGAGCCATTGATCCATTCGCTGATCATTTCGCTGGGTGCGACTCTCGTTGCATTGGTCATCGGTGGATTTATGGCATGGATGGTTGTAAGAACCGATGTGCCAGGGAAAGGGATCATCAATTTTTTGGCTACCGTTCCATACATCATGCCCTCATGGACAATAGCGATGGCATGGACGGTATTGTTTAAAAATCAAAAATCAGGGGGAACGCCAGGCTTTCTGGAATTTATTACCGGCACTGCTACTCCAGACTGGTTGGCTTACGGGCCTTTCCCAATCATCATGAGTAGCGCGCTGCATTACTATACTTTCTTCTTCCTGTTCGTCTCCGCTGCACTGCTATCCATTGATTCCTCTTTGGAAGAAGCTGGAGAGTTAGCAGGTGCTGGACGATGGCATATTGTCCGTAAGATTACTTTTCCATTGGTTGCACCTGCAATTGCTTCAGGTTTTATCATGACCTTCTCCAAAACCATGGGCACATTTGGAGGACCAAATGTGTTGGGTGTTCCTGTGCAATACTACACACTATCTACCATGCTCCGGTCGAATACTGGCATCGGAAACTACGGCGATGGTTTTGTTCTGGCAATCGTTTTGATCCTGTTTGCCATGGTTACAGTTATGCTTAACCAGAAACTTGTAGGCACACGTAAAAGCTATGAAACAATAGGCGGGCGAGGTTTCATGGCGCAAAAGATGAAATTACGTAACTGGAAATTCTTCTTCACCTCCATCGTTGTGATATTCGAATTCATTATTGCAATCTTGCCCCTTGCCCTCCTCATTTACAGCACCCTGATGTTACGCACTGGAGATTACAGTCTAAGCAATTTCACGTTGGCTCACTGGATTGGAAAAGGGGATATCAAGATCAATAGTGGCGAACCGGGAGTGTTGCTGAATCACAAAATCTGGATGGGAGCATGGAACTCCATCAGGTTATCGATATTAACCGCATTTTTCACTGCGTTGTTTGGTGTGATCCTCGGATACGCCATCGTTAAAGGCAGAGGTACCAGGCTTTCGAAGCTGGTTGAGCAAATTTCATTCATTCCATACGTCATTCCAGGTATTGCATTTGGTGCGGTATACATTTCCATGTTTACCAAACCAGTAGGTCCAATTCCTGCTCTTTATGGCACATTTGCTCTTCTGGTGGTGGTGTCAGTCGCAAAACATATACCCTATTCTGCGCGTACCGGAGTCTCTGCAATGTTGCAAGTTGGTAAAGAACTGGAGGAAGCTGCTGCAATCGCAGGAGCTTCGCCCTGGCACCGATTCAAGCGCATCATATTTCCTCTGACCAGCACTGGTTTCGTATCGGGATTTCTGTTGACATTCATTACTACTATGCGTGAGTTATCCCTCATCATTGTATTGGTCACACCCTCTACTGCGGTATTGGCAAGTATGACCATGCGATATATTGAAAACGGAAATGAACAGCAAGCTAATGCTGTCATCATCATCCTTATTGTTCTTGTTCTGATTGGGAACTTTATCATCAGCCGCTTCCGTGGTGGCAGCTTGAAAAAAGGCTTAGGAGTTTAGGAAAGGTAAAAATGGAAACACCGATTATTATTCGAAACCTCACTAAGAAATTTGGCGATGTTGTAGCTGTAAATAACGTAAGCCTGACCATCGAACCAGGTACTTTTCTGACACTGCTTGGTCCTTCGGGTTGTGGCAAGACCACCCTCTTGCGGTGCATTTCTGGTCTGGAAGATCCCGATGATGGTGAAATTTTTGTTGGAGAAAAGCTTATCTTCTCGCGTTCCAAAGGTATTTCTTTGGCTCCTGGTCAACGAGACCTTGGTCTCGTATTTCAAAATTATGCTCTTTGGCCACACATGACGGTTTACAAGAATATTACTTTTGCTCTTGAAATTCAAAAAATGACTAAAGAGGAAATGACTCAACGTGTTAAAGAAGTACTGGCAGAAGTAAAAATGAGTGGTTATGAAGATCGCTATCCGCGTGAAATGAGCGGTGGACAGCAACAGCGTATTGCACTGGCACGTATGCTGGCTTACAGACCGAGAGTATTTCTGATGGATGAACCTTTATCCAACCTCGATGCCCGATTGAGAATGGACATGCGTACAGAGATCAAACGTCTGCATCATATTTCTGATGCAACTACTGTATATGTAACACATGACCAAATCGAAGCTATGACCATGTCGAGCAATATTGCTGTCATGAAAGAAGGCGTGATCCAACAGATGGACACCCCTGATAAGATCTATCACTACCCAGCGAATTTATTTGTGGCAGATTTCATTGGTAATCCAAAGGTTAACCTTTTGCCTGGTCGTGTAACGGATAAAAATAAAGTTGATTTGGGAAATTTCACCGTACCAGTAAAAACTTACGGTAAAACAGGTGATGTTGTTGTAGGATTGCGTCCCGAGGACATCATCGTTCACACTACCCCAACAGACAATGCAGCCGAATTCATTGCGTATTCCGTATTGCCTGCTGGTGCTGATACCACGATTGTTGCTCAAAAAGGTGACATAGAATTAACCGTCAAGGAAATGGGTGTCAGCCAGATCCAGATGGATCAAAAAATCTGGTTATCTTTCAAAGAAGAAACCATCAATCTGTATGACAAAGAAACTGGAAATTTGATTTCAGCTTGATCATGATAAGGATTTCTATCGTTATTTCTCAAATGAAGGAGGCAAGTATACCCTGATAATTTCAAAAAATCTTCTACATCTAGATTTGACCGTTCAAATAATATAAAGGAGGAAGTAAATGAAAAGGTTATATAGGATAGCAGCATTGGTAATATTACTGACCCTGGTATTGTCAGCCTGTGGAACAAAAGCGACCGAAGCACCAGCTGCCACAGAAGCACCTCTATCTGCACAGGAAGAATGGCTCAAAGCCAATCAACTTGGCCCGTACGATACCGGTGTGCAAGACTGGGCAGCAATTGAAGCAGCCGCAAAAGCAGAAGGAACCGTCCTGGTATATGCCAATACATCAAAGATCGAGAAAGCAGCCGAAGGTTTCATGGAACTGTATCCCGAAATCAAGGTTGAAGCATTTGATCTTGGTGGTGATGATGTTCTCCTGAAGACCGTAGAAGAGCAAAAAGCTGGCGCATTCACGGGTGATGTCTGGTTCAGTAGCGGTGGTGCTGAACTTGTCGGTAACGTTCTTCCCCATAAATATGTCTGGCGGTTTGTTCCCGACAGCACCGCAGCATATACACCCGAAGAATACACCCAGCCGCTGTTGATGACCCGTTTCGGAACTAGCGTCTTCGCTTATAACTCAGAATTAAATGATACCTGCCCAATTACCAATATCTGGGAGCTGACCAACCCAGAATGGAAGGGTAAGTTCTTCATCGAAGACCCATTGAATGACGCCTCAACCCTGAGTAAATTGATCACGCTGGCATACCATGCTGACGAAATGAAAGAAGCCTACATTGCACTCTATGGTTCCGAACCTGTTCTTGATGAAGACACCCCCGATGCTGGTTGGCTGTGGTTAAAGAGATTCGCACAGAATGGTCCTATTCCCGAACCCGGCGGTGATGAAGTTGATTCTGCTTTTGCTACCCCTGGTATGACTGAAAGCTATATGGCATTGACCTCATATTCCAACATGGCTGATGTAGTAGAGGGCAATCTGGCATTCGAACCTTGCTGGGGACTTACTCCAACGGTTGGTATTCAAAGTCAAAGCTACACTGGCATCATCAACCAGGCACCCCATCCAAATGCTGCAAAACTGTGGATCAAGTACGTAACCAGCCCAGAAGGGCGTGAACCCTGGGCTAAATTTGGTACCTTCTTCCCAGATACAACCTATGAAGTACCTGAAGGTCAGAAAACCCTGGAAGAGATTTTCTCTATGACCTGGTTCATTGCAGAGCAATACGCTTACGATCATATGGTTGAAGCACGAGATTTCTACCTGCTCAACCTGGGAAAGTAACCGTTTTCAATCCTTTCCGTTCATTCAGGCACGGACCAAAAATTGATCCGTGCCTGAAAATAAGTGTGAAATTCCTTATTCTCTGAAATACTTTACTGATCTTCCACAAAACCGAAATAGATTTGAGGAAAAAGCATGACGCTTAAAGCCATTTTCTTTGATATGGGTGGCACCATTGAAACCTTTCAATTCACCCGTGAATACCGCATCAAAAAGATCCACCTGATCCGAGAATGCCTCGAGAAAGCAGGTATCCAGCCCAGTGTTTCTGATACACAACTGGCAGATAAGATCACCGAAGGAGCGATGACCTACCTCCGCTGGAATCTTGAATCCAATATCGAACTAAAACCTTCAGAAATCTGGTCTAAATATTTCTTAATCGGTCTTTCAGTTTCTTCCAAGGCTCTGGCTCCTATTGCAGAAGAGCTTGCCTTCATTTACGAAACACAATTATTCTTACGAGAGCTTCGTCCTGAGATTCCTCGAGTTTTGGAAGAGATTAAAAGAATGGGTCTGACAATTGGATGCATCAGCAATACACAAAGCCATGACCAGGTACCTCATAATTTACTAGCATATGGAATTCTTGATTATTTTGATCCCATTGTTCTCTCTTCTGTTTATGGCCGGCGGAAACCTGATCCATCCATCTTCTATTATGCAGCCCGTCTGGCTAACGCTCCTACCAGTTCCTGTGCCTATATCGGTGATACGATCAACCGGGATATCCTTGGGGCACGCAGGGCTGGCTTTCATCTGGCAATTCGGATATTGCATGATTTCAGTAATTGTGAATCGGATAATGGTACAGAACCAGATCACGTGATCCATACCATGGATGAGCTTATTCCGATTCTGAAACAAGAGATAGAAAATGACAGCAAACATCAAGTTTTTTCAAAGAAGCGAAGAATAAAAGCTCTATTCTTTGATGCTGGTGATATTCTATATATTCGCCCGCAAAAGAATCAAAATTTTGAAAATTTCTTGAAAATGCATAACATCACGCTCCAGCCTGATTTTGAAACAGAAAGTAAAAAGATACGAGAATTGGCATATTCAGGTCAGATTAAAAGATATGAGTACTACAAAAAGATCCTGCAGCTATGTGGGATCACTTCTCCGAAGGAGCTTGCGGAAGGGATTTCTGCCATGGGCGAGGATGATGACACGGTGGAAATCATGGATGGTGTACCAGAAACAATCCTTAAATTAAAAAATGAAGGGTATTTTCTTGGCATCATCACAGACACAGCCCTTTCGGTATCACAAAAACTCAAATGGTTTGAAAAGTATGGCTTTGGGCATGTATGGGATATCATAATCAGCTCCAGAGAAATGGGTATTCGTAAGCCCTCACCCATTATGTATGAAAAGGCTATCACCCAAACTGGTATTCAAGCCAGTGAAGCAATATTTGTTGGGCATAAAAAGACTGAACTGGATGGTGCAAAAGCAGTAGGAATGTACACAATTGCCTTTAATTACGAAAAAGATGCACTGGCAGATGTTTATATTCAGGATTTTCGTGACCTGTTAAAGGTGCCAATCCTGGAAAAATAAAGAAAGCAGGATTCAGATTCTCATGACAAATGACATTGAAGCTATTTGTTTTGATATTGGTGGAACATTACGAATTACGAAGATTATTGATGACACCTCTCTGAACTATATTCAGAAGATACAATCTTTTGTTGGCATAGATGGCAATCCGCAGGATTTTTTAGCAACATTACGAAGTCGGGAGAAAAAATACAGGCACTGGTGTAAAAAGAACCTGGTGGAATTGAGCGAGGCGGATCTATGGTCTACCTACATGTTACCCGATCTGCCAGCCGATTTTGTACGTAATCACGCCGTCACGCTTAATCAGATGTGGAGGAGCACCCGGAATAAAGCCCTTTTGCCAGATGCTGTTGAGACTTTACGAACTCTAGTTAACCGCGGTTATACCCTGGCAATTATCAGTAATACAACTTCATCGACTGAAACACCACAAATACTGGCAGAAAACGGTATAGATGACCTTTTCCAGGTAGTCATCCTTTCAACGGTGTTTGGACTTCGCAAGCCTCATCCTTCGCTATTCCTTGAAGCCAGTCGCGCTTTAGGAATCCCTCCGGAAAGGTGCGCCTATGTAGGCGATAACCTGGCAAGGGATTTGATCGGTGCCCGGCAGGCAGGTTATGCATCCGTATCAGTCATTAATGTGAATGGCTATTTTCAGGATGAATATGATCCAGATGACGAGACAGATAAAGAGACCATCACCGAGATCCAACCCGATCACCGCATCGGGAGATTGAGCGAGTTATTAAATATTTACCCCCAGCGAACACAAGCCATTGATCAGGCGATCTCAACGCGACCTCTAAAGCAGCCGAATGTATTATATAATGCTGCCCTTTCTACCATGTGGGGAATTGATCAGCCCATCCCATTCAATGAAACATTTTCACAAGCACGCAGTATTGGTTTCTGCCGGTTTGAGTTGAACCATAAAGTATCCAAATCCATTTATGAACAATTTGATTCAAACCAGTTTTATGTTTCAACGGTTCATGAACCCTGCCCTGCAACATATACGTACGACGAAAGAAAATCCCGAGATCTTGAGATTTCCAGCATGGATGAATCCCTGCGAGTAAAATCCATGGATATGATTAAAAGGTCCATTGATCTGGCGTGCAGACTGGGTTCAAAAAGCGTTGTAATCCATCCCGGTGCCATCGCTGGCGATCATTCACGCGATCATCAGTTGCGCCAGTTATTTAAGAATGGGCAAAAAGGGTCAATGGCATATGAATCACTAAAAGCTGAAATGATAGCCCATCGGGCTGAAATAGCCGCCCCTTACCTGGAACGGGTAATGCAAAGTCTGATGGAGATCATTGAATATGCAAGAGGTACACACATTTCACTGGCACTGGAAAACCGGTATCGCTATTACGATATTCCTCTGCCGGATGAAATGGAAAAATTATTGGACCTCTGCAAAGAAGATTGGTTTGGTTTTCAATATGATACAGGGCATGCACAAACATTGGATGTGTTGGGCCTGGTAGATAGTAATGAATGGTTAACCCGTTTTGCCAACCGAATGATCGGCGTGCACCTTCATGATGTAATAGGCATTACTGACCATCAGGTACCCGGGCAAGGCGAGATTGACTTTAAAAAGATTGCCCCATTTATACCTGAAACAGCCTGGCGAACAGTCGAAGTAAGCCCTAATGCAAGTCTAAAGGAACTGGCAGCTGGATTGGAAGTTCTGGCTGAGAGTGGCTGTATTGAAAGAATTTGATAAATCCTTATACTATAAGGAATTAAGTTTTACAGTATCATAAGATTGTGTGTGAGGATGGAAAACGATGCTAAAACTTTTTAAGAAACGGCGCAATGTATTTATTGCAAGAATACACGAGCAAGCTTCATTGACACTTGAAGGGATGGACATTTTGATTGCTTACCTTTCTAAACCTGACCAGACCCTTGCAGATCAGCTTACCACCAAGGAAAAAGAAGCAGATGAAGCCCGCCGTATTTTGATCGATGAATTAAACCGTACGTTCATTACCCCATTTGATCGTGAAGATATTTTTTCGCTTTCACGAGCTATTGATGATGTGTTGGACTACGCCTACAGCACAATGACTGAAATCGTCATATTCAAAGTGAAACCCACCGAATATATGGTGAAGATCAGCACACTGCTGCGAGATGCAACATTTGAAATTCTCAAAGCGGTTGAGTGTCTTCAAGAACACCCCGGTGTGGCAGCAGAACATGCGCACCGCGCGAAAAAGATCGAAAACAATGTCGAAAAACTCTATCGCGAAGCATTGGCAGAAATGTTCCACGAAACAGACGATGTCAAAACCATTGTCAGGGCAATGAAACTGCGCGAAGTTTATCGCCACTTGAGCAATGCAGCTGATCGAGGTGATGAAGCAGCCAATGTTCTGGCTGATATTGTTGTAAAAACCACATAGAGTTAATCCTATGTCTACACTATTGATCATCTTGATAATCCTGGCGATTTGTTTTGCGTTCTTGAACGGCGTTCATGATTCATCCAATCTAGTCGCTACGATGATCTCATCCAGGGCAATTCAGCCGCAAGTAGCCTTGATCATCGCAGCCGTAGCCGAGTTTAGTGGTCCGTTCATTTTTGGCGTAGCGGTTGCCAATACAATCGGTCATGATATTGTGTCTTCTGAACACTTAAACATGCTGATCCTCATTGCGGCTCTCTCGAGTGCAATCATCTGGAATTTGCTCACCTGGTCGTTAGGGATACCAAGCAGCTCATCACACGCTCTCATCGGTGGTTTGATCGGCGCGGTTGCAATCGGAGCAGGTTTTCAGGAAATTCAATTGGCGGGTGTGATCAAGGTAGTGATCTTCCTTTTTGTTTCACCCCTGGTTGGCTTCGTTGTTGGTATCTTGGTAGCCAATATTGTTTACCTGCTTTCCTGGAAAGCTTCACCCAGGATCAATGGCGCATTTAAAAAGCTGCAAATTATCACCTCCCTGGGGTTGGCAATGGGAAGTGGTGCAAATGATGCTCAAAAAACAATGGGCGTGATCACCCTCGGGTTGGTTATAGCTGGGATGCAGAAAAGTTTTAATGTTCCTTTCTGGGTTATTTTTTCATGTGCCCTGGCAATTGCATTGGGGGTTGCTCTCAGTGGATATCGCCTGATTCGCACATTGGGAGCAAAATTCTATAAAATTCGACCCATTCATGGATTCTCATCTCAATTTGCATCAGCCATTGTGATATTGGTTGCTTCATTACTGGGTGGACCAGTTAGCGCCACACAGGTTGTAAGCACATCCATTATGGGCGTTGGTGCGGCAGAGCGAATGAGCAAAGTTCGTTGGGGTGTGGCAGGTGATATCGTTTTTGCCTGGCTGTTTACTATCCCATTCACAGCGTTGCTGGCAGCAGGAGTTTACTGGGTAATCCATTCAGGAATTCCAGCCATTATTCACCTCTTTTAATTTGATCTTCTTGTAAAGGTCAATTTCCCATTTTCTGCCAGCAGGAGATTTTTAAGGGATTCTTCATAACAATCCAAAACAATTTTACGTAACATGGAAAATAATATGGCAAACAAAACAAAACACTATGATGTAATTTACACAGGAAACTACACGAAAGACACCATCATCACACCCGACGGTACCCGGTATGTAGATGGGGGTGGCATGAATTACGCTGCTCATGCAGGGATGCAATTGGGTATCAAAGCTGCGGTGGTCACTCGCCTGGCAAAGGAAGATGCGTATGTGGTCGAAAACATTCAAGCGGATGGGATAGACTGTTACCCGATTTTTTCTCCTTACTCAACTTTAATGACACTGGAATATAAAACCTACGATGTTGACAAGAGAAATCTGTATGTAAAGAAGGTTGCTGAAACCATTAATCCTGAACATCTGGATGGGCTTTCAGCAAAAGCCATCGCAGTCAGCCCCAGCATTCGTGGAGAGGTTGAGCCAGAATTCTTTAAAGAAATGCGAAAGCGAAATGGAATCTTGCTGGCAGCAGATGTGCAGGGATTTGTGCGTGTATTGCATGGCGAAGAACTCATTTATCAACAATGGGACGATATGGAGGTTATCCTGCCTTGTCTGGATATTTTAAAATCCGATGCGGTGGAAGCGAAATTTTTAACCGGTGAAGATGATATCGAAAAAGCGGCTCAGCGTTATGCTGCTTACGGTGTAAAAGAAATCGTCCTAACTCACAGTGAAGGAGTGCTGATCTACGCCGATGGGAAGAATTATCACTATAAATTCCATTCCCAATCCATGGATGGTCGCAGTGGACGTGGAGATACCTGCCTGGGTTCTTATATTGCAAAACGGCTCAGCCTTTCTCCATGTGAAGCCGGTAAATGGGCAGCTGCCGCTACCAGTATGAAAGTGGAAAAACCCGGTGTATTCAAACAGTCCATCTCGGAAGTAGAAGCCTACATTGCCAGGTATTATGCCAACTGATCTTTATATTCAAAAACAAGCTGAGATTGAGCAGAAAATTCTAACCGCTACGGCGGCGTACTCCTCTCTGTGGCAGGATGTAGTATCTGACTGGCAGGTCGAGCAGAATGATGCCGTCTGGTTGACTTATGCCGCCAATTATCTACTGCATACTGGCAAAACTCACTGGGCGATTGATCCTTATTCACTCTTCACCCGCTTAAAATTGGATATCCAGCCCGATTTTCTAAACGATCTTCGAAATTTACAACTGGTGGTACTTACGCACGCCCATGCTGACCATCTGGATCTAAACCTGATCACGGCGCTGCGTGACCTTCCCATTACCTGGGTGGTCCCTTCTTTCATGCTGGAAAAGGTACAACAAACAGCCCACCTTCCGAAAGAGAATATCATCACCCCGCAGCCTGGTACACCCATCCAGCTTGGAGACCTCGCGCTTACACCCTTCGAAGCGCTGCACATTCGGGGAAATAACGGGGTTCCCGAGTTAGGTTATCTGGCTGAATTCAACGATAAACGCTGGCTTTTTCCTGGCGATACACGGGTGTATGATCCGGGTCGCCTTCCTTCATTTGGCAAGCTGGATGGAGTTTTTGCCCACCTGTGGCTCGGAAAAGCATGTGCTTTGGATGACCCACCTCCACTGCTGGAAGCATTTTGCCATTTCTTTTATGCATTTCATCCATCCCGGGTCATCATTACCCACCTCGAAGAATCAGGCAGGAAAGCAGATGATTTCTGGACAGAAGATCATTATCAACTGGTAAAGCAGCAATTTAATTCACTCGATCCTGAAATCATCGTTACTTCCTTGATGATGGGGCAGAAGACCTGTTTGTAGACGATCCATACACAACACGAAAAATAAAAGCTCAGGGTTTTTAAACCCCGAGCTTTTTTCTTGAAATGCTGATTCTTACGGTTTCGGCTGCTGCTGAGTGATACAGTGGATATTTCCACCACCCAACAGGATTTCACGGGCTGGAACACTGACTACTTTCCGTTCGGGCATCAGTTTCTGCAACTCCGCAAGAGCGACAGCGTCGTGTTTATCGCCAAAGACGGGGACAACTGCGCCGCCATTACACATATAGAAATTTATGTACGATGCAGCCAGGCGATCGCCTTCCTCACGTGGTAGCGTCCCCTCGATGGCATCCACATCTTCGCTTTCTGCTTTTGTGATCAGCACTGGATCGGGTTGGTGGATTTTATGAATTTCCAGGCTGCGACCCTTTGCATCTTTTACGCTCCGCAGGATCTCATAATTCTCTTGAGAGATTTCATATTGCGGATCAGATTCATCATCTGTCCAGGTCAATGCCACCACTCCTGGACGGATGAAACAGCAGAGGTTATCCACATGCCCATTGGTTTCATCATTGTAAACCCCACGATTCAACCAAATGATTGTATTCACATTGAGGTACTGTGACAACAGATCTTCAATCTCTGCCTGCGTTTTATCAGGGTTGCGGTTTTCATTCAAGAGGCATTCCCGGGTGACCATTAAAGTTCCTTCACCATCCACATGAATGGATCCGCCTTCCAGAACTAGTGGTGCTTTATATCTGTCTACTCTTTCAATTTCGCCTACTTTTCGTGCAACCTGATCATCCAGATCCCATGGGAAATATAATCCACCCAATAAACCACCCCAGGCATTGAAATCCCAATCTACCACTCGGGCTTCTTTTCCATTCACCACGAAAGTAGGTCCACAATCGCGCATCCATGAATCATTATTGGACATTTCAACCACCCGGATGTGTTCGGGCAGCATTGCCCGGGCGTTCTGAAATTGCGCATGAGAAACGCCCATAGTAACGGGTTCGAACTGACTGATGGCAGATGCAACGGCAACAAATGCGCGCTGTGCGGGTTTTGCCCCCTGCCGCCAATTATCTGGGCGCTCTGGCCAAAGCATCCACGTGCCGGCATGGGGTTCAAATTCACCCGGCATACGAAAACCATCATTTCGTGGTGTGCTTTTTAAAGTTCGAGACATTTTATTTTCCTTCCATTACATTTTCTTTTGAGTTCTTCTTCTTTATGGATATTGCCATAAGTACTTCACCAATGATCAGAGTAAGCACTACACCAATGAGCACTGGACCTGCAAAAGCCCAGTCAATTGGCTCGCCTGGAACATAGATAAAGAATACAATCGCCTGCAAGATGAAGATCTCACAAATAACAGCCATGATCGTGATGAACAGCTTACTGCCCGGCACTTTGTAAGGGCGTTCAATTTCAGCATCCTGCTTGCGCAGTTTCAAGAAAGCAGGGAACAAAGCAAGGTAAGGTAGCAAGAATACCATAGAGCTGAAGGCGAATAACGTCCAGAAGAGTTCTTCTGCAGTGCCAGCCATCAGACCATAGATGATCATCACAACCGTTGATACGATACCCGTAATGATAAAAGCGCCTGTTGGGGTCTTGTAAACAGGGTGCTCTTTTCCAAAAATTGCAGGAAGTTCATGCTCTTTTGCAGCTTCAGCTGCAGTGCGGTTGGCTCCCATTGTCCATGTAACCATATTTGCC
The DNA here is from genome assembly GCA_034430215.1 of Anaerolineaceae bacterium. Lineage (GTDB taxonomy): Bacteria > Chloroflexota > Anaerolineae > Anaerolineales > Anaerolineaceae > UBA4782. The sequence continues at coordinate 23,875 of DAOUFE010000006.1, read as the reverse complement.
AGGAATGAATATAGGGCAGCTATACCCAGCATAATGACGATGATACCGCCAACACCCGTAGTACCAAATAAGATCTGCAGTGTATCGATGATGCCCGTAACAAGTCCCAATTGATCAAGGGGGACTGCCATGAGGATACCGGTGGTTCCCAGGAGGTAGAACACAGAGATTAAAGCACCAGCAATGATGATGGCGCGGGGAACATCCTTGCCAGGGTTCTTCATTTCTTCCGACGCACCGGAAACAAGCTCAAATCCCATAAAGTTGTAAACGATCACCGGCAAAAATGCCAGACCAGCGCCCCATTCGGGCAATATATTGCTGAAGGACAGGTCATTGGCTACGCCATTCTTTCCGGCAAAAATGAATGCACCCACGCCGATCACAACCATGATGAGTGCCTTGATGATGGCACCAATATTGGGAATCCATTTTCCACTTTCGAGTTTAATACAGCCGATCCACACAGTGATCCAGCTCATTATGATCCCAATCAAAATCTGCAGCCACATGCTCATGTCAGGGAAGAAGAGTTGAGCGAACATACCTGCAAACAAAATGTATACACTAGGCATCCATAAAGCAACGTTGATCCAATAGAGCCAGGTGGTACGGGCAGCCCATTTTTCACCGAATGCTTTCTTCACCCAGATATACAATCCACCCTGTTCGGGGTAAGCGGTACCCAACTCTGCAGTGATCAGACCATACGGAATGAAGAAGAGGATCAGAGTGATCACCCACCAGGAAATGGAGGAAGGGCCTATGGCAGCTGATGGAGCCAGGGTATCCATCACCAGAATGGCACACACAGTGAAGAGGGTCATATCCAGACCCTTCAACACTTTCTTGAATCCAGTTTTCTTTTCTTTTATTTCAACACTAGAAGCAGTCATTTTCTCTCCTTTATTAGTTTATGAAAACAAGTTTTAGCAATAATGTTTTTCAAGAAAATCTTGAATCTGTCCAGAATGGTATGCTTTCAAATCAGAGCTGGGGCGTTTGAGTCTGGGATAAACCAGCCAAACCAGTAGCCCTTTTTCAGTGTGCAGGCGATTTTCTGCCTGGTCAAAAATGATCGAATTTGCTGAATCCATTACCTCATCTGTCGCTTCAACTCCACGCGAGGCCGGCAGACAATGCATAAATTTGCAATGGGCAGGTGCATGCTTCATTAGTTCAGCGTTCACCTGGTAACGAGGCATGAATGCCTTTCTGCGCTCTGGGATCTCTTCTTCCTGACCCACCCACCACCACAGATCGGTATAGATAAAGTCAGCATCTTTCACGGCAGCAATCGGGTCTTCGGTCACCCGAACGGTTCCGCCAGAAACTTTGCAGTTCTCTTGAGCGATTTTTATCCATTCAGTTGGAGCCTGGTATTTCTTGGGGGCGGCGTGGGTGAAATTCATCCCCAGGCGGGTGCAAATGAACATCAATGAGCTCAATACATTAGTGGCATCTCCTACAAATGTTACATTGAAGTCTTCCAGCTTTTTCCCTTCGGGAGCATGCTCGATCATGGTAAGCACATCACACACCACCTGTGTCGGGTGATTGTAATCCGTCAACCCATTTATTACGGGTACGGTGGCATACTTTGCCAATCCAAGGATGGTTTCATGCTTTAATGTACGCGCCATGATCACATCGACATATCGGGAAATGACCTGTGCAGTATCGCCAAGGGATTCGCGCACTCCCAGGTGAATTTCACCTGGTTTTAGATATAGGGCATGACCACCTAATTCAGTCATGCCTGTTTCAAAGGATATTCTGGTTCGTGTGGAAGGTTCTTCAAAGATCATTGCCAGGGAAGCCCCTTCTAGTAGTTTAGGTGTGGCACCCTGTTTGTCAGCTTTTTTGATCATACGTATCAGTTCGATCAAGTCCAGAAGTTCGCTTTTCGAAAAATCCTGGGTATCGATAAAGTGTTTCAGTTCCATTTGTGCTCCTTTACAAATTTAAAAATAAATCCAGCAAGAGCTGGATTATTACAAAGCAATTTCATCATTATTGCCGATCACAAAATCATTATCCTTGGGCAACCAGGCATCGATGTTTCGAATGATCCGTGGTACAAGGGAATACCCTCGCACGGTCACACCATTGATTGAAGGAAGATGCTTTCGCAAGAATTCGCGCATGTCATCATTCGTTTTGAACCGGCACTCGATAGAGAGATCCCGGTTTCCCTGACCTAATGCGATATATGACACTTCGGGTGTGTTCAGAAAATTCTGGATAACTTCATCTTCCTGATCAGGTTCAACTTCAAGGAAAACATCCACTGCGGTGAAATAACCAAACGCCTCCGGTGAAACGATAGCAGTCAGGCGAATAGCCCCCAGACGCACCAACCTGTCAATGCGCTTTCGAATCGTCCGTTCGTTGGCCTCCAGAACACGTGCAATCTCTGACGCTGAAATGCGTGCATCTTTATGTAAAAGCTGGATAATTTTTTGATCAACTAAATCAAAGTCCGATTTTGCCATATAGAGTTCCGTTTATTGCTTTTATAATTCCTATTCGGAATTATAATAGTGCATTTACGGAACTAATTCAAGTGGTTTATGACATTCATCACAAAATTTGATGCATTCTGTAGCAGATGCGTGATCTCTATGCTAACCATACTTTCTTAATAGAAAAAACTATGAATTCAATATTTATCCGCCTCATATAAATAAGTCGCTTCAGATCGGGAATAAATTCACAAGACATCCATGACAGTTCTACTTGCTGGTAAACTGAAAATACATTAAGCTAAATTCAAGGTTGTTTACCATCTGGCTCTTGTTTTAAATTCCTTTAGAATTGCTGGTGTCAATGACTCATGGCTGATAGGCAAGCCTTGCAAAAATTCATTCCACTCCCGCAGCCCTCTGCCCCACTTTTCCATATTCTAAAAAGGGTGTACCAGTATTTGCGCCCCTATTGGAAGCAGACAGCAGGTGCATACGCTTCTCTTTTGGGTATCCTTGCGCTTAATACGCTTATTCCACAACTCATCCGCTGGATCATCGATACCGGTATCGGTCAGAAGCAGCCAGCCATTCTGACATGGTCAGTACTGGCAATGCTTGGGTTAACCCTGCTTAAAGGAGTTTTTACCTATTTACAGGGCAAGCTAAGCGAGACTTCATCACAAAGCGTGGCATACGACCTGCGCAATGAAATTCAAAAGAAACTTACCCAGCTCTCCTTTTCTTATCATGATCAATCTGAAACAGGTGAGCTACTTTCCAGGGCAGTTCAAGATGTCGAGCGTGTACGATTCCTGACTGGTCGTGCAACCCTTCGCATTCTGGATGGTGCCTTAATGTTGGTCGTCACAATGATCATGATGCTGATTATGGATTACCGTCTGGCATTATTGATATTGGTGACCATGCCTTTGCTGGTTATTCAGGCATTACGATTTGGCACCAGGTACCGTCCCCTTTCTCTTCAGGTGCAGAAACAACTCGCCGTTCTCACCACAGCAGTCGAGCAGAATCTGCGTGGCAGCAAAGTAGTTAAAGCCTATGCGCAGGAAGATGTCGAGATCGAACGGTTTGAAAAAGAGAATTCGCGCTGGTTCGACCTCTCTGTCCTTTCTGGGCGAATGCAGGCGATCAACATGCCTTTGCTTTTTCTCCTTGCCAACCTGGGCACGGTCATCATCGTATTGTACGGCGGCAATCAGGTCATTCAGGGTAAATTGACTATTGGTGTGATCATTGCCTTTATCACCTACCTTGGGCAATTAATCGAGCCGATCCGAAGGCTTGGGTTGATCATTCCAGCAGTTGCCATAGCTGGTTCTGCAGCCGAACGCATTTTCAATATTCTTGATCAGGTTCCTGAAGTGAAAGATGAACCCGATGCAATTCCCATGAAAAACATTGAGGGACATGTTCAATTCGAACATGTCTCCTTCGATTATGGAACCCGTAAAGTTCTCAAAGAAATCAATTTTGAAGTTCTCCCTGGACAGACGGTTGCCTTACTGGGTTCAACAGGTTCGGGAAAATCCTCGATCATCAACCTCATCCCCAGGTTTTACGATCCCACCGCTGGCAGAATACTCATAGATGGTAAGGATATCCGTCATGTTACTCTCCATTCCTTACGCAACCAGATCGGTATCGTGATGCAAGAGACAACCCTTTTTGCTACATCGATCAAAGAGAACATCGCTTTTGGATGTTCCAATGTTTCAGATGACGAGATCATCGAAGCAGCCAAAGCTGCTCAGGCACATGATTTCATCATAGAAACCCCCAATGGCTATGATACTCGTGTTGGTGAACAGGGTTCTACCCTCTCGGGAGGACAAAAGCAGCGTCTGGCGATTGCCCGTGCATTATTGTTGAACCCCCGTATCCTCCTTCTGGATGATGCAACCGCTTCCGTTGACACAGAAACCGAGCATCTCATTCAACTGGCATTTGCCCGGTTGATTCAGGGGCGCACCACATTCGTCATCGCTCACCGCCTCAGCACTGTTCGCAATGCTGATCAGATCCTGGTGTTGGATGCAGGTCATATTGCTGCTCAAGGTACTCACGATACGCTGTTATCCACATCTCACCTGTATCGCACCATTTACAATCAGCAGTTAAAGAAACAGGAGAGCAGACCATGAGCTTCACCATTGGTCCTGGTTCAGTAGGTATGGGTCCACGTTCTGCTTTGGATCACTTTGGCAGCACCAGCCAACAAAGCGGCGAAGTCTACAATCCCAAAGTAGTGAAACACATGCTTTCCTACTTGCGCCCCCACCGCTGGAAAATGCTCCTCGCATTAATCCTCACACTGGCAGAATCCGGGTTGACGTTACTATCACCCTACCTGGTAAAGGTTGCCATTGATAATTACATCACGCCAAAAGATTCACAAGGATTGACCGTTATTGCGATCCTCATTGCAGTCACATTTGTTGCTCTCTTCTTTGTCAGTTCGCTTCAGGGATACTTGCTCTCATGGGTGGGTCAAAACGTCTTGTCGACCGTCCGTGGTCGGCTATTCAATCATTTACAGCGGCTTCAACTGGGATACCATGACACTCATTTTGTGGGGGTGACCGTTTCACGAGTGATCAATGATGTTGCCGAGATCAACGAACTGCTCTCCCAGGGGATCATCACATTATTGGGTGATCTCGTGGTTCTTATTGGCATTATTGTGATCATGTTCACCATGAGCCCAAAACTGGCATTGTTGACCTTTATTGTCTTGCCATTGATGTTCCTGGCAACCTGGTTATTCTCACGCCAGGCGCGTTCAGCATTTCGTGAAACCCGTTCCAAAGTTGCAGCCGTGGTTGGCGACCTGGCGGAAGATATCAACGGCATTCGTGCCATTCAAGCCTTCACGCAAGAGAAAGCTTCACAGGAACGATTTGAACAGGTCAATAAAGAAAACCGCAATGCCTATATCAACGCTATGTCTTTGTCGTTTATCTTTTTACCAACCATCGAATTTTTGAGCACATTGGCTACTGCCATTGTTTTATGGTTTGGCGGACGTTACGTGCTGCAAGAGACCGTAACCCTTGGAGTCATGGTGGCATTCCTTTCGTATGTTTCCCGATTTTTCCAACCCATCCAGGAATTGAGCAGACTTTATACTACTTTTCAATCTGCGATGGCGGGGGGTGAGCAAGTGGTCAAGCTTCTGGATACCCCCGTGGAAATCGAAGATAAACCTGCTGCCATCGAAATGCCCAGAGTACAGGGCAGGATCGAACTATCACATGTTTCATTTCGCTACCGCCCTGATACGCCCTTTGTTTTGCACGACATCAACATGTCCATTGAACCCGGAAAGACGATTGCTTTAGTCGGTCCTACAGGGGCAGGGAAAACAACCATCGCCAATCTGATTGCCCGTTTTTATGAGGTTACAGAGGGTTCCATCACCATTGACGGCATGGACATCCGGTCGGTAACACAGCAATCGTTACGCCGGCAAGTGCGGGTTGTCACACAAGATCCCTTCCTGTTTTCTCGCACCATTGCCGAGAATATTAAATATGGTAAATCCGATGCCACTGACCAGCAGGTAGAAGAGGCTGCCCGACAGGCTAATGCACACGATTTCATTTGCAGACTTCCAGATGGATACCACACCCGTGTTCTTGAAGGTGGAGTGAACCTCTCACAGGGGCAACGCCAGCTTCTCAGCATCGCCCGCGCGTTACTGACTGACCCGAGGGTTCTGATATTGGATGAAGCTACTGCCAACATTGACACTATTACAGAAACCCTCATTCAGGAAGCTCTTGCCAGGTTGCTGTATAACCGAACCGCAATCGTGATCGCTCATCGCCTGACTACTGTTCGCAATGCTAATTGGATGTATGTAATTAATGAAGGGTGCATCGCAGAACAGGGCACACATTCTGAACTACTGGCACAAAAAGGGCTATATGCCAGCCTGTACAAGCGTCAATTCATGGATGAGTGAAAACGCCTGTTCTTTCATATAAAATGCACATTTAGCATCAATAGAATGCTTTACCTCTGATACTTTATTCATTTGAAAACAAGCACACCTCAGTTGTATTTCCTTCGGATATGAAAAAAGAACAATCTCTCTCATCGAACCGCTGAGATAACCAGGTTTTTTCCAATTCCAGAGATGTGCCTGGTGAATCTGAGGGCAGAACCAGCCAGATCCGTTTACTTGAAGAGGCTTCTCGATTGAGAATTGCCAGGCTTACTTCGTCCAATGCAACTTCCGGGTTTCCGGTTTTATTAAATTTTTCGATTAACGCAGGTACAGGAAACGAAAAAGGCAGGGAGACCCATTCCAATTCTGGAGAAGTCCAGTTCATCCAGAAATACCAGACTGCACTCGCGTAAGATTTAATGAGCACCCCATCTTCTGGTTGATAGCCTTTCAGAATGAAATGCTGGCTTTCAGAGAATTCGAGCCGATTTTTCCCATACACATATTCTTGAGAATAACAAGATAGCATCAGGCTATTCAACCCAAAACACCCCACCACAGCAAGAATGGACAACACTCGCAGGAATGGATATTTCATACTGAAGCAGGCTAACAGAAAGATGATAACGCTGATTATGAGGATTCCTACCTGTACGTTATCCGAACGCAACAAGGCAATATCAAGCGGTTGACCACTAATTATCCAACGGATACTCCATCCGATGATCGAATCTTTCAGGCTCCATATGGAAGAATGCTCCGTTATGATGGATGGTGAACTGGATACCGCTGCATAATACTTCCCTACGGGGGTTAGTACCCCAGGCAGTTGAATGCAAAAAGAAACCAACCCTGTCACAGCTAAAAATCTCCTGCCAGCTCTGTTCATCAAACAATGGTCAATTATGGGAACAATGGTTAAGAACAATAACGGGACTGCCAGCATAACATATCGCAATCCCCAATTATTAAGCCCTGCCCAGCCATCATCATAGAAAAATGCCTGGGCGATTACCAGGAAGATCAGGTACAACCAGGTTGACCACGACTGCCGGAAACACTTCACCAGGCTCCAAAGGGAAAGAAATAAAATTGGGGAGAAAAGGAACAAACTTTTTCCCGGGCTGATAAAAGGTCCGCTGATCGCCTCCAGAAAATGCGGATGCGGGGTGGAAAGAAAGTATTGCAACAGATAACGGTAATAGATGGGAGAAAACCGGGAAAGAATAGGGATCTCAGGGATGATAAAGATCCAGATTAGCATCAACCCTATGATTGCTGCCAGCCATCCAACCTGAATTTTCCATGAAGAAATAATCCCCTTCACCCATAAGGAAAAACCTTTCCGGATGATGCTTTTGAGCAGTAGCTCGAAAATCACTATCGGCACAGCCAGTAGAGCGGTATTCTTCGCCAGGATTCCTGCGGTCAGGCTTGCGAATAATCCTACCCAAAGGATTATTCCATGCCGATTGGGTAAGGTTTGATCATACAGCAAGAGCTTTTGACGAAAAAACCAGGCACAGGTAAGAAATAACATGGCAAGTGGGTCGCGAAAATACGTACGAGCGTACGGAAAAACGATCGTGCACATTCCAAACAGCAGGGAAGCGATGAAAGCTGTGCGCCTTGAATACCCTGATACGGAAATAATAAAAAACAGCATCATGGCTGTCAGAGCGGTGACCCAGATGTTCAGCAGAAAAAGTGTCTGCACCTGCCCAAAGCCAAGCCAACTTGCCAGTTTTACCAACGGTACACTGATAAACGTTTGCGCAGGCTCGATATTCGTAGCAGCGGGTGGTAGTTGCGACAAAGCAAAAACCCGTCCATTACCCATCACTCGAAGGTCATTGACCTGATCATCCAATGCCAGGCTGATTGCACGTGAAGCCAGGATATGTTCATCATCTACCAGGAAAGTACCGGAATACGTCAGGCTGTAGAGGACAACCAGAATAGCCAGGATGGCGAGAGCGGTGAAAAAGAAGGGTTTTGATCGTTCCATTGTCAGCGTTATTTTTGGAAGAATTGTATCCTCCCCAACCCATCTCGAATCTGCCGCTTAAGAAGCTGCCACCGGGCAGAGAGATGGTAAGAGGCTTCTATTCTTGCAGCATTTTTCTCTCCACTCTGAGGTGAGAATAGAAGCGACAGGTATTTTCGAGTTGCTTTTATTACTTGTTGGCTGGTATTTTTTAAGCTGGCTTCCACAGGCAAATGCAGGTTCCGTTGTGCCAGATAGTGAACCATCAACCCCGCTAAGATCGTGTTCTTCAGATGGTTTAGAGTAAAGCGAGAAGACTCAACATAGTGGGTCACCTTCGATTGGGGCAGTACCGCCACTGTATATCCCAACTGCTGGATCTGGCTGGCAGCGACAATCTCTTCTCCTCCGTTATAGTCGTTCCCATGCCTGCCATACCTGCCCCGGAACCCACCTACCTGCATCAAGGCTTTTCTTCTGGCGCTCCAATTTGCCCCCCAGGGAAATTCCCACCATTGAGTAACCTGGGTAAAACCTTGATAACCAGTTACAAATTGGCTCCAGTATCGCTCCCAGCCCGCTTTCCAGACCATATTCAGGTTTTCTGGTCGCTGGAGGATAATATACCCGCCAATAACACCCGCATCAGGATGCTGCTGATAGGCTTTAAGGACCTGCTCGATCACATCCTTTTCAGCAACCGCATCGTCATCAAGAAACAACAGGTTCTGACTCCTGGCAGAATACATCCCTGCATTGCGCGCATACGAAAGCCCCAATATTGGACAGTGCAGCAGCCGCAAATGGTCTGGATGATCTGAAAATTTCTCATAGCGGATTTTTTCTACCAACCTCTCCAATTCCGCACTGACAGGATGGTTATCCACTACCAATATTTCATAATCCCGGTGCGAGATGGTTTGGTCAGAGATGGCATTTAGCGCTTTTTCCAACACAGTTAAACGCTGGTAGGTGCAGATGATGACAGATATTTTTAGCTGTTCATCCAGGGATGTTGATGAATCATTTTCGAGCAAACGCAGATGACTTGTACGAGCTTTGATGTCTATAGCATTGATCAGGGTTTCAAGATCATTTGTTGCCCAACAACCTTTTTCCCCCGGAGTCAATTTTGGCAATGCTGTAAAACTTCCCCAGGTTAAATAAATATCCCAGCACCTGTCGGATGTATCAAGAGGGAGTGGGTTTCCCAGGTTTAAAAGCACCTTTAATGCACCATTACAAAGGTTTTTGGGATGTTCCATTTTCGATGATGTATCATCACTGATCTGCATATAGATCATGGGAATACCGGCTTCCGGAAGCTGCATTTTTTTTGCATCCTCCAGAGATAACAACAACTGACCTTTTTGGAAAAGAGAATCCTTCAATTGTCTGGCTAGATTCTGGTGTTCGGGTGTTAATTCATGCTCTGCAATGATCCAGATGGCTGGCATCAAGAAAAAATCGCGCCGAAAGTCATCGAAAATCATTAAGTATTTGCGATTCTGGGTTATCTTCAGCGTGTCATCGTGACTTGTTAAAGAGGTTCCATGAAAACGGTATTCATAGACGGGATCATCAAAAGGAACATGCTTCAGATTAAGCAGCGCGTTAACCTGCATCCAGGCGTCATAATCTTCACGGGTGAATTGCTTGGGATCATACCCTTCCAGGACACTTTTTACCCTGGCGCGATATAAGAATGCTCCTCCAATGAAATTGTTCGGGTAAGTGTTCAATTCGAAGGTATTGTGAGGAAAATGAATATGCTCACTGCCAAAAGGCACCTGGTAGCCCGCGTACCAGTGAGAATTTTTCAGAGGTTTGCCATCTTCGCCAATAATATCCATATTCGCATAAACCATATCCCATTCAGGATGGTTGGATAGACACTCCACCATTCTTGTCAGAAAATTGGGCTTCAGCCGGTTATCGTCGCTCGTCCAGGTGAGAAATTCTCCACGAGATAGCGAAAATCCATTGTTGAGAGATCGGGGCAATTTTTGATTTTCTTGATGGATGACACGGATACGGTCATCCTTTACCGCATAAGAGTCAACAATTTCGCTGGTTGTGTCGGTTGAGCCATCATCCACAATGATCAACTCGAAATGCCGGTAAGTTTGCTGCAAGATACTTTCAATAGCTTCTCTGATCATGACAGCGCCGTTGTAAACAGGCAATACAATCGAGACAAGCCCCGGAGTAAACGGCACGTGCAACTTTTCGAGCGAGGGATTAAATTTTTTCTTTCGTTCTTTTCGATACAGGAAGAAGGCATAAGCATATCGCGATAAAAGAATGGGATACTTCTTCCGCAGGGTATTTCGTATTCCGTGTGAAAAAACAGCGAAACCCTTCCTGATTTTTCTAAACCCTGTCCACAGGCTTTTAATTACTTTCTCCCTGGCAGAATCGTGGGGTACAAAAAATAGCCGGATTTGCCACATACCCCATAACCATTTCCACCCCCTGCTGCTCTTGATTGAAATCAATTCATTCGACTGAAAATTCACCTGGCGTTTCAGCTCGTCTATCTGCCTGCCCGATTCCTGTTGTAATGCAGAATATTTCTGCTGGCTTTGCATCTGAAACTCTCGGATTTGGTTTTCACTCTGGGCACGTACTTCACTGACCTGACTTTCCGCTTGTCTCTGGATATCCCGGATTAGCTGTTCATCTTGAAGGATTCTAGTTTTCAATGAGGTTTCCAGTTCATGCTTTTGCTGCATTAATTCTTTATTCTTCCTCGATAATTCTTCCTTCTGATCTACATGTGACTGAATGGAAGATAAGAGTTCTTTTTCCCTCGTCTGGTAAGAAGCTATTGTTTCGCTTAACTTCGCTTCCAATTTTTTCTCGCTTATTTCCAATTCAGAGATTGCCCTATGCAAGATAATATTCTGATCGCTCAGGTTTTTAATTTCACTTTCTTTCTCAGTAATGGAATCCTTGAGAGAAGCCAATTGTGCGTTAAGGTTCTGTGTCTCTTGTTGGTGATATTTTTCCAATTCTTCTTGATGGGTTTTCAACTCGTTGATCAATGTGCCTAGAGACAAATTAGAAGCTGACTGCTCATCTAGTTCATTTGACAAAGAAAGTATCCCTTGCTCTAAAAGGTGATAGGTTTCTTCCTTCATCATGGAGGGATTGGGGGGAAGAGAAGTAAGTAAATTTGCTGCTATATAGGCGGTCTTAACAGCTTTTGTAGCCAACACTTCATGTTTTTGATGCAGCCGTATCTTGATCGATTCGCGCTGCTTAAAAACTGTTTCTATTATTTTCAACAATTTATCATCCGTAGTTTCAGTTATTGGAAGGGCAAATTTCAACATCCCCAATTGAGTCATGAGTTGTTGCACCTTAGGGTCATAGATCAATCCCACAATGGGAATCGCTTGACTGACTGCACCAATAAGTGCGTGCAGGCGCATCCCAAGGATCAGGTCACATTGAGCAATTGCCATTTCTCTATCTAAAAAGCTGGAATTCCTCGAAATGAGCTTTGTCCGTGAGGAATTCTTCATTCGTTTCTGCATTCGCCTGGATATCCCCGAGTCATCCAGCAGTGTTTCCTGAACATCTTGAAAAGGTATGAAAACAACCTTTGCTGTGGAATGATCATCGAGAAATTTGTCCAAAGCTCTGGCAACCTGTGTTTCCCAATATTCTGGTTCGACTCCTACATCCCAATTACGGAGGGCAACCCCCACCACCGGAAATTCCCTATTCTGTTCTTCAGTTCTTAACACTCTTTTTTGTGGCAGTACCAAACCAAACGCCGGGTCTGATGTAATGGTCACCTTTGAAGCAGGAATCCCCAATGAAATCAGGATGATTTTGGAATCAGGATCCCGAACAGTGATCACCGTACTATTCCTGGCAATTGCCCGTACATACTGCCTGCCATCATCAGTGATGACAGGTCCTACACCCACCGCATACAACATCAATGGCTTTTTATAGATCGATGCAAGCAGAGAAATGCTGTAATAAAAAGCGATTCCCATGTGTTCTGCGGTCAAAATACTTGAAGTATCCACCCCCCAGTAATCGTGGAATAACCCACCCCCACCGAGAATGACCAGGTCACAGGATTGAATCGCTTCTTTTATTCCCCTGACATCCGCCCATGCAACTGTATTTACGTGATGGATATGCTTAGTCTGTTGCGGGTTTCCGCAAATAACGGTGATATTCAACTCCGAGATCACCTGCCGGAGGTCGTGGATCATGGCTGACAGGATCGCTTCATCTCCTGTATTGTTGAAACCGTAGTACCCTGCGATCAAGATGTGGTTGGTCAAATTGCTCATTCCTTCGTTACATTGTTTTGGTTCACTGTCACCAAATAAGAATCCACCACAGTCTGTACAGCTCCTATGCCCATCACTTTACCTTTATCCAGCCACAGTGCGCGATCACACTTTGAACTCACCAAGCCTAAATTATGAGTAACCAACATGATCGTCGAGCCATCTGCGCGAAAAGCATCAATGCGCGCCAGACATTTTGCTTTAAATGCTTCATCTCCCACAGCGAAAATTTCATCCAGAAGAAGAATTTCTGGCGGCCAGGAGGTTGCTATGGCAAATCCCAGCCGTGCCACCATGCCAGAAGAGTACTTACGCAAAGGTGCGTCAATGAAATCCCCCAACTGTGCAAATTGAAGGATCTCATCCAGGTGAACTTTTATTTCTTTTTGCGAGTGCCCAAGAAGGGTGCCGTTCAAAAAAATATTTTCTCTACCTGTCAATTCAGGCTGGAATCCAGCACCAAATTCCAACAGGGGTGCCACCTGACCGTGGATCACAACCCGCCCGCGTGTGGGAGAAAGCACCCGGGAGATCACCTTGAGCAGGGTGGTTTTCCCCGCCCCGTTTTTCCCAATGACCGCAAACATCTCACCGGGATTAACAGACAGGCTCACATCCCGCAGAGCCCAGAAGTCATGCATTCTTACTTGATTCTTTACATACTGAATGGCGAAATCTTTAAAGGAATGAAATGGCTCCACCGGCGCGCGATATCTTACTGAGACGTTTTCAAGGTGAATGGCACAAGAGTTCTCTGGCATCATGATGTGACTCCTGTCATGTACGGTACGTAAATTCGTTGGCTTTCCAGGTGAACACCAGCCATCCCAATAGCAAAAAGCCAATGGCAAAGCCGAAACCAATTGCCAGAATAGATAGAGAAGGCAGCACTCCTTCGTATACCGGCAGGCGGAAAAGCTCCACCAGGTAATACATCGGATTAGCCTGCACCACAAAGATTTTAAACTTATCAGGGATGATATCCACCGGGTAAATGATGGGTGTCAGATACATCCAGGCAGTCAACCCAATGTGAAACATCTCAACAACATCTGGAAAATACAAAGCCAGGGTGGAAAATAGCAAACCAACTCCCAGTGCAAAGGCTGCCAGGATCAAGATGGAAACCGGCAGAAACAGCATGGCAACATGAAAAGAATGATGGGTGATGACCATGATCAGACAGAGAGGAACCAATGAGATGAACAGGTTCACCAGCCCGGTACCAATAGCTGAAACAGTGAATGCGGTTCTTGGCAGGTATATCTTGTGCAGCAGGCTTCCACCCCAGACATTCTGGTTTAAAGCAGCAGTAGTGGTCTGTGAGAAGAAATTCCAGGCTATTAACCCGCTGAGAACAAAAACTGGATACCCTTCTACTGAATGGAAAATTTGTGAAAAAACGATCGTCAGAATAAGCATGGTGCCCAGGGGATTAAGCATGGTCCAGACCACCCCCAATATCGAGCGTTTATAACGGGTAATCACATCCCTTCGAATAAGCTGCCACACCAATTCACGATACTGGAAAATGCCGCGCAGTTCTTCAACCGCCAACAATTCACGGTTGGAGCTATCGAAATCCCTGGCGAAACGACCGGCAATTTGAGCTTTCAAATTGCACCTCTTCAAGACGTTAATAAATCACAAATAAATTTTGAGGCTGCAATGTTTTACGGTAAATGGTTTACTTCTTTTCGTCTTCAGTGGTTTTGCGCGCCCGAAACCATTTCGTCCGCTGCAACGAGAGAAAGATTCCTTTCATCCACATAAAAATGAACTCCGGCAAGAATAATAATGCCTTAACAAAAGACCATCTTTCTGGAATGAGAACCACCCCCAAAAAGAATAACAGACATTCCCAAATTGCCAGGCTGAATAGAATTATTGATAGGATTGGTATCTTAAAAAGAATTATTGCCAGAATGATCATTCCTGTCAGTTTCAACCATCGGGGTTTTAAAAACACCGATGCGATCACCGACCAGCCATTTAATCTCTTCCCTAATATCTTCCAAATCACTCCCCGATATTTCCACAACGCCAGCCACTGTCCCCTGAACCAACGCGCCCTTTGCCTGGATGCAGCGACCATCTCTTGAGGTTTGGGATCATGGACGGGGACATCGAACAGTTGTTTAACGATCAGATGCTTTTCAGCCATCAGCAAGCTGAGCGCGATATCTTCCACCTCGGTATCTATCCTGTAAGCAACCTCTTGCAGCACCTGCGGGCGGAAAACCATTCCTGTTCCCCGCAATCTCACTGACCATCCAAGTTCAGCACGAATGCGGTCAAAAACAGTCTGCTCGACGATTTCTGAAAGCGCGATCAATTTACTAAGTGCAGTGCCCTCATAATCAACAGGAGCAAGATAACATTGCCCCACATCAATACCATCTCCCAGGCTTTTTTCAAGTGTATCGAGAAAATCGGGGTTGATCTTGCTATCAGCATCCAGAATAACCAGGTACGAAAAGTTACCATACTGTTCAGGATAATTCTGAATGAACCATGAGATCGCTGCCCCTTTTCCATGAGGAAGTTCCTGCTTGCGAATGAAAATTTCAGCTCCTGCTTCTCTTGCAAGGTCAGCAGTATTATCAGTGCAATTATCCGCGATGACAAAAAGAGCATCCCCGGCACGCAGTGTTTTTCTTGCTGCGCTCACCGTGGATTGGATCAAAATGGATTCATTTTGAGCAAAAATGATCAATGCGATCCGGTTTTTTGAAGTCTCCATGAATACCATCCCAGAGAAAATACCTCTAAAACCTGTAAGATTTTTGATAATGCCCGCATTGTGTACAATGGAGACCATCTGCAAGCATCAATAATGCTCCAAAACATAATTCACATGCGCCAGTCATTTCGATTGTTGAGTTTGATCTAACGATTGCTTTTCCAAAATGCCAATCCCAATGCCCTTCCCAGGTTTTCGCAACGGTTTCCCAACTAAAAGGGCTGTTCACCGCGTTTCGGCGAACATATTCCAAATAATCTGGATGAGTGATCAAGTGATTGATCAAGCTGACTGCACGTTCATGCGTTTCTGGGTCATTATGGTTCCCTGGGATAATGAAACCGTTATACCCATGTTGGATGATCTCTGGATATGCTCCTACATCACTGGCAAGGACGATGCATCCCACTTTCATTGCTTCAACAATCACAATCCCAAATGGTTCAAGCCGTGATTGCAGATTTATACTGAAACCCATCTGTTGTAGCTGTTGAGCTAAAACCCTTTGACCCATCAATCCATAACAGGTTATTCCATCCTCATCCGGAATATACGAATCCTCCTCACCCCATAAAGCAGCGCTGCCAAAAATATGCAACGAATAATTAGCATCCATTTGCTTTAATTGCCTAAAAACTGCAATTGCGCTGTCAAGGCCTTTGGATGGGTGACTGAAGTAAACCAGTTTATGCAGATCGTGTTTTGATTCAGATTGAAATGCAAAATCTACGCTATTAACTCCATAGTTTACACAAAAGATGCTGTCTGGCTTGCTCCCCCAATTTTCGATTACCACCCTGCTAATAAAATTACTCGGAGTATAGATATAGTCAAAATCGTGAAGGGAGATGTTTTTCGGAAATTCGCTTCCACTGACCATAAGGACTTTTAACTTCGAATCAGCAACTTTTGTATCAAAAATCCCAAGGTCGAGTTTACCTCCGCTTGTTGACACTACAAGGACATCAGCTTTGATCTGTTTACACTCAGTAAAATGCCTGTATTCTACGCCATCCAATACTTCGTTTTGTGGACAGTTTACAAATAGAATCACCCGGTTACCAATCGTCTCCAAGGCATGGGCAATCCGAATACGTGCAGTAATGCCACCCCCAACTCCCACTTCGTCAAGTGTTTTCCGATTATATTGAATATGGTTATCAGGGCAATAAAAAACCACGTTGTATGTCATAAGAGGTATGGAAAATAATGGCTATTAGATAAATTATTACGGAAGGGTCAGGTTCTTTGCCTGGACGATCATGTATGCACTCCAGGAACGATCCAAAAAATCTTGAGGACAAAATAGTGGTTTGCCGCTGCCCTCATCCGTTCCACATGCGGGTATCAATCCTTCTGAAAATGCTAATTCTGCCCAACCTGTTCCCCAATAGGTTGGATCCGTCATATCAGCAAATACAGTCCCTGTACCTGTTGGTATTTCCATACTTGATCCATGTTTTATCCGTAAACCAAACACTGCCCCCATATCCCGAGTAAAATCAGTGTACGGACAAAACAATTTTGGAGTGCTATCGGCTGGCCATTGGCAACCAGCCGTCATTCCCAGATCCCACATCTTTTCCGCCCAGGGCTGCGCCCACAAGAGACCAGTCCAATCATCTCCAAACACATAAGGCTCAGCATCCACCGGTGTACCAATTGGTCCCAATGCAGCCCTTAGCATAAACACAGAAGATTCAGCACGTAGCATAGTGTTCTCCGGGCAAAAACGGAGGGGAGCACCTGCAGCCTGACAACCAGCAGTGTAACCGTTATCCCACAAGGCTTCTATATAAGCCCATCGTGGGTGATCAAAAGGCACATCTTCAAAAGTGGAGATTTCGAATTCTGCGGTCACGGTTGCTGCAGCGCTGATTGTTACCTGGCAGGAACCGGTTCCACTGCATCCCCCGCCAGACCAGCCGAGAAACCGGTGGTAATTCGATGCTGGAATAGCATTCAAGGTAACGATCGTGCCATAATCAAAGTTCTCGGTACAATCAGACCCGCAACTGATGCCAGTGGGTGTACTGGTAACCACTCCAGACCCGGTACCCGTTTTATTGATTGTCAACAGGTATTTATTGATCGTTGCAGTGTAATTCTGGTTGATTTGATTTGCCATTACATTGGTGTAATCATAGTGATTTGGGGTAAATGTATATTCAGTTTTCGATGGTGTAACTGTTCCAGTCCAGTTATAGGGTACCGTGATGCTGTAGTTTCCACTGCCATCAGCAGTAACAGGGGCTCCGCCAGTGAAGCTGATTGTTGCTCCGCCCACTCCGGCATTCCCCGAGATAGTGTAGGTGATGGCTGTGGCTGTGTAATCTTCGCCTGGGTCATCTGCCAGCACATTGGTATAGTCTCGGTGATCTGGCGTGAAGGTATATCCAGTCTTGGATGGTGTCACAGTGCCCGACCAGTTATAAGGCACGGTGATGCTGTAATCCCCGCTGCCATTTGCGGTAACAGGGGTTCCCCCCGTGAAACTGATCGTCGCCCCACTCACTCCAGCATTCCCCGAGATGGTAAAGGTGATCGAGGATGTAGTGAAATTCTGATTCGTCTGATCTGCCAATACCCCTTCATAATTTCTGTATGCGGGAGTAAATGTATATCCAGCTTTCGAAGGAGTCACCGTCCCTGTCCAATTGTACGGTACTGTGATGCTGTAGTCACCATTACTATCGGTCAGTACAGGTGTTCCGCCATCAAAAGTGATCGTTACACCTTCCACTTCTGCATTCCCCGAGATGGTGTAGGTGATGGCTGTGGCTGTGTAATCTTCTCCAGGATCATCAGCCAGAACATTGGTATAGTTGCGTTGATCAGGAGTGAAGGTATACCCGGCTTTGGAAGGCGTCACCGTCCCCGACCAGTTATAAGGCACGGTGATGCTGTAATCCCCGCTGCCATCTGCGATAACAGGGGTTCCCCCCGTGAAACTGATCGTCGCCCCACTCACTCCGGCGTTGCCAGATATTGTGTAGGTGATGGCTGTGGCTGTGTAATCTTCGCCTGGGTCATCTGCCAGCACATTGGTATAGTTGCGTTGATCAGGAGTGAAGGTATAACCGGCTTTGGAAGGCGTCACCGTCCCCGTCCAGTTATAAGGTACGGTGATGCTGTAGTTCCCGCTGCCATCCGCAGTAACAGGAGTTCCGCCCGTGAAGCTGATCGTCGCACCACCCACTCCGGCGTTGCCAGATATTGTATAGGTGATGGCTGTGGCTGCGTAATCTTCTCCAGGATCGTCAGCCAACACATCGGTATAGTTGCGATGATCAGGAGTGAAGGTATACCCGGCTTTGGAAGGCGTCACCGTTCCCGTCCAGTTATAAGGTACAGTAATGCTGTAGTTCCCGCTGCCATCCGCGGTAACAGGAGTTCCGCCTGTGAAACTGATCGTTGCTCCGCTCACCCCTGCATTCCCCGAGATAGTGAATGTTATTTCTGTATAATTAGCAGATACATTTTTATCCCCATCGATATGCACCGTCGTAGGATTTGTTGCACTTGTAATATCCCCTGTCCAATTCGTAAAAGTCCATCCAGTGCTTGCAGCAGCAGTAAGTTCGACATCCTCGCCATAATGATAGGTCGTCTTGTCAGGGTTTTTGGTAACCGTACCGTGTGTGCTATTAATTGTCAGCGTATACTCAATAGCCGTAAAAGTAGCCGTTACTCCTTTCGCAACATCCATGGTTACCTGGCAAGTTCCCGTTCCGGGGCATCCAGCGTCGCTCCACCCGGTGAAAATAGAACCAGGATCAGGCACAGCAGATAATGTTACCAATGTATTTAGTTCAAAATCAAAGGCACAGGTGGTTCCACAATCAATCCCTACAGGATCACTGGTGACTACCCCACTTCCGGTTCCATCTTTGCTAATAGTGAGAGTCAACAAATCCTGAAAAAGCGGTGCAGCATTTCGTGCCTGCAGGGGAATATCCCCTTCATCGATTGCATTTACCAGTTGGGTTGGTTGAACTGCCAAAAACAAAAGGAAAATAAATGCCTGAACAATACGATAAAGATGGTTATACCTGCAATTCCATTTTAGAGAGATCTCTTTCCGTACCATATTTCCTCCACTACGGAATTACATCAATTCTCTTAAACACCAATAACCCCCTTCTATACTTACAAATAAGGATGATACCTGCTTCCATATTAAGATTAAAGATTTTGGCTTTCGGCAACCTGACTGTCTCCTTCAGAGACTCTAGGTTTTGCGTCCCCATATCACTATGGGTTTGCCTTTTCGCAGCTTCTAGAAAATAGAATAGTGCAAGAATAAGCATTAACACTTTACATTAACATAGTATGAAAGTCAAGTGAGCAAATCCTTGCTTTTTTTTATTTTGTTGTTATGATTTTAATTACACAAGTTTTTCCGTTTACCCCAAAAGACCAGGGGAGTTTTCTATGGCAGAGAAAAAACAATTTTCGTTGTTTTTATCAGGTTTTATTCTTGTGTTGCTTCTCAGTCTGGTAGTCATTACAGGGTGTGGCCCCAAACCCACATGGACGCCCTACGCTCCAACAACGATCATGCCACCGAAAACATTCACGCCATCTCCCACAACCACTGAGGTTGTAAAGCCGCACAATTCCGTCGTGATCCTGCCTGATGGGTCACAAATTCTTTTGAAGCCTGAAGCGGATATTAATATTGTCTTGCTTCCCGGTCTTCCAGAAGAAGCTACCGATATCACGATACAGTTGAATAGCGGCGAAATAATGGTTGTACCAAACCCCGACATCAAAAACTGGATCACGGTATTAAGCTCAAAAGGATATGTGGCACGTATTGATGGTTGTGCCATGGTGGTAAACTTTGACCTGGCAGCGGATGCGTATACTATGAAATGCATCGGTGGAGACTGTGAAGTTGGTCCTGACCTGGAGCATAAATTTTTAGCGAGCAACAATCAAACCTGGCTATTCCAGGGAGGTGGTTATCTGGAACCAATAGATATCGATTTTCTCCAGTTGGTGCAGGAATATGGCGATGTGATTCCTGCATGTGTTGCTGACGCAGCCAGAAACACAACACCAACCTTCATCCCTTCACCTCTGACCCCCAAAGCGACCGAAGACCTGGCTGCCACTGCAACCGCAGCCTGCTCTGATTTCAAGAAACAATTCCCTGGTACTCCCTGCCCATAACATCTACTGGATAAATTCGATAACAGGTCTGTATCTATCGATACAGACCTGTTTTTGTTAGCTATAAGAACCATGATTCCTGAATTTATCCGTGTATACCAAATCTAAACCTATGAAATTTCCTGAACTATATAATCGAGATAATAAAATCTTCTCCAGATCCGAAGAGAATATTTGATCATTGAGAAGATCATCCATCAGGAGATACATATGAAACATAAAATTATGAACTCTTTAACCATTCTGTTGATATTCCTCCTGTCCTCTTGTTCAGGTGCTTTGATATCAACTGACACATCCGGTACAACCATTTCAAGTACACAGGTTGCTTCGACGATAGAGACAAACATTGTGGCCACCCCTTCAGGCACGGTAATCGATGCTCTGGCAGCAAACAGTGAAACCCATGATGACGAAACAGATTACACCTGGGATGAAAGCACAGAGATATCTATTAATCTAAGCGATAGTGCGATCAACACAGATGGGGCTGATGTGACGGTGAATGGTTCTGTGGTAACCATCACTTCCGCTGGAACATACCGTATCAGTGGAACCCTTTCAGAAGGGCAGATCATCGTGAATACTACGGATGAAGAAACGGTAAGATTGATCCTCGATGGCGTAACCATAAACAATTCATCCAGTTCACCTGTGTATATCGAAGATGCCAAAAAAGTGATCATCGTTCTTGCAGAAACCACAACAAACACCCTTTCAGATGGTTCAACGTATGTCTTTGCCAGTGCAGATATCGATGAACCCAACGCGACCCTGTTCAGTAAAGCTGATATGACCATTTATGGAGATGGTTCACTGGTGATCAACGCAAACTATAACGATGGAATTTCCAGCAAGGACGGCCTCATCATTGCGGGCGGTACCATCTCCGTTACTTCAGTAGATGATGGCATTCGGGGCAAAGATTATATTGTGGTGAAAAAAGGAAATATCACCATCAACGCTCAAGGTGATGGCATGAAATCTGACAACGAAGAAGATGCCACCAAAGGGTATATCTCTATTCAGACTGGAAAGTTTAATATCACCTCTGGAGGAGATGCGATTTCTGCTCAAACAGATGTAATGATATCTGCAGGTGAATTCACATTATTGACCGGAGAAAGCAGCACCAACCAGGCAAATACTACTACTTCTTCAAAAGGAATTAAGGGTGTTGTCAATGTAAACATTGACGGTGGAACATTCAACATCACATCGGCTGATGATTCCATCCATTCGAATGGAAATATTGTGATCAATAATGGCACATTTTCTATGGCTTCCGGCGACGACGGCTTTCATGCAGATTCAACCCTCACTATCAATGGCGGAACCATTGATATTACCAAATCTTACGAAGGAATCGAAAGCGCTGTAATAACCATCAATGACGGTAACATCCATATCACGTCTAGTGATGATGGCATTAATGTTGCGGGCGGCATGGATAGTTCCGGGATGCCTGGAGGAAAACAACGCCCTGGAGGAAAAGGTGGACCTGGTGGTGGTCCTGGACAGGATGCCTTTACTTCTTCTGGAAACTACTTCCTGTATATCAATGGTGGTTATGTTTATGTGGATGCACAGGGCGATGGTATCGATGTGAATGGCTCCATTACTATGACCGCCGGCGTGATGATCGTAGATGGCCCATCCGAGAATATGAATGGCGCTCTAGACTACGATGGTAGTTTCACTATAAATGGCGGGTATTTCCTGGCAGTAGGCAGCTCAGGCATGGCAATGGCTCCTGATACATCTTCAAGTCAGTATTCCATCCTGCTTAACTTAAACAGCAGTCTGCAACCTGGTACACTGATCCGTTTACAAAACAGTGCGGGAGAGGATATTTTCACATTTGCTCCTGCCCGGATATACCAATCTTTTACTTTCTCCTCGCCAGAGTTAAAAGAGGGTGAAACCTACACAGTCTATTATGGAGGCAACTCCACTGGCACATTAACCGATGGTTTATACCAGAATGGCGATTATTCAGATGGTGTTGAATATACTGAATTGACCATATCCAGCATTGTGACCAGTATCGGCGGTGGAGGCTTTAAACGGTAGAGATAACTTCCAGTTTGTTCATTTTCAAAAGGATGCAGTTCAAGGATGAACTACATCCTTTTTATTGTCTCTGATGGAAAAGAAATCTTGTGTAAGTATACAAAAAATAAACCATTGTCTTGACGATGCAGGATATCATGGGAAGAACTCTGATAAAGAAATCCTTTTGGAGATTACTATGAACAAACCTTCATGGATGCCAGTTACTGAAGAACGCACTTCGCAACGACCCTGGTTGCTACCCCCTGCAGAGCCAGTCTGGTATATCAGCCCTTCTGGGCTGGCATCACAAACACAAGACTACAGCTCGATCTCACTCAAAGAAATGGATTCAGTCGCTCTGCTCAACCGTACTGACACGAAATTCATATTATCCAACACGCAACTTATCACCACACTTTCTGCACTCAAAGACTATTATCGCATCCTGACCATCCACGGGCAGAGACTCAATCACTATCGAACGCTGTATTTTGATACATTTCGATTTGACCTTTACAACCTTCATGTAAATGAAAGAGCTGAACGATATAAAGTTCGCAGCCGTGAATATATTGATTCGGACATTTCGTTTCTTGAAGTAAAACATAGGACACGCAAGAATCGAACGATCAAAGACCGTCTTCCCACTGAACATCCGATAACAGAGATCGCTGGTGATTCCGAAGATTGGTTGTGCAGCGTTTACCCATTCGATTGCCGCCAGTTAGAACCAAGGTTGTGGAATGCCTTTACACGGATTACTTTAGTCAATAAACAATTCTGTGAGCGTGTTACTTTGGACGTTAATCTGGCATTTTTTACAACCAACAAAGTAGTGCAGTTGAATGGTATTGCAGTAGCAGAAGTGAAGATGGACAGCCTGCAAAAAAACTCGCCTTTCCTCTCGCAAATGCGACTGCAGCGAATACACCCTAAAGGTTTTAGCAAATATTGCATGGGAGTTGCCATGTTGTACGACCAGGTTAAGAAGAATTCTCTGAAACCAAAAATACTTTGGATAAACAAAATTGCAGATGGAGCTATTTATGAGTAATATTCTAGCCACCTGACAGTTTGTCATAGACAGGGATAAAAGCAAGCGAGAATTGGGACGAGTTAGATAAATGACGATCACGCATATACAAACCAATGCGA
>DAOUFE010000005.1:0-1737 GCA_034430215.1 Anaerolineaceae bacterium | reverse complement strand
GCCAGCGATAACAGCAGTCTATTTATCAAAGGAATGGATGGAAGCCCAGCACGATTGTTGCTAGACGACCCGGCTAATGCGATAAACGGCATTGCTTGGGATAAAGAGAGTTTCTTGCTGGGCGTGAGCTTGATCACCCCTGAATATCCGGATGGTGGGATTATTTTGATCGCACCTGATACTTGCGAAACATATCGACTTCCTGGCTTGAGTGGCGAACTAAATGGGATATTAATCCCATAAACCGCTTGACAGGCAAGTAATCAAAAATGTGAACAGAAGGAGGGTTGCCATAGCTGCCCTCCTTCCACCATTCAATGAGGAAAATTATGAAATTTCGTCTGAATAGTTTATCAGTGTGGTTGGTTGTAGTAGTCTTCCTTTCAGGGTGTACTCAATTATTAACAGTTGACACACAACCAATTGCAACAGCAATACTGCTTACTTCAACACCTTTTCCAACTACTTCTAATATACCGGCAACTTTCACACCACTTCCATCGCCAATTTTTACCTCTACACCTTCTGCCACACCAAAGGGGTCAGCCCAAGACATCACCGTTATCTTCATTGGCGAAACCATCCCAGATGGAACTAATTTTCAACCTGGACAAGCCTTCCAAAAGACTTGGACAATTAAAAATGGTGGTATAGAGGACTGGAATAAGAATTTTGAATTGGTAAGCACCTCTTCTAATCCAGTTAACGAATCGCTTGGTAGCCCGGAACATATTCCTCTCACGCAAGATGTAAAACCCGGAGAGACAATCCAAATAAAGGTTGATCTGGTTGCTCCTAAACAAGACGGTCAGTATACAGTTTTTTACGAACTCCGGGATGGTACCGGCACATTAGTGCCTAATAGCCAGATATGGGTAACCATAACGGTTGGAAATATTCCCGTTTCAAATTCGATGGGAGTGAATGCACAACTATTAACCGCTTACATGGAAAATTCGGAATTTACTGTGGATTTTTGTATGCAGCTTCCAGACGGGCGTCAATGGTATCCGTGGAATGTTTTACTTCTAGTTAATCAACAAGATTATTCTCCAAGTGGCAGCCGTATTGATCCGGTCGGAGCTACTACTTCAAATAAGTGTTTCAGTTTTAGTTTTCCGGTTTGGATAACTTCAGGGACAACTTATCAGCTATCCATTGGAAAAGTTGAACTACCACCGGAGGTGCATCAAGCTGAAAATTGTGCCTATGCACAAACAACATTAAGAGCATCCTACCCGGGATTAGATTTCAAATGTGCTGGCCCTGGTGCTTGGTATACCAACTTGGTTTTGCCATCTGGTATGACGAAGGAACAAGCAGATCAATTGATTCTTGATGCGATGTCCAGTTCAATTTATGGTCCATGGACATTAAGCGGTATTACTTCCTGACCCATCTTATTATGTTATAGGTCATATGAAAAAGTGAGAAGGATACTTAAAATATCCAATTTTTTTACCCCCTAGGATAGGTGCTTTCTTATTGCTATGATTAGAGTCACAACCAAATATCTGTTCGGTCGCTGATAATCATCAGCTGTTCCAAAGAATCCTTGGAGCGACCATCAGCTTCTTCCCTGCCTACGCAACTTGCGTGCGTGTAAATAGGTGTTGAGATCTGAATGGTCGCTTTTGTTTTAACTTACTTTCGAATCCGTTAACCGGAAAAGGAGAAAAAATTGAAAGAAATTCCAGTCTCAAAACGAAATCTGATCATTGCCGTCATCCTGGCAGT
>DAOUFE010000004.1:0-59599 GCA_034430215.1 Anaerolineaceae bacterium | reverse complement strand
GTTATGAGCCAGGAGGCCGCTTTCGCCACTGGTGTTCCTCCGAATATCTACGCATTCCACCACTACACTCGGAATTCCACCTCCCTCTCTCATCCTCTAGTCTGGCAGTTTTGAACGACCTCTCCCAGTTAAGCCAGGAGCTTTCACATCCAACTTACCAAACCGCCTGCACGCGCTTTACGCCCAGTAAATCCGAATAACGCTTGCCTCCTACGTGTTACCGCGGCTGCTGGCACGTAGTTAGCCGAGGCTTATTCTAAGAGTACTGTCCTTCCTCATCCTCTTAAAAAGTGCTTTACAACCCGAAGGCCTTCATCGCACACGCGGCGTTGCTGGTTCCCGGTTTCCCAGATTACCAATATTCCCTACTGCTGCCACCCGTAGGTGTATGGACCGTGTTTCAGTTCCATTGTGGGGGTCCACCCTCTCAGGTCCCCTACCCGTCATCGCCTTGGTAGGCCATTACCCTACCAACAAGCTGATGGGACGCAGGCCCCTCCCAAAGTGGATTTCTCCTTTGGTTAAAGAGCATCTAATCTCTAAAACCGTATGAGGTATTAGCAACCCTTTCGAGCTGTTATCCCTCTCTTCGGGGCAGGTCACCAACGCGTTACTCACCCGTTCGCCACTAAGAAAGTATTGCTACAATCTCCGTTCGACTTGCATGTATTAGGCACGCCGCCAGCGTTCATCCTGAGCCAGGATCAAACTCTCCGCTAAATTTGTCATCTTTTCAGATGTACATTTCGGAAAGAAATTGAACGACAGGGCTATCTGTACTTCCTATCACTCTTCAATTGTTAAGGTGCATTCCCTTGTCCGCTTTCCTCATTGGCCTTATTTTCAGACGAAACGCCGATGTCTATCTCGTTTTGTTGTGATGACATCGGCCCTCTAAAAACGATTTCCCTGCGGAAATGGCCTCAAGGAATTATTCGGTTTTCAAGATCTGCATTGAGCGAGATCGCAAGTTAGGAACCAAATTGTAACCGAGTATCCTTTTCTTGTCAAGTGGTTTTTTCCACTTTCTTTTTGTTTTCACAAAACCCAGGAGCGGCAAAGCTGGGAACTATGTTCTGTTGTTAAGTGTTTGCCTTTTCAGCGAAACCTGCCCGTTTGAGGCAGCGGGTTGGATTATATCGCGTCCACATATCTTGTCAAGGGAATTGGAGGACTAATTTTAAAATTGGTTCTCCTTTTATTTTTCCCTTTTCTCCAACCGCTCTTACACCCATGAAACATTCTTAAAGATCTATATCGCTCCAGTATTTTACTCTATCTTTAGCTTTTCCCTGCCATCTTTATTAGCATTGATCTGGAACCTTTTCTGCAACTTTTTCGTTCAGAGAATAAGCCCGATACGGTAACTTTCAAAGAAAATAATCTCGACAATAATGGTCTATAATTAGTAGCATTATGCAAACTCGTTCAATGATAAAACCCAGCAGGATTCATCCCCGCAAATTCCAGATGGAGTATGCGTTCTTTGGCATTCTCGTGGCTGTTGCGGTGTTTGGTATGATGGTGTTGGTTATTACACTTGGGTATCAATTCTGGTATGCCGGGCGCATCTTCCCGGGTGTTCAGGTTGCAGGTATCCCGGTTGGCGGGCTAACCGTAGCAGATGCACAGGAAAAAATAAGAAATTCGCTTACGTACCCTCTGACCGGGCGTTTGGTTTTGAAGTATGCAGATAAAAGCTGGTTGTTATCTCCATCACAACTTGGAGTAATGCTAGACAGTGAAAGTTCGTCTCGGGCAGCTTTTTCCATTGGTCGAACAGGGAACCTTTTCAACCGGCTGGATGTTCAACTGGTATCACGGAGAAATGGGATCGATCTTTCACCAATTCTTATTTTTGATCAACGAATGACATTTGCCTACCTCGACCAGATCGCAACAGAGATCAACCGCCCACTGGAAGAGCCTTCAATTCAGATTGATGGAACAACCGTCAGTATTTCGCCTGGCATCAGCGGATTAAGCCTGGATTACACTGCATCGATGGCAAATATATCCTCCCAGATCGCTACTTTACAGGATGGATTGGTTCCGCTTGTTGTGCAAGAAACTCATCCTGTGATCATCAACGTTGATGAGCAAGCTGAATTGGTGAAAAAACTGCTTAGCGAGAACCTCACGTTGAGTATGCCTTCGGGGCAACCTGATTCTCAAGGACCCTGGGTATTCACTCCTGAAAATCTTTCAAAAATGTTGGCGTTCGAAGTGGTACAAACGGATGGCTCTTCGCTTTATCAAGTATCCATAAAAACAGAAGTACTTCGAGAGTACTTGACAAGTTTGCAGCCTGACCTGTATCTTGCTCCACAAAATACTCGCTTTATGTTCAATGATGATACTCGCCAGCTTGAAGTGATCAAAAGCGCTATCATTGGTCGTGATCTCAATGTCGAAGAAAGCATAAAAACTATTCAAAAACAGTTAATGGAAGGTGAGCACAATGTAACGCTGGTATTTGATTTCACCGATCCACAAATCACCGATTCGATGACGGGAGAACAACTAGGGATCACTGAGTTAATTCATAGTGAGACATCCTATTTCTATGGCTCCAGTGCTGAACGTGTGCAAAATATTCAGGCAGCTGCCAGCCAGTTTCATGGATTGCTTGTGTCTCCTGGTGAAACTTTTTCGATGGCTTCTGCTTTAGGAGACATCAGTCTTGAAAATGGATACGCTGAAGCCCTGATCATCTACGGCAACCAGACCATCAAAGGTGTGGGTGGAGGTGTTTGCCAGGTAAGCACTACGCTTTTCCGTGCTGCCTTTTTTGCTGGCTTCCCGATCACAGAACGGTATGCTCACGCTTACCGTGTAAGTTATTACGAAAGAGTGGCAGGTGGAGCCATTGACCCAAATTTGGCTGGGTTGGATGCCACAGTTTATGCCCCGATTGTTGATCTGAAATTTGTTAACGATACCCCATACTGGTTGTTGATGGAAACGTACGTCTACCCTGGCAGTAGCTCAATCACCTGGAAATTTTACTCAACCTATGATGGGCGCAGTGTTGAATGGTCAACCACTGGACCAGTAAATACTGTTGAAGCCCCCAAACCACTCTACCGTGAAAATCCCGATCTCCCTACTGGAGAAGTTCGTCAGGTTGATTATTCTGCACAAGGGGCAGACATTACTGTTCAGCGAACGGTTTATAAAGATGGTGCGATTTATTTTCAGGACTCCTTCTTCACACAATATCAACCCTGGCAGGCTGTGTACGAATATGGTCCTGGTACGCCAGACATGCCGCCACCAGAAGATTCATCGGAAGAATGAATCTCAACATGCTATGGTACAATTTGTCAAAGCGTTTTGGAGGCTCTATGGTTCAACCTGATCTACTCGAAATTCTACGTTGCCCTGTTTGTGTTCGGGAACATGAAAATGGCGGCGCTCTCGAAGTATACAAAGAATCCTGGCTGCTATGCACTGAATGTAATCGAAAATATCCCATCATTGAAGATATTCCTGTAATGTTGGTTGATGAAGGGGAAAAATGGATGAATACGCCAGCCAGCGATCTGCCAGTACCCCCTCCAGCAATTGACTGAAAAAGAGAAATACTCTGGCGTCTTTTTAATTCGTCTATTTTCGCCATTCAATCTGGCACCATTGTTGCATCAAAAAGCGCAGGTATTCCTGATTCCGTCAGAAGAAATGGATTACAATTAGCCTATGGATCGCAATTCTGTACAGATGGCAAAAAGCCCAAAGAATAATGGTTTTTCAAATCGATCACATCGTGGTCGTAATCGAAATAATTTCAAATTTGACCGGTTGACAATCGGTTTACTGGCTGCTTTTGCGGTTGTTGGAGTCATTACTGCGGTTGTCGCTTTCAACATCATCCGCAACCTGGTTGGTTCCTGGAACCTGACTGCAGGTCTTCCAGGCAAACCCGAAGTATCTGCTGGAGATATTGCTACCCCAAGTGGTACCGAAGCAGTGGTTGCCCTGCAACCTGTTGGCGCTCCAACAGCTCAACCCTGGGATGGAAAAAGCAGGGTGACTATATTGGTGATGGGGTTGGATTATGAAGATACGGAAGAACGGCGTGTTCCACGTACAGATTCCATGATGCTTCTTACGATGGATCCAATTTCCAACACCGCAGGTATGCTTTCCATTCCTCGTGATGCCTGGGTCAATATTCCAGGATTTGATTATGGCAAGATCAATACCGCTTACTTTCTTGGTGAATCATACCAGTTACCTGGTGGTGGAGCTGGTTTGGCAGTTCAAACAACAGAAGCTTTCATAGGCGTTCCCATCAACTATTATGCCCAGATTGACTTTGAAGCATTTGTAAAATTCATCGATCTCTTGGGCGGTTTGGATATCTATATTCGTGAAGAGATCACCGTAGATCCTATGGGCCCTGGAAATACGGTAACGCTTTATCCAGGTGTACAAAATCTTGATGGAGCTACTGTCCTTGCATTTGCTCGCAATCGTCATACAGATATGGGAGATTACGATCGAGCTGATCGACAACAACAGGTGATCATGGCAGTGCGCGATCAGATTTTAACCTTCAATATGCTGCCAACACTAATTTCAAAAGCACCGCAAATGTACCAGGAGCTTTCAGCAGGTATTCACACCAACCTCAATTTGCAGCAGATCGTTGAACTGGCTGTACTGGCGATGAATGTACCAGAAAAGAACATTAAAAAAGCTGTTCTTGATCAAAACTGCTTTACACCCTCTATGTACAATGGACAATCCATTGAGATCCCCATTCAAGACCAAATCCGCATGAAACGGGATGAAATCTTTGCCAACGGTGAAGCAGCAGGGCCGGTTGCCCTTGCAACGAGTGGCAGTTCGACTGATCTGATCGGCCTGGCTACAGCAGAAGCTGCCCGAATTTCAATCCAAAATGGAACCTCTGATCCTGGACTGGCACAACGTACAGCGGAATATTTACGTGGTCAAGGGCTGAATATCGTCGAAGAAACAAATGCGGATCAGATCTACTATAACTCCACCATTTTGATCCAGAATGGGAAACCCTATACAGCAGGATATATGGCGCAATTGATGGGTGTTCAAACCAGCAATATCTTCAACCGTTACCAGCCAGATTCCTACGCAGATATTATTGTTATTCTGGGTGAAGATTGGGCAAGCAATAACCCGCTTCCCTAGCACGAATAAATAGACAAAGCAAACTCCATAGCAAAATAAATGCTGTGGAGTTTTTTTATTGCTGAGGAATGCAAAATAATCAACACAAAAATTTACCCTCCCCTTTTTTTAGTTTCTGAAAAAGGGGAGGGTGCAAGTTGGGTGGGGTCCCCACTGTATTTGATTTACTGCAATATGCCTGGTTCATAATGTCAAAAAGATGAGGGAGCAGCCAAAGAACAACCACACTCCTCCATTACTACCAGTCTTGATTACTACTCATATACATTGCGCTCTTTCTGTAACCTTCGATAAGAGATCCATACCCTGATCGCACCATAGCTAATGAGTATTGTTACAACGAATAACAGGCCAACGATTATTCCAATTCCCAGTTCTTGATATTGGAAAAGCTTATTTAAATTCGAGAGAAAGATCAACAATTCTGCGACTGCGATTGTGGAAAGAAATACCAGAATTCCACGTAGATGTTTGATTCGTGAATCAATATCCGAAAATAACTCAAATTTTTTACCATCAGATTTCTTACGAAAATATACCCAACGTAGCAGGCTGGCGATATGCTCAACTCCACTTTCTTCGCAAAACTTGATATATTGCTGGCTTTCAATGTTGTCTGGTAAATTATCGAGCATTTGTAGTTTATATTGATATTCTCCCGGTCTACCTTCTTCAAAAACATACCTGCATATGCCTACATCAGTAAGTTGAAGCCCCATTTCTGACATTTTATTGAGCCACTGCTCTTCCTTTTCAAAATCCCATACCCAAAACCATTTATAAATTACTTTTTTCATTTTGAGACCTCTTCTGTTAATCGTTTCCCATTGTCCAACAACTCTTTTAGTCTTCTGATTTCGGTGAAAAGCACATTTCTTCCTGACGAAGTGATGACGTATTCCTTCTTGCGGCTATCCCTTTGCCCTGGCAATGCCTGTATCCAACCTTTTTCTAGCATGGTATTGATTGCCCCGTATAAGGTTCCGGCAGCTAACCGCACCCTGCCATTCGAAAGATCTTCTACATTTTGCATTATGCCGTATCCATGCAGTGGCGACAACAAAGATAACAAAATATAGTAAACAGCTTCAGTTAAGGCAATATTATTATCATTATTCATATATATCTTCTTTCGTTATAACGTTTACCGTTGTATCGTCTTACGATATATAGTATATCGCCTTCCGATATATTTGTAAAGAGCCTTTTATCTATTGATCATTAAAATAAACTGGAAAATCCACATGAATGGGTTAAAAACAAAATGGCACAGATTATGTGCCATAGTTCTTGCTGTTATCGATTCTTAATTTTCTTTGTATTACCTTACTTGAAGATCAATTTTACCCCGCCCAGGTAAGAGCTGCCATCATCCCTGTTGCACGAGGTGACCCTTAATCCAGTCACCGGCTTGCTGGAATCCCCTACCTTCAAACTATATATGATCCCCTGATCCATCTCAAAATCTGCATATCCAGGTCCCATCTCGGGGTGCAGTCCAGTATAAAAAATATCCTCTCCCCCCTCCCATGTCACGGTGATACGCACTCCAGCTAGAGGCTTCTCGCTTTCATCCAGCACTTCCACCTGTAGCAATTTTTCTGGGATATTTGGATTACAAACCGTTTCGTTTGTGTCCAGCACAAAGGGTAAATTGACAACAGGGTTCAATGTAACTCCAGCTCGTGGAGTAAAAGTTGGTACTGGTGTTTTCCCTTCAGTGACAGGTTGTGGTGTGGCAGTACGAATAGCGCCTTCCGTATTAATCGTTGGCGCGGTTAAACCGGGTGTTTCCGTAGGGCTATCTTCTCCAGTTGTGGGAGTTAAATTAGAATTGGATAAACTGGACAACGCGTTTGCCAGAGCTGCCAGAGCTTCGGCATCACTATGTTTTCCATTGTTGGCAACTAATTGTTGTGCCTGGCTTACCAATGCCTGATGTGGATCCTCATCGCCCAACAGACCAATACGAGCAGCTGATCTACCCAGGTCCTGGTTATATGCATACGATCGTGCGATCAACAATCGGTATTGATCACGAAAATCATCCCGCAAAGTCGATGGGGATGTATTCGAGTATGAAACTGGGTTAATGAACCAGGCGTATGCCAGACCCAATATCAACCCCACGAATAAGCCGGTGATGAGGAAACCATACCCACGTTTTTCATTCATGGTGTTGCCTCACCAGGAGCTGAAATAGATTGTAAATCCTGGAGCAATTTTCCCAGTAATTCGATATCACGGCTGCTGTAACCCAATTCTTGACCAGTGATAACTGCCTGTTGCACCAACCTTACTGGGCTTTCACCTTGCAACTTCATAAGGTCATCCCTGGCAGTCATCAGGTCATGTTCATTTTGATATGCTTCAGCAACCATGAGGACATAATCAGCTTTGTAATCTTCACGCAAAGAATACAACGGGGTGTTAACATACTTAACAGGATTCACCAGCCATCCATAGGCAATTCCCCCCGCAATACCGAGGGCGATGGCAATGAAAAACCACACCAACCGTTTGACTCGCATGAACTTACTGGTCCTTCATCATTGGAATTTTAATCCCATTGCGTTTTGCGGCTGCAATTGCTTCAGGATAACCAGCATCCACATGGCGTACCACACCCATACCTGGATCTGAAGTCAGTACCCGCTCCAGTCGTTTGGCAGCTTCAGGTGTTCCATCTGCAACGATTACCTGACCGGCATGCTGGCTGAAACCTATACCCACCCCACCTCCATGGTGGAAGGATACCCAGGTTGCGCCGTTCACAGCATTGATCAATGCATTCAGAATCGGCCAATCACTGACCGCGTCGGTACCATCCAACATTCCTTCAGTTTCACGATTGGGGCTTGCCACGGAACCAGCATCCAGGTGGTCACGACCAATCACAATGGGTGCTTTTACTATGCCTTTAGCCACCAGTTCATTGAATTTCAATCCAGCTTTGGCGCGTTCACCGTATCCCAGCCAGCAAATGCGGGATGGCAGCCCCTGGAAATGAACCCGTTCTTTTGCCATTTTAATCCATCTCCGCAGATGATCATTTTCAGGGAAGAGTTCAAGGATAGCTTCATCGGTACGATAGATATCCTCTGAATCGCCAGAAAGCGCCACCCATCGGAAAGGCCCTTTGCCTTCACAAAAGAGAGGTCGGATATACGCAGGAACAAAACCCGGGAATTCAAATGCATCACTGACTCCATGATCAAACGCTCTTTGCCGCAGATTATTCCCGTAATCAAAAACTTCAGCACCCATTTTCTGGAACCTCAACATAGCTTTTACATGGTCAGCCATTGAGTCTAATGAGTGTTTTTCATAGGCAGCAGGATTAGAAACGCGCAGGTCATTCGCTTCTTCCAACGTCATGCCTGTTGGAACATACATCATTACATCATGGGCAGGTGTCTGGTCGGTTACCACATCAGGGATGACACCCATTGCAGCCAACCTGGGGTAAATTTCTGCAGCGTTCCCGATCAAACCGATGGATCTTGGAATTCCTTTATCGCAGGCTTCTTCCACCAGGGTCATGGCTTCTTCCAGATCATTCACCACCATATCCACATAACGATGTTCCAACCTTCGTTGAGCTCGCGCTGGATCAATCTCGACTACTAGCCCCACGCCTTCGTTCATGGTGATCGCCAGAGGTTGTGCACCACCCATACCACCCAACCCGGCAGTGAGCACAAATTTTCCTTTAAGCGAGCTCCACCCGCGCTGGTGAGCCAATGAGCCTAATGTTTCATAGGTACCCTGCAAAATACCTTGAGTACCAATGTAGATCCACGAGCCAGCCGTCATCTGACCAAACATGATCAAACCACGTTTAGCCAATTCATCAAAATGCTCCTGGGTAGCCCAATGTGGTACAAGGTTAGAATTGGCGATCAATACGCGCGGTGCGTCGGGATGACTGCGAAATATTGCTACCGGTTTTCCTGATTGAATCAGTAATGTTTCGTCGTCTTCAAGGTTTTTCAAGCTTTCCAAAATGGCGTCAAAAGCTTCCCAATTGCGGGCTGCCTGCCCCCTGCCCCCATAAACTACCAAATCTGCGGGGCGTTCTGCTACTTCTGGGTCAAGGTTATTCTGGATCATACGATAAGCGGCTTCTGTAAGCCAGCTTTTGCAGGTCAATTGTGTGCCACGCGGGGCACGTACATCTCGAGGACCAGGCATAGAGATAGATACCTCCGGAATGATAGAAATCGTATGCTGTGATTATACAACAGGTGAAAGCGAGCGACTATTTACCACCATTCTTAAAGTGTCTATTGCCATCCTGAATAATTGAGATATATTGTTAATGATAAATGAAAATGATTTCCCAAAAGCTTCAAGTCTTTACGAGCGTATTTATGCGCTGGTCAAGCAAATACCTTATGGCAGAGTGGCCAGTTATGGTCAAATCGCCCGCATTGTTGGTGGGTGTTCTCCTCGTATGGTGGGGTATGCCATGGCTGCTACACCAGACGGCAGCGACATTCCCTGGCAAAGGGTGATCAATTCTCAGGGGAAAATCAGCGTCAGGGGAGAAGGTTTTGACAGCCCGATGCAGAGGGTGCTACTCGAAGAAGAAGGGGTGGAATTTGACAGTCAGGGACGGGTTGATTTTCGTCGCTTTGGATGGCTGCCAGATTAGAGAATACTTAAGATAGTTCATGGTAGAAACTTTCCCAGGGGATGAAATGGAATGCGTTCTCTGGTAGAATTACCGCACATCAAAATGATGTATTGTTAATTTTAACGGTATCACTCATTACCTTGGTAATGGGTTTTCGAAGAAACGGAGTTTATTATGGCTGGAATGGAGCGGTTTACCCAAAGAGCTCGCCGGGTGCTCAGCCTGGCACATCAAGAAGCCGAACGGCTTCACTTTGAAACAATTGAAACAGAGCATCTTCTGATTGGTTTGATTTTGGAAGACAATGGAATTGCCCATCGCGTACTGACAGAATTAGGTCTGGAAGCAAAACGGGTTCAAGAAGTTGTTGAATTGATCAGCGGTTTTGGAAAATATCAAGGCGGCAGGATAGAACTATCATCTGGTGTCCAACAGGTACTGGAAAATGCCTTGAACGAGGCTCGTAAATTGGGGCATCACTATGTTGGTACAGAACATTTGCTGCTTGGGTTGGTACAATCCACCGAAGGGCGGGCACAAGAAGTACTTCGCAAGCTGGGTGTTACACCGGAACAGATTCGAAGGCAGACACGCCGGGTGTTGCAGGAAAATACCCCTTCTCAAGCTGCTCCCACTGGAGGAACTCTTGCGCCAACGGCCTCCCCACAAAAGAAAGAAAAGGAATCCCCCAAAACCCCACTGGTTGACCAGTTAGCTACCGATCTGACTACCAAAGCTGAAGATGGTAAGCTTGATCCGGTCATTGGACGTCAAATGGAAATCGAACGTGTCATTCAGATATTGGCACGGCGTAATAAGAACAACCCCGCGCTGATCGGTGAGCCGGGAGTCGGTAAAACTGCCATTGTGGAAGGGCTTGCACAACGTATCATCGAAGGGGATGTACCTGCCTTGTTGCTTGGCAAGCGAGTATTGCAGCTTGATGTTGGTTCACTGGTTGCCGGTACGATGTATCGTGGACAATTTGAAGAACGGCTAAAACGCGTAATCGATGAATTAAAACAATCCGGCGCCATTTTATTCATAGACGAACTGCACATGCTCGTGGGTGCTGGTGCGGCTGGTTCTTCTGTGGATGCAGCCAATATTCTCAAGCCGGCACTTTCACGTGGAGAATTACAGGTGATCGGTGCTACCACTCTGGAAGAATATCGTAAGCACATTGAGAGCGATGCTGCGTTGGAACGCAGATTCCAGCCCATCACGGTGAATGAACCAACCGTGGAAGAAACGATAAAAATCCTGCGAGGGATCCGCAGCAAGTATGAAGACCATCATCGTTTACAGATTAGCGATGAAGCGCTTGAAGCTGCTGCCAATCTATCTGCTCGATA
This sequence comes from Anaerolineaceae bacterium, assembly GCA_034430215.1. GTDB lineage: Bacteria > Chloroflexota > Anaerolineae > Anaerolineales > Anaerolineaceae > UBA4782. Next base: position 48,430 of record DAOUFE010000004.1, on the reverse strand, counting down.
TATATCAGACCGTTTCTTACCCGATAAAGCAATTGACCTGATCGATGAAGCTTCTTCACGGGTAAGAATGTATAAAAGTCCTGCTGCGCAAACCAGCAAGGAATTATTGAAGAAGATACGCGATTTGCAGCCTGAGATCAAACTGGCGATGCAGGAGAATCGCTACTCTGATCTGGATAACATGCAGGAACAACAGCGCAAGCTGGAAGAACAACTCGATTCTTTACGCGAGGGATGGGATCGCAAGAACAGCCCTGTCGTTACCGCTGATGATATTGCTGAACTGGTTTCCATGTGGACAGGTGTACCCGTAATGCAGCTAGCACAGGAAGAGTCACTTCGTCTGCTGCATATGGAGGATGAACTCCGCCAGCACATCATTGGGCAGGAAGAAGCGATTGAAACCATCTCCAAAGCAGTAAGGCGTGCCCGTTCAGGGTTGAAAGACCCCCGTCGTCCCATTGGTTCATTTGTTTTCCTGGGCCCAACTGGTGTCGGTAAAACGGAACTTACCAAAGCCCTGGCTCGCTTCTTGTTTGGCAGTGAAGAAGCCCTGGTGCAATTGGATATGTCGGAATTCATGGAAAGACATTCCATCAGCCGGCTGGTAGGAGCCCCTCCTGGATATGTTGGGTACGAAGAAGCCGGGCAGCTAACTGAAGCGATCCGCCGCCATCCTTACTCGATCGTAGTTTTTGATGAAATCGAGAAAGCCCACCCAGAAGCTATGAACATGCTGCTTCAGATTATGGAAGAGGGACATCTCTCTGACGCAAAAGGACGCAAAGTTGATTTTCGCAATACGATCATTGTCATGACCTCCAACATCGGAGCGGATGTGATCAAGCACCAAACTTCCATCGGTTTCCAGCTTGAAAGAGATGAAGCCACCGAGGAAAAACTAGCTTATGAAGAGATGCGTAAGAAACTACTTGAATCTCTCAAGCGGGTTTTCCGCCCTGAATTTATCAACAGGTTGGATGGCGTTGTCGTCTTCCGTGCACTTAATCGGGATGATATTCACCAGATCGTCCATCTGGAAATCGCCAAAGTAGCAGAACGGTTGAAAGAGCATGATATCACGGTTGAAACTACCCCCGCTGTCACAGATTTGATGGCAGAACAGGGATACGACCCTGATATGGGTGCCCGCCCATTGCGGCGTGTCATCCAACAGATGATCGAGGATAAGCTCTCTGACGCCATGCTATCCCATGCTTTCAAAGATGGTGAAACCATCATTCTTGCCCTGGATGAAGATAATCAGGTTGTGTTGAAGCATAAAACAGACAAACCAGAGCCAGAACCTGAACCAGTAATTTAAAAGATAATAACTGGGCGAGAAATTTCTCGCCCAGTTTTATTTAGCCACAATATGTAATAAGTTTTGCGTAAACCTTACAATCCCACCCCGTCCTTTCAAAATTTTTCAAAAATTAAGCAGTTCCTTGATTTACATTGAAAAACCCTTACGGTTTGGTATATCAAAAATTTTGCTCCCTCATAAAATCTTGCGATCTTAGGCAAAGAGGGGGCTTATATAGAGCTTATTCGGGAATTTCCATTGGTATCCCTCGTTGAGGAGCGAGCACAAGCTCAACCGCTTCGTTTGGGCAATGACTGACGCACACCCCGCAACCCATGCAGGCAGCCTCGTCCACAATAGCAACATCATTCACTACCCTGATAGCATGAAACTGGCACATCCTTTCGCATGTACCACATCCCTGGCAGCTGAATACGTCAATCTTGCTGATATACCCTGACGAAGCCAGCATGGGATTGCCATGCCTGTGGGCTTCCATCGCTCCACAGCAACAAGAGCAACAGTTACAGATGGCATAAAACCGGTTCAAGACTGCCTGCTTGAAGAAAGCATGGTGCACATGCCCCCGATCTTCTTCTGCTTTAAGAATATCAATTGCCTCTTTTGAGTGGATCCATCGTGCACGGCGAGGGTTGTGTTCAATAATCATGCTGGCAAATGGTTCGCCAATTACCAGACACACATCTAATGGTTTGCAGGGATTCTCCCTGTTCACCCGGCAAGGACAATCCAACGCAATGATATGGTCTGGATTATGCATGATGATGTCTCGTGCCAGCTTGTACGGGATCACCTGTTCAGGATAACTGTAAGTAATTTCCTGGTTGATTGTCACCAATTTTGTCGCGGTTTGCAGAGGTATAACCTTCCCGTGATAGGTATCCGCAAATTGTATGGCGTCCGGATTCCCCCTTTTCGGTGATTGAGATGCAGGAAACACTTTTCGCCATTGTCTGGTGACCCACCGGGCTGCTTTTACGGGGTTCCTCACCCCCATCGCATTGCCAATATACAGATAAGGAAAGATCAGGTAATACAAACCATGAAGAAAATCAAAGAAGGAATAATTCTGTGTTTTTCGAGCTTCTGAAAGGAAAGAGCGTGTGGAATTTTTAAGCAATGGCATAGGTTTTCTACCTGTATAATCGCTTTATTTATGAATAAAATTCAAGTGTAATTAACCCATCAGCCCGTATTTATGATAGCATAATACCCACGGAGAATGATATGGCAAAACTGATCACCCAATATGTATGCCAGCAGTGCGGACGTACTTTTGCGCGTTCTTTCGGTCGATGCCCGCAATGCGGTACGTATGACAGCATGGTTGAAGAAGTCATCGAAAAGGTAACAACACCACAAAAGATCACCGGATTGGTCAGTTTGACACATTCTCATCCCATGCGCCTCGATGAAATCGAGGGGGATGTGACAAGGCGAATGCCGCTCTCCATTGGTGAATTCGCCCGTGTATTGGGAGGTGGTGTAGTGCCCGGCTCCATCATTTTGGTAGGTGGCGATCCAGGAATTGGCAAATCCACCCTGCTGCTTCAGGTTGCTCTTGAAATGGCATCGCAATTCAAGGTGTTGTACGTTTCAGGTGAAGAATCCGAGCGCCAGATCAAAATGCGCGCCGCCAGGTTATTGCCAAAATCAGAACAAGAAAAATATCCTGAGAATTTGTTTCTCGTTACAGAAACCAACCTGGATATCATTCTCGAACATGTTAGAGCAGTCAAGCCAGAAATGTTGATCGTGGATTCCATCCAGACGGTATTTATCCCGGATCTAGAATCTTCCGCTGGGTCGATCAGCCAGGTACGCGAGAGTGCGTCTCGCTTGCGTGAGCTATCCAAGGCTAGCGGAATGGCGGTTTTTGTCATTGGACATGTGACCAAAGAAGGTGTGATTGCGGGTCCACGTGTCCTCGAACATATTGTAGATACCGTGCTTTACCTGGAAGGGGATGCGTTCCAGTCTTTCCGATTGCTTCGTTCAGTGAAGAACCGTTTTGGCGCAACTTCAGAGGTGGGCGTGTTTGAAATGCGTGAAGGTGGTATGGTGGAAGTACCCAATCCATCCGAAGCATTTTTGGCAGAAAGGTTGGTCAATACTCCGGGAAGTGCGATTGTAGTCACCATGGAAGGTACACGTCCCCTCCTGGTCGAAGTTCAAGGCCTTACCAGCCATACCAGCCTTAACAATCCACGCCGCACCCCCAACGGAGTGGATATGAACAGGCTGCTGCTTCTTTCAGCGGTTCTCACCCGGCGGCTGGGGCTTCGCCTGGCAGAACAGGATGTGTTCGTAAATGTGATTGGTGGGTTGCGCATCAACGAACCTGCTGCTGATCTGGCAATCGCAGCAGCGATCGCTTCATCTCAAAAAGACCTGCCATTGCGAGCAGATACGGTTCTGATCGGTGAAGTTGGGCTTTCAGGGGAGTTGCGCTGGGTCAGCCAGATGGAAACTCGTTTACGTGAAGCTGCCAAACTGGGATTCAAGAAGGCGATCATCCCAAAAAGGGTACGCAAGGGAGAAGTCCTTCTTGATGGCATTCAAATTCATGAAGCCAGGTCATTGCGCGAAGCTCTCGAAAGCGCATTTCTCTCCACAAGTAATGAATAACCTCACCAGGTTTTTTAAGAGGAGCAAATAATGGATTATTTCAATCAAGGTATTATTGGCAGAATCCGGCGTAATCACGCTCTGGAGCATGCGACCCTGCAGGTACTCGCCAACCGAAAAAAATACCCTCTCATGGCTGGATACTCTGATTGGCGTGGTTTTTGGGTGATAGGGGATATACAGACAGAAGATCTGTTGTCTGCAGCAGAAGAAGCACTAAAACGGCTCAATGCAGGTGAATCATCTCTGGCAATTCATCCCCACTGTGGTACCAATTATGCCATCAGCGGATTATTGGCAGGCAGCGCTGCCTGGGCTGCCATGGCAGGTGCCGGTAATGGGTGGAAGAAAAAACTTGACCGTTTTCCACTGGTAGTGACAGTTGTTACTCTGGTTTTGATCCTTGCTCAACCTCTTGGACCAATGGCTCAAAAAAAGATCACCACCTGCCCTAATCCAGGTGCCTTAAAAATATCGTCCATCCAATTTCAGCCATTTCGAAATACAACCGCCCACCGGGTATTGACTACAGGTTAAGGATAGAGGATGAGCGAACCTGGTAAAAATATTTCCATCCTTCACGGCGATGATGAGTTTGCTATCAGCCAGGAATGTGCACAACTTATAAAAATCATGCAGGAAGAAGACACCAGCGGGATGAATATTACCCGGCTTGAAGGCAGGCAGATGAGTGAAGAAGACCTCCGCACTGCGGTCAATACTCTTCCATTTCTTTCCAGTCGTCGTCTTGTGTTGTTGAACGACTTATCCCATTATCAAGACAGCCAGCGCTTCCTGGCAATTCTGGATCATATGCCAACCTCAACTTTTCTCGTTATTCAAGCATTTGATTCATTCGACCGTGGCAAATGGAAGCATTTTGACCCTGAAAAGCACTGGCTGGCTAAATGGGTAAAAACTCATTCAGCTCAAGCAGATTGGCACGAGTATCATCTCCCGAATGCCTATGCCATGCCCGGTTGGTTGCAGAAACAGGTAAAAGTGATGGGTGGAAAGATCACCCCACAGGCAGCCGACCAATTGGCGGAATGGATCGGTACCGATACCCTGCAGGCTGAAAAAGAGCTGGAGAAACTCCTGACGTATACCAATTTCGAACGCGCCATTGAGGTTGCCGATGTAGAAAACCTTTCCACCAACAACGCGGCTGGGAATATCTTTCAATTTGTGGATGCATTGGCAGAACATAACCAAAAACAGGCTCTCAACCAATTGCATCGCCTGATGGATGATCTGGAGCCAGTACAGATTTTCAGCATGGTTATCCGCCAATTTCGCCTTTTATTACAGGTGCGTGAACTTCTGGATGATGGCGGCGGATTGCAATCCATTTCAAGTGAAATACCTGAAATCCGTTCTTCCCTGGTAGCAGAAAAAATGGTAAAACTGGCACGCCGTTATGACCTTCAACAGTTGAAAGAAATATATCGCCGTTTGCTGAAACTGGATCAGTCTCTAAAAACCAGCCAGATCGTACCTGAACTGGCTTTCGATATTCTGGTAGCAGAACTAACAAATAAATAGCAAAAGTATCCGGATAATCTCCGGATACTTTTTTTAACTAAATTACCTTTGTTTTGTTAATAAATCTAAAGTGTAAAGCGGTATAGATTGCTTTCGCGCAATTTAAAACCCACATTCTGATACATGTGATTGGCGGCTTCACGGCTGGGGCGGGAAGTCAAGTCAACCGTTTTAGCCCCTAATTTTCGCGCTTGATCCAATGCTGCCAGGGTAAGTGCTTTTCCCAACCCCTTTCCCCGGGCAGCTTCATCTACTACCACATCTTCGATCCACGAACGTACACCCGTTGGAATACGGAAAGTTACGAGGGTCAGTGTACCCATGATGCGGTTGTCGAAATCTTCATGTCGAACAAGAATAACCGAGTTACACCGTGAGGCAATCAGATCTTCGAGTTCATGTCGTGTAGGGATGGTAGCAGAAGAGGACAATTGAGGTATTAACCGGTTAAACGCTTCAATCAGTTCCTCAGTTACCTGGGTTGCGATTTCAATTTGCATGCTTCGCTCCTGTTATTTCTAATAACCATTTCAATCAGGGATTAACCCTGGTTTTTATTTTACTAAAGAAAAGTGTGAAAAGAAATCCGTTTCCTTAAAATCAAAATTTCTCTTGAAATTTCCGTCCCTTACTGGATAACTTTTCATAATTCTCGAATTCCTAAGACAGTCGTTTCATGGTAGACTTTTGATCAACAATATATGGCCTCCCAGAATATGCACTCCACATCAAAATTTCTTAGTCGACTAGTTAATATCCGCTGGTATTTCTTCATTCTACCCATATACCCGGTTCTCACCTTATGGAACAGTAATTTTAGTCAGATGCCTGCTTACGCCATCTGGAGATCCTTAACCATTTCTTGCATTGTTGCACTTCTATTCTTATTCTTTTGCGTTCTCATCACCCGTAGCAAGCAGAAAGGGTTTGCACTTGCTGCATTTCTTCTGGTGTTGTTCTATTCCTACGGACATTTCTTTGAACTGATAGATAACATGCAGGTAGCTGGGTTTGTAATAGGCAGGCATCGTTATCTTCTTCCTCTGTGGGTACTCATTGCTGGAATTGGCATTTGGAAAGGTATTACTGGAAATGGATTTTCACAATCTTTTTCCAGGATTCTCAATATGGTATCTGCAGGATTAATTCTGTTCGTTGCCATTTCATTGATCAGTCAGGCTTTGCGAAATCCAGCAGTCCAAAAAGAAAAAAGTGAGGATTCGCAAGTAACTGCCTTTACCAGTTCAGGAATTAATAGCCAGAAGCCTGATGTTTATTATATTGTTGTGGATAGTTATGGCAGAGAGGATGTTTTATCCTTTCGATACGGTTTCGATAATAGTTCATTTGTCAAATCCCTGGAAGATCTTGGGTTTATCTTTCCTTCCTGCACACAGAGTAATTACACGAATACAGTATTTTCCATCGCATCTTCATTGAATATGGAATACATAAATGATTTAGGTATACCATTACCTCAGCAAGCAACAGAAATAAATTCAAACGACTTCAAAGAAAGCATCTTCCATAGCCAAGTGCGAAAGCAATTTGAACAAGCAGGATATCAATTCGTTGTCTTTAAAGCTTTATATCCATTTCTTGATATCCAAGATGCAGATATATATATTGATCATGAAGAAGGAATGTCGTTTTTCAATCGGCTGGAATCCCTAAACTTTCAATACATCTTCTTGCGTACAACTGCCATGCGAGTAGTTGTGGAAACACAGCAAGCCAAGCCAGAGTTTTTCAATCGTTTTCCTGATTTTGTTTTAAAAATTATTAATCCCAATGCTGAGATTTTCTCTTCACGTACATACCGACAATATCAGGAAAATGTTTACGCCCTGGAGATGCTGCAAAACATGCCATCAATACCAGGGCCAAAGTTCGTTTATGCACACCTCTATACAACGCACCAGCCTTTTGTTTTCAATCCAGATGGTAGTATGCGTCAAACCAGTGCTGAAGATGATTTCGCTTACATAGATCAGGTAAAGTATGCTAACACTCGGCTACTTGAAATAATCCATACGTTGATTAATGAATCTTCTATACCACCAGTAATCATCCTTCAGGGAGACCATAGTTATGTGCGGACTAAAGATCGCAGTTGGATCTTAAATGCATATTTCTTACCGGATGTTGAGCCAGAAGTAATATACTCAACAATCACTCCGGTAAATACTTTCCGAGTGATCTTTAATGAATATTTCGGACAAAATTATCCTTTATTGAAGGATCAGTCTTACTTTTCTCCTTCAGGACACCCCTATCAACTTGAGGTTTTACCAGAACGATGTATCCCCTGACGGCAACTCAAATTCTTCCGTTGTGATCAATTAGTCACGTTGTTTGCTGCTTCCTACCAATTTCAAGAGCATACGCGCTGCCTGTTCTGGACCAGATTGCTCACACCCGTTGATCCCAAGCTGGGTGCGCATCTGCCCGACATAAACATTTCGTTCATAAAAAGCATGGAAAAACCGGCTAGCAATGGCTTCATGCATTTCTTGATACTGCTCCGGCCCGAATACATTCGCAAAATAGGTGCTCACCTTCCCTGTGTTTGTGGTGGTCCCCTTGCTCATTACAGCTCCCTCGCGAAAAACCTGCAAGGCAATTTCGGCATTCTCAAATCGTTCGATGACAGGGTTTTTCTCATCAACTGCCTCATAGTTGTTGGCATACAGCACAAAATCAACCGGATAACCGCGGTTGATGGTGTCAAACGTGGTAACTGGCAGCACCACCCTTGCATTCGTCTCTGCAGGGCTCATAATGATGGTGCGGTCGATTTGACCAAATGCATACCCCGGATTCAGATCATCCAGCCGGATGAACGCACCAATTTCAGAACCATACCCAACGATTTTCCCGTCTGCAGTGATTTCCAATGAACCCATGTCATCTGCAATAGTCGTCTGGTCTTCGACATCATCACCGGCAAGGTTTCGCAGCGCTTCCAATGTTTCAGATTTTCCTGCGCCAGTATCACCCATAATCAAGATATTGGCATTACCCCGCCCCTTGATAGCAAGATGTACCATCGCTCCATGGAAAGGCATGCGATTTCGCTTCATCATTTTGATGTTATGAAGTGTCAGGATCATTTTTTTGAGGTATCCGAAGTATCCGTATTCGGGCTTATCCGGAACGGTCCCCACCAGCATATCATTTTCGACATCGTCGAAAAAGATGGTTTGATTATTATTAGGGCTGGCTTGAATGAGAGCTGGCACACCAAACAAGAATACTGCATCTGGTTTCCGCTTCAGGTCGTCATCGTCTGCCAGCTCAAACAGGTTCGCAAGTGAAAAACCAAGATCGAAATAGCGGAGATTAAAGTAAACCATGATAATGAGATCACCCACTTTAGCGGGGTAACACAGCCACTTATTTCTGCGCAGCTCCACCTGATCTAATGGGTTGACATCCACCCGTTCGAAAACACCCGAACGTTTATTCATGGGCGGGTTGAAAATCAACGGCGGGTAAGTAAGCACCTGCCGGATGATGGGGATGGCGTTCAACTTGTTGTAATTATTGTAGATATCTTCAGGATAAACCACATCGCGCGGCAGGGCGATGGTCGCAATTTCAGCTCCAGCACGAACCTGCCGGTAGATCCGTGGGTGAAGCCCGGTGATATTCTCCTGCAAATCCCGATATGTGCTGCGAACTACATTGGTCAATTGCTCAACGGTATTATTAAAAGTGCGGTATGGCTTTTTATCAAAACGATTGCCTTCTGAATCACAAATGATCAGCCGTTGCAGGTTTCGCCAGTAGTTATACAGGTACTCAATAAAATCATTGAATAAAGCCCGGTTTGCGAAAAAGTGTTCTGAACCTTCCACCAGGCGCGGCACCATATCAGCGGGCACTCTCAACAGGTAATGCAGGGTATCTGCCAGCTTTCGAAGGTCGCTATGAGTAAAATTATGATCTTCAAAGATATTTAGCAGGCTTGAATTATGCCGTTTGAGTTCATCTGTACAGCGCTTGAGAATTTCCATGAATAATGGACTGGCGAGCAGTTCCTCCCCCGAATCACAGATACGATCGCGTACCCTGATGATCACTTTCCCGTCAATAAGCTGATAATTCGACTCTTCCATAACAAACTCCAGCAGGTAATTCCGTCTATTCTATCTCATATCTGGGGTTTGTACAGATTACAATTGTTTTACAATTTCTACCACAAACCCGGAAAAATGCGGTGTCTTACCTGATCGGTGTACTCTCTGTACCCATTTAATTCACGTACCAGGGTTTCGTCTTCCAGCCGGGTACGCAAAACGATCATCCCGATCCAGATACCAGCAGGGATAAGCGCCCACAATGATTCGAGCAAAAAGGGGATTGCCAGTGCAGCAAACATTGAGCCCATGTAACCTGGGTGACGTATCCAGGTATAAGGACCCTGGTTGATCACATGCTGACCACGCTCCGTTTGAATACGCACATTAGCAGAAAAGAAAGGATTGGAGTACATCGCCCAATCCGAGATCAGATACCCAATCACGACTACACCTATACAGATTCCTTTTACTGTCCATCCAATATCAGGCGACCAGTCAAAACGCTTATCCAATCCTGCAACAAAGTAGACCACCATGGGACAAATCACAACCATACATGCAGCAATCCACCTATCCCATTTTTTGACATTTTCATGATCACTTGCTCGTTCCTCTTTCAGTTCACGGGAGAGTGTCAATCCAAGAACACCCATATTGATGACAGCCATCCCCATCAGAATCCACGCCTCCACCCATTTGAATGTTCCTGCAGTGAGAAAAAGCGCAGCGCCAGTGATCAGGCATAATGCAAGAAACCGGATTGCGCCGCGTAAATTGGGTAAAAACCCAAATTTCTCTGATGAATCTTTAACGGAAGGATCGTTCTGGGTCATCTTGATACCTCAAAAAGTAGAATAGGGTATTTATATAATAGCATCTCCTACAAAATGGGTGGTGCCTTATCGTATTTGCGGGTAGGATGGACAAATTATTTCGCCTTCAAGTACACCCCAGTCATCACGAGCGAAGCGAAGTGATCTCCCTTGATGCAGTGTCGAGTGCAATTATGCCATTCTACAAGAGAATATTTATCACAAAATCCCCCAAACACACGAAAACTTTTCTTAAATCCTTTCGTGCTTTTCGTGTTTGTACAGTTAAAGCATTGTTTTACCAGATTGTCACGCTCTAAAGAACGGGGCTAGCAATGACATATCATGCTTTTTTGGGGGTAATATTCTATATATTAAATCGGATATTCAAGATATCGCCATCCTTGACGATATACTCTTTTCCTTCCAGACGGAATTTCCCTTTCGCCTTCACTTCCTGCATTCCACCTAGAGTGATCAGGTCATCATATGCAACCACTTCTGCCCTGATGAAACCTTTTTGCAGGTCAGTATGAATCTCACCGGCAGCTTCAGGAGCAGTCGCACCTTTATGTACTGTCCAGGCGCGCACCTCATCTGGACCAACCGTAAAGAAAGACTGCAATCCCAGCAGGTCATAAGAAATGCGGATTATCCGGTTCAGGCTTGGCTCCTCGATCCCATATTCTTCGAGAAACGCCTGCATTTCATCCACCGGCAACTGCGCAATCTCCATCTCCAGCTTCCCTTGCAGGCTTGCCACCATACTGGCATTATGTCCATAATCAACTTGTGGAGGGGTTTGTCCTTCTGACAGATTTAAAACGATCAACAATGGCTTCCGGCTGAGCAGCCCAAACCCTGAGATGGCTTTTTCTTCCTCAATTGAAATTTCCATGTCACGGAGGGGTTTTTCCTCACTTAAATATTCGTGAAAACGAGTAAATAATTCATGCTCGCGTTCAATGACCGCTTTCTCACGCCCTGCACCTTTCTTCTTCTCTTCTTCCAGGCGCTCCAGTTTACGTTCCGTAGCGATAAGGTCGTTCAACACAAATTCACTATCCATGGATGAAATATCACGCAGTGCATTCACTGATCCAGAGGGATGAGGTACTGCTTCATCCTCAAAACAACGCACAACATGAATGAAACCATCCATTTGGGTGAGTTGATTGAGCAGGGTGCCTGAAATACCACTCTTCTCTGCTGAGCCATCCAGCCCAGCGATATCAGAGTAATTGACTTTGGCGTAAATGGTTTTTTTTGGCTTGAACATCGCGCTTAATTTATCTACCCGTGGATCAGGTACATCGACCACTGCGGTGTGCACTTCAATCTTGCCGCTCACCATACCAGTAGGCTGGCTTCCCCGAGTGAGCGCATTAAAAATGGTTGTTTTCCCAGATTGTGGAAGTCCAATAATTCCCAATCGCATAGATTTCTTCTGATACCTTGACCCTTCACATAAATTTGGATATACTCATTTCACCACGCCGGAGTGGCGGAATTGGCAGACGCGCACGACTCAAAATCGTGTACCGTAAGGTATGTGGGTTCGATTCCCACCTTCGGCACTCCCATTATAGCACACGCCCCAGAGAACCCTGGGGCGTGCTTGTTTTTAACTGACATGTCCCCATCGAATAATAGGGACATGTTTTGAAAAGGAGAAAAGATGAAAGACATCAAATTTGAAAAATATAAATTTAATATCTTAATAACAATACCAGAACAACCTTATGAATGGGTTAAGAGATTGTTAGTAAACCATTAATGATTTCATTATGCGACATTGCCTATCAATAGTACAATTTTAGAAGAAGGTAGGAGGCATATTCATGGAGAAAAAACTGCGCTGGTACGATTTTTTGACCATTAACAGCTACTGGTTGGGCATTAATATTGCCACGGGGATCATCACTCCTGTATTGTTGCCTGCACTTGTTGTTTTATTTATGCCAGCAGAGCAAAAGAATACCTACCTTGCCACTGCCCGTGTGGTTGGTCTGGCAATGGCAATGATGGTGCAACCTCTGGCTGGCATGCTCAGCGATCGCTGCACCAGCAAGCTGGGTCGTCGCAGGCCTTATATCATTGCAGGGGCTCTCTTGAATGTAGTTTTTCTCTTTGTTATTGGCGCATCAACCTTCTTCACCAACTCACCTCTCAACCAGATCATGTTCTCTTCGTATGGATTCACTCTTGCCTATGCCGTACTCCTGCTGGGTACTGTTTTATGGCAAATTTCCACCAATATTGGACATGGGGCATTACAGGGTCTCATCCCAGACCTGGTTCCAGAAGACCAAAGAGGGAAGGCATCAGGTGTAAAAGCGGTTTTTGAGCTCCTGCCATCGTTGCTGATCGCTGTGCTTGGCATTGGTGCTCTGGTGGATGAGAAAAAATTCTGGCCAGTCATCATTATCATGATGGGTGGGTACGTTATTATGATGTTGATCACGTTGATCTTTGTTAAAGAGCAACCTCTTGAGGAAAAACCTAAAGAAAAGATCAACGCACAGGTGTTACGCATTATTCTACTGACCATCATCTTTGTTGTTGTAACCCAGACAGCACAGTTACTGGTCAAATGGAGTGCCTCGTTGCTGCCTGAAGGAACTTCGAAGCTTGCCAGTGTAATGTTGGTAGGCTTCGCAGGATTGTTTGCAATGGCAGGTTCAGTTCTTGTGGGTGTGTATTTTGGCGCCTGGGTGGGGCTTGGAAAAGAAGGACGGACCCAGGGAAGATTCATCTGGTGGGTAGTGAACAGACTGCTTTTCCTGGCTGCCATCGGCTCGGTTCAGGGTTTCGCACAGTATTTCCTGGCAGATGTCTTACGTGTGCCCGAACCCGCTAAAACCACCACTTACCTCATGATGGTGGTGGCGATCTTTCTCATCCTTTTTGCTATGCTGGGCGGCTGGCTGGCAGATAAAATGGGCCGTATAAGGTTGGTTGGATTATCAGGGATCATTGCCGCATTGGGTACTTTCTTGTTGGTGTATTCCAACAGTATTCCCATGGTCATCATCAGCGGATGTATCATCGGCACAGGAACAGGGCTTTTCTTTGCCAGCAACTGGGCATTGGGTACGGACCTGGTTCCTCCCGAGAAAGCAGGAAAATTTCTGGGGATCTCCAACCTGGCTGGTGCAGGTGCAGGCATCGTAGGTGCTGGCATAGGCGGCCCAATTGCGGATTTTTTCAACGGTTTTCAATCAGGATTGGGGTATATGGTGATCTTTGCACTTTATGGAGCTTTGTTCTTACTCTCTGTCGTAGTTCTCTATACTCGCATCAAAAAGCCTGGTGATAGATAATTCTCACCAGTCAAAATTTCCAGCATCGAAGAGGCATCAATGTGGCATTACATCATGAATAATAAAACTATCGGACCAGTATCTGAACAGCAGTTGATCTCGCTTATCACCAGTGGAATACTTTCAAATGATGTCCCTGTCTGGAAGCAGGGTATGCCGGGATGGCTGCCCGCATCTTATAGCCCATTGGCTGCAAGGATTTCTGCTTCTTCTGCGGGAACTCCACAGCAACCTGCTCAACCAGCAGGTTCTTCCCTCCCAGTCTGGCAAACACCTGTCGCTGCACCCCAACCAGCTGCGGCGAACCAATTTCAGGTGTATCCAGTTGGTAACCCTGTCGTTCCCCCCTCAAGTTTAGCCGCAACAAAGGCATCGCAAATACACGATATCGAACAACTTTTCATGTGGAGCTGGATTTGTTTGATAGGCACATTTGTCACAGGGGGGTTGAGCGCCATAGGTTTCATTATAATAGAAGCAATTCTATTACACCGTTTCTGGAGCCTGATCCAGGATGGATATGCCTGCACCACCCCGGGAAAAGCAATAGGCTTCAGGTTCATCCCTTATTATTCATTGTATTGGGAATTCACCGCTTTCGGAAAATTGCCTGCTGAAATGAATGCATTTATTCAACGCCATCAGTTATCCATCACCCCAGTTAGTGATAAAAATGCAAAATTGCATTGCTGGTTCCTTCTTGGAAATATCATTCCCCTGATTGGCAGCCCCTTCGCCCTGGTGGCTCTAATCTTTGAGGTAATCACGCTAAAGGAAATCAAGGATATTGCTATTCAGATCATCCAGCAAACGCCTTGAGTCATTCTCGACGCCATTCACTAAAAATACAATTCTAAATGAGTGAGTGATTTCATTGCCTCAAACCTTAATCAAACCCTCGCCATGTATAATAATCTCATGAGAATTGCTGTGATCGGTGCGGGAGCTTCTGGCATGGTGGCTGCAATCCAGGCAGCCTGGCGTGGTGCTTCTGTAACCCTCTTTGAGCGCAATCCGGTGCCAGGGAAAAAATTACAGGTAACTGGCAGTGGAAGATGTAATATCACCAATGATGCAGTTGCTGCTTCGAAATATACCTGTTCCGATCCTATCTGGATGGAAACCGTGCTTTCCTCTTTTGGTGTTTCGGATCTGCTGGAAATGTTTCGCGAAATCGGAGCGCCAACATACAGGACATTCGATGGCTGGTACTACCCACTCTCTGATTCGGCAAAAACAGTGGTGGATGCACTGGAAAATGCCATTACACTGGCAGGATGCACTGTGCATTTTGCAACCCAGGTGCAGAATATCCAGATGACCGGTCAGACACTATCTGTCGATTCTGTGTCTCCCGATGGGAGGAGCAAAACCACCTTCGATCGTGTGATCGTTTCCACTGGAGGAAAATCCTTCCCATCCCTGGGATCCCGCGGAGAACTTTTTCCCATTCTTGAGCGATTGGGGCATACGGTACTGCCGAAACGCCCTGCATTGGCGCCCGTACTGGCAGATATGAAAGCATACCAACCACTACAGGGCGTCCGCTTAGATGTAGGTGCCACTCTCTTTGAAGGCTCAAAAAGCCTCACCCAGACAGCCGGCAACCTGATCTTCACTCAATGGGGGCTGAATGGCCCTGCGGTAATGGATCTCAGCCATCATATTTCGGCACGACCTGGCGTCAAACTGGTGCTTTCCCTCAATCTTTTGCATTTTCACCAGATTGAATATGATGAGCTGTGGAGCAGAAAGAAAAGCACTGCAACCCCCTTGATGGTCTTTCTGCAGGCATTCTTTCCGCCGAAAGTGGCTGCATTCTTCATCCATCAGATGAATCTGCCTGCTGAAATTCGCCTGAGCGACCTTAAAGAAAACGAATTTACCAACCTGACCTGCATGTTAAAAAGCCTTTGTTTCACAGTCAAAGGGGTGAAAGGGTTTGAATTCTGCCAGCTTTCTGCCGGAGGTGTACCAGTAACCGAAGTGCATGCAGAGACAATGGAATCAAAAATAATCCAGGGACTCCATTTGACAGGAGAAACCCTGGATGTGGTCGGACCTTGCGGTGGGTATAATTTGCAGTTCGCTTTCAGCAGCGGTGCCCTAGCCGGGCGGGCTGCTGCGTCAGGCTGTTGATCTTCTACTCCCCTTCTCAATGATCCGTTGATGGATTTCCTGTAATCGCGAAGCATCCATCTTCTCTACTTTACGATCATACGTCAGATATCCATTGACCTCGATCTCCACATCGGTGGTCTGGGTATATATCGCAGCGGATAAACCGGCTTCCAGCAAAGGCTCTAACTCGGTTTGCAGCAGATGGATATATGCTTCCGTCAACTTTTCCCGGGTCGAAAAAAAACGATACCCAAATTTCTTGTTTTCATCCCATAAATGCCCGTTTAACTTAAGGCTGTACCCGCCAAATTCCGAGATCACTGCGGCACGTTCTCTATCCGGTTGGAGAAAAGGTAATTTCTTAAAATAAACATGCTTGCTGATAAAATCACCCCCACCCTGATCAAACCAGCCTGAAGTATGATCAATCAGCCGGGTAGGATCAACCTTTTTCACCAGGTTGGCAATCTCTTTTGCATGGAACTGCCCCCAACTTTCATTGAATGGCACCCATACTGCAATACAAGGCGAGTTGTATAGCGTAGCGACCATATCCAACAATTCATCTTTGAACTGCAGGCGATTTTCTTCACTAGCTCGTCCAAAACGGTTCAGATGTGTCTTGTCTTCCTTCCACAATCCCACCATGATCGCCAGGTATGCGACAACATCACTATCCGGAATTCCCCCATTGGGCATATCCTGCCAGACGATCAACCCCAACCGGTCACAGGCAGCGTACCAACGGGCGGGCTCAATCTTTACATGCTTACGGATCATATTGCAGCCAATGCTTTGTGTATATTCAATATCGAATAGCATGGCTTCTTCAGAAGGCGCGGTATACAAACCATCTGGGAAATATCCCTGATCCAGGGGTCCATACAAAAAAATTGGTTGATCATTCAATGCAAACCGCTTCTTCCCTCTGGAGTCTGTGATTAAACTGAATTTTCGCATGGCGAAGTAACTTTCCACCTCGTCCAAAACGATCTCATCTTTCTCCAGCTTGACTCGAAGAGGATAAAGGAATGGATCTGCCGGGCTCCAGGGATGCACATCCGGGATGGCTAATACCAGGGGCTCATCCACAATGGAGCGCCCAGTAACCTCCGATTTTTCGTCAACACATACAATTGCTGTCAGTATCGCTCCAGCAGTTTCACCAGTGACCTTTGCTGCAATGGTCAAGGTGCCTGCATCCAGATCAGGAGTCAGTTTAAACGAATCGATGCGGATTTCAGGGACAGGCTCCAACCAGACGGTCTGCCAGATGCCAGAAACCGCTGTGTACCAGATGCCTCTGGGTCGCAGCGTCTGTTTCCCATGCTGTTGCATGCCGCTGTCACTGGGATCGGTGACAGCAACAATCAGCTCATTTTCACCTGGTTTCAAAGAATGAGTAATATCAAAAGTGAACGGCAGGTAACCACCTATATGGCTGCCAACGAATACGCCATTCACCCATACATCACAGGCATGATCCACCGCCCCAAAATGCAAAAGAACTCGCCTGCTTTGCCAGGCTTCTGGAAAAGAAAAAGTTCTGTGATACCAGAGCCTTTCATCAGGCTGCAGGCTGTGCTGCACTCCAGACAAAACGGATTCAACCGCAAAAGGCACCAAAATTTTTCCAGTATATTGGCGAGGTTCAGGTTCATTTATGGAACAAATAGCATAATCCCATGCCCCATTCAGGTTCAACCAATCCGGTCGTACCATTTGCGGGCGAGGGTATTCGGGCAGTGGAATGGGTAATTCTGGCTGCCAGGGTGTGCGGATAAAATTACCAACGGGCATGGTGCTCTTCTGCAAATCCGATCAGATTTTGAATAGTGATCTCTTCCCCATCATCTGCAATAGCTTTGCCATTATAAAGCCCAAACATTTGATGTACCTCGCTGTCAATCACCACCATTTTTGTGGTTGCAATCCTCTCTTTAAAAGGAGTGAGTGTTACATCTAATCTGCCCGCCGCATCTCTAAACCGCCAGGGTTTCATGTAATCGCCAGAGGTATAACCAAATGACACAACCTCCAGTTTATGGATACGGTTATTCAGGATTAATGCGTTCTCTCCAGCTTTGGAGAGATCACCAAACCCACACCCCAGGTTTAAGCCTACCGTTCGACCATCAGGCAAGAAGCCCGAAGCAGAAGCCCAATTCCAGTAGGAAGAGTATTCCCACACCCCGCGACCCCAATCCAACGAACCAATGGAAGTAGTGGGATCAAGGGTTTCCTGAACATCTCCATACCGTAAAGTACCGCTGGCTGGCATGCAGTTGATCTTCCGATTGTAATAAAAACGCCGTTTGCCAATAGGGATGACAATATTCATTGATTCATATCCAGGAGGGCAAGCCAGATCAATCTCTGCTTCAATCCCTCGTCCATCGTGAAAGCCTTTCCAACTGGCTGACACATGCCGCTTTCCATCCGCTAATGAGAAATCCATTTTGACTTTATCATTTTCAAAATGGGTTCCCCCTTCATCGCTGTTGCGAGGCAAAATTATTTTGCTATTTGACGGAACAACCAGCCCTTCTTCATGGAGCTCTTTTGTTTGCAAGTTCATGGCGTACAGGAAAATGTTCCCGGCATAACCAATATCAGCCACGGTTGCCGAGAAGAAGTGCTGAGGGGTGAAGATGGCATAGTAATCCCAACGTTTGATGCGATATTTCTGCAGAAAACGCAGAGAATAGAACTTCGCTTCTTCAAGGTTGCAATCCAATAACGGCTGGCGAGACCAGCCCACCTGTGCGAGGCTGCCATCGTGGTTAAGTAACTTTCCTGATTGGGTTAGTTCGGTTTGCATAATTCCTCCTTGGAATGATTGAACCAGACTGTCATGTTGGATTTTCCCCTGTTACCCCAAAGGAAATAGGGGATTAGCGTTAATTTCTTTTTCTTAAGTGTTTCTATACAAAACATTTGTACGCCGTTTAAAACATCAGGGCGATATTCGTGTGAAATATTCTCTGTACATCCGATAGTGGTAAAAATATCCACATCCGGGTTATCTACACTCTCCAAACAGTAAACCAGTGGTCCACAAGTAATAGCTGCCTGGTCGCGGTGAGGTTTAACCTTCGGGTGAGCAAATCGTGTAACAGGAGACATATCCATATCCATTTCCACCTGGTCTCCAGGTTTCCATTTTCGTTGAATAGTCTGCCATTGTGATAAACGAGGATCAAACCCACAAGCGGTGGGTTCTTTAGTCCCCTTTGTAGTACAGGAAGGAATATCCTCCCCATTCACTCTGATCTTCGTTTCCTTACTCCATGATGGAATGCGAAGATGGAAAGTTAGCTCATGATCCGGCGCCTGTATTACTTTTATGCTGATGTCACCTTTCCAGGGAAGCTCCGACTGCATCTCCAGCATCAATTCCCCATTCTGATATGCGCTGCTTATATATTGGTGTACCCATATGGCATCCGCCTGGCTGGAAAAAATGTATTTTCTCAGACTTGCCAACAGACGCGAAAGATTAGATGGGCAACAGGGTACTTCATACCATGCTTTACGAGTGATACCACCATGACATGCCAGGGGATTGTTGTAAAGGTAACTTTTGCCATCCAATCCCATTCCTACTAAAATAGCATTATACAATTGCCATTCCATCAGATCACTATAACAGGCATCCCCTGTCAATTGAACCATTTCCCAGTTCCAGAGAAAGCTGCCAATCCCAGCACAGGTTTCTGTATAGGCAAATTCAGGATCCAGCTCATAATCCCTGCCAAAACCCTCAATAACGGGTAGTGACCCCAGACCACCTGTTAGATACATACGCCGGGTGATCATTCGTTCCCAGGCAGTTTTCAGGGTAGGTAGAAATTGCTGACTCTGATGCAACTTGTCCAGCATTGCACTGGCGGCAGCCAGGTAGGTATACCTTACCGAATGACCTTCAGGCACTGTTTGAGATCTCACTGGCTTATGCTGTTGAAAGAACTTTCCGCTTATTGTGTTCCATACCCAGCGTAGGTAAATATACCTTGGTTTTTTTGCTTCATTGCCTGCAGGCAATGCATACGGATGATAACCCGGATGGTCTTTCAGGTAATTTTGGCGTTTCACCTTCACTTCGTCCAGTCGTTTTTTTGAATTTCCAGATTGCCTCAGGAGATTCAAGCCAAATAGAAAAGTTTTCCCGCGTTGATGAATGAATTGCTCAGCCATGTCCAGGTATGGGCGATGATTGGTTACCTCATAAAGGCGCAGCAGCGCAATCTCGATTTCTTCGTGCCCGGGAGTATGGCGTGCATCTTTACCTGTGAAATCCCTCACCACACAATCCGCAGCTTTTCGGGCAATATCTAGCATATTTAACTTGCCGGTCGCTTGAAAATGCGAAACACCGGCTTCGATCAGGTGACCATGGCAGTAGAGTTCATGCTCGATTTGTAAATTTTGCCATTTTGTGCCAGGAAAATAAATCTGATTGTAGGTGAAAATGTAACCATCAGCTTGTTGAGTCCGCCCAATAAGGGTAATGAAACTCTCCATCAGTTCAGTCAGTTTTTGATCAACCTGATGTCCACTGATACACGCTGCAGCGTCAACCCATTTATATGCATCAGAATCAGAGAAAAACCAGCCTTCCCTCAAACCTTTTACTTCCCCTGCTGCTATTCGGAAGTTCTGGATACATCCTGTTTCTTCCAACATCTCCCATTGATGGAAGATAGACTGTTCTGCATTGATCCGAATACGTTCGTACCAAAAACCAGGCTGGATAGCGATCTGCATATACCTTACTCGGTTTTCCCCTTATCTGACCGCATAAAAAATAAAGGAATAATGGAAAGCATGGCAATCACTGATCCCACCTGAAAGATGATCGGTACCGGGATAAAACCTGCCTCACCATTCGTAACAGTGGGTATGCCAAAATTCTGGATCAGGGTCGAGCCAATCCAGGGACCCAGTACCATGGGAATTGCGATCCAGAAGATCATCCGGATACCCAAAAATTTTCCCCGGTTTTGTTCAGGTAACAGGTCTTTTAGCCAGGCTACCGAAGCAATACTTCCCGCCAGGGCAAAAGCCTGCCATAGTAATCCAGATATAGCCAGCATGGGTATGGTGCTCATTAAAGAAAGAAGGATTCCCCCAACACCACTAATAATAGTAGCAACCCCGATCATCAAGCGTTTATTCCAGCGATCAGCCAGCATACCAAAGGGAATTGCCAGGATTGCACTTCCTACCATCACGGCACCACCAATAATGCTGAACTCTGATTTTGTAATCCCAACATAATTTTCAAGATAAACGATCATATAGGGGAAAGATACATTCATGCCAATGCTGCTGATCATAATAAAAATCAACAGGATAAAAAGATTCTTGTTTTCTCGTAAAGTTTGCCAGCGGAATAATTGTTTGAATTCTTCCCAGAAAGTCGGGCGTGGTTCTTCTTCCTTGAAAATCATGGGGGCATCTTGCAAGAAACTACCAGCGATGAGTCCCACAACCATCACAATTCCACCCAATGTGTAGAAAAAGGTGAAATAGCCCACTGAATCGATCAACATACCAGCAGCCACCATCGCCACAATTTCTGCAAGAAAGACGCACATATTCAATACGCCTTCGACTTTTCCACGCATTTCAGTACTGGCAATATCTGCTGTCCAGGCATTGAATGCTGCATCATTGGCGGTGGAACCAAAAAAGGTCATCATCGAATCCATCACAACTACCATTACAACCGCTACGCTGCTAACTTTGATATAAGCAACCGTAGGGAATAAAATAGTAGATAAACCCCACAAAATATAACCAAAAAGGATGAATGGTCGCCGCCTTCCCCACCTGGAATGCGTGCGATCGCTTAATGTCCCCATGATGAGGGTTGTCAAGGTGGCAGTAATAGCACTGGCTGCCACCATCCAGGCTACAGGACGCGGATCGGGAGTGATGGTGTCATATACAAAAGTATTGAACCAGGAATTTTCAACTGCCCAGGCTATCTGACCAGTCAATGCCAGGGCTGCCATTACGATCCAGGAGCGCAGCGAAATTCGGGGTTTCAGGGGTATCTGCATAGTATTCTCTTTTTTTCAAGGATGATATTATTTTACTGGAAAATGTAAATCAAAAGTGTTCCTATACTGGAGTTCTATTTTTTTAATCGCACGGTATACGTCCACAAATTTCCAAGTGATTGATCCAAACTTAATCCAGCTTTTTCTCCCATACGGGCAGTGATGAATGCCGGCACATAATCGGGGTCAGGCAACAACTCTGTGACAGCAACGAAACCACCCTGTTTTAAAACCCGTTTTGCTTCTCTTAATGCCTGGATCGCATCAGGAATTTCTTGTAATACCGTAATGAAGTAAACAATATCAAAAGTTTCATTTTCAAATGGCAAATCATAAGCACTATGCTCAACCAGATGGATATTCTGGATATCGGAAAACTCTGGGTGGGATAGCTTTTTTCGCAACTGTTCCAACATTTCGGATTGAATATCTAGGGCATAAACCTCGCCATCCCCACCGACTGCCCGAGCTACAAAGGTGGTATAACATCCGCTTCCACAACCCACTTCCAACACTTTCATCCCAGGTCGAAAACCCGACCGTTGGATGATCTGTTGTGGAGGCTGTACCATTCTCCGCCATTTACTATCGAGAAATTTACCTATGAATGCCGGTGCAGGGAAATGGATGGTTTTCCGAAAGATTCGCAATAGCACCTGGTAAACAAGAAAGAAGCCAAAAATCCACATAATTACTTTCATAAATGTTTTCATTTTGTTCTCCTTTGAATCAAATAAAATCGCTGGATCATCTTACTATGCGCAAGTTTTCGGCTCTCATCATCGACTCTCCTCGCGTTTCATCCAACTCTATCAATCCAGTTATGAAAAAGGGAGATCGACCATACACGAGATTTTTTACTCGCCGGTACATATCCGGCAGGATCATTACATCCATTGTTCCTTCCATGTCTTCCAGAGTAAGGAAAAGCATAGTTTCACCTTTAGTTGTTTTTACACGATGTGAGCTTTGACGGATGCCAGCAATAGTTACTTTTTTTCCTATCTCTCCTGCCGCTTCCATAGTGCTGATCGCTCCCGCTTTGGCAATCTTTTCAGCCACCAATTCAAGTGGATGGGCTACCAGACTGATGCCAAGAACTTTTTCCTGAGCTTCCATCCACTGCTCTTTTGACCAATCGGATTCTTCAGCATTTTCTATTTCAAACAATCCCGGCTGACTGGTCAACCACTTTCCACCGGTGATCCTTTTTAACATGGTTGGTGCTGACCCAAACCCTTCTAACGCACCGGCGCATATCAGATTCTCCACTTCCTGTTGCCGTGGGTCAACCCTGACCAGGAAATCTTCCAGGCTTGTGAAAGGTCGCTCATGAAATATCTTATTCTGAGTACGTTGTGTCAGGTCACGTACTTGATCGAGTCCCATATAGAGAACAGGTTCCCCCGATGGGTACGCCACACTAAATTGCTGTCGCGAATGGTTAACATGAGGTGGCTTAAGTATCAATCCCATTCGGCATACTTCATTAATGTATACTCGTTGACTATAATATCCGCCCCAATTTGCAAGCACGGCTGCCATGAATTCAGCAGGGAAATGGGTCTTCAGCCAGGCTGATTTCCAGGAGGTGATGGCATAAGAAGCAGCATGAGCTTTTGGCAACCCATACCCCGCAAAAGCAGCCATCAAACTCCATAATTGCTCACATATCTCCAGGGGGATTTGTCTACCCTCATGCACTGCACGGATAAACCGCTGCCGGATCCCATTCAGTTCGAAGTTCGTACCAAAATGAGTCATCGCGCGCCGTAGCAGGTCAGCATCTGCCAAAGAAAGACCCGCCAGTTCATGAACCAGGCGTAAAACTTGTTCCTGATATAAGATGATACCCTGTGTTTCATCAAGGATGGGAATGACCGCGGGATGGAGGTGTTCAACAGGTTCTAATTTCTTTATTCTTCTGACAAAGTTATCCCGCAATCCACCTCTCAGCGGTCCGGGTTTATACAACGCCAACGCCACCATGATGTCATCCACCTTGCGGGCATTAATCTCGCGTAATGTGGAACGCATCCCGGGACTCTCGATTTGAAAGCAGCCAATCGTATGACCACTGTAGATCAAATCGGAAGTATCTGAATCTTCCAAAGGAATATTATCCAACACCTGCATGGGAGAAGAATATTCACTTTTACTCCATGAATGGACTGCTGTGGCTACATCTCCCAGCACGGTGAGACCACGGATACCTAACAGATCTATCTTGATCAATCCAAATGCCTGCACCGATTCCATATCCATCTGTGTGATGATCGTATTATGCGAACCCGAACGCTGCAGGGGGATGATCCCTGCCAATTTACCTGGTCCTACTACAATTCCACCAGCATGGATGGAAAAATGACGCGGTAGATTGAGCAATGATTCAGCGTCTTGAAATATTCGCTGATATTCAGGCTGCTTATTGGCAGCAGCCAGTTCCCGGAATGGTGAAGGTTCACTCTCGTCACTATCCTCTATTCGATAAAAGAAAGAATGAGGTAAAGAACGCGAGAGCTCGTGTGCCTGCTCCGGTGTAAGCCCATGCGCCTTGGCGACATCACTCATTGCAGAACGCGGTCGGAAACGATTGATGGTTCCCACCATGGCAGTTTGATCTTCGCCAAAAGTCTCGAACACATGACGGATCACCTGCTCACGTCCGCGCGAACAGATATCTGTATCAATATCAGGCGGAGAGGTGCGTGCTGGGTTGAGAAATCGTTCAAAATACAGGTTATGGCGAATGGGATCCGGGTTGGTTATGCCCAGGCAATATGCCACCAGTGAAGAAGCTGCCGAACCACGAGATGATGTAGGTATTCCTTTTTGCTGGGCATAGCTGATGATCTCTTCGACGATCAGGAAGACCGGCTCGAATTGCAATTGTCCGATTACACCCAACTCGAAATCCAGCCGCTCACGAATATCCGGACTGATTTTTCCATATCGCCTGATCGCACCTGCGTCTGCTTTTTCTCGCAGGATTTGATTTGCGGTGGTGTTTTCTGGTAAAGGTATAGAAGGGAAATTTCTCTTTCCCAATGGCAGATCAAACTTGCACCGATTTGCTATCTCCAATGTGGCAGCTAAAGCCTGTGGATGTTTGCCATAACGCAATTGCATTTGTTCAGGTGAAAGAAAAATACTCTCTGCAGGAGGCAATTCTCTGGTTGGCACTTTATCTATTGTGGTACCAAGGCGTATGGCCGTCAGGGTTTTTAACAGATGCGCACTGGCAGCATCGAGAGTAAAAATGGGTTGCACTGCAATGATCGGCAACTGCAACCGCTCTGCCAGATCAGCCAGCTGCTGCATTTTGATATTTTGTCTGCCATCAGGATTGCTGAGTGCCACATACAGACTATCTGGAAAAATATCCTGCAGTTGTTGAAGGGTTCGTCCTGTCCAATCCATCTGGTCATCACTGATAGCTAACACCTCCTTGTGAAATTTTTCCAGAATATCCAGAGTGACAGGCTGAGCAGAGGGTATGTGTAAGTTAAGGGTACTATTGATAGAACATAGATTTGCCCACCCCTGTTCGTTCTGCGCCAACAAGATCAATCTGCCAGGATACTCGACTTCTTTTGATAAGACCTCCAGATCAATTTCCAACCCGTAAATAGGATCAATACCTGTTTTTTTGCATGCACGTTGGAACTCCACCACTCCTGCCAGAGAATAATGATCCGTCAGGGCAATGGCAGGCATTCCCAATGCTGCTGCGGTCTGAACCAGCTCTTGAGGGGATGGTTCAGCTTCCAACAAGGAATAGTGAGAATGAGCGTTCAGGTGAACAATCATATAATCTTAGGCAAGTATAACCCGCCTGAAGAAATGCCAGGTCAGAAGAAATCTCATATCAGGCAAATTATCAAAGAAATTTTACCTGAATTAATTTAGAACATGATGGAAAACTACTATGATATCAGGGTAAAGATACTTACAATCAATAAAGCCAATCCAATTACGCCTAAAGCTATTGACATAATAAATGTCGTGACTTGACCACGAAAATGTGTTTCGAGAATTGCTTCTGAAGGGTTTTGAGGATTATAGTGGACATCTACATGATTACCCAGCGGAAAACGATTAAATATTTCATACGCTTGATTAGAATCAAAACTTCGTACGCCTAATGCAACTTTATTACCAGTATATGATTGCCCCATGACAGTATAAGTGTATTCAATAACCGGTTCATATGTACTGGTAGTCCGCCTACCTTTTGAATCTTGATGCTTGTGTTCCTTCATCGTTGCTGCACAAATCAACCCTTTTGTTGTAGGCCACAAAAGACTCTCTTCTGCTTTTTTCCGATTTCTAGTCGCATTAAAGAAAAATACTATTCCGATCACCAGGAAAACCAAACCCACGAACAAAGGAACAAAGTCAAACAAGTTGGTCATGATCATCTCCTTTCAAAGGAAAGCGGTAAGTAAAACAATAATTGAGTTTTTTTAACTACAACCCAGACATTGTATCCTTCATTTTCAATGGTCATTTTTCGATGGAAGGAAATAAAAAAAGTGTGTGTTGAATAGAAACAGGAAATTCTCTCGATAAAAGCAAGATTCGGATATCAAAAAGGCAGCTCGAAAGCTGCCTTTTTGATAACTAAATCAATTTAATTAATCACCACAGGATTATTTCGATTGAACCAGCCAGCAATGCGAGGATCATTCAACCAAACCAGAATCAGAATACCTGTCACCAGACCCACAACGTTACCAAACAGGATGGAGACAATCTCTAAAATTGCCATTGTCTTATAGGCTTTGGCTGATGCAGGTTTTTCACTAAACAGTTTGGCTCCGAAAATGAATTCAAAGACAGCTAAAGCCAATGGGGGAATCACTAGAGGTAAACAGAGTAATCCTATTCCTAAAGTGGCAATTCCACCAGTAATGATGCCAATTAGCCACGCAAAAAACAATCCTACATCTGTAAGACCGCTAAAAAGTATTAAGATACCGATTGCTGTAATTTGTCCAGGTTTTTCATTATATGCTGGAGATTGCTGATTTTGATACATAATGATTTCTCCCTTAGTAGAAAAAGTATTTCCTGCGCGTTATGCGAATAGTTTATTTATTAATGAACTTATCATACCATAATCTTATCCTGGGGGACTTCCGATCGAAAATACTTTCACCTACAGATTTGTAATCAGGGTCCCTCTTTTCTACTTTTTACTCGCTGCCTATGGTGTATTTGTCCAATCCCACATCCAATAAGCTAATCCTTTGAATTGACCCCACCTTTCAAAAGCAATTTCCACATCCTTGGGTTTCACTGGATCACCATTGTGCCATTCTAAAGACACCATTTTTAACGCCCATGAATCAATGGGAATAAAGTCATACCGCCCCATTAACATTAAAAGATGAGCAGCAGCGTATGGCCCAATACCTTTCAATCCTAATAGCTCTTTCTTCAATTCTACAGTAGTGAGTGTACTATTCCGGTATGCTTCCAAATCCAAACTTCCTTCCGAAGTTCGTTTTGCGAGGTCGTGGATAAAAGGAGCTCGATACCCTACACGAACCTTCTCTTTCAGCTCGTCTTCTGACACGTTTACAAGAGTCGAAGCGATTGGAAAAGCACGGATTGCCGGGTTTTCTTCCAATGATGTGCCGAAATGTTCAACCAGTTTACGGTTCATGCTGATTGTGGCAGCCCAGAGAGTGTTCGTTGTTAATATGGTCTTTAAAACATCTTCAAAAAGAGAAGAAGCGCGTAATATTCTGCCCGCTGATTTTCGGATGGCTTTTTGAAGTCGCGGTTCGTCCACTGCTGCCCTGTAAAAATCAGTTAGATCCACATCCAATGCCAGCATCCATGAAATTGTTTGGCGAAGCTCTACCAGTTCCGAATTTGATAATTCGTCGGGTACTGTCACCGATATTTTGCCATTTTCCTCGCGCGCTTCAAAGCGAAGCACTTTGCCATC
Organism: Anaerolineaceae bacterium; assembly: GCA_034430215.1. GTDB lineage: Bacteria > Chloroflexota > Anaerolineae > Anaerolineales > Anaerolineaceae > UBA4782. The sequence continues at coordinate 20,562 of DAOUFE010000004.1, read as the reverse complement.
ACTCATTTGAAACGTATATGCAAAGGCTTGATGGTCATCCAGATTTTCGAATGGTAGCAACTGGATCCAACCATGCGAATGGATAACCGAAGACAATGAATAAGGTTGTTTGGGAGAAAATAATAAATTCATCTGTAGACCCTCCAGATAAATAGTGCAATAAGTTAATTATGTTGGAAAGCTAAAAATCCACAATCTGACTATTCCAAGAAACATAAAGCGAGGAGCCCAATGAAGCACCTCGCTCTATGTATAAAGAAACAGATCTGCTTATTTTATTTCTTCACCGTTGATCATGCCTTCCATCAACAACTCGAGCGCCATAGTATGGCTGCAACGACCACGGGTATGAAAAAAATCACAATCACAGGTAAAGGATTGATTAGCGTAATGCACGACGTGAGAATTGTTTTCCCCTCGCACAGTGACAGTGAAATCTGAAAAATGAAAGCGTTCTTTCTCTTGCGCGTACCGTTTAGCTTTATCAATCTTTCCTATCATACCGTAATCCATTGCTGATTTCTCCTTTTCAAGGTGTGATAAATAAACAAAAAGGCACGCAAACGCGTGCCTTTCAATAGCTTACTAACTTGGAGACTTCAAAAAATCGCATAATGGGTTTACTCCTGCTTTCAATAATATTATACCGAGTTGGTAAGAAAGTCAAATGAGATTCAGGTGAGTCTTTTCTCCATTACAATGGCATCTTCACTACCATAGTAATAGTCAATCCATTCATCGATCTTTTGGTATCCATGCTTCAAATAAAGATCAATCGCCGCCTGGTTGCTACGCCTGACACATAGCCTGAAGCAATTTCGTTGCAAACGGGTTTCACACGCTTCCAATAAGGTACTGGCAACTTTCATTCTGCGGTATTCTGGAAAAACACCTAAAGTAATGATCCACCCTACACGTTTCGAATCACGCAGATCACCGGCAATAAAACCTAACAATCTTCCTTCATCATCTATAGCTTTTAAACGGATGATCCCTGATGCTGTTAATACTGATATAAGGTCCCAAATCGGCCATCTATCCAGATCAAAGCACTGCTTCTCTAAATGAATCAGGTCCTTTAGATCTTTAAGGGTGGCTTCTATAATCCTGATCGAGTTCATAATCACCATGCAACAGACCACCTGTCATTGTCTGGCAGGTGGTCTGTAACTTGTCAATAAAGCATCCTGCTACTCTTCCTTTTTTTGATGAACAAAATCTTGCAGGAGACTGGTAAATTCCATCGGGAAGATGTACTTGGTGGATGCTCCTGTCGCCATGTTCTTTAAGGTTTCAAAGTATTGCAAAGTCATCGTCTTGTGATCAATGGTTTTAGCAACTTCGAAGATCTTATCCAGGGCAGCGGAGTAACCTTCAGCACGCAACAATTGTGCCTGTCGTTCACCTTCTGCTTTTAAGATAGCTGACTGCTTGTCACCTTCAGCACGGAGAATTGCGGCTTGCTTTTCGCCTTCAGCCACATTGATGGCTGCTTCACGGGTACCGGTGGATTCAGTAACAACCGCACGCCGGTTACGTTCTGCAGAAAGCTGCCGGTTCATGGCGTCCTGGACATCTCTGGGTGGAATGATCTCGCGGATTTCAACGTTGGTAACCTTTACACCCCAACGTTCCGTAACTTCATCCAGGCGAGTACGCAGGGCAATGTTGATCTTTTCACGCTCTGATAGCACTCCATCAAGCAAGATACCACCGATCACTGCACGCAAGGTTGTGGTAGCAATACCTTGCGCAGCCAGTTCGAAACTTCCTACCTGCAAGACACTTTGTACCGGGTCAAAAACTTTGTAGTACCATAAGAAGTCGATCGAAATAGGCGCGTTATCTGCTGTAATGGATGTCTGCGCAGGAATTTCTCGAACTTGCTCCCGCAAATCCACCCGGACAGCGCGATCTACCCAGGGAATAAGTAAGATCAAACCAGGGCCTTTTGAACCAATACATCTACCCAGTCGAAATACCACCAGCCGCTGATACTCAGGGACAATCTTTAATGCTGAAGATATGAAGATCAACAGCAGTAAAACAACCACACCGACCAGACACAACAACGGTGAGAAATTAGTGAATAAATTGGTCATAGCTTTCTCCTTTAGGGTTTAATTGGTTCTATGGGTTCAACCACCAGGATCAATCCCTCACGGTTGACCACACGTATTTTTGATCCGGCATGAATGGGTGAATTTGAGCGGGCACTCCATTCCTCGCCGTCGATATATATCGTTCCTTCCGTCTCAATATCACTGCGTGCTTCACCAATAGCGCCGATCAATCTTTCGAGATCATGCACTGGTTTACGCCCGATCGCTTCCAATCCGCGTTTGGCGATCAACCAGACCAGAGGAACTAAAATAATAGATACCAAAACAACCAGCAGAGGGTGGACTGCGATGATTCCATTTTCTGGCTTGAATAGAAAAATGGAACCAGTCATAAAAGACAACAAAGCGAGTCCCAGGAAAATCCAGTTCTTTGATTTTCGCAAAGCCAACAAAAAAGGAAAGACGCCGATGATCAATATGACTAATGCCCACCAATTAATTGGCAGATTATAAATGGAATATCCTGCCATAACGATCATAAAGAGAGCGCCGATCTCCAAAATACCTGTCCCTGGAGAAAAAAGAGCCATGATGGCCAGGAAGAATCCAATGATCAATAGTAAATACGCTACATTTGGATCCAAAATGAAGTTCATATTTTTTGCCCTTTCGGGACGAACCCTAAAATCATTATACCTTTTTCTGGCATCAAACTAAAACAAGTCATTTAAAGTTTACCCACAAGAAAGAAAGCTATCCCCCAGAAAACCTGTATTCTTTCGAACAAACCACTTTTATAGGTACTCTGGCAGCCATGCTCCATGGGCAGCGATCAAATCATCTACTAGCTGACAGATCTGATCTGGGTCTAATTCTGCCGCAGTGTGAGGATCCATCATAGCTGCCTGGTAAATTGTTTGCTTGCTATGGGTTAATGCTGCTTCTACGGTGAGAAGCTGTACATTGATATTTGTTTGTATCAATGCAGCCAGTTGTGTCGGAAGTGAGCCAATATAGGTAGGCTGGATACCCTGTCCATCCACCAGGCAAGGCACTTCAACGATTGCTGTTGTCGGAAGGTTATCGATTAAATGCTGATTAGCCACATTCCCATTTATGACGCGCGGGGTGTTCGTTTCGATACTGTGAATAATCTCAGAGCCATATTCACCACTTCGCTTCACAGTAAATTCGTTGGAAGGATCAAGCATCATATCTCGTTGATATTCCCAGAAAGCGATCTGCGCTTCACATCGCCGGGGATACTCATCCAATGGGATGTTCAAACGCTCGATCAGGTCAGAGCGGTCACGCTTGATATACCAGGGAACATATTCCGAAAGATGTTCGCTGGATTCTGTAACAAAATACCCAAAGTGCTTGAACAATTCATAGCGAACCTGATTCCAGAATGGAACTCTGCCTTCGTCAACCACCTGTCGTAGAACCGGATACAAGTCGGTGGTTACACCTTCAGGATTTATTCTCTCCAATTTCAGGTAAAAAGCCATGTGGTTGATACCAGCGCAAAGATAACGGATCTCATTGGCTGGAACCTGCATATCTTCTGCAATTGTCTCAATCGTAGATCGTACGCTGTGGCATAAGCCAACATATTTCACATGAGTTGCTCGCTGGATAGCTCCACAATTGATCGCCATAGGGTTGACATAATTCAACAGCCAGGCATCAGGGCAGTTTCGTTCCATGTCTGAACAAATATCGAGTAATACGGGTATGGTGCGCAACCCGCGCATGATTCCCCCAATTCCAAGGGTATCTCCGATCGTTTGTCGCAACCCATATTTTTTTGGAACCTCGAAATCTGTAACGGTTGCAGGCTGATAACCACCAACCTGGATCGTGCAGATAACATAATCAGCACCTTCCAGTGCTCGGGCACGATCAGTGGTAGCTATGATCTGTGGCTTTACCTGCAGCGTTTCAGCTAGCCGTTTTGCCACCAGATCTGATTCTGATAATCTAATTGGATCGATATCCATCAGGCAAATGGTACTGGAAGAGAGTTCAGGAAAAAGGAGAATATCCCCCAGGAAGTTCTTAGTAAAGACGGTACTACCTGCTCCGATAATAGTTATCTTTGGCATGAAGACACCTCGTAGTGAATTGTTATCATGATTTTAATGCAAAACGAGCAGTTCATAACTGCTCGTTTTGCTAACCATTAACCGTTGCTTCCTCAACCACAACTGTCAGCTTCAAGCCAAAGGAGGAGAAACTTGTTCTGACTTTTATAGTTTAAGGTATCCATATTAATGAAAACAAAAAAACACGTGAGAATCTAATGAGAGTTTTCTCGGATTTTGATGAGTTTCGATAACTTTCTTGAGATTTTCATATAGAATAGAGGTGATGAAATCCCATTCCTATCGACACATCATTATTTTCCTCATAATCATTCTGATCTTTGGAATTAGTGAATCTCCTTCTTCAGCAACTGCATCTGCTCTTTCCACCGGTAGATTAAATATTTCTGCACCAGATACCAGTCAATTTCCCATCGTGAAATTTAATATGGAAGTTTTCGATCCTTCAGGGAATTTCTTGGCTGACGTGACAAAAGACCAGGTCACAGTCATTGAAGATGGAAAATCAATCTCTCTGGACTCCTTAGATAGGATAGAACCCGGCATCCAGATCATTCTTGCATATAACCCCTCTTCTGCTTTTGCAGTTACAGCACCAGGAGGGAATTATTTTACGTATATTCAAAAAACCCTCAATGTTTGGGCGCAAAACCAGCCTACGAATACCCCCAACTCACTGACGATTGCAACCAATACCGGGTTGCAGGCTGTACAATTAACCAGTGTTTCTGATTGGCAGCAAGCTGTGAGCAGTTACCAGCCCGAATTGATGAGTGCACAATCCAGTTTGATCAGTCTATCCCTTGCCCTGGATCTGGCAACCGATCCCGCCCAACGCCCTGACATGCACACAGTCATCTTTTACATCACTTCGCTTTTACCAAACGATCTTATTGATGATCTGCCAAACCAGATTGAAAGAGCTCTTTTGGCAAAAGTACCAGTTTTCGTCTGGTTGGTTGCACCAAATGGCACAGCCAATACCACAGCAAGTGAATCGCTCATTCAACTTGCCGGAAATACTGGCGGGCAGTTCTATGTTGTTTCCACCAGTGAGGAACTTCCCGGATTGGATACCTATTTGCAGCCCATGCGATTTCTTTACCAGGCGGTATATACATCCCAGATTAACCAATCAGATACTCACATTGTGAAGGCAGTAGTAGAACGATCTGGTGAAACCCTGACCAGTTCCGAAGCGAGCTTTACAATCAATGTGCAACCTCCTTCCCCCATCTTTCTCACTCCACCCGCTGTCATTGACAGGGTCAGGATAAAGAATGAGGAAGGCAAAAGGGTACTCTCTCCATCCACCGTGCCAATATCGTATCTGATAGAATTTTCAGATGGTCACACGCGGGAATTAAAGGCAGTACGATTGTTTGTGGATGAAACGCTGGTGGCTCAGAGCACCACACCTCCTCTCAATGAAATTATATTAAATCTGGAAGATATTCAGGAATCAAAAACAATTCAACTGCAGCTCGAAGTAGAAGACACTCTTGGTTTGGTACAGCGCAGTATTCAGATCCCAATTCAAATAAACGTCGAGCCCTCCGGTCTGGATGCCTTTAAGGAACCCGCTAATATCTTCAAATTTGGAGCAGGTATTGCAGGAGTTTTAGCTCTCGCTGCCATTATTTACCTTATCATAAGCATGCGGAAGAAAGCCAACATACTAAGAAAAGAACAGCCCATAAGGGTTGTAAAAAAAGGTAGCAAGAAGCCTCTGAACCGTTCAGCATCGTTAAAGATTGGATCAAAACCAGCAGGAAAACCGAAACAAGCTTCTACAGCAATACCAGCCAGGCAGCCATTGCAACGCCAGCCTTTATACCAAAATCCATCTGCTGAACCAGTGATCAAGAGACCTATACGCAAAGTAGAAACTCCTACCATCCCTGTTCCACCGCCGCCCGTAAGTATATTATCTTCAGCAAGACTGGTTTGGCTGAATGATGATGGTCAGGTATTATCCAACCCTCCACTGGCACTTACAGAAGAAGTGGTTACAGTAGGCAATGACATGCGGCAGGCAACCAGGTATATTGATTCGCCAGCGCTGAATCCACTTCACGCCCGTTTTCGCTGCACACCCGAAGGAACCTGGACAGTCACAGATTGCAACAGCATAGCTGGTACTTACATAAACTATAATCCAGTAGACAAGCAGCCCGTTCCTTTGCAGCATGGTGATATTGTTCAACTCGGCAGTCTTATGTTCCGGTTTGAAATGGCAAATCCAACAAAAATCCCCCGCCCAATTGTAAAAAACGGACAGGGGACATAGATCCGATATCACGAGTTCAGTTATATGTTAGCCATTTTCGCCAGAAAATGGCGCAGTAAAGCCGGTGCTTCTACTATCTTAATTCCGCGAATTGCTTCGCGGTTTTCATACACAATATGAGCAACCTCTCCCACATAATCCAGATGACTGCGAGTATATACCCGCCGTGGAATAGCCAGACGCACCAGCTCAAGGTCAGGGGAGATTTCTTCTCCTGTCACAGGGTCTTTATGCTCAAACATCAAGCTGCCTATTTCTGTGGTTCTTACACCACCCTCGATATAAAGAACATTCGCCAGTGCCACACCAGGGAACTGACGGGGTGCGATGTGCGGTAACGCAGCCCCTGCATTGAGATACACTGCGTGACCGCCTGTAGGTCTATAAACCTGCATACCTGCCTGCTCTAGAACATCACCAAGGTATTGCGTGTGCTGGATCCGGTATTTGAGATAATCCTCATCGATTCCCTCAAACAAACCCTGTGCTATGGCATCCAGGTCACGTCCAGCCAGACCACCATACGTGATAAAACCCTCATGCAAAATGAGCTTTGCTGCCAGCCGGTTATATAATTCCTGATCGCGCAGCCCTATGAAACCGCCAATATTGACGATGGCATCTTTCTTTGCGCTCATGGTACAGCCATCTGCCACAGAGAAGATTTCTCTTGCAATTTCCTTAATACTCTTATTGGCGTATCCTTCTTCGCGCTGTTTGATAAAATATGCATTCTCAGCAAATCGGCAGGCATCAATAAAAAATGGGATGCCATATTTATGATACACAGCTGCAGTAGCTTTTATATTTGCCATAGAGACCGGCTGCCCGGCTGCCGTGTTATTTGTGATGGTCAACATGCCCAATGGGATATTCTCTTTCCCGACTTCATTGATAAATGCCTCAAGCTTCTGAATATCCATATTTCCTTTGAATGGGCGGATTAACTTGGGATCCGCAGATTCATCAACTACCAGGTCAACAGGTCTGGCTTTTAATTCCAGCAAGTTACCCATGGTGGTATCAAAATGCCGGTTGCTGGGCACCACATCCCCTGCTTTTACCATTACAGAAAACAAAGTCCCTTCAGCCGCACGGCCCTGATGGGTAGGAATGAAAATGGGAAAACCCATAATGTCTTCTATGGCATCTTTCAAGTGGTAAAAACTGCGAGCTCCAGCATACGACTCATCGCCCTGCATCATGGCACCCCATTGCCGGTCACTCATGGCATTTGTACCACTATCTGTCAGAAGGTCAACAAATACATCATCCGCCTTTACTTTGAACAGATTGAGGAATGCTTTTGCCAGAATATCCACCCGTTCTTCACGTGTGGTCATACGGATCGGTTCTACCATTTTTATGCGAAAGGGTTCGACAAAAGGAATGGGCATTTTTTCTCCTGTAAATGAATTGAATTTCACCCATCATTTTACACGATTTACGGTTTCAACAAATCATGAGCTTACTTCTTCGATATAATAACGGTATATTTATTCTTTCAGAAAGCGAAACCTTCATATGCCTGAAAAAAGATGCCTGGTAACCATTGTCGTTCCTGTCTTCAATGAGCAGGAAGCTTTACCAGCTTTTCACACACGCTTGACCGCAGTTGTGAACGACCTTCCCTATGATTTTCGCTTTCTTTATGTTAATGATGGTTCAAGTGATGGCACTTCACAAAAGCTGGATGAAATTCAGAAAAATGAGCCACGTATGGAAGTGCTTGAGTTAAGCCGTAATTTTGGACACCAGGCAGCATTAACTGCCGGGATGAACAAAGCACAGGGTGATTTTGTGATCACCATGGATGGCGACGGGCAACACCCACCCGAATTGATCAAGGATATGCTGAAACTAGTTGAACAGGGATATGACCTTGTGCTTACCCAGAGAGTTGAGGAGAAAGAAGCCAGCTTCAAGAATTGGACTTCGCGCGTTTTTTATCGCCTCATCAACTGGATCGGTGATACCAATATCACCCCTGGAGGGGCAGATTTCAGGTTGATGTCACGGCAGGTCGTGGATGCCATCAATTCCATGCCAGAGCATCATCGGTTCTTGCGCGGCATGGTAGCCTGGGCGGGGTATAAAAAGGTTATTCTACCTTTTCATCCCCCACAGCGTATTGCCGGTAAATCGAAATACTCACTGCGAAAGATGGTGAGACTGTCGATGGATGCGGTCTTCTCCTTTTCATTGGTTCCGTTGTACATCAGTATCTCACTGGGATTACTCTTTTTACTGCTCTCCGTGGTCGAAGTCATTTACGTGCTCAGCTTCTGGGTGTCTGGCAGGCAAGACCTTCTTGCCCCCGGATGGAGTTCTTTAATGTTCGTTCTGCTTTTCGTAGGCGGCACTTTGATGATCGCCCTTGGCATCATCGGCATCTACATTGGGTATATCTTTCAGCAGGTCAAATGGCGCCCGGTTTATCTGGTTCGTAAATTCAAATCCGCAACCATCACAGAAGAAATTGAGGGGAGCAATCATTCACATTCAGATGAGTAAACTGTATCAATATCTAAAGGAATTTAGACTCCCTGTTTGGGCGGAACCTTTCATCATTTTTGGGGTGTGTTTTTTCGCTTATGGGGTGGTCATCCCCTCGTTGGGATATTACTGGGATGATTGGGCTTTCTTATTCATTCGCACGCAACTTGGTGCAGAGGGATTGACGCGGTATTTTTCGACCAACCGCCCTTTCATTGCCTGGATCCCGCAGTTGACCATCTCCTTGTTGGGTACCACCCCGTGGAAATGGCATGTGTTGATGCTGTTCATGCGTGCTGCCAGTGCCATCAGCGTTTGGTGGCTGTTGCGGTTGGTATGGCATAAAACAAAAGATGTAGCATTATGGATCGCACTTCTTTTTGCCGTATATCCAGGCTTTGACCAGCAGGCTATCGCCATCAATTACACCGATTTCTTCCTGCTGTTCACTTTCTTGATGCTCTCCTTTTCATTCTCAATTCTTGCCATGCGCGACAAAAAACACGCCTGGCTATATTTTCTCATTGCAATTCCATTGGCGGCTTATAACCACCTGGCGCTTGAATATTTCTTCCTGCTGGAATTCTTGCGACCTGTGTTCATGTGGTTCAGCTTGAAGGAAGAAAGTCTTAAAAATTTTCAAAAGCTTAAAAGCGTATTGCTATATTGGCTGCCATTCCTGCTGGTATGGCTCGGTGCATTGATCTGGCGCTTCTTTATCTTTGATTATCAAACGAACAACTACGAAATTGGATTGCTTGACCAGTTAAAAGCTGCCCCCTGGGAAACCCTTATCACCCTCATTTCGACGGTGCTCAAAGACATTATCCAGGTTACATTGGGTGCCTGGGCGCTTCCATTTGGTTTTCCAGTTCTGAATGAATTTGGACTGCGGTCAACGCTGCTTTTTATTGCAGTTATTCTAGCCACACTGGGTATTACTTTGCCAGGCATTTTCTGGCAGAAAAAAAGCGAATCTGATGGAAAAACGAAAAGCTCTATTATACTCATGCTGGTTGGTTTATGGGGAATGATTATTGCTGGTTGGCCATTCTGGCTGACCCACCTGGAAATCGGTTTACACTTTGCCACCAGCAGATTCACCCTACCGTTTATCCTGGGAATAAGCTTGTTTCTGGTAGGGTTAGTGCGGATCCTTCCCACACGTCCAGTGGTATCGTCTGCCATTCTGGCAGCTTTGATCGCGTTGGCTGCGGGGTATCAAATTCAGGTTGCAATGGATTTTCGCCGCGATTGGAATGCCCAGAAAAATCTTTTCTGGCAGTTGGCTTGGCGCGCTCCCGGGATCGAACCAGATACGATCATTGTATCGAATGATACACCTATCCGGTTTGCCAGCGATAATTCATTGGTGTCGCCATTGAATTGGATGTATGCACCTGACAATCACAGCGATAAGCTGGAATATATGTTCTTCTATCCCAGCATTCGTCTTGAAACTGCGCTGAAGAATCTCGAACCAGGTATGACCATAAAGAAGGATTACCTGGCAGCCACCTTCACAGGAAGCACAGATCAAATGATTGCGATGGTATACAGTCCACCAGGATGTGTGCGAATTCTTGACCCAGAGCTGGACACTGTTAACCAAATGCTTCCGCTACTCATCCGTCAGGCAGCTGCACTTTCCAGGGTCAATCTGATTCAACCAATTCCAGAAGGGGCTCCGGCTGTGCCCATGCCACAAATATTCGATACCGAACCCTCTCATGGCTGGTGTTATTACTTTGAAAAAGCTGACCTGGCACGCCAGCAAGGTTATTGGGCACAGGTAGCAACATTGGGCGATGAAGCCTTTGCGCAGGGGGATTACCCGAATGACCCTGCTGAGCGCTTAGTTTTCATAGAAGGGTATGCGCATACTGCCCAGTGGGAAAAAGCAATCAGCCTTACCAATGAAGCTAACGCAATCACTCCGCTGATGCAACCGGTGTTATGCAAGCTTTGGCAACGCATCGAACGCGAAATGGGTTCAGAAGCAATTCCTGATGATATTCTTTCTGCTCTGCAGAGTGACTTGAAATGTACTCCATGATCTCCAAGATGGGTTAGAATACAGGGTATACTTCAAAATTGGAGGATCCATGAAGTTTCTTATCAGTGGGGGAGCTGGTTACATCGGCAGCACTATCTGTTCAGCATTGGAAGACGCCGGTCATACCCCAATTATTCTTGATTCACTCATCACTGGTCGTAGAGAATTTACAAAGAACAGAATCTTTTACCAGGGCGATATTGTCGATGCCGGTCTTATCGGAAAGATATTCCGGGACCATCCAGATATTCATGCCACAGTTCATTGTGCCGCGTTGATCATAGTGCCAGAATCGGTTACCTCTCCGTATGAATATTATCAAGACAATGTTTCCAAATCGATCGAGTTCTTTAATATACTGCAAAAGGCTGGTTACAAACGCGTTGTTTTCAGCTCTTCTGCTGCGTTGTATGATGTGACCCCCGATTTCATGGTCACAGAAGAATCTCCCATCAGCCCCAACAGTCCGTACTCACGAACAAAATTCATGATAGAAATGGTTTTAAAAGATTTTTGTGTGGCTTATGGCATGAAAGGAATCGCTTTACGGTATTTCAACCCGATAGGTGCTGATCCCAAGATGCGCAGCGGTATTCACGTACCTTTCCCCACTCATGTGGTTGGCAAGCTTGTCGATACTGCCCAAGGAAGGCAGGAGGTGTTTGAGATCACCGGAAATGGCTGGCCTACTCGTGATGGCACGGGTATCCGGGATTATATTCATGTATGGGACCTGGCACAGGCACATGTACGCGCTATGGTAGAGTTTGACCAGGTTTTTGAACGTGCTGGCAACCCTGACGACAACTATCTTGTGATCAATCTCGGAACCGGTAAAGGGGTTACCGTTAAGGAAATGGTCACCGCATTCGAGAAGGTATATGGGAAGACCATAAACAAGCGGATCGCCCCTCCCCGCCCCGGCGATGTGGCTGGCGCATATGCTAATGCAGATAAAGCTTTTAAGTTAATCGGGTGGAAAGCAGAACTTCCTATTGAACAAGGCATTTCTGATGCATTGAAATGGGGAGAGATCCGGGAGACCATCCTGGATTTTAAGAAATAGCTGTAATGGCTTGACAGACGGAGAGTGATCTTCCATTCACTCTCCGTTTTTCGTTAATTGCTTCCTTACCCAGAGAAGAGCATCTCCGGGAGTTCCAATCAGCATTCCACTCATTCGTGCAACATCAGGATCGTCTATAAAATGCTTCACATTCAAGGTTGCAAGAAAACCCGCCTTTGCCCTGACTGCAGCAATCAGAACAGGCACATCTGCCTGATGGCTAATCCAATCTAAATGAGATATAACTTCCTCCTTTGACGGATCGCGCACTATTTGTATTTTGGCATGGCGGATCATTTCCCTTGCGAATGGCAACGCCTCTGGTATTTTTCGGGCAATGTTTCGTTCGATTTCTACGATCACCTGCTCTGAAACAAATAAAAGTAGCTTCTCATCTTCTCCGAGAAGTAATAATGCTCTGGAAGCCCCACTATTGGAAATGATCCCTGCCATCAGAGCGCTACTATCCAGGAATATTTTAATCCCCAACATAATGTTCTCGGTAGTACTCTTCACGTTCTTCTTCCAGTGCAAGCAATAAGTCATTTTCAGAGATCTTTTTATCTTTGATGATGCTTGCTATCTTATCCCCAAGCTGATGGACATAAAGGATACGAGGAGAAAGGATGAATGAACCGTCCCCGAGGTCTATAAGAGTGAACATATCCCCTTCATCATATCCATACTTGTTTCGGATCTCTACTGGCAGGGTAATATTTCCCTTTTTTCGTATTTGAATAATATTATCAGTCATAACAGAAATTCTCCTTATCGGAATTTCCGATATTCTGATTATACAGCATTATTTAAAGAATACCTTACAGTTTTTTGGGCCTTCTTAATTTTTTAAAAAATGACAACGTTACCGCTCGATCTCGTTTACACCATATTTGCTGATCAGATCATCCAGAGCTTCGCGCAATAGTTCGGCTTCTCCAGCCTGGCGCTCTCCAGCCAGTTTTGTCAACCGTTCTAATTGGGTCTGGGTATAATGACTGGTTTTAGGGACCATACGCTCATCATATGCCAGGCGGACTTTTCCACGTCCGGTGAGCTTGGCGCGATAGAGAGCCTGATCAGCTTTGCGCATGATCTCAGATTTCAGGCACCCATCTATGGGAAAACATGCAATCCCTGCACTAATAGATATCCCCTGTATTCTTTGATCTGATTTACTTAAAGGAATTGATAATGCAGCAGCGCTGGTGCGAATTTCCTCCACCAGAAGAAAGACCTGCTCTCGCTCGGCGGAAGGAAAGAGAATGGCAAATTCATCACCGCCATACCGACAGATAATACCGTTTTCTCCTGCTTTCTCACGCAGAATTTCTGCCAGAGCAACAAGAACATCATCACCACCGCTGTGACCATAGGTTTCATTCAGCTTGAGAAAGTGGTCAATATCAATGAATGCTAACGAAAGGGATTCATTGCTATTTTTACTTTTTTCCAGGGCTTTGTCAAAAATATCATGGAAGGTTTTTCGGTTGATCAAACCGGTCAAAAGATCGTGAGAGATTTCTGAAGAGGAATTCATCACTATAACCTTTCTTGATAATATTATTATATATTACTTATATATAATACTTCTCAATCATATATTTGTCAATAACAAATTTAAATTATTATGGAGTGTTCGCTGGCTTTATTTTGTCTTGGAATAATTGGGATGATATTTTTAAGCTCGATACTGGATTATTCTTTCTGCTTGCCTTACCGGCATTCATGAACTCTTTGTGTAAAATACCGCAGGGATCGCTCCAATGATACAATCCCCTTTGATCGTTTATCTTCCAGAACAGAATTAATGAAATGGGACATTTCGGATTTTCCTACATTGGTTTAATTTTTCTTCTGATGCTCATCGTTCCTAACATGATCTGGGCAAAGCATCAACCAGAATGTTACACTTCACAGGGGGAGAATAAAATCCTTCTTGCGTTTGAGCGCGTAGGACAGGTTTGCGTAACCTGCGCTGCACTGATTTTTTCCGATTTTAACCTTCGTAAATGGTCTACCTGGACGTGGTGGCTAATTCTGGCTATTATCCTGATGGTGTTGTATGAGGGTTGGTGGATACGCTATTTCAAAAGGGGTAAGTTTCTCGCTGATTTCTATTCTAGCTATTGCGGTGTGCCCGTTGCCGGCGCAACACTCCCTGTGGTAGCCTTTTTTCTGCTGGGGATCTATGGCAAAGTAATATGGTTGATGATTTCAGTGGTCATCCTGGGAATAGGACATATCGGCATCCACTTGCAGCACCGGAAAGAAATTCAAAAGAAGTGAATCTATAAAGGTACAATGTGTAAAAGAAACAGGTTTCGACCCCTTCTTCCAAATCCAGAACCAGATTTGGAGGAAGGGTTTCGTGCTTTTTATGATTTTTTTGGTTTACATGAAATTAGAAATCACTTGCTAAACTTCTTTAAACAGAGACCAGAGTTTCAGCTCGCTTCCGGGATAGCTGCCAGATGATGATAGAGCCAACCAGAATCAATCCAACCAGAATTGCCAATTGAGAAACAATATCACTGAATCTTGCATTGTTCTGAGTAATCTCCAGAACCGGCTGAATGATGTAATACGTAGGGAAGATTTTCCCGATCCAGGCTGGAATTACAGGAAACATATAAACTATCGCAGGTGCATAAAGCAATATACCCGTTCCCTTTATAGTGGCAAATAAGCTGTTGATATCTTTTACAAAGATACCCATTATTACACCCAAGATCGAACTAAGCGTTGCACCCAGAAATAAAGCAAGCATCAGCAATCCAGGTTGAGAACCAAATGCCCGATTGAGGAATAGAGTAAGTAAACCCGTGATGATGCTGACTGTTATTCCTGACAAACCCTTTGAAATAAATACTTCCAACATGTTAACCGGACTCACAGATAACACCACAAGCGTATGATTTGTCTTTTCCATTACCAGCGAGCTAGCGGGAATCAATAAACCAGCCAGAAGGACCGACATTAATACAACCAGAGGCAGCAGACGTTTTTCCCATGGGACATTGCTTCCTTTTCCCAGAACATCCTGCTCGATATTGAGGGTAATTTTTTGACCCGCAATCTCTCGCAAGGCATTGACGATCGCTGTGGATGCGATCGTGCGATTCTTTAACTGGCTTTCACCCCAAACGTATAAATCAATCGAAGTCTGCTCTCCTTTAACCAATTGATCATCGAAACCTGCAGGTAATACCATCCCCACATCCACAGAACCATGCTCGATGGCTTTCTTAAGAGCAGCAACATCATCATACTCACGTACAAGCACTGACATATTTTGTGCGGTCAGGTCTGTTAGCTTCGATGTTCCTTCATCCACAATACCAATCCCGGTTTTTCCTGAAAGGGTTGAGCTAAAAATGAGTGAGAAAAGCAAAGTAAGCAACAGTGGCATGACCAGAGAAAGGACGAAAAGAAAATTCTTAGGTCCTTGTGCTACCTCTTTTAGATATAGAAACCAGATCCTTCGTAAACTCATTGCATTTTCCTCCTGATGGCAGCAACACCACCTATAAAGAAAAGAATGGATAAACCAAGCAGCACCAGGAGGTTCGTTGTTGCTGCCTGCCATCCCATCCCATAATTGAACACCTTGTTAAGCACATCAATCAGATAATATGAAGGGATGATCTTGATCCAATCTGTCGTAAGCCCCGGCAGCATCACATTAAAAGACGGAATTGCCAACACGATCATGGCGATCATCCCCCATGCAATAACCGACATAACATCGCGGGCTAGAGAAGCAACCAGAAAGCTAATGCCAGTGATTAGAATGGAGCCAAGGAGCAGTGCTGTCAGGATCAACCCTGGTTTTTGCTGTAATCCGCCTGTAATGACTAATAGAAGAAGCACTTGAGTAAACGCCATCACCACACCAGTAATGCCTTTGCTGATAAACAAACCTGCAGGGCGCAACCGGGTAACCAGCAACGCACGCAAGG
The DNA here is from genome assembly GCA_034430215.1 of Anaerolineaceae bacterium. GTDB lineage: Bacteria > Chloroflexota > Anaerolineae > Anaerolineales > Anaerolineaceae > UBA4782. Next base: position 4,524 of record DAOUFE010000004.1, on the reverse strand, counting down.
TCCCGGATTCGACTTCTGAACTAATGAGTGCTGCCAGTCCCATCGTTTCGACCATCAAGATTAAAATCGCCAGGTTGGGCAACATTCTATTGCGGGGTGGGATTTGCATCCCTGCCATATCTGTTCCGATTACTTCTTCGTTAGTCGTTACGTTCAACGAATGTCCGGCAAGCTGCTGTGTGATCTCTTCCAGAACCAGTGTATACGCTTGCCGATATTCATCTGGCAGATCGGATTTAATAAATATCTGTGCGCTGGGTTGTTCTCCCCTTTGCATTTTCTGCAGAAAATCATCCGGGAAGGCAAACCCAACCGATGCCTTGTCATCGATTACTGCCTGCTTCAATTCATCTATAGAAGAATAATGAAGCAGGTTTACTTCTTCACTTTTGTATTGATCCCATACAGCATCTGGAAACGAAGGAGCAAAAAAACCAAGGCTGATCTTCTCGTTTACAGTTTTGGGCATAAGAAAGAAAAGACAAATATATGCAACCAGAGCCAATATTGTGACAAAAGCGAAAAACTTGTTCTTAAAATACAGGCTGATATCTTTCCTGACCAGCGCAAAGATCATGCGGATGTTCATGCCAGCCCCCTGCCAGTGATCCGAATAAAAATATCCTCCAGGGTGGCTTCTTCACTGTGCACGGTAACCACTTTCTCATTAGCGAACATATCGGTTACTTTGCCTGCGGTATCACTGTTATCTAAAGCAATTTCCCGCTCTTCCAGCCGACCTTCTTTTCCTACAACCTGAGCCACCAATGCACGCTTGCCATATTTCTGCTTCAACGCATAGGGCGTATCCAGGGCAGCAATTCTTCCCTGGTTAATAAATGCCACCCGGTGAGACAGTTTATCCGCTTCCATCATGTCATGCGTGGTTAAAAAGATAGTTGCACCGCGATTGCGCTCTTCGAGTATGACATTACGGATTGACTCTGCCGAAACCGGATCCAACCCATCTGTCGGTTCATCCAGGAAGAGAATATTCGGTCTGTTGATCAATGCGCGAGCTACCATGAGCCGCTGCTTCATGCCTTTTGAAAATGTAGATACCAGAGCTTTTCCACGCCCACCCAGGCCTACCCTTTCAAGCAATGCTTCCGCGTTGAAATCCTTCACATCAAATAGACGAGCAAATAACTTTAAATTTTCGATCGCATTCATTTCTTCATACAAGTTTGTTATCTCAAAGCAGATCCCTGCCTGAACCTGCACTTTCTTCGGAAACCTACCGACATCCACCCCCAGAACGGTTGCCTTACCTCCCTTTGGTTTTAACTGACCGCTGAGCATTTTAACCGTAGTCGATTTGCCCGCGCCATTGGGACCCAAAAATCCCAGGATCTCTCCCGCCTCAACTTCAAAACTGATGTGATCAACTGCCACCAGATCACCATACGTATAGGTTAGTTCCTGAGCTACAATTGCGGGATTGATCATAAACAACTCCTTATGTATGAATATCGTGATTGCCTAAGCAATCTTATCATACACTAAAAATATTCTCGTTGGTACTCCTGCCCATTTTAACAGTGCCGCGCAGTTTTCGAATCAACTTGCCATTGTATAATTAACAAATGGAAACTAAATTCGCAGATTTTATACTCAATTCACCCACGCGTCTGGCAATACCCATCGGTATTTATGCCGGTTTAGAGATCACTGGTGCTTCAGTTAGAACTGCAGTCAGTAATGCACAAGCACAGACTGAAGCAATTCTGGCGTTGCATGAACGTTTTCAAACTCCCGTCATGTTAACAGCAATGGACCTGAGTGCTGAATCTGAAGCATTTGGTTGTTCCATCCGTATGGAAGAAGAAGAAATCCCCACTGTCATCGGTAGATTAACCAAAACGAGAGAAGAAGTAGAGAAATTAAAAGTGCCCAATGTAGGTGCTGCCAGAACCACGGTCCATCTGCAAACTGCTGTCAATCTGGTGAAGCAATTGCCAGATATTCCGGTTTTGGGTGGCGTCATCGGACCATTTTCTTTGGCTGGCAGGCTCTTTGGTGTCAGCGAGGCTTTGGAGATTTCTATCACTGACCCTGATACCCTTGAGATACTGCTGGATAAAGCCACTTCTTTCCTCATTGAATATGTAAAAGCATTTCATGACGCAGGAGCATCAGGTGTCATCATGGCTGAACCCGCTGCCGGATTGCTCTCTCCAAGAGGGCTGGGACGTTTCTCTGCTCCCTATGTAAAGCGAGTCATTGATACAGTGGAAACTAAAGAATTCACACTTCTTTTACACAACTGTGGGGCAAAAATTGTACATTTACCTAAGATACTAGAATCAGGTGCGAGAATATATCATTTTGGCGCGCCTATGGATATTGTTAAAGCACTTGAGCAGGTGGAGGGTAACATTATCCTGGGTGGTAATCTCGACCCAACCAGTGTCTTTTTCAGTGGGAAACCCGAGGAGGTCCGGCAGCAAACCCGAACTTTACTGGATCAGACTAAAAATTATCGCAACTTTTTCATTTCTTCTGGTTGCGATATTCCACCTCATATCCCAATCCAGAATCTCGAAGTTTTTTATTCAGAAGTCCTCAAGTAAGAGTATTTACCTCGTGCGATTTACCTGACAGGAGAATTTCATGAGAATAGGTGCTGTAATTCAATTGGTTGAACTTAGAGACTTAAAACGCGCCATGAATTTTAAAGAAATTCAAGGTATCGCTTCTCTATGTGAGAACCTTGGATTTGATTCTATCTGGGTTTACGATCACCTGCTATATAGAGAAAAGAAAGATGAAACAACAGGGATCTGGGAAAGCTGGAGTATGCTCTCTGCATTGGCAGCCACCACAAATAGGATTGAGTTGGGAACCCTGGTATCCTGCAATTCCTTTCGTAATCCAGCGCTGCTGGCTAAAATGGCACATACAGTAGATGAAATAAGCAATGGAAGATTGATCCTCGGGTTGGGTGCCGGCTGGAATCAGCCAGAATACGAAGCATTTGGATTGCCTTTCGACCACAGGGTGGATCGCTTTGAAGAAGCGCTGCAAATCATCAAGCCACTGCTTAAAGAAGGAAAAGTGGACTTTTCAGGAAAGTACTACTCTGCCAGGGATTGCGAGATCACTCCCCGTTCACCTCGCCCAGGAGGACCTCCTTTATTGATTGGAGCAAGGCAGCACCGTATGCTGCGATTGGCAGCACAATATGCCGATATCTGGAACGCATGCTACATGACAATCCCACGATCGATGGACACCTTGTATCGCTCCATGTTGAAAGCCTGCAAAGATGTTGGCCGCGAACCCGGTACCCTGCAATTCACATTTGCCATCAGCCAGGCTTTTCCTGATCTGGCTGGTTGGACAAAGAACACAAAACGCGGTTGGCTGACAGGCTCGATTGAAAAAATTGCTGAAGTGCTTGTTGAATATGAAGCGAAAGGAGTCGATGAACTTATGTTTCATCTCAACCCCTCAACCCCTGGCGCTTATGAACGGCTGGCCAGATCAATGGAAATTTATCGCTCGCATCAGCGCTAATTTCTTACGAAAGGATAAGCTCCATTCCTATATCGCAGTTTTCGTCACCATAGGCAGGAATTTCATAAAACCCCATGCGCTTGTATAGCTCATAGGCTCTCGTTTGAAACTCAGGATTGGTTTCTAATCTCACCCTGGAATAGCCATTTTGGCGTGCAAAAGCAAGCAGTTGAAGGACCATCTGATATCCCAACCCCTTCCCCTGGTATTCTCGCAAGAACCATAACCGCCTGAGTTCAGCCACCCCTTCTTCCAACTTATTCAATGCGCCAGTTCCTACTATTTTACCTTCGTCGCTAAGTACCAGAAAAGTTCCCCCGTTGTCAAAATAATTCTTTTGGAGATCATCCAGATCGTGTAATGGCCAATCTCGTGAATAACCAGAGATAGATTCCTCCAGTGAATCATATTCATGGAATAGATCATGAGCGACACTGTAGATAACTAGCCTTGCCTCTGCGGCTTGTTCTTGCTTAATAATAGCTATAGTGATCATGTGGCGATTATATCATTGTGATCTGGCAGTCTGGATTTACTTCACGCATAACTTAACCCTATAGCAACCATGAGAAAATGGCAATTTCAATTTTCTAGCCCAAATGGGTTGCTGCAAAATCATCCAATGCAACTGGTAAAAACCTGACCCTTGCCCGTAATGTATAAGGCATACTTGCTTTAGCCTTCTCGATATCATCAGCGTTGGGATCGATCGCAACAACAGATGCTGCATTTTCTACATACCTACAAGTCAATCTTCCATCTCCACAACCAATTTCGAGTAATTGATGATCACGATAATTCACCATCGACATCAACGCTGACATTTCGCGACCCTCAGAATCTCTTATGATCATCATTGGTATCGTCACCTCCTTTCGAAAATTATTCGGAAAAGTTTATTAATTTTTCTAGCCACCTGACAGTTTGTCATAGACAGGGATAAAAGCAAGCGAGAATTGGGACGAGTTAGATAAATGACGATCACGCATATACAAACCAATGCGA
>DAOUFE010000003.1:0-10015 GCA_034430215.1 Anaerolineaceae bacterium | reverse complement strand
GTTTGTAAAAAGGAGAATGTATGATGAAAAAATACACACCCTGGATATTTCTGGTCCTCCTGGTATTGATGATAGGGTCAACCGCCTGTACACGGTCTGCGTATAAAGCCCCCGTAACAGGAGTTGAACCATCACCAACCATCCCATTCCCTGTAGCAACACAACCAGATGTTATGGCTGAAGTAAAAAGTGGTACAGAAACCGCACAGGCTATTTTGGGCACAATATTACCCACCCAACCTATTTCTATCGCCACTCAACCAGTCGGAACCGTTGAAGTTGTTACGGCTGCACCAACCAATACCGTACCACCGGTAGTAGTACCTACTGCAACTCCTGGCTTGCCTGACACTTATGCCCTGCAGAAAGGAGAAAGTCCTTACTGTATCGCACGCCGTTTCAACCTGAGCCCATTGGATCTCTTCAGCTTGAATGGTTTAACTGGCAACGAAACAGCATTTCCTGTTGGCTATGAGCTTAAGATTCCCCAGGATAGCAAGTGGAACCTGGAGGTACCCCGCGCTTTGGTGGCACACCCCGTGAAATATACGGTTGCTTCAGGCGATACTATCTATACCATTGCATGTCATTTTGGTGATGTAGACCCCAATGTGATCATCGCAGCCAACAGCCTCGCTGCGCCATACGAGCTCAGTCCGGGGCAGGTACTTCAGATACCGTAGCCCATTCCAGCCAATCATACCGGCGGGTAAATATACCCCGCCGGTATTTATTGCACGTCACTTTGCATGCGGAGAAACAAATGGATTTTAATATCAAAGGTCGTAATATTATTTTTACAGGTAGAGCTTTTCAAGTAGACCTGCTTCAAATGCAGCTTCCTAATGGAAAGATCAGGCAATATGAATTAATTGATCACCCCGGAGCAGTAACTATCGTTCCTGTTGATAATAATGGCAATATCCTTTTTGTCACACAATTCCGGGTAGGGGCGGGTAAGTCTCTTCTGGAATTGCCGGCAGGTACCCTTGGAAAAGGCGAAGAACCGCTTCATTGTGCCAGTCGTGAAATACGAGAAGAGACTGGCATGGCTGCTGGAGAAATGAAAGAGCTGGGTTCATTCTATCTGGCTCCAGGTTATTCCAGTGAATATATGCATATTTTCCTGGCCACAAAACTGACGCATGATCCTTTACCAAAAGATGAAGACGAATTTCTCGAATTGACCGCTTTATCTGTGGAAAAGGTTTTTCAGATGGCAGCAGCAGGTAAAATTAACGATGGGAAAACCCTTGCCGCTTTGTTATTAGCACAACCGTATATTCATGACATGAAACATGATAATCTGTGACCAAATGTACTTATTGGATGGTATGATAAAAAATATACTATAAGGTTGAATCTTGTTTAATTCCCCACCCAGGAAAAATTTTTTCTTGAGTGGAATTCATTTATATCGTATGGAGTAATTACATGAAGCGTGAAATGATCACATTAGATGCCAACGAGGCAGTAGCTCAAGTAGCGTATCGCCTCAATGAGGTAATTGCCATTTACCCCATTACCCCATCTTCTGGAATGGGTGAATTTGCCGATGCCTGGTCCGCACAAGGGATTAAAAATATTTGGGGAACTGTTCCAATGGTGATGGAAATGCAGTCTGAAGGAGGCGCAGCAGGTGCAGTTCATGGAGCTTTAACCACTGGCTCATTAACCACCACTTTTACTGCCTCACAGGGTCTACTGCTAATGATTCCAAACATGTACAAGATTGCTGGTGAGCTTACCTCGACAGTCTTTCATGTTTCTGCTCGCAGTCTTGCAGCACATGCCCTTTCCATTTTTGGCGATCACTCCGATGTAACCGCTGCCCGAACAACCGGTTTTGCGATGCTTGCAAGCCGTTCAGTGCAAGAGGCTCAGGATATGGCTTTGATCGCACAGGCTGCTACACTTGAAAGCCGCATACCATTCCTTCATTTCTTCGATGGTTTCCGCACCTCTCATGAGGTCAACAAGATCGAGCAATTGAGCGATGATGATCTGAAGGCGATGATCGACGATACAAAAGTATTCGCCCATCGTCAAAGAGGGCTTTCTCCTGATCGCCCATCTATCCGCGGTACTGCACAAAACCCCGATGTCTACTTCCAGGGACGTGAAACCAATAATCCTTATTACAATGCCTGCCCAGCAATTGTTCAGAAGGCAATGGATAAGTTTGCCAGCTTGACTGGTCGCAGTTATCACTTATTTGATTACGCAGGTGCACCTGATGCTGAACGCGTGATCATCGTTATGGGTTCTGGCGCCGAAACAGTCGAAGAGACTGCCAGGTTCCTCAATGAAGCAGGCGAAAAACTGGGTGTGATCACCGTTCACCTCTACCGCCCATTCTCGATTGAACATTTACTGAAAGTTATCCCCGCCAGCACAAAAGCGATCGCGATCCTCGACCGCACCAAAGAACCAGGCGCGGCTGGAGAACCTCTATATCAGGATGTGATTACTGCTATCAATGAAGGTTTTGCCAAGGGTACAGCTCCGTTCAATAAAATGCCTTCAATTATTGGCGGACGGTATGGTTTATCCTCAAAAGAATTCACTCCAGCCATGGCAAAAAGCATCTTTGATGAAATGAAGAAGAACCAACCCAAGAATCACTTTACGGTTGGTATTGTAGATGATGTCACTCACACCAGCCTGGATTATGATCCTGAATTCTCTATTGAATATCCCGAAACCAAACGCTGCATCTTCTTTGGTTTAGGTGCAGATGGTACAGTTGGTGCTAATAAGAACTCCATCAAGATCATCGGTGAAGAAACCACCAATTCTGCACAGGGTTATTTCGTCTACGACTCGAAGAAATCTGGTTCAGTCACCATTTCACACTTGCGTTTTGGACCTAAACCGATTCATGCACCTTATCTGATCGGTGTTGGTGACGCTAACTTCGTTGCCTGCCACCAGTTTAATTTCCTCGAACGGGTAGACATGCTGAAATATGCTGCCCCTGGTGGTGTATTCCTCCTGAACAGCATTTATAGTGCAGCTGATGTCTGGGATCACCTCCCCATCGAAGTCCAACAGACGATTATTGACAAGAAATTACGCTTCTACGTCATCGATGCCTATGAAGTTGCGCAAAAGACTGGCATGGGTGGACGTATCAACACAATTATGCAGACCTGTTTCTTCGCGATTAGTGGTGTCTTACCACGCGAAGAAGCGATTGAACAAATTAAACGCTCCATCAAGAAAACCTACGGAAAACGCGGCGAAGCTGTAGTTCAAAAGAACTATGACGCAGTTGATTCTTCTCTGGCTAACCTGCATGAAGTAAAAGTACCAGCCCAGGCTACCAGCAAATTGACCCGCCACAGCCCCGTACCTGCTGCTGCACCGAAATTTGTCAAAGACGTTTTAGGTAAGATGATTGAATATGAAGGCGACAGCCTGCCAGTGTCTGCCATGCCCGTCGATGGCAGCTTCCCCTCTGGCACAACCCAATGGGAAAAACGTAACATTGCCCTCGAAATCCCCGTTTGGGAACCCACTCTATGTATTCAATGCGGTAAGTGCTCTTTTGTCTGCCCGCATGCCGTGATTCGTCAAAAAGTTTATAGCCCTGAACTGCTTGCAAATGCCCCTGCCACTTTCAAATCTGTGGATGCCAAATTTAAAGAAATGCCTGGCGCAAAATTCACCGTTCAGGTTGCTCCCGAAGACTGCACAGGTTGTGGTTTATGTATCGAAGCCTGCCCCGCAAAGGATAAATCACAGGCAGGTCGCAAAGCGATCAACATGGCTGACCAGGTTCCATTGCGTGAAAGTGAAAGTAAGAACTGGGAATTCTTTATGAGCTTGCCTGAACCAGATAGAACAACATTTGTACCCACAACCGTCAAGAATTCACAGGAACTGACGCCCTTATTCGAGTTCTCTGGCGCCTGCGCTGGTTGTGGTGAAACACCTTACCTCAAGTTGGCTTCACAATTATTTGGTGACCGCATGGTAATTGCAAATGCCACAGGTTGTTCATCAATTTACGGCGGCAACCTCCCGACCACACCCTGGTCGTATAACAAAGATGGTCGTGGACCAGCCTGGGCTAACTCATTGTTCGAAGATAATGCTGAATTTGGTCTTGGTATGCGTTTGACGATCGATAAACAAACAGAATTTGCATCTGAACTGCTTAAGGCTCTCAGTGGAGAAATTGGTGAAAAATTAGTAACTGATATCCTGCAGGCTGATCAAAGTAACGATGTGGGAATTGCTGCACAACGTATTCGTGTAACTGAATTGAAAGACCGCTTAGCGACCAGCAAAGACCCACGCGCAGCCCAATTATTGAGCCTTGCCGACATCCTGGTGAAAAAATCCGTTTGGATCGTTGGTGGTGATGGCTGGGCGTATGACATCGGTTACGGTGGTCTCGATCATGTTCTGGCAGCAGGACGCAATGTGAATATTTTGGTTCTGGATACCGAAGTATATTCAAACACCGGTGGTCAGGCATCCAAATCTACCCCAAGAGCTGCAGTTGCGAAATTTGCAGCCAAAGGTAAGGGTTTACCCAAGAAAGACCTGGGTATGATCGCCATGGCGTACGGTTATGTGTATGTAGCAAAAGTTGCTATGGGCGCCAATGATGCCCATACCCTGCGTGCCTTCCTGGAAGCAGATGCATACGACGGACCATCCATCATCATCGCCTACAGCCATTGTATTTCTCATGGAATCGATATGCGCAAGGGTCTGGAACAGCAAAAGAACGCGGTTGCCTGTGGCATCTGGCCGCTCTTCCGTTATAATCCTGCCCTGATCAACGAAGGAAAGAACCCCTTGCAGATTGACTCGAAAGAGCCAACCATTTCAGTGGAAGATTATGCATACAACGAAACCCGTTATCGTATGTTATTGCAGAGCGATGAAGCTCGTGCAGAATTGCTAATGAAACAAGCACGCACCGATGTTGAAAAACGCTGGAACCTGTACCGCCAGATGGCAGAGATTGAATACAAGTTTGGAGAAACCAAAAAAACCGAAGAGTAAAAACGGAGGCTTGAATGGTAGACCTGAGTACAAAATATCTTGGACTGACGCTAAAAAATCCAGTTGTGGCATCTTCCTCCCCTTTTTCAAAGAAGGTGGAAAACGTTAAACGCCTTGAAGATGCTGGCGCTTCGGCGGTAGTCATGTATTCGCTGTTCGAAGAGCAGATCATCCATGAAAGTAAGGCTCTGGATCATTTTCTCAATAGAGGAACTGAATCATTTGCTGAAGCTTTAACTTACTTTCCGGATTTCGAGAAATACAATGTCGGACCAGAGAGTTACCTCGATCTCATTCAAAAGCTGAAAGAATCCGTCGAAATACCCATCATTGGCAGCTTGAATGGAGTTTCGCGTGGTGGCTGGATCAATTACGCTCGAAAAATCGAAGAAGCCGGAGTAGATGCATTGGAATTGAATATCTACTCGGTACCGACTGATTTTTCTCTCACGTCCTCACAGCTTGAAGATGAATTCATTGCGTTGGTTAGTGAGGTTCGAAAGGAGATCCACATTCCACTTTCGATAAAATTGAGCCCTTATTACACTTCACTGCCCCACTTTGCAAAACAGCTTGTCAACACAGGGGTAAATGGGCTCACTCTGTTCAACCGTTTCTACCAACCGGATATCGATATTGAGGAACAAGAAGTCGTTCCCAATCTCATTTTGAGCGACCCGGGGGATATGCGCCTGCCTTTGCGCTGGATTGCTATATTCTCTGGTCGCCTCCAGGCAGACCTGGCATTGACGTCAGGTGTACATTCGGGAGAAGATGTTCTCAAAGCCGTCATGGCTGGAGCCAACGTTGCCATGCTCACTTCGGAATTATTGCGAAGTGGAAGCCAGCGTCTGGCGGAAATACTGGAAGAAATACAAAATTGGATGGAAAAGCTGGAATGTGAATCCATTACGCAAATCCATGGCAGCTTGAGTCAAATTAATGTGGCAGACCCATCTGCATTTGAACGTGCCAATTATATGAAAGTGCTTACCAGTTTTGATGGGAAAATCTTGTTTTAGAGCGTTATTCTAACAAAAATAAGGCTGGCAATCGCCAGCCTTATTTTTTATGCATAGCTTCTTCATTAATAAAAAACAAAATACGCCCCCGAAATTTTTCGTGGGGCGTGTTTTTTTCTTCAGTGGAGGTTATTCTTCGATAGGACCTTCGTTGTTCTTCTTCTGGCGGTAAACGATCCTGCCGCGGGTAAGGTCGTAAGGGCTCATTTCGACCCGTACCTTGTCTCCCAACAGGATGCGAATGTAATATTTGCGCATTCTGCCAGATAAATAGGCTAATACATCGTGACCATTATCTAACCTCACTTTAAACTGCGTGGCAGGTAATGCTTCCACGATGGTACCTTCAACTGTGATCTTATCATCTTCTTTTGCCATAAAACCTCCTGGTCATACCCCGGCATACGGGGTTATGACTGAACCACATATCTTACTCAGCCATGTGGGTATACTGGCGCCGTTTAATTCGGCGCATTGATTTTTTCTTTTCCACACGACGTAATTCACTTTTGGAAATGAACCAACGTTTGCGTCGGACTGTGCTTAATACACCGCTTTTCACAACTTTCTTGCGAAAACGTTTAAGCAACTGGTCCTGGCTCTCGTTTTGGCGAAGGTTAACCAATGCCATAAATTTTTCTCACCTCCTCCTGTTTCTAAGTTCATTTCCCGCAAGGGTTGCAAAAGAGACAAAAAAAATCGGCTCGCATAGATGCAGCCGAGAAATTTTGGGAGAGAAACATAATGCCTCTCAAACTGCGTCCCTTTTACAACCTCCTGAAGTTAATAATGTAACAATCCGGCAAATGTCTTGTGCCGTAAATCAGACGTATTATACGTCTTTGCCTGACTCTTGTCAATTAATATCTACAATATATGCTGGTTACAATCAAAATTTCGTTGACAAAACTATTGTTCATAATCTAAAAGTCATTCAACACAATGGCTTTTTACCTTACGTTAGCGAATGTGGTTTGCTCAACCAGAAGCATTTCCAGTTCTCAGTGAGGGGGTAAAAGATAACGTTGCTGATATTCATCCACACCAACTTCCTCTTCAATAATCATTCCATATTCTTTCAGCATTGCTTCAATTTCACAAAGCAAATAACCCATGATGGATTTTTTACCTGAAAGTTTGAATAATCGGGATAAATTGACACAATCCGCGGATGTTTCCCCCGGGTTCAAGAAGTTCACTAAAGCATAGATAAAGATAAACCGGCTTCCTTTTGATGCTTTAGCAATATATTCGATCGTACTGCGAAAGGCTTCTTTCGTTATGTATTATGTCACACCTTCCATGATAAAAATTGTCTTTGCAGAAGGTTTATACCCGGAACCAGCAAGTTCATTTTCAAAGCTTTGCTTCCCAAAATCAACCTGTACAAAAACCAGGTTATTAGGAGTATGCATTCCGGATTTTCACATTATTTGGATTGCTGAAGGGTAGGAAAAAGGCAAAAGATGGAAAGAATATTCATCTTCGAAAAGAGACTGAGTTGGATCTGTCATTGCTTCGACGGTTTAGAGAAAGGCAGTGCCATACGATGTCAGGACTAATTTCAAAAGAAACCTTCTTGCTTCTCATTGTAGCTCTTGAGAATAAACAAATGACTTCCAAGCTTTTCTCTTTTCGGAGGCCATTATTATCTTTTTCGCATGCTTGTAAAAGTTATCTAAATGCCTGCCTTACATCCTTCCTTAACAAAAATAACCAGATCTGCATAAAGAACAGGAAAACGTTTATCCCAATTATTGCTATGAATGGTTCATAGTCTGAGATACCATAACCATAAAATGATCCTCCTGCAGCCCAAAAAAGGAATGTTGTAAAGAAGAGAAGGGCCCAATTCCACTGCCGTTTCCTTCTTAATGTAAAAATGCCATTGATTAAAGGTAAAACGAGAGGAAACAGAAAAAGCACATTGAACCATGAATAAATATCCAACACGACATTTACACGGGATTTGTGGGGGGCATTTTGAGGAAAGAAATAATCCTTTACTTCCGTCTGGAGTAAATATAAAAAGAAACGAAATGATGCAATGAAAACAATGGGAGCTAAAATCACACCTGCTATCCAGTTATTGTCATCCAAGAACATTTTTACAGAATAGCTAGAAAAGGATCCTCCAGCCAGAGTCAAAATGCCCAGCCAGACCAGGCAAAGTATCCTTCCCCAATTCTTCTTTTTTAACATTGCAATAGCCCCAATGAAACCTATGGGAATACCAAGCACCATATTGTAAATTGCAGCAGCTTTAATTCCTCCTGGAATTTTCCCTGAAGCTGTATATTGAACTGATGGAAAACTGCCAGGTGTTAATACAGCATAGGGTTGCACTCCAGCAACTACGGTCTCAGCCATCCTGATATTTTGCGGAGTACCTGATATCACGTTTGAAGTCGCTATTGTAGAAGGAAAGGGATTATTTGCCTTTTGTTGGGCATATACAGGTTTTTGCGAAAGTGCAGCTTGATTTTGTTCAATCAATAAAGAACGAAATTCTGCCACGCTTTGACAACGTTTTTGCATATCCACTTCCATTGCCTTCATAATTGCATTTTCGATCTTCGCTGAAATAGCCGGGTTTAGATGGCATGGTGGAATTAATTTTGTTCCAAAAGTAATTCGATCAATCGAAATGGGAGGTTCTTCGCCGGTTAAAAGAAAATATAAAGTTGCTCCCAATGAATAAATATCACTACGTGGATCGGTTCGAGCGCTACCATACTGCTCGGGTGGTGAATATCCGGCTGTCACAGCACGAGCACCGCTAGTGGTTGCTTGGCCCGGGGTGTAGAGCTTGCAGATGCCAAAATCCACCAGTATTGCTTGATTTTGAGCGGTAATCAGAATGTTTTGTGGTTTGATATCCCGATGGATCACCGGGGAAAGCTGGCTGTGCATGTACTCAAGAGCATCACATACTTGAATAATCCATTTTATCGCAACCTGCTCAGGTAAATCCGATCCATATTGAAGTCGAAGCAGATCAAGGTTGTCACCTTGAACAAAATCCATGACCAGATACTGCCCAATGTTGGGAATGCTGAAATAATCGGTAACTCTCGGTAAGTTTGGATGGCGTAATCCAGCTAATACACTTGCTTCACGTTGAAATTGATTCTGCGCCTGTAAAGAATTATCTAAATTTTCTTTCAAAGCACAGGGTTGGTTTAGTGAAATATCCCAGGCACGATAAACTGCTCCAAATCCACCCTGCCCAATAGATTTCACTACCCGGTAACGGTTATTGATCACTTGACCTGGTTGCAAAGTCATAATTTGCTCCCGACTCTGGAATGCAATTATTATAGCAAAACTTGTTAATCGTATATTTATCAAGTCAAGTAAGAAATAGTATAAAGCCCCCGAATACCATCATAAGTAAATTTTTATAACTACAAGGAATGCAAATTGAAAGTCTCTTGTTAATTACCAGTGCCTCAATTTGAGTACCATCAAATTATTTATTTCTAATCTACAGGGAATTTAAATAAAAAAAGTCTCTTGGCAATGACCTACTCTCCCAGGGGGTCGCCCCCCAAGTACCATCGGCGCTGACAGGCTTAACGACCGGGTTCGGTATGTGACCGGGTGTACCTCTGTCGCACAAATCACCAAGAGACTAATTTACACGATTACGAATAGTATGTAGAAAGCGGAAAAAGTACCAAATTCCCCGCACCACGCACGGAAGCCCTCGGTCATTAGTACGATTTAGCTGAATGCATTGCTGCACTTACACATATCGCCTATCAAACAGGTGGTCTACCTGTGACCTTACTTCTTTACAGAACGAGGGATCTCATCTTGAGGCGAGTTTCCCACTTAGATGCTTTCAGCGGTTATCTCTGCCAGACATGGCTACCCAGCAATGCCGTTGGCACGACAACTGGCACACCAGAGGTCTGTCCACCCCGGTCCTCTCGTACTAGGGGCAGCTCCTCTCAAATCCCTTACGC
>DAOUFE010000002.1:0-1650 GCA_034430215.1 Anaerolineaceae bacterium | reverse complement strand
GACCAGTAATACGATATCCGGCTTGACCAGCTCCACCCCCTGCACCCAGTACTGCTGGGTGACGATGAAACTGTTTTGCCAGGGGTCTTTGAAATTGATGAGCTGGATGTCGCGATCCTGACCGTTGACCGTGAGGGTAATGCCTTTGGCAAGCCGCGAGAGGATAGTTTCATTGCCGAGCAGGGGATCGGGATTGTTGAACAGGTTTTTGAAGAGCTCCAACACGCGCCCAGCGGTTTCGGCGTCGATGCTGTTGATTTCCTGCACCTTTTCAAGGAAGATGGCATCGATCAACGGATTGGAAAACGGCCGGTTATAGGCTTTCAGATCCTGGGTGGAACGGAACTGCCAGCCCATCTGGCTGAGCCAGATGCGTACCGGCTGTTCAACCCCGTGTAATTCGGATATCATGCTCATGAAGGTTCCTCCCCTGAAATGTTTCTACTCCGCCTGAACCCGGATTTTTCCGGTGAGCAGGTTTTGCATTAATGATTTTTTTATTTTGATTAGATAATTTATCTTTCTCGTTTTTGCTTCTATTAAAAAAGTAAATTGGTAAATGCTTTTAGCAATTTGATCTTGCTCATCGATTCTTTCTGGCAATATGAAACGAAAATTGGAAAACTCTCTCGCATTGATGTTTGGTTTTGCACCTACCCGCGCCATACTAACTTTAAACGAGTCAAAATACTGCGATAAGCATAAATTGTTTAGATATTCAGGTAAGATTAAAGATTGATTTAACTTCGCTCTTACCAAATAGCCAGCAAAAGCAGAAGGACCGTACGCGTTTTTATATAGGAATGTACGACCTACAGAATTTCCGGTTCTAGCAAACAGGAAATCATTTTCCTCGAGCATATAACTCTTGGCAATTTCTGGATCTAAAGAAACTTTAGTGTCTTCTAGTAAATTTCCTGCATCATCAATATCAGTGATTCTGATGAATCTAGGGAAGTCCTTTGAGTAAGGTATGGCTGAAGTATTTGCTCCATACTCTAATTGAGAATTAAGCACATCCCGTAATCGCAAATAATTCCATCCCTTCGGAACTCGACCAAACTTCTCGTCCACATAGAACTCGTCAGGCTTGCGCCAGGTGCCGTCAGGCTTGAGCCGTCCGCTAAGCAGGTTCTGCATCAGAGCTTTTTTGACAAGACCAGCTTGATCGATTGCTTTTCTGGTCACTTCAATGGCACGATCAATATCTGCCAAAGCACCAACGATCAGCGCTTGCTCTTCTGGTTCTGGAATCGCAATGCGCAGTTTCTTAAATTGCCTTCTGCCAATTTCAAGGAAAGTTGTTCCAGCCGCGTAGCGAGAAATATAGTTTTTGTATTGGCGTATCCAATAAAGTAAATATTCGTTAATGATATGTTCGTTACATTTGCAGCTAATAAACCCCTGGTTGGTGCACATTTCTTTCCCTAAGATCACACAGTCACCCAAGGTTGCCCTAGAAGACATCGTAACCGTGCCAGCCGGGAGCAAAACGGCCGAACATGCAGCTAAACCAGCCTCTGTAATCTTGTCGCCCGTGTCATAAATGTACTTTTGCTCTTCGGGTAAAGTTGAAATATCTGAAGGAACAAGCCAATTAATGGATCCGTTCCAATATGAAGGTTGCTGGGTTGAAGGAGTTGCTCCTCC
>DAOUFE010000001.1:0-43527 GCA_034430215.1 Anaerolineaceae bacterium | reverse complement strand
TCGCATTGGTTTGTATATGCGTGATCGTCATTTATCTAACTCGTCCCAATTCTCGCTTGCTTTTATCCCTGTCTATGACAAACTGTCAGGTGGCTAGTTTAAATTTTATGTTGCGAAAAAACAATGATGAAAGCTATAAACAAAATCAAATTGATTATACATGGGGTAATTTGTAAATTCAACAACAATCTGAGGTATATCCCATAGAAAAACTGCTGATTATTAAATCTATGTGCTTTTATGTAATAATTAGGAAAAGCCCCCATTAAGGTAGTTACGGATATCGAATACAACTTGCAATTCCTGTCTTGAGAAGACAAACACAGCGAATCTACCTGAAGGAAGCATTTCTTAACTGAACGAAATGAATCAGCATCAGGAGTGAATGATGATAGCGTGCAATTATGAAATTAAGCCGATAACTATTCGCAAAGCCAGCCAGGAAGAATATGCTGCTATGAACAGGATGAACAATGTTATTCGAGCTGAAATTTATCCAGATGATCCTCCAATGCCAATCGAAGAATATTGTTCAAGCATGCAAAATATTCCAGAATATAACGATGTGAAGTTTTGGGCTGTATGGAATCGACAAAGCCAGGAGATTATTGCATTCGGGAATGTAGAATTTCAACGTATAGAAGAGAATCAACATATGGCTGATTTCAACATTCGGGTGCTTCCTGATTTTCGCTGTCAAGGAATAGGACGAGAATTACTCAAAAGAATTGCACAGGCGACACAAGAGGAGAACCGCAGGCTTTTGGTAACCGAAACCGAAAGTCGTATTCCAGGTGGTGAAGAATTCATGAAAGCGATAGGAGGAAAGAAGGTACTGGAAGCTCATGCTAATGAACTAATGATTGAGGATGTAGATCCTGAGTTGATTAAAAAATGGTTACTTATCGGAAAGGAACGCGGCGAGGATTTTACTTTAGGTTTCTGGTCGGGAGCATACCCTGAAGACAAAATTTATGAAGTAGCAAAGTTATATGATCTTGAAAATCAGCAACCTTTCGGTGATTTAGAGATGGAAAACGAGCATGCGACACCAGAGCAACTTCGACAGATTGAACAACAATTGTTTGCCGGAGGAAATCAACGTTGGACATATTATCTGGTGGAAAACCAAACGGGTAAATTTGTGGGGTATACAGAGACTTTATGGAATTCCAATCGACCAGAAGTCTTATATCAGGAAATGACGGGAGTTTTTTCAGAATATCGTGGAAAAGGGCTCGGTCGTTGGTTAAAAGCTGCCATGTTGGATCGAGTAATCAGTGAACGACCGCAAGTAAAAAGAGCACGTACTGGGAATGCTGATTCTAATGCTGTTATGTTAAAAATCAATCATGAACTTGGTTATAAACCAATTATGGCAACTGCCCTCTGGCAGGTTGAAGTTAATCAAGTCCAAAAATATCTTGATTTAAAAAAACAAATTGATTCAACAAATCATGATTGACTCCGATCATTTCGGAGAATTAGGTCTGATTTTCGTTGAAAAGATCGCCAAACCTATGGATCACAGTGGGGATTTTCTTTGGTTTGTTAAGAAAGATACCCAACCAAAAACAGATGCTGAGAAGATTTCCAAAATGCCACGCGTTTGGACCGAGCCAATTCGCAAGTAATGGAGTCCAAGAGACCATGTAAGTAATAAGCATCCAATACCATTTCATTCTTGCTAGAGATGGCATCAGAATGATGAAATGATAAGGAAATAAGTGAGGTGTCATTAAAGACCCGGCAGCCATGAGCAAGTCTTGGTCACCACGAGAAAAATAGAGAAGAGGCAAGCCTATCAATATCCCCCAGGGGAAAAGTGAGATATCCTGTACCCATTCTGCTTTCCATGAGGATGTTGTAACTAATAGCAATCGTTCTGGCCAAAACCCCCAAATGATGAGTGAAATAATCATCCAGAGAATGCCTGCATAAAGCCATTTGCGTTTTGCCAGGAGGCTGAAAGCAGCGATCTGTGGTTTCATCAGGACAAGAGGTACCGCTGGCGGCATCAAAAGCATACCAACCAGGATCAAGCCATCAACATTCCCCATAAAAAACACCCATAAAGTAGGAAGTGAACATAATGCCAGTAGAATTGGGATGGCTGATTTTTTATATTGAAATGCTCGAATAGAAACCCCGAGAACGCTAAGGGCAAAGACGAAACCAAAGCCCAAAGGAGAAATCAGTTTGATAATTGGGTTCATCCAGGGAGTCCAGATGGGATAGGATATCCCTGGCTTATAATAATGGATCCAATCATATCCTTCTGGAATTAAAGTCCCAATACCATAAAGAACCATGAATAAGAAAAGGAAAAAGAACGATTTCTTTGTGATATCACGGAGTTTTTCTTTTTCAGGAATGTTTAATAACCAGGGAAATTTCTGTTCTTCGTTCGATTGCTTCCATTTCATACAAAACTCCCACTTGTAAGCAATAATATAGCAATTCTCTAATTTTAGCATCAGTGTGATATATTGGTAAATTATGCGTAACGAACAAGAAATGTATGACCTAATTTTTTCTATCGCCCAATCAGATGAACGTGTCAGGGCAGTTGTTTTAAATGGCTCACGTGCCAATCCAAATGCCCCCAGAGATATTTTTCAGGATTTTGATATTGTTTATTTGGTGTCAGACATACAATCATTTGTGGAGGATAAAGAATGGATCTATGTATTTGGAGAAATGATGATCCTTCAATTACCGGATGATATGGGAGATCCTGAACCAGAGAAGCATGCTGGATACACATATCTTATGCAATTCATGGATGGAAACCGTATCGATCTCACAGTTTATCCTAAAGAGAACTATCGAGATATTGTGAAGGATAGCTTGAGCGTCGTTTTGCTGGACAAGGATGGAATAATCCCTCCTTTGGAATCGCCTTCTGATAGGAATTATCTTCCTGTACCTCCGACTGAAAAGCAATTCATAGACTGTTGCAATGAATTTTGGTGGGTTTGCCCTTATGTGGCAAAAGGTTTGTGGCGAAACGAGATTCTTTACGCCAGGTATATACTTGATGAGATAGTTCGTGCGGAATTAATGAAAATGCTTACCTGGTATATCGGAGTGAATACCAACTTTTCAGTATGCCCGGGTAAATGCGGCAAGTATATGCAAAAATATCTTGAACCGGAATTGTGGGATTACCTTTTAGGCACGTTTGCAGATGGTGAATATTCTCATACATGGGATGCCCTGGAATCTATGGGGAAACTTTTCCATATTGCTGCTACACAAGTAGCAGAGAAGTTCAACTATTGCTATCCAGCAAAAGAGGGTGAAAGGGTAAGTGTTTTCTTGCGTTCCATAAGAAATCTTCCAATAAATCAAAAGTAAAAAACAACATCCTTTTTGATTTTGAAAAGGATGTTGAACATATATATTGCAGAAGAGAAGGTTCTCTAAGGAATTGACACATCAAAATATTCACAAAGGAGCTGTAAACTCTTTACGGTATGCATCATCTGGTCATTTGGGTGGGTAGAAAAATAAGTATTAACCTGTGCAGGTTCCAGAATTTTCGCTAGAAAATTTCGTAATGAAGGATAGTCAAGCAATTCTTTCCGGTATCTTGCAAAATCTAATTTATTAGCACGTCGATAATGTCCTGTTAAAATCTGCCTTGCGTGATCGTATTGAAACGTTATATATTTTGTCAGTTTATTTGAAGAAAGAGTAGCACCACGAAAAATCGTAAATGGCTCTTTAGCTAACAACGGATAACGATCTTTAATATATTGAAAATAAAAATGGCATAATAATCGTTGATTCGCAGGTAGCGATAGCGCATAATCGCATACCCGAAAATCAAGATAAGGGCTGATGTAATTGAATTGAGTTCGCAGTTTGTAATTGCAATAATGTGTATATTTTGTAATGTGGTTGATAAACATCCATCTTTCATACATGTTCAATATTGACGAGGGGTCTTCTGCAAAATAAAAACTTTCTTCGATCATCTCTTTATTATGAGCCATATTCATAAGAAGGGGATTTCTGTAAAAAGCATCTTTAAAAAAGATCTCTTCTTTAGACTTTGGATGATCAAATTCTGGTATGTACAGATACCCCATAACACCACCGCCCACATTGCCAGAAAGGATGGTTTGTCCCAGGTTGCGTATTTCACTATAAACTCTGAGAGGAGCTTCCAGCGCATAACTGATTTGCCCACCTGTATCAGAACAACTTTCCAGAAGATTTTTTGTTGAAAAATCCTGAAAGTTTAGCGGAAACTGAATATGTTTGACACCGATATCTTTGGCGACTTTGGCACCAATCTCGTAATCATAGGTATCTGGCTGACCATAGGTAAAAGCGATCAGACGATCAGCAGGGATGATCTCCAGCACTGTTGCCAGAATGACACGGCTATCGAAACCACCCGATAGGGGTAAAAGGATCTTTTCTGTAACAGAAACCCGAGAGATACGTTTTTCTAAAGCCTGCTGAAGAAGGAAATGATATTTTTCCTCTGCCTCAATTAATTCGAATGGTTCAGGGGTTGATGATGGATAAGTATTTTCGATCAAGTGCTCGACTACACCAGTTGTTTGATCGATTTTAATAATTTCGCCAGGCATTATCTGCCGTATACCCTGAAAAAGTGTCTGACCAGTGGGTACATAACGAAAAACCAGAAATGCTTTTGCGGTTTGAATATCAAGCGTAAATGGACTGCCTTCCGTCAACAGGCGATCATAAAATGAGACCTGATCATTAGTGAAATTATAAAAAATGCGATGCTTGCAAAAACGATCACAACAAATGTAGGTTGCATTCGCACGCTTGACAACTAATAAAAAATCCCCTTCGATCACCATGGGAAGATGACGAAGGGAATTTTGATCAAGAGAGTTTATAAATTGTTCAATCGCTTTTATGTTGGGATTCCATACATCCCTATCTTTTATGTGGAGACAATCCACTATTCCGAAGATCATTATCTGATCTATTGCCATATCCGGTGAAGTACCTGTATTGATGTCTTGTGAGTTTCGTGAAACGCTACATAGTATCTTCATTTTCATAAAACCTTTCAGATATGGATTGATCAGGTAATTTATTTTTACTTCTTTTTCTGCTCACTTTCAATTTTTGCCCATGTATCTCTCAACGGAACCGTTAGATTAAAAACTGGATGAGTTGGAGTGCTATCAAGGTCTACATTAAAGAAACCTTTTCGTTCAAATTGATACTTTGTGCCCGGTATTGCTTTTTCCAATCCTGCTTCAATTTTACATCCATGAAGGATTTTCAGGGAATCTGGATTGAGATAATCCAAGAACGTTTTTCCTTCTTCTGGCTTATTTGGATCAGAGACGGTAAACAGACGGTCATACATGCGTACTTCTGCATCCACTGCGGATTTGGCAGATACCCAATGGATGGTGCCCTGCACCTTTCGACCATCAGGGGCATATCCTCCCCTGGTTTCAGGGTCATAGGTGCAATGGATTTCTTCTATTTTTCCTGTATTTTCATTCTTGACATAGTCAATACATTTGATAATGTAACCGTATCGCAAGCGAACTTCTTTTCCTGGAGCAAGCCGGAAATATTTGGGTGGCGGAGTCTCCCGGAAGTCATCTTGATCGATGTAGAGTTCACGTGAAAATTCAACCTGGCGCGAACCCGCAGAAGGATCTTCAGGGTTATTAACGGCTTCGAGCTGTTCTGTTTTTCCTTCGGGGTAGTTTGTGATGATCACTTTCACCGGGTCTAATACGCCCATCACTCGCAGGGATTTTTTATTTAAATCATCCCGTACAAGGAACTCAAGCAGGGCGATATCGATCAGGTTTTCATTTTTTGCTACGCCAATCTGGGTGATAAAATTGCGTATAGCTTCTGCTGTGTATCCTCGGCGACGCATACCGCACAGCGTAGGCATACGAGGATCATCCCAGCCACGCACATACCCCTGATCTACCAACTGTTTCAGAAAACGTTTGCTAAGAATGGTATAGGTTAAATTGAGGCGGGCAAATTCGATCTGACGACTTGGGAAAATTCCCAATTCTTTGATGAACCACTCATATAATGGACGATGATCTTCATAAGCAAGGTCACACAACGAGTGAGTAACATGCTCAATAGAATCGGATTGTCCATGAGCAAAATCGTACATAGGATAAATGCACCATTTATCACCGGTACGATGATGTTTGGGGGAGTGGATGATACGGTACATCACCGGATCGCGCATATTAATATTGGGCGACGCCATATCAATTTTTGCACGCAGCACGCAGGCACCTTCTTCGAATTCCCCTTTGCGCATCTTTTCGAACAGATCGAGATTCTCTTCAATGGTGCGATTACGGAAGGGGCTTTCTTTTCCGGGTTCGGTTAAAGTGCCGCGATATTCACGAATTTGGTCAGCAGAGAGATCATCAACATAGGCTTTGCCTTTGCGGATAAGCTGCAGTGCGAACTGATAGAGTTGATCGAAATAATCTGAAGCGTAGAATTCCCGATCTTCCCAATCGAAGCCGAGCCAGTGAATATCTTCCTTGATGGCATCAACAAATTCGACATCTTCTTTAACGGGATTGGTGTCATCAAATCGCAGGTTGCATTTTCCACCGAATGCCTTTGCCATACCAAAATCGATGAAAATTGCTTTAGCATGACCAATATGCAGGTAGCCATTTGGTTCCGGAGGAAAGCGTGTTTGCACCTGGCTGATTTTCCCTGAACGAATATCCTCTTCAATTGCGTCGCGGATAAAATTAGTGGGAATCGCTGTCGTCTCTTCTTGAGTCATGGCTCACTACCTCCGTTTAATTATATTAAAACACCCTGATGTTGATGCAGGGTGCTTTGAGATAAAGCTGAGGACAAAGGATTCGAACCTCTATAGGCAGATCCAGAGTCTGCAGTCCTACCATTGGACGAGTCCCCAAAGGGCTCTTGCGGGTTATTTTATCACAATTTCTACCGGACGAATTGAAGAGAAAAGAAGGGGTTAAATTATTCACCAGAGGAAACTTCAAACCCAGATTTTCATAGCGAGTGCTAAATATCCTCTCAGAAGATGACATTCTACTTTTTTCTCTTCTTATGGAGTAGTTATAATACATTCATGAAAATGAATATATCATCTCAGCAAAAATCTTCAGTGACAGAATTGTTCCGTTTGCTTGGCCAACCACTCAGATTGCAGATCATTCTCATCATTGCTAAAGAATCTGCCTGTGTATGCCATATGGAAGCTGTTTTGGAGGTGCGACAGGCTGCAATCTCTCAGCAGCTCATGATCTTAAGAGATGCGGGATTAGTCGTTACTGTAAGGGAAGGGAGAAATATTTTTTACCAACTGACACATCCAGAAATGTATGATGCAATATGTCAGATTGCTGTCAGTAGTGGTATTGCAGAAGATGCGATCAAACCTTATGCAGCCATACCTATTGTGAATTGCTCATGCCCAAAATGCAACCCTGGCATGGATCCTGAGTTGGCTTGTAAAAAACTTCCTGTTTCTCGATATGGGAAGAATCTATAAGTTGGAGAATGACAATGAAACAACCTGTTACAAAACGCCTCGCTTTTCTAGATCGTTATTTAACCTTATGGATATTTCTGGCAATGGCTTTAGGCGTAGGAATTGGTTTTCTTTTTCCGAAAGGTGTTGCAGCATTTAATACTGCAGTTTCTGTAGGAACGACCAACATTCCCATCGCCATTGGATTGATATTAATGATGTATCCTCCCCTGGCAAAAGTTCATTATGATGAATTAGGAAAGGTTTTTCGAAACTGGAAAGTTTTGGGATTATCGCTATTCCAGAACTGGATTCTTGGACCCATTCTGATGTTCTTATTGGCGATCATTTTTCTGAGAAATTATCCCAACTATATGGTGGGTTTGATCATGATTGGATTGGCACGCTGTATCGCCATGGTGATTGTTTGGAATGAGCTGGCAAATGGTGATACTGACTATGCTGCCGGTCTGGTTGCATTCAATTCAATTTTCCAGGTGCTTTTTTACAGTGTGTATGCTTATATATTCATCACCATTTTACCTACATGGTTTGGTTTGCAAGGCAGCCGGGTGGATATCACCATCGGAGAAATTGCAAAAAGTGTATTCATTTATCTTGGTATTCCCTTTATTGCGGGTTTTATTACCAATATGGTACTGACTCGCGTTAAAGGCAAAGACTGGTACTATAAGAAATTCATTCCAAAGATCAGTCCGCTTACTTTAATCGCTTTACTTTTTACCATTATTGTTATGTTCAGCTTAAAAGGCAACCTGATCGTAACCATTCCGATGGATGTTGTAAGAATTGCTATCCCATTGCTGATCTATTTCGTCGTGATGTTCCTGGTAAGCTTTGTTATGGGGAAATTCGTTGGTGCTGATCATCAAAAAACCACCACGTTATCTTTCACTGCAGCAAGTAATAATTTTGAACTTGCCATTGCAGTGGCTGTAGCGGTTTTTGGTTTGAATTCAGCAGAGGCATTTACGGCGGTGATCGGACCTCTGGTAGAAGTTCCAGTAATGATCGGATTAGTTAATGTAGCATTCTGGCTGCAGAAGAAATTGTTCAATGTCCAGAATAATAAAAAAGAGAACGAAATTTAATATAATTTTCGTTGCCAGCGGGTTTTTCTCAACTCGCTGGCAATGATCATCTTTCTGTTTGGTTAGTATGAAAAAGAATATTATCAGATTACAACTTGATGAAAAAGGCCATCTCATCCTGCCAGATGAGATCATGAAGCGACTGGGATTTTTACAAGGTGCAATCATCCGCCTTGAAGAAGATAAGAACTGCATAACAATCCATCGAACAAGCAGCAGCCTGGCAAGGATCTATGTTGAGCCAACCAACCGCTGTAATCTGGATTGCAGCACCTGCATGCGGAATGTATGGAAAGAGCCTTTAGGGAATATGACGCATGCTACTTATGAAAGAATTATTCAATCTGCTAAAGAGTTTACACCAATCCCGATGATCTTCTTTGGAGGTTTTGGGGAACCTCTAGCTCATCCAAACATTATCGAAATGATATTGGAAGCAAAGGCACTGGGTGCAGAAGTAGAACTGATCACGAATGGGATCTTATTGGATAAAAATATGGCGGAACGTATTATTTCATCAGGCTTGAATCGTATCTGGATTTCCATAGACGGTGCGACTCCCCAAAGCTATAAGGATGTACGCCTGGGGGATGCTTTACCACAGGTATTGGATAATTTAATGCAATTGAGGCTACTAAAGACAAAACAGGGCAGAGATCATCCTCGCGTTGGGATTGCATTTGTTGCCATGAAACAGAACATTGGTGACCTGCCAGCTATTATTCGAATAGGTAACCGGGTAGGTGCTGACCATTTTTCAATCAGTAATGTGCTTCCCCATACAGAAGAACTAAGAAATCAAGTGCTGTTTTCTCATTCAATGAATGATGGAGATTTACAACCTTCGCAATGGTCGCCAGTCATTTCCATACCTCGTATAGATATGAATCACGAAATGATCCAGAAAATGGAAGAATTATATAAAACCCCAGCTATTTTGGAATTTGCCGACCAGGAATTTAAAATGGGGATCAATACATGTCCATTTATTCGAAAGGGGAGCGTTTCCGTGAGATGGGATGGAGCAGTTAGTCCCTGCCTTTCGTTGCTCCACACCCATGAAAGTTATCTTGATGATCACATTCGCAAGTCTCTTGCTTACCAGGTGGGGGATATAAATCGAGACTCGTTATTACAAATTTGGAATTCTCCTGAATATGTCAACCTGCGTGAGCGGTTGATCAAGTTTGATTTTTCTCCCTGTACATTCTGTAATAGCTGTTACATGGCTGATGAAAATCTGGAAGATTGTTTTGGGAATTCTCAACCTGCTTGCGGAGGATGTTTATGGGCACAGGGATTCATCCAATGTCCGTAAATTTGCACCTATAGGTTTCGTAATTAGCTAAATTGCTACAATAAATATCCCAAAAAGCCAACCTGCCAGGAATTCATCACAGCAACCAATCCAAAATAGGTTGCTACATTTTTCTTTCCCATCACACTATTGAGAACAAGGATGGATTGAAGAGATAATTCAGGGTCTGGAAGTAAATATGCCAGGAGTGGTCCTCGTGCCATGCCCAGATCAAGAAACATTTTTGAGACGGGCACTTCAACCAATGTGGGAAAGTACATGAATACACCAATCAACGCCCCGATAAAGTTAGCCCAAATGGTATTTTGTTCGGCAAAGGTTTGTACCTACGTTTCAGGGATGATAATTTTTATTACACTGGCAGCAAAAACACCCACTATTAGAAGTGGAAATATCTGTTTGATAAATTTCCAGGTCTCCCAGATCCAACCCTTTAATTCTTCTCTGTAAAATGCATGGTTGGAAATGCCTCCAATTGTTATGAGAAGGATGAATTCGCCATTCAATCAACCATTCATAATAATAGTAGAAGAGGCGATCTCCCCTCAAAACCTTTCAAGGTTGTGAATCCAATGAGCAATAACATAACGATCAATAATACCCCCTGAAAGGCCAGGTTCATCGAGTTGAGAGCATTCGCAAATGAGAGAATAAGCGGGAAACCGCAATGTCAAATCCAATAGCAGCGTTCGCATAGGTAATAGCAAGGATTTTAAAGGCAGGACTAATAAAGAGAAATGTAACTGCCGATCCAAGATCTGCTCCACGTTTCCAGATGCCCGCAGGCAGTGGAAGGATTGTGCAGAAACAAATCGCGAGGATAAAACCGCCAAAAGCCGGTATCAGGCAAAGCAAGATATGCGCTGCAAGGTAATCCAACAAATCTGTCCATCCAGACCATAACAGCGCCCCAAAATAATGAAGTAAAGAATCCATAAGCCCTATTTTAAAAATATGCAAAAAATGAATATTATTTAACAAATTATAAGCAGTCGTAAAAAGACTGCTTATTAAGATTTATTCTACTGCTTTCAAACAGGAAGCAATTTTTGATAAAAAATTTTCCAACCATTTCGCTGATCCTGGATGATGCTTGCTTCTCGAAGAATAGCAAGTGGTTGAGAAAAATACGGTTGCTTGTATCCCAACGTCGCTTCCATATGACAAACAAATTCTTCACCTTGCTGAAGTGTTTCGAGGATTGCGAGCCGTGCAAGGTGGGCTAACAACTTAGATAATTGGTTTTCTTTGTTATTTGAGATGGATAAATGGATTTAGAAAACATATTCATATAACAGAATAAGGCGATAATCCTTAATCATCAGTTGTAAAGAGAATTATTCTCAAAAATTTCACAATAAAATTTCAGTCTATTCACAGCCAAAATTCTTAGGATAATAGAAATTCCATTTGAAAAATTTTTGAAAAAATTCTTAGAAGAGATGTTAATTCATAGGTGGTATGAAATGAAAAATAAACAGGTTACTTACTGGAAATTCGATGCAATTCTATTTGCTGGTTTCTTAACCGCATTCTGGCTGGACCTGACGGGCTTATGGTTGCACCAATGGCTTGGTATTTTTGTAGGTGCTTTCGCAATTATTCATATGTTCATTCATTGGAAGTGGATCAAAACAACCTTGGCTACTTTTACCTCAAAAGTTTCTACTAAATCACGCAAGTATATAGTGCTGGATGTCGGTTTATTGGCAGGGTTCATTGGTATCGTTTTTACCGGTGTAATTATGTCTACCTGGCTGCAGCTGAATCTTAGCAATTACACTACCTGGTTAAGTATGCATATTGTGGCATCAATTGGAACTTTGGTCATCCTTTTTCTAAAACTGGCAGCTCATGGGAAATGGATCGTTGTTGCAAGCAGAAAAGTATTATCAGGTTCTTCTTACAGGCCATCACCTTTAGAAAATTCTACCCAGGTTCAAGTACAGATGCAGGAAGCGAATGACCGGCGTGCCTTCTTGCGAATAATGGGAATTGTGGGTGCAGCTTCTGTATTTGCACTTGCACGGGCAGCCGATGGATTATCCTTCGCGAATGCCGAAAGTCTCGAATCATCTGTGATTGAAGGAGATGCAGCGGGTACTGCAACTGCAACCCAGGGAACCACGCAAACTACAAATCCGACTGCCACATCTATGGTTACTCAAGCTTCCACTGCTACCGCTGTTGTACCCGAAGAACCGATTGTAGTTGCCACACAAGCTGTGCCAACACAATCTTCATGTGTCATCCGTTGTCAAAAACGCTGTGCATTCCCTGGTCATTGTGGCAGGTATGTTGATAGTAACTCCAATGGATATTGCGATAATGGAGAATGTCTGTAACTTTCAGCAGGAAAAGATAAAAATTTCAAGGCTTCCTGGCTTTCATCATCGGGAAGCATTGTTGTTTTGGTTATTGATTATTTAAAGTTTCAATGAATTCCTGAGCAAAAACATCACTTTTTGCCGTCAATGCCACCTGAACTTCAGGAAAATCAGATGAAATGATAGTGGCACCTTGATTTGAACCTGAAGATTGGACTACTTCGATGCGGGTTTCTTGAAAAGTTGCTAATGAAGGATCAACCATAATGGCTGCAGCTAGCGGATCCCAGAAGTACCAGTTTCCCGAGTCTATAAAAGGCTGCATTTTTCCCAGTACCTCAACAACAAACTTTGCTTCAGGTGTAATGGCAGATTGTTTGATTGCTTGGGCAAATTCAGGTGTTAGCCGGGCTTGATTGGTTGCATCCAATCCAACCATAGTTACTGGTATTTCTGATTTCAGTACAATATTTGCAGCGGTTGGGTCAACATAAATATTCCACTCTGCTGAAGAATTATCTGGTACATAAGAAGTCAAATTGCCGGGAACATTCAATGCGCCACCCATGACGGTGATCTTGCTAATCTCTTTTTTAAATTCAGGGTGGATTGATATGAAATCTGCAAGGTTCGTGAGAGGTCCTAAAGTAAGAACTTCAACAGGGGTATCTGATATCTGCAGGACAGTGGTAAGTAATTCATTAACATTCTCGGTATCTGCAGAGTTATTCCCTTCTGGTAAAGAAATGCCTTTCATGGTGTCAACATCAGCACGCCACCCATCAGGAAAAGTATGATCACCTGCCAATGGGGTTTCGCGTCCACAAGAGACCGGAATAGGAGTATGTTCAGCTAGGGCAACCAATCCTACTGCATTTTTAACACCGGGATCGCAATGAGCTTCTCCTGTACCTGTGACTGTGATAGCGATAACATCGACCTTTGGATTTTGAAGCAGGTAGAGAATGGCAAACCAATCGTCTCCTGCCATATCTGTGTCTATGATGACTTTTTTTACAGAAGATTTTTCTTGAGTACTGGCAGGTGAGATTGTCGTTGGTTCAGAAGTTTGCGTGCTTGGAAGGGAAATTGGGGTTTTCTCTGAGAGTGCAGGGGAAACACAAGAAGAAATAGTAAAACCAATGAGGACCATGCAAGCAAGTCGCCAAAAGTATTTTCGTTCCATTTTATCTCCGATGAGAAGGCAATTAAATTAAAGGCTCAATCAACTGATAAAAATCTTTAATCAATTGACTTTACATTTTCTTCAGCAACTTCTAAGAGAATGCCATCTGGAATTTCCTGTATCGGGATAGAGTCAATACAGGGAATCTCGGCAATAATACAACCAACGGCCGTGATGGTTTCGCATTGCGAATTGATGATTGCACATGGAGCCTTGCCATTCTTTTTCAAGCGATACAAGGTGTAAGAGCCTACAGTGGATCCTTTGCCTGTAGGAAAGATGAGCACTTTCCCTGCAATGCATTTGCCTTCCAGCGGATGATTTTTCTCAACCACAATACCAGTATCCGGGTCAATTCCACCAAAAAATGAGATGGCAAGGGTAGAAACTAGAGATTCCCCGCACGCTCTTCCTGGGTAAATAGTTCTTCCCTGCCAGTTCATCGCAAAGCCTCCCTGATTACATCATCGAATGGAAGAAAAACCGTTTCTATCGAATTCTTTCCTGACGCGTAATAGCAAGCTTTCGCAGAGTCAGTTGCCAATCGTTGAAAACGACCTTTGATGGGAGCTACTACACAGCAGGTGTCCGTTGCAAAACGGGCACCGCTGGCTTCGATAATACGGGTAAAACCCATCTGGTCTGCGATCTGTTTCACAGGTCTGGCGGTGGTGATCCAAAATTCCTTTTTTACCTGTTTCCCTTCGAGCATTTTTGCAATGCGGGCAATTTCTGGCAAAGTGAGGTGAGGGCAGCCAAGGCTGACAAAGTCAATTACACCAGACTTTGATGTGTTCAATCGCTGCTTTGCATCGTTCAAGTCCTGAAGTGAAATAACAATGTCATCTTTTGGTGGCTGATATTGGCTGCTTTCGGGTGTAATGCCAGAAATATGGAATAGTGTTGCACCTGCGTAGGTTGCCAGGCTGGCACAAAAAGATTTCAGGTTCTCCAGGTTTGCATAAGGGATACCTTCTAGCCAAAATACAGGTTTATTTGGCATCGATGCAGTTTTTTGACTGATGGCCTCTGCTAAAGCTCCAAAATCGTCAGTTCCATCCAGCGAACAATCAATTTTTACTGTCAATGTAGGTTTTCGATTAATATCTAGATGAAATCCATACGCCGGGGTATACCCGGTAAGCGCGGCAGCTAAAGCACTGGGTCCACCTTCGCGATTGGTGCGGGCTCCCAGAACAGAATTAGCAAAACATACGGCACTGCTTTCCGACCAGGCAATATGTTCACCAAAAATGGGCAGGTTTCCAACCAGATAAGGGGTACAGGTACAGGTAGTTACAATTCCCATCCGAGAAAAGGCATTAAGGACACGAATCTGTTGTTGTGCAAATTCGGGTGAGATTCCCATCGCCTGCCAGTTCTCGATATCCATCCCTGCAGGATTAAGAGTAGTAAATGCTTTAACTTTGCCGCCATTTTCAGCCAGCTCAGTCAGGTATTCCAAACCAGCTTCACCAAGATTGTCATAACTGACACCTGCAATCTGTACTGATCTGACAGGGAGTAAAGCCTCTGCGTTGTATATTTTTGCGAGAGCCAACAGGATTTCCATCGCTTTTTGGATGGCTTTCCCTTCTTTGCCTGCAAGCATGTCTTGTTGATGGGAATTCAGATCCATTTCATCCCCTATTTTGATCCTTTTTGATCATTGATGAAGGCTGAAATATCAATATCGGTGTAGGAGGCATGGGAAAAAGATTTTCCTATTGAATAGCCTGGTTTTGTGAAATCAAAGCCGACCTTGGTTGTCAATTGCGTGCCAGATTCTGCACTTGGATCAAGACTGGAGCCATGTTGACCAGGGAGTATCGCAAGATCGCGATCAGCTTGAAAGCGAGTAGCCATCGCCCATTCCACCTGGGAAGGGTTGTAGATGTCAATATCATCATCCACAATTGCGACATGTTTCAGGGAAGAATGTCCTGCGAATGCTGCCATGATGGCTTTCTTCCCGTCTTCATCTGTTTGTTTATCAATCTGTACAATTGCATGTAACCATGAACAGCCGCCCGGGGTGATATTCACATCCAGGCAATGAGTGACTTCGTTCACTTTTTGGTAAATGGTTGGTTCGCGGGGTGTTCCCATTAACATCTTATGTTCCAAACCACCTGGCAATAAAGCTTGCCAGATGGGATCTTTTCGATGGGTGATAGTTTTTACCTTAAACACTGGTTCATCCCGAACAATATCGTATGTTTCAGTCAGGTCAAGGAATGGGCCTTCACTATGCAGGCGATCGCGATATACAGTGCCTTCCAGAACAATTTCACACTCGGCGGGTATCATCAAATCAACGGAATGAGCATGAACCAGAGGAACGGGCGCCATTGCGTTGGCAATCTCAAGTTCATCCTTCCCAATTCCAATAGAAATTCCAGCTGCCAGCATGAGATTGGGCGGGTTGCCAATACAAACGGCGATATCCACCTGACCCATTTCTTGCAGGTATTGATCAAAATGACGTTTCTTGACAACCCTTACAGCCATTTCATCTTGTGAGCATTGCATCATGCGATGATAGTCGAGATTCTGTCCGTATGTTGGATGTTTCGCAATGACCAACCCTGAGGAAATATAGTTCCCACCATCTTTTTCACAGTGGAATAAGATGGGAAACTGATCAAGATTGGGTCTGTCAATGATCACTTCCTGGCAGGGTGCCTGTGTCGCAACCGGGCAAGGTCGTGGATGTTCCATTGCCTGCAGCAAAAAAGGAATGAGTTGGGCAGGTTCTAATCCGAAAAAGCTGGCAATACTTGATTTGGTACAGTACAAATTTCCTGCGATGGGAACGTCAAATCCTTTTACAGAATTAATGCGAACTGGACGAGGTTCCAGTGTGTGGAGGACACTTGCTGCTTCAAGGTTGCGGTCCACCGGTTTGGATATTTGGATCAGGTTATCGGAATCCTGCAGGAATTGTAGAAAGCGACGCATTTTTATGGTTACCTCGTGAATATTGTTATTGTAGCATAGCTTTATAAAAGACAAATAAGATAAGATAAGTATAGTAATTCGAATACGTTCGTGCTATAATGGATATATGTTTAAGAAAAACTTCTCAAAAAAAGCAGTAAAACTGGATATTGGTATGCCTGCGCCTGATTTTGTCTTGAAAGAATCGGGCGGAAAGGAAATTCGCTTAAGCGATTTCCGTGGGAAGAATGTGCTTATTGCCTTTTTCCCCCTTGCCTGGACACCCATATGAACGGGACAAATCCCGTCGTATGAAGCTGATAAAGCTTTATTTGCGGGATTGGACACCCAGGTTCTGGGAATAAGCGTTGACTCGCAGCCATGCTTAACTGCCTGGGCAGACAGCCTGGGAGGGATCACCTATCCACTCTTAAGCGATTTCTGGCCACATGGAGCCGTAGCAGAAAAATATGGAGTACTGCGCGAAGAAGGATATTCGGAGAGGGCGTTGTTTGTGATCGACCGGAAAGGGATCATCCGGTATATTGACATTCATGATATTGACGAACAACCCGATAACCAGGTAGTCATTAAATTCATTCAACGGATGGATCCTATTGCTGCTGCAAAATTAGCAGCAGTGATTGCACAGCCTCAAGAACCGGTAGAATTACCTCATGGTGGGGTTGTCATGTACTGTACTTCGTGGTGTCCATCTTGCAGAAGGGCAAGGGCTTGGTTTGCTGAGAGGAACATCCAATATACTGAAGTAGATATCAGCTCTGTACCAGGTGCCGCTGCCCAGGTTATGAAGTGGGCAGATGGAAATCGAACAACCCCTACTTTCGATATTGATGGTACCATTATTGTTAACTTTGATGAAGCGAAGTTACTTAACACATTGAAAGACAAACTAAAATAACAATTGTGGTTAAGAAAATTTACCCTGCTCATCAAAATTATGAGCAGGGTATTTCTTTGGAGAGAACATGGACACGACCAGTGAAGTTTCAAACAGATCGAATTTACTTCAACGGCTAAAGGCAATGCCCCAGAATGTATGGGCAGTCAGTTTGACCAGCTTCTTCATGGATGTCTCCACGGAGATGGTGATCAACATCCTACCGCTTTTTATGAGCAATGTTTTAGGTATGCGAACATTTGTTATTGGGGCAATAGAGGGAGCAGCAGAAGCAACTGCCAGCATCCTTAAGGTATTTTCTGGCTGGCTGTCAGATAAATTGCGAGCACGTAAATGGCTTGCTGTGGTTGGATATGGACTATCTGCAATCTCAAAACCATTTTTCTATATCGCAAATAGTGCAGGAATGATAGCGGGAGTCAGGATTGCAGATAGGATTGGAAAAGGAGTTCGCACTGCGCCAAGGGATGCCCTGGTTGCAGATTCAGTTGATCCAAAACAAAGAGGGCTAGCATTTGGATTTCAAAGAGCAGCGGACACTGCTGGCGCGATGCTTGGATTATTGATTGCGCTGGGTGTGGTCTGGTTTGCCCAGCAGCAGCTTGGAAAAATGGAACGCAGTACTTTTCAGTTGGTAGTGTTGATTAGTATCATTCCTGCGATCCTGGCGGTGGTAGCACTGGCAATAGGAGCGAAAGAAGTGTCCATCACTGGGCAAAGAAGTATGCCCCGTTTTGCATTCAAATCATTGGGTAAACCTTTCATGATTTTCATGATCATTGTGGGAATCTTTGACCTGGGAAATTCGTCTGATGCTTTTCTGGTTCTTCGGGCACAAGAACGTGGAGTAAGCGTGCTGGGAATTCTGGGCATGCTGGTGGTTTTCAATCTGATCTACACCCTGGTGTCCCTTCCGGCAGGTTCTTTATCAGACAAAATAGGCAGGCAAAGGGTGATTCTGGGCGGATGGTTTGTTTATGCTTTGATCTACCTGGGTTTTGCCATGGTTAAAAGTACTACTGGTGTGTGGGTTCTCTATGTTCTTTATGGTGTTTATTATGGACTGGCTTTTGGAACCACGAAAGCACTGGTTGCCGATCTTGTACCAGAAGCTTTACGTGGCACAGCTTATGGTACATATAACGCTGTTCTGGGGCTACTCGATTTCCCCGCTTCCTTGATTGCCGGTTTATTATGGCAAGGTGCAGGCACCTGGAAGGGATTTGGTCCTTCAGCTCCATTTTGGTGGGGTGGCGGACTGGCACTGCTAGCTTCCATCTTATTAGCTTTTTGGCTACCAACTTTACATTTACAAGATCATAAAGATGATTAGATGAGTTCAATTTTTTTCAGAGTATAATTCTTCAGAATTTTTGATTACGCAGCAGGATTATGAGCGAATCACTAAAGACAATGAATATTTGGGAACACGTAAATGAACTACGTAAACGGTTGCTGCTTGCTGTCATTGGTCTTTTAGTTTGTGTTTTAATCAGCTTTATTTTTTGTACTCCATTAATGGAATTCCTTGCACAGCCAATCGGGGGTTTAAGCAAATTACAATCCATTGAAGTCACTGAAAACATGAGTGTTTTTATGAAGGTCTCATTATTGAGTGGCGTTATCATTGCACTTCCTTGGGTTTTATATCAATTGCTGGCATTTGTTATGCCTGGTTTAAAAAAAAATGAGAGACGCTGGATTTTATTAGCTATTCCCTTTGCATCTATACTTTTCATTGGTGGTGTTTCGTTTACATATGTAGTGATGTTGCCAGTCGCGTTGCCATTTCTTATGGAGTTCCTGGGAGTCACAACGGTTCCTCGATTGGCAAACTATTTCACCTTTATCACTAATCTCATGTTTTGGGTGGGTGTGGCATTTGAAAGCCCTCTTGTTGTGTTCGTACTGGCAAAACTCAAATTAATCACCTGGAAAGCATTGTTAAAGCAATGGAAAATAGCGATTGTTGTGATTGCCGTTCTGGCTGCTGTAATCACGCCAACAGGAGATCCAATCAACATGAGTATCCTTATGCTGCCTCTGCTCTTCTTATACTTTCTGAGTATCGTATTTGCCTGGTTGGCTCGGCGAAAAGAAAGTATGATAGAATGAATTTCAGAAACTGAAGGAGATAGTAAAATGTTTCTTGGGCTTAAGCCTTACGAATTGATCATCATTCTTGTCATTATTATTCTGCTGTTTGGTGTAGGCAGAATTTCGAAAATTGCTGGTGAGTTGGGAAGCGGTATCAAAGCTTTCAAAAAGAATATCAAAGATGAATCTTCTGAAGATAAAGAAGAAGCTACCAGCAAAAATGAAGAACCAAAGAAAGAGTAAATCTTTCACAAACAAGAATGTCTTCATAATCCATCATCGGATCAACCATGAAGATTTTTAATATTGGTCCACTTGAGCTTGTTTTCATCCTTATTGTGGCGCTCCTCATTTTGGGTCCGAAAGATATGGTGAAAACGGGTGCGCAACTGGGGAAATTCGTTCGAAAAGTAATTAAATCACCAATCTGGCATTCTATTGTTTCTATATCCAATGAAATACGTGATATTCCTCGAAAAATAGTTACCGATACTGGACTTGATGAGGAAATTAAAGAATTTGAGCAAGAATCCAGGAAGATTGAAAATGATTTAAGAAAGGATGTGGATTCGATTTCTGGTGATCTCAAAAAGGTTATGAGAATAACATTGCCCGAAAATCAACCTCATCCTAATGAAGTTTCAAAACAGGATGAGAAAAATAATAATCAATACTAAAACTCATCTTCAAAATCAAAACAAGGAGCATCAAGCTCCTTGTTTTTGTTCTAGAATATTGGATCATGGATTGCCTAAAATATAACAGGGAGTTACTGTACCAGGTGGATTCAACTTTCCCCAGGAATACATCATCGCTTCAAATGTCATATCTGTTCGCATATGAAGTGGAATGATATTTCCCCAATCAGGAGCCTGACCTGAACCTTTCTGTGTATTACTCAAAGTGGAGCAAATATCCTTGAATACTAAAGTTTCTTCTTCCAATATCACTCGAAATCCTTCTCCGTCTGAAGCGGGCTGAGCGGTAAGAGTGGTCTGAGTATTATTGATCCAACCCAGGATAGGAGAGATTGCCTGTGTATCAGCCAGGATATATCCATCCCAGGTAAAGTTGAATGTTGCGAGTTGTTGCCAGAATTCCGGCACGGGTAAATTGTCACTGCCCAGGGCAAATGAATCCGCCAGAGGTTGAATTTGATCTGGTGTTTCAAGGTTGGGATAAAGTGCCATAACAGTCAACCCTGGATAATCAGCAGGACCCAGGAAAGCTATCCAGATGGAGATCAAGCGTGGAGCAGGTGAGCTGAGATCATCGACGCGGAGGAGAACCAGGTTGGTCTGGCCAGTTCCGGGAGCGCCTGCAGTTCGTGTAGGTAGAAGAATTGGGGTGGGCGTCACTTTCTCGCGCCCATTCATCACCTGGTTTGCAACCAGAATTCCCAATACACCGCAGGCAACGAATAAGAAGATGAGAAAGAAACCTTGAGCCTTTTTCATACCTGCTTTTTGATCACGTAATGCCCTTTACTCAAAGGATAATTATATATCTTATCTTAAGCTGTGCTTTATGACAGTACCATTTTATAGGAATTATTAATTTGAGGCAAATTATTTGTGGGTCTCAGGAATTAACCAAACTCAGCAGTCTGGTCGGGGCTGCTGAGTAAGGTGAGGTGAAATTGTTTCAGAAGGCAAAGAAGGAGGATAGGAAAATAGCATTTTCCTGATAAGAATCATCTCTACCGTTAAAAGATCACTGAAAAAAGTATTGTGGTCAAAAAGCCACTAAAGAATCCTATTACTGCGATCAAGACAGTGATTTGAGCAAAGGAACGAAGATCGTTCTGTTCTGCAAGCCTGTAACCAAGGTTCATCAATCTGCGGAATATTGTGTAACGGGAGAGACGATAGATGATCACATCCCAGAAAGCCAGTTCAAGTTTTTGTGTCAGATTTATTTGCATAAGATTCACCTATTTAGAAGAAGAAATTTTCACGATCTTTCCACCTGCGGTGGTAACCACTCGAATTGCCCGTTCGATCTTTTTCCCATCTGGAGTCATTGATGAGCCACGAAAAACAAGTAGATATTGATCATTGCCATACGCCTGAGCGCGTGGGTGTTTTCCTTTCACTTCAGGATATTGTGCATATACCTGACGACAAATTGCATCCATAATGCTTTTTTCCATCGGTAATTGCTCCTGGCTAGCGGTTGGTCCGCCGGCGCATAAATGCTGGAATATCCAGGTTGACAGTTGCTCCTGCCATTTCGGAATCTGAATAAGATGGATCTGGTGAGAAAGATATCGATCTTTCGTGCTTTTGAATGGCTTCCTCTACGGTGATAGGTGGTTGGGAACGTTGTTCAGTTCGCTGTTCAGTGTTTCGTGGAACTCTCAACCGTGTCATGGGGTCAAAAGCGGTGGCACCCAATCCGGTGATGATCAGAATTACCTCTGCGCGATCTTCCATGTTATCGTCATGGATAATGCCAGGGATGATCTCTGCCTGATTATTCGTTCTTTCCTGCAGGTAAGTCAATGCTTCGGACACTTCCATAAATGTCAGATACTGGCCACCAGAAATATTTGCAATGATTCCAGTGGCATTCTCAACAGGTATTGAGTCAAGTAATGGGTGATGAAGTGCCTGTTGAACAGCCTGCATGGCTTTATGTGGACCCTGACCATGACCAATTGCTAATAAAGAGCCGCCTCCATTGTGCATGAGATTGCGGATGTGGGAGAAATCAACATTGATCATTCCAGGCTGGGTTACGATTTCGGATATACCCTGAATGCCCTGGCGCAGAATATCATCAGCCAATCGGAAAGCCAGGTCAAGAGATAGATCCCGCGGGGCGATTTGAAGCAATCTATCGTTGGGAATTGCGATCAGTGTATCGGTGTTTTGCTGTAATTTGGTTAAACCTGACCGTGCATTTTGCTGTCGTTTTCCGGCTTCAAAACCAAATGGTGTACTTACTACCGCCACTGAAACAATATCCATACTCCTGGCGATTCGTGCAGCTACAGGGATTGCACCGGTTCCGGTACCACCACCCAAACCAGCCGTTAAAAAGACCATATCTGCACCTGCAAGGGCTTCTTTGATTTCCTCGATGCTTTCTTCTGCTGCTGCTTCACCAACTTGAGGGTCTCCACCTGCACCCTGACCATGGGTGAGTTTTGGACCAAGCAAAATCTTTGATGGTGCCAGGCAGGTTTTTAAAACCTGATAATCGGTATTTGCACCGATAAAGTCAACCCCCTTGATACCCAACTCGAGCATACGATTCACTGCGTTGCACCCTCCACCACCAAGACCAAGTACTTTCAGGGTGGTTTGACGGGTAGAAATGGGGGTGTGAGAAATAGGAGGAAGAGATTGGTTATCTGTTATCATGGATTTCACCTCTGTGCCAATACAGATGCAATTGTCGTGCCATCTCCACTTATCCGTTCAACAACAGACCCATTGAATCGTAATTTGTCCAATGCCTCATCAGAGAAAAGATCCTGATCTCCTATCACAGTAACATATTCGGCTGCTGCAGCTTCCTGGAGAGAAAATCCAACTGTTGCACGATATTTTTTGACGAATGGACGGACTGCATCGAGGTAAAAATCTGCGATTCCCCAATCATAGGATGGGAGAAGCACATAGTGCTGAATGATGAAATCCATCTGATGGCAAGATTCAGCAACAGCTTTTCCCATGAGATCTTCATCCTTTACTTCCTGTGAGGTTGCTGCGGGTTCTTCATCAAAATCCATTGAAGGATCAAACAGATCTGGATCCTCACCTGGACGACTGTCGATTTCACCTTCGACTAATTGAGATTCAGCGATATTCTTCAGTAGTGTAGCCTGAAATTCTACGACAGCCTGAACTGTGATGGATGGAGTCTGGTCATAACCAAACCAGGCATAGATGTCATCTTCACCTGATTGGGGAGTAGTTAGAAGCCAGAAATTGCTGGAGAGGATATTTGCTGGAAGGGGATCAAGATTGGTTTGGGGATCCGCGGGATTCTCGACAATATCATTAGCCAGCAACCGGTAAATTGCCAGATTGATGCCTGCCTGTGATTTCGAAAAATCCAATTCATTCTGGTCCTGATAATGTGGCGCTTTACCAGATTCCAGTAGAATGATTGGGCGGATTGAACCAGTTACAGACTCGATAATTGCATTGTACCAATCAAAGATTCTGAAACCGCGTTGGTCTTGCGCAATATCTGATGAATGATAAGGGCGGGCTTCAGGCCAGCGATCAGGTCCACCCGAACCCCAATTCAAGTCATGATCCATTGTATGTGCATAAGCTGCAAGAACGAGATTATCCAAAATTTCTGATTGATGACGATTTTCAAGGCTTTGCAAGCAGGATTTCAAGAATGCAATATCCCAATAATCGCCCCCGGGTTCGAGAGCGGGGAAGACGGGTTGCATGCCATGTTGAATCGCAAGGGATGCCAGAGGAACAAACCTATCCAGAAATCGTTCGATCAAATCTTGTCGTGCCCATCCCGATGAAGGCCATGCCTGCCGGATATTTGGCCGGTCAAAAAAGATGGGATAATTGACACCCCAGTGTGCATAGGCTTCAAGAAGAGGAGCAATTTCTCCAGATTTGGGAGGAGATTCAAGGCTGAAATCCATTTGGACGATAGGCTGAATTCCTTCTTTCACCAATCCGCTGATGAAATATTCTGGAATTGCCTGCCCTTGAGGAGCTTTCAATACCAACCAGCTTATGCCCAGTGATTGCAAATGGGGCAGCCAGGCATCCAGGTCTTTCTGCCGATAATGGTAAAAATCAGGAATGTAATGCAAACCATTGCGATTTTCACTCTTAAAATTCATTGCTTTATTACTCATAGTCATCCCTCATCTACTTCCTGAAACTCACGCATCACTTTCATCCATCATGGTACAAGATATGTGCCAACCAGAACTTCTATGGTCTGCTATAATCGAGGGCATGATTTTAATTACAGGTGGAACAGGTTTTGTAGGGAATATTTTGATTCAAAACCTTTTGGCACGGGATAAACAGGTGCGAACCCTGGTTAGACCGTCAAAGCGATCTCCAAACCTTCCCAAATCGACTTCCGTAGAAGTTGTTGTATGCAGTATTACCGATGAACGTAGTTTACGAGCTGCGATGAAAGGGGTTCAATTTGTTTATCATCTGGCAGGGAGTGAAAGGGAAGGGTCTCGTGCTAATTTGGAAGAAGTTGATATTGAAGGTAGTCGTAGAGTTGCCAACGCTGCGCGTCTGGCAGGTGTAGAAAGATTGTTTTTTCTCAGCCATCTTGGAGCTGACCGGGCATCTGCTTATGCAGTACTCAAGGCAAAAGGAATTGCCGAAGGTCTGATCCAACAGAGTGGTATACCTTATACAATTTTGCGGTCTTCTGTTCTCTTTGGAGAAGGGGATCACTTTACTACATCTTTTTCACAATTGCTGCAAATAAGTCCGGGGGTACTTCTCATGCCAGGTGATGGTGAAAATCTATTACAACCTCTCTGGGTGGAGGATGCAGTTACTTGTCTGCTAGCCTGTCAGGATGATCCGGATACCATCGGAAAGATTATTTCAATTGGCGGACCTGAGTATTTCTCTTTTCGACAAATCCTGGATATTCTTTCTGAGCGAATGAGAATCCACCGTAGTTATGCCAGTATTAACCCTGCCATCCTGCGTACACTTTCTTTAATTTTTGAGCAAGGAACTGCACGGTTTCCCATTTCAGTTCACTGGCTTGATTACCTGGCAGCGGACCGCACTTGCGCCGTAGATTCCATTCCAAGACAATTTGGTTTATTACCATCACGATTCACACACCATCTTGAATATCTTCAGGAATATCAAAAGAAGCGTAAACGGAAAAGATGAAAAACAAAGTTTTTTGTGTTCATGGACATTTTTATCAACCACCTCGTGAAGATCCTCTCAGTGGAGAAATTCCCTTGGAACCGGGAGCCAGCCCATACCGCAATTGGAATGAGCGTATTCATCAACAGTGTTATAAACCCAATGCTGAACTAGGAAATTTCGAGCATATCAGTTTTGATCTCGGGCCAACTCTGGTCGAGTGGATGGCAGGGTATGATCGTAAGACTTTAGCGAATATCATCGAACAGGATCATAGAAATTTTCAACGTTATGGGGTGGGGAATGCAATGGCACAACCGTATTCTCATACCATTCTCCCCCTGTCCAATCGGCAAGATAAGATAACACAAATACGATGGGGGATTCTAGATTTTGAGCACACATTCTCTCATCGCCCCACAGGGATGTGGTTACCTGAAACAGCGGTTGATATGGAATGCCTCGAGATTATGGCAGAACATGGGATCGAGTACACAATTCTGGCTCCCTGGCAGGCAGATGTAGAAAAGCTCGATATTTCTGTTCCCTATGTAGTGAAACTTCCACAGAACAAAAGTATTGCTGTTTTCTTTTACGATCGCTCGTTATCCGATGATGTGAGCTTTCGTCCAGAAGTAACGACAAATGCAGATACATTTGTCCAGACTCGCCTGCTCCCTCGTTTTCATTTGACTCGAAAGACGATCAATGAACCCGAATTTCATCTCATCGCGTCAGATGGTGAAGCATATGGGCATCATCAACCTTTTCGAGATAAATTTTTAGCTTATTTGACCAATGGAGCGATCGAAAAGCAACCAATTGATGCCACATATCCTGGTATCTGGCTGAAGGAGAATCCTCCCGAACAAGAAGTTCGGATTCGAAATAATACATCCTGGAGCTGTCATCATGGTGTAGTTCGTTGGAGTGGAGTTTGTGACTGCACACCCCATGCAGAATGGAAAGCTCCTCTCCGAAAGGCTCTCAATATATTGGCGAATGCAGTGGATGAGGAATTCTTATCCGTCATTCATCCATTAATTCCTGACCCATGGGAAATACGTCATGAGTATATTCGAGTGATGAACGGGCAAATTTCAGTTAATGATTACATTCAAGAAAAGGTTCCCGAACCTTTGACTTTAAAAAAGATCGAGCAAATCGCTACTTTACTAGAAGCACAATACGAACGCCAGAGAATGTTCACTTCATGCGGATGGTTTTTCGATGATTTTGATCGCATTGAACCCCGAAATAATATTGCTTATGCGGCACAAGCAGTCTGGCTTGTAAAAAAAGCCACTGGCACAGATATTTCTGCGGAAACGGTAAAATTCCTTAAAGAAGTAAAAAGCTGGCGCTCGGGGTTAAGCGCAGATGTAGTTTTTCAACATCACATCGAAAAAGTTCAAAATCAAAGAGCCTGAAATTTACTCGTCTATACGTTCAAGGATAGTTATCAATTGCATCACCTGATAATTTGAATTC
Source organism: Anaerolineaceae bacterium (assembly GCA_034430215.1). Taxonomy (GTDB): domain Bacteria; phylum Chloroflexota; class Anaerolineae; order Anaerolineales; family Anaerolineaceae; genus UBA4782. The sequence continues at coordinate 16,775 of DAOUFE010000001.1, read as the reverse complement.
ATCATTGCAGTTTTAACCTTGATTATAAAATCATTGATCGCCATCAATTTTTCGGTTTTTTCCGTTTTAGTCATTTGTGCGTCTGTTTCAATCTTGATCCAGGCAATTATTTGCAACCACCAGGTGAGTTCTTCTAAGCATTCCTTATTGAACCAAAGAATGTCATTGTAGCGGTTGATGTGAAGGAAAATCTGTACTTGCTGGTCTTCAAGGAATTTTTGAGCATTTTTATATGCACTTTTTTCTGTTATGGTTTCGTACCAGTTTTGATAAGCAATCAAAATACGTAAAAGTACGATCTTTCGCTGGCTCTCTGTGCTATCCAGACCAAGCTGTTGGTACATTTCATCATAAATTCTAGCCAACCGCCATTCTTCCAACCAGCTTCGGGTTTTTTCCACCCAACCATCATCTCCAGAGATTTTCCCCAGGTTATGTACAAAAACCCAACTCCATAATGTCAGCCAGGGATGAGAATACTGCTTCAACCCTTGATGGATCTCTTTTGCCGCATTTTTCAAGGAGGTCATACCTGAAGCTAATTTTTCTGGGGTAAGCTGATCGAAATTTAACAGCCAGGTCAATTCTTCTTCATAATCCAGGCGAATGATCGATCTGTTCTGGTTGTTTCCCGTGACAGTCTGAATGCCATCCAGCAAGGCGGATAGTTTATATTGCGCTTCAGAGAATAAATGAGATGGAATTGGTTCACCCTTTTCTCTCTCTTGAATGGTTTTCAGATATCTGAAGTACCCAGTATTTGCAATCTGACGAAACGCGGATGTGATAGGTTGGATTATCAGTTGTTGAATGGCTTCTTCCAAATCAGGAACGCCATTTCCATTCAGCCATTGATACAGATGGCTGTAGGTATGGCTTGCATCATCTTCGATCACACGAAAATCCCAAAAAACCAGGGTTTGGTAAGCATCAAGATGCAGAAATAATCCCTTTTCGATGATCTCATCGACTGGTCGCAGGAATTGCAGTCCGCTGTGTTGCTCACGGTAAGCCAGGAACTTATTATCTCCGGGGGTTAAATCCAGACCTTGCGCCAGAGTTTTCTGCACAAGACCAATTGAAGAGCCTTTATTCTTGTCCATGAAGCTGACAGAATTCTTTATCCATCCATTGGTAGAAACAAACCGGTTATGATACACCACCAGAGCGCGATCATGCCCATTGCTGTTTGAATAAGCATACACATTCTCATCTACCCAACCTTCAGGTGTGAAGAAATCATATAGCAGGAAATTATCCACTCCAGAGAAGATATCACGCCGGTGGAGCAATGGGAAAATTTGATGAGCATGCCGGTCTTTTAGATAAGAGTCAGGTTGTTCATCATAATATGCCCGCCGATACTCCATACCATACTTTTCGGTGAAACCTTCCACCTGACCATGCCCAAACATTGGCAACCCGGGCAAGGTTGCCATCAGTGTGCAAATACCGAAATACTTATCACCTTTTCCGAATTGATCCACTGCAGTACGTTCGTCTGGATTATTCATAAAATTCACATAACGTTTGAGTATTTCTGGGTCAAATTCCAGTGTGTTTTTCATTAAGGTGCGATACTTGGCATTTTCTTCATTACGCATCAAATTCATGAATGCACTGTTGTAAACCCGGTGCATTCCCAATGTGCGAACAAAATAGCTTTCCATCAGCCAGAAAGCTTCGGCTAGCAGGAGAGTATCGGGTACTTCCTCAGCGACCCGATTCACTACCTCGCGCCAAAACTCAACAGGCATTGCGGCATCGAATTCTGCTTTTGACATACTATGTTCTGCTCTGGTGGGAATATCACCACCGCTTCCTGGTTCGGGATACCAAAGACGCTGAAAATGGCGTTTTGCAAGCGTCATGGCTGCGTCAAAACGGATGATGGGGAAACGCCTTGCAACCTGTAAGATGGTCTGGATTACCTGCTCGCGGACTTCAGGATTAAGGTAATTTAGTTGTGCAGTGTCATTCCAGGGCATGCTGGTGCCATCATTGCCATGATAGACGTAACGTGTATCTCCATTTTGGTGGTCTACACGCTTGAAAACTACAGAAGCATCTGAGCGTGAATAATAATGGTCTTCGAGATAAATGCCGACACGCTCATCGTTTGAAAGATTTGGTCCATTAAATGTGTAGGACGGGAATGGGCTGTAATCCAGACTCAGGAACCAGTCTGGATGTTCTACTACCCATGGAGAATCAATGCCCATATGATTCGGCACCATATCACTGGCAAGCCGGATACCACGCTGCCATGCTCGTTGGCGAAGGTTATTGAAGGCATCTTCACCGCCCAGGTCATCAGCGATTCGATAATCAAAAAGGGAGTACGCAGAGGCAACCGCTTCGGGATTGCCACACATTTGCTTAATTCTTGCAGAAGCTTTGCTACGTTCCCATAATCCGATCAACCATAACCCTGTCATCCCCCAGCTAGATAATTCATCTAGTTCACTGTCAGGGATCTGATCCAGGCGCTTAATATTCTGGTGGTATTTTTTGCTCAATTGGTCAAGCCATACATAGGTATTTTTGGCAATAACCACAACTCGGGGCATCCAGTCTTTATCCGGGCTAAATCTTTCAGGCTCAAGCTCTTCCTTACTCCGTTCATATACTGGAATTGAAATGGGGCCTGGTCCAAAACCTGCTGCCATGAAGTCAATCTTCTCTTCTTCTTTAACCAAATCGAGAGATGTGAGCAACCGGTATAAATAGCTGCCCAACAATGATGCCCAATGGGTGCGGATGTATTCCAACTGCCCGGTGATGGAATAGGGTACAGCAATAGCGGGTGCGCGTAGCATTTCAAGCAGAGTTTTTTCTTCCTGGATGAATGGGGGCAGCGTCTCAAAGAATTTCTGGATGGAATCCATTGCTTTGTTATATAGATTTAAAGCTTGTAGAGTCTGGTCATTAAATAATTCAACGTATGGGTTGAGAGCGGGATTCTTGTTGGTTATCCACAGCATCATTAATTCTTCGATGATGGAATACCGATTGGGAATATCGTCCTGTGATTCCAATAGGTATTGGTCGATATCCATTTTCCCCTGATAAACCTTCGTTGGGGGGAATTGGTAGGCAAATTCGTGTAGAAGTCGTGTTAGGTTCTCATGACCAAGATCTTGTTCAAGCCATTCGTATGCTTTTTTAAGTGCAGAAGGTTCGCGCTGCTCGCGATACAGCCTACAAACCAGGTGGAAAATCTCATCCATCAAGCCCATTGCGTTTATCTGCCCAGCCTTTATAGCCTGCTCAGGGAAGGAAGCCAGATCTTTCTTATCGTTCATTTTCTGTGCAAATAATCGTGCAGCGTGAAAATCAGCCAGGATTACATTCCCGTTGAAGGAAAACAGATTCTGATCAAATTGATATCGATCACGTGCAGTGCGTGAAATATGAAATTCCATATCTGACTCCTGACAGGATGGGATTTAGTTTAATTATATCGCCCCTCGTGATAATTCAGGAGAAAGGAACCGATAAATCTTTCAGGCGCCAAAGGGGAGGATTGCTGTTTTCTGGATCTTCTAAAGGCAGAATGATACCTTTTTCTGCCAACTTTTGAAGCGTTCTACTCATTATTTCGGGGTGCCATCCGAATAATTTTTGAATATCAGATTGTGTAGATATTCCAACCAGTTTAAAATAATTGCCTGCGAGGATCACCCTTGCTTGATCTTCACTGATGTTACGGCTTTTTTCTTGAATATCGGAATAGTGGCGTGCAGTGATGTCATAAATATGGCTATAATGCCAGGCTCCGGCATCACTAACTCCAACCGGTAAAACTTTGAATTCTGCCATGAGATCATTGAGTGCGCGACTAAAAAGACCGTTTGCTGTTGAACTGGAAAGGTTGCTTGCTTTTCTAAGAGCAAGGGTATTGAGTGGACCTTCTCGGAGCAAAGCTTCATAGACTGATCTGGCTGCAGCCGTCATTGTACCTTGATAATATTGATCCAGATAATCATGCTCCCAATCCCCAAAATTTGGTGATAAGGCATAGAAATAAGGCAGCATGTTGAGAGAGATGAAGGTATTTCTTTGTCGCAGTGTCCGCGAATAATAAACGCGCTTTTTCCCCAAGAGGCTGTCTTTCCAATCCCAGGTTATCTGCCCCGGGTCATCATGAGCATCTGGAACTGGTCTATCACCAGCAGTAGCCACCCACAAACTGGGCAGGATTATCCCTTTTACAGGCCAAAAGAAAACAAACCCACTCTGATTGAAAAATTGAACGGCTTCTTCACATGAGGAAATGCGCATACCAGGTCTTGTGCGATATGTGTAAGACCTGTATAAACTGATCGTCTGTTTTAATTCATCGGATAAATTGATCAAGGCTCTCGCACCAGGATATGGGTGATGATATTTGAACCGCTGCCGCCGATATTTTGTGCCATTCCTATACGGGCATCTGGTACCTGAGTCTCTCCTGCTTCTCCTCGCAGCTGTTGAATAACTTCGACAATTTGATACATGCCTGTTGCGCCAACCGGATGACCACGTGCTTTTAAGCCACCTCGTGTTGCAATGGGAATGCGTCCTGTTGGGACAATTTCATTGTCCAAAGCGAACCGGGGACCTTGCCCCCGTTCAGCAAACCCGCAAGCTTCGAGAGACAATGTTGCCATAATGGTGAATGCATCGTGCAACTCGAAGACATCGATATCCGCAGGGGTAAAACCTGATTGGCTATAAGCTTCTTTAGAAGATTTTTCTGCCGCAGATAACCATAAAGGATCTCTTCTATTATGGATCGCAATGGCATCCGTGGATGCAGCCGACCCAGCGACACGGATACGTTTTTTGCTTGAACCATTCAGTTGTTCCAATGGGATGATGATAGCAGCTGCAGCTCCATCACCTACCGGAGAAGCATCCATAATATTAATAGGGTCAGCGACTACATGGGCTTTAATAAAGTCATCTAACGTGATTTTGTTGTGAAAACGAGCATACGGGTTATGCATCGCATTGGCATGAGCATTGATGGAGAAATTAGCAAAGTCTGCATGTTTCCAGCCATATTCAAATATATATCGCTGCATGATCAATGCGTTTAAAGCCACAAAAGATGTGCCCATATCCGATTCGTAATCGGCATCTGCTGCTGTTGCCAGATCGCTGGTGATTTCCGAAATAGGGGAGTCAGTCATTTTTTCTACACCAACAGCAATTGCAGAAGATACTTCTCCAGAAGCAACTGCCATAACTGCAGATCGAAAAGCAGCAGCACCTGAGCTGCATGCAGCCTCGATTCTTACTCCTTCGTGATGCCGCATTCCCACCCAATCTGCGATGAAACTACCCAAATGCTGCTGTTTATTGGCAGAACCAGACATCATGTTGCCCACGTACAGCGACTCGACATGTTGAATTTCTGCATCAGCGAGGGCAGCGAAAATAGCATTGCCTGCCAGTTCTTTTAATGACAGATCCCAATGTTCATCAATCTTTGTTTGTCCGATCCCAATAACTGCTACATCTCTCATAGAAATCATCCATGTGTGATCAAATTTATTCCTCTACAGCCATTATAAGCAGGCAACCTCTCACAAACTATCAAGTATTAATAAAAAAATGCTGTTGATGGGGTACAGTATAATACAGCCAGACAATCTGTGACAATTGTGAAAGTGGATCAGATCATTACTGTCACAGAATAGATGAAGTGCAAAAATAAAATATTTTTCTTATACAATTCGGTTATGCTTAACAAAGGAGACAAAGATGCGAGAAATAATCGATATTACATTAACGATCAGCCCTTCTCTGCCCGTATGGCCGGGAGACCCAAAAGTATCACTGGAACGATTCAATAAAATGGAAGAAGGTGCTATTGCCAATATTTCAAAAATGAACCTGGGTGTGCATACTGGAACCCATGTGGATGCTCCGTATCATTTTATCCCCGGTGGGGATACAGTTGATCATCTTAACCTGGATATTCTGGTTGGAGATGTACAGGTTGTTTTTGTGGATGTTTCTGGAGACACGATCGAAGCAGATGACTTGCGAAAAACCGGGATCAAATCTGGTACAACCCGATTGATCATTAAAACTCGGAATTCTGAGTATTGGGATCATATTGAAAATGGATTTCAAGAAGGGTTTGCCGCTCTATCTCCAGACGCATCAAGATATCTGGTTGATAAGGGGATCAAACTGGTTGGGATTGATTACCTCTCCATTGCACCTTTCAATCGTGGGCAGGCTACCCACGAAGTATTATTGAAATCTCAGATGATCGTGGTTGAAGGTCTTGATCTACGAAAAGTGCAGCCGGGAAATTACTCGTTAGTTTGCCTGCCATTGAAATTAAAAGATACCGATGGTTCTCCCGCACGGGTGATCTTGATCAAAGAGTAAAATGCGTAGGACTATAATTTAAGGATAACCAGCACTGGAGGGAACCATGTATAACCTGCCCGATGATGAAATTCTTCCTCTTTCGATGGAGCATAATTTTTGGACCTGGAGCGCCCAATCCAAAGTGGATGTCATTCCCCTGAAAAAGGCAGAAGGTGTGTATTTCTGGGATGTGAACGGAAAGCGATACCTGGATTTTAACTCGATGGTCATGAATGTGAATATCGGTCACGGTGATAAGCGGGTGGAACAAGCGATCATAGAGCAGGTACGTGAACTGTCGACTACAGGGCCACATATGGCAACCCGTTCACGGGCATATCTGGGGAAGTTACTAACGGAGATCACTCAAGGCAAGTTTAATCATTTCCTCTATACATTGGGTGGGTCAGATGCCAATGAGAATGCCATCAAACTGGCACGCATGTATACTGGCAAGCATAAGATCCTCTCAAGATACCGCTCCTATCATGGGGCAACTTATGGCGCAGTTGCCGTAACAGGTGATCCGCGCAGAGTGGCATGGGAACCTATGGTTATGCCAGGGGTGGTGCATTTTCTAGATCCATATCGTTACCGATCCACCTTTCATCAAAACCGACCTGATGTGGATGAGTTCACTTTCTGTCAGGATTATCTGAATCACCTTGAAGAAATTATTAAATATGAGGGGCCGCAAACTATTGCAGCGATCTTGCTAGAAACTGTCACTGGCACGAATGGGATCATCATTCCACCAGCAGGTTACTTACAAGGCGTGCGTGAAATTTGTGACCGCTATAATATTTTGATGATTGCAGATGAGGTAATGAGTGGATTTGGCCGCACTGGCAAGTGGTTTGCTGTTGATAATTGGGGAGTGACTCCTGACTTGATGACGATGGCAAAGGGTTTGACCTCAGGTTATGCTCCGCTTGGTGCAGTGGCAATACCCGAGAAAATCTATCAGTTCTTTATAGATAAAGTATTTCAGGGAGGGTTGACATATAACGGACACCCGATCTCCATGGCCGCAGCGATCGCAGTTCTCCAGGTGATGCAACAAGATCATATTGTGGAAAAGGCGGCATCTACTGGAATTGTAATGGCAGAAATGATGGCAGAGCTGGTTGATCGACACCCATCCATAGGTGAAGTACGTTCAATTGGTTTATTTGGTGCAATCGAGTTGGTGCGTAATAGAAAAACCCGCGAACCTCTAGCGCCATTTAATAGCAGCAGTCCTGAAATGACTGCACTTTCAAAAAAGTGTAGAGAACTGGGTTTATATATCCATACTCATTGGAATGTCATATTACTCATCCCGCCATTGATCATTACACCGGACCAACTGGAAGAAGGTTTTAAAATTCTAGATAAAGCATTGGATATTACTGATGCAGCAGCAAAATAGGGATTATTTATGATAAGGAGTCAGAAATGGAATTTAATCTTTCTGGTTTAGGAAAAAAACAAAAAGAATTGATAGAAAAGGATGTTAAAGTACTTGTTTTAGGTGCAGGTCCTGCGGGGATGACTGCTGCATTGTATGCAGCCCGAGCAGAACTGGAACCAATCGTGTTAACTGGCTTGCAATTAGGTGGTCAGGCAGCCATCACACATACGATTGAAAATTATCCAGGTTTTCCAGAAGGAGTGGGGGGCTCTGAAATTGGAGATCTCTTTCAAAAACAGGCTGAACGTTTTGGGGCAAAATTCGAATATGGTTCAGTTACGGAAGTTGATCTTTCACAGCGTCCATTCAAGATAACAGCAGATAATGCAACTAAATATTATGCCCATACTTTAATCATTTCGACAGGCGCAGATTCCAATCGTTTGAAGGTTCCGGGTGAAATTGAGTTAACCGGGAAGGGGGTATCGTATTGTGCAACCTGCGATGGCTGGTTTTTTAAAAACAAGAAAGTGATTGTAGTAGGCGGGGGTGACAGTGCACTGGAGGAAGCGATTTTCCTTACCAGATTTGCCAGTTCAGTTACGATTGTCCACCGGCGAGATGCTCTTCGGGCTGGTGCAATTTTACAAAATCGGGCAAAAGAAAACCCAAAGATCGGTTTTATCTGGAATACTGTAGTCACGCAAATCGTAGGAGAAGAAAAGGTCACTGCTGTTAAAACCAAGAATGTGGTGACAGGTGAAACTGGCAAAATAGATGCGGATGGTGTTTTTATTTTTATAGGTCACACACCCAACAGCTCTCTATTTAAAGGTCAGCTAACGCTTGATTCCAATGGATTTATTGTGATCGACAGACAAATGCAAACGAATATTGCTGGCGTATTTGCAGCAGGTGAAGTAGCAGATCCGTATTTCCGGCAGGTGATCACTTCTGCTGGAATGGGTGCATCAGCAGCCATTCAGGCAACCCGCTTTCTGGAAGCGAATAACTAATATTCTTTATTTGTTGGTAACAATTTGCTTTTGACGAGATTTACGGGAGAGGTTCTTTTCCACGAAAAGGCTTTCTCCCGTAAATGGGTCTTGCTCGGTGTAATACATGACACTTGCATATGTAGATGGTAATGGAGTAAATACCTGTACCTGTTCTGGGTGAATATGTAGTTTTTGGCTGGTGAATTGCCGCAATGATTGCATTTCATGGTCAGAGCAGCCTGGATAAGCCGCAATAAAGTAGTAGGTCAAGAATTGTTTCTTACCAGCTTTCATGCTGGCTTCATCAAATCGTCGTTTAAACTCCAACAATGCAGTCGTTCCTATCTTTCCCATTTTTTCCAGAACTTTTGGGTCGGTATGTTCAGGCGCGACTTTCAATTGACCAGATACGTGATGTTGTACGATTTCCTCAAGGTATTCTTGACCGGATTGTCTATCATCCAGCACCATATCATATCGAATACCTGAAGCAACAAAAACCTTTTTGACTCCCTTGATCTTTCTTACAGAACGTAATAATGCGATCTGTTTTTTATGATCGATTTTGAGGAGTGGGCAGGCTCTGGGATACAAACAACGTTTATCCTCACAGCAACCATGTAATATTTTCTTCTGGCACTCGATGGCGTACATATTTGCTGTTGGACCACCTAAATCCTGGATGTACCCTTTAAATTCCGGGTGCTTTGTCAATTGCTCGATTTCGCTAATGATCGATTGTTCACTGCGCCACCGAACAGTTCGACCTTCATGGACGGCGATAGAGCAGAAATTACATTCCCCGTAACATCCTCGATGGGTTGAAACCGAAAAGCGGATGGTCTCCAATGCTTTAACATCCCCTTGCTGGGCATAATATGGATGCAGATCACGAGTGTAATCTATATGATGAAATTCATCCATCATCTCAGTTGCGGGATATGGGTAAGGTGGATTGTGAATTAAGAAACGATCCCCTTTTTGTTGTGCCAGCCCTTTTGCGGTTACTGGATCATTGTTCTGATAAAACTGATGGAACATGGTAATGAAAGCTTGTTTATCTGTCTGACAGGTTTCAAAACTGGGAAGAGTGAGGTAATTGTCAGGGACGAGTTTACTTAAGTAGCAAAGTCCTCTTATTACAGTAACATCTGTTCCATCTTTTAAAGCATTTGCCAGATCAACGATACTTTGTTCTGCCATTCCATACAGCAAGTAATTTGCTTTTGAATCGAACAGAATGGGAGCGCGTAATTTATCAGTCCAGTAGTCATAATGGGTGATCCGCCGTAGACTGGCTTCAATACCACCTAAAACAATAGGACGAGTGGTTTTGTAATATCGTCGAATGAGATTGGAATATACTATTACTGCCCGGTCAGGGCGGCGATCGTTGATTCCACCAGGAGTGTAATCATCACTCTTCCGTTTTTTCAAAGTAGCAGTGTAATTCGCGACCATCGAGTCCACACATCCACCTGTAACCCCCCAGAATAAACGCGGTTCACCAAGTCGGGTGATATCATCCGGTTTATCTATTGCAGGTTGAGCGATGATACCCACCCGGTAACCAGCTTTCTGCAAAATTCTTCCAATCACTGCTATGCCGATGAACGGGCTATCGATGTAAGAATCACCACTGATCAGGATGACATCGAGTGCATCCCAACCAAGAGTTTTAACTTCCTGTAGAGTTGTGGGTAAAAACATAAGATGATATTACTCCCCTTCTAATAAATCAGGAAGGGGAGTAAGAAAATCCAATTTATTCCAAAATAATATTATTATGGTGTAGGTGTAGGTGCAGTTGAACTCCACCAGCTAAACACTCTGGCATCGCTTATCGCACCAGCAGATTCCCAGATTGCCTGCCCATCTTTATCTGTACCTGTTTTGCGAACCGGTTGAACGGTCCAGCGGAAGATGTGAGGTATAACATCATTAGGGCGAAGGCTTGTTGGAACGATCATGCTGGTATCAGTTTCATACTGAACCACTTTCTTGCCAGTGCCTGTAGTAACATCGATGATCGTCACCTGGTAAGCTTCGTTTTCACGCAAAGTACCAACAGAAGCCCATTGCAAAGTAATGGTATCACTGGCACTTGTGTAGGAATTTCCATCGGCTGGCAGTAAAAGATTAGGGGCGAGGTAAGGTGGCGGTGGTGTTGATGTGGGTGTAGGGCCAGGGGTTGGGTTACGCTCGCATAATGGGATGATCAAAGTTCGACCGGCATAAACGGTATCACCTGTTAAACCATTATATTCGCGGATCACATCTGTGCTTACATCATATGCGTTTGCAATCCCACTGAGCGTATCATTTTCGCTGACAGTGTATTCAACCTTTTCACATGCTTGATCCGTCGCTTCAGCCCCACTCAACGTACTGGTTGGTTGTGGAGATGCTGTAGGGGTCGGTTGAGGGATCAGCAAGACCTGTCCTACAGAAAGTACACCACAATCGGTACCAAGATTATTCAACAGAACAATGCTTTGTAATGAGACGTTGAAAAAGGCGGCAATGGTAGAACAGTAATCACCAGCTTTGACGGTATATTCGATGGGCGGAAGTGGTGTGAAAGTTGGCAATGGCGATGCGGTCATTGTGGGTGAAGGGGTAAGGGTTTGCGTAGGCGTGGTAGTGATAGTTGGCGTCACAGTTGGTTCGACCATACGACCAGTGCCTCGTAGAACTCCGAATACCACAGCAGCTCCAATCCCTACCAGTAAAACCATCAAAGCGATGGCAATGGGAAGGTTCAAAGTGATCTCTGGTAGCCGTGGACCCTGTGCAGCTTTTGCTTCTTTATTTGACGTAGCTGCCTTACCGAAACTTCTCCCGCAGACAAGACAGCGGGTTGCATTTTCACTGTTTTTCGATCCGCAGGTTGGACAGATTTTTGTTGTTGTTTGATTAGTTTCAGGACTCATAGTTTTTTCCCGGGAGAATTGGACCCGATCGAAAAAATTATACCATAGCAAAAGATTGTCACGGGTTATCCCTGTATTCTGTCAAGCACCTCAATTTACAAAGGTATAATCATTCTGTGTACAGTATATATGTTCATTTTCCTTTCTGCCAAAGGCGCTGCACCTATTGTGATTTCTTCACTCGTGCAGGGTCAGCGCAGTTCATTCCAGAGTATGTGGAGAGTGTTGTTCGTGAGATCAAGTTGATGAGCGCAGCATCAGAGGAAAAGCTGTATGTGCATACTGTGTATATCGGCGGTGGTACACCCTCGCTGATGGAACCCAGACATATTCAAAATATTCTGAATGCAATCCGACGGGAATTTGATTTGATAGACGAAGCTGAGATCAGTATGGAAGCCAACCCAGGCACTGTATCGAGGGAAAAGCTGTTTGCTTTCCGAAAGAGTGGGATCAACAGGATCAGCTATGGCGTGCAGTCTTTCCAACCGGAGGAATTGGAATTACTGGGTCGTATTCATACTGCTGAAGAGGCAAAAACTGCTGTACTATTGGCTCGCGAGACTGGTTTTGACAATACCAACCTGGATTTAATTTATGGTTTACCTGGACAAAAAATTGAAATGTGGAAAGATACCTTACAACAGGCATTGGCTCTGCGACCGGAACATATCTCACTCTATTCACTCACCTTAGAAGAGGGAACGTGGATGAACCATCAGGTTCAAACCGGAAAAATACCAGCACCTGATAATGACCTGGCAGCGGATATGTATATCCTGGCGGAAAATATTCTAAATGAAAACTTCTGCCATTATGAAATATCTAATTGGGCTGCCGAAAGAAACGGAAGATCGTTGGAATGCCGCCATAACATGCAATACTGGCTAAATGAGTCCTATTTGGGTTTTGGGGCAGGGGCACATGGCTGTGTAGCTGGTTACCGAATTTCTAATATTGCAGATATTCAGAAATATATCAATTGGGTCAATACGACGGGAAAAATTCAATTTCCTTTTTCTCCTGCGAATGATTCTCGAATTGAAATTGATGCTACAACAGAAATGAATGAAACCATGATGCTCGGGTTGCGGCTTACCGAAGAGGGTGTCTCTCGAAAGCGTTTTCAAGATAGATTTGGCAAGGAGATGGATGTTATTTATAAAAAATCCATCGAAAAGTTAATCAACCAGCGATTAATTTGCTGGGATGAGGAAAGAAACCGATTAACATTGACAGATAGGGGGCGATTGCTGGGAAACAGGGTATTTATGGAATTTGTGTAACCTTAATAAATTAAGACTGAAGTACCATACCCTTTGGTATCCCAGTCAATTTCCTTAACTTCAGGTTTAACCCACCGGAAAATCCACTTTGCTTCTTCGGTTTTCATGTTAATACATCCGTGACTCATCCGATTGCCAAAATTATTGTGCCAGTAGGTACCATGAAAAGCAATTCCATCTGTAGTAAAGAAGGTAGACCAGGGTACGCCAGGCAATTCATAAGCATTCAAGTCGGATGTGTATTGTCCATCACCCATGTGTTTGGATGGCATTTTCACTACCACACGAAAATCACCTCGCGGCGTGCTCCATTCAGGTAAGTCTTTAGGCTTGTAATCTAACCCGGAAGAAATTTTTGTAGTCAACACAGGCACATCTTTTTCATATGCGATCAATGTCTGATCCAAAAGGGAGACCTCGATCCGTTTTTCGTTGTAATCAAGTTCTGGGGAAATTGGTGTCAATTCTTCAGGCTGGATCAAACGGGCATGCTGCGCAGGGATGTGGTAGTCCATGGAATCGCTGTCAAGTAATTCATCCTTAATCCGATACCAGGCATTGCCATCTGGACCTTCTTCAATGGCTACTACCCAATGGATTGATTCATAATACAACCGGTACATTGGGGTCCAGCCCTGACCATTAACCTTTCGCATCGATTGGGTGAAAGGAACGGTAATCTCGATCAACTGTTTATCGCCATTGATACTGGTAGGGACAGGGTTAAAGCGATATTGTACGGGCTGAAGCCTGGCGCTGTGAACATATCCACGCCATACCCGGTACCAGATGGGGTTCCAATTCGGTCCTTTATTCGAAACAAGCTCATCATAGACATTGATCAATTCATCACGATACCGTGTGTAAAGGATCTGGCTGGTGTCATCGGGTTCTTTGTAAACACTGACGCTGTTGATTGCAACACGAACAATCCGATCACTGTCCATTTCCTGGCTGATGCTTTCACCTGCACCATAAAATGGACGAAACGCCAGGGCTCCCAGGCTAAGTGCAGATAATTTTAGAAAATCACGCCGGCTGTATTGTTTCATGCGTTGCATTATACCAAGTTAATCGGATGGAATGGGTAGGAATTGAAAAAGAAAATATTATCAACAGGTCGCATTTGTAAAATCAACCGTTTGACGAATAAAGTTTGAAGAGTAAATAAGAATAAATTAAATTTTCACTTTATATTTCGTGATATACGCAATTCCTGATGCAATCAACCCAACCCCAAGAGTAAGCAGGAAGAAATAAGGTTCTTCTCCAGCAAAGGCATTCTCAATACCACTAATATGATTTGATGAAGTGAATGTTTGAATGAAATCAATGGTGGAAAAAATTATCAGGCTGCCTCCAATCATGACCATGAAAATACCGCATGCTATGACCGCCCAGGTTTTTTGTAAATAAACCCCGATACCCAGAATGACCGAAATAATTGGTACAAGAATGAGGATGAAAACCCTGTTTACTGAATAATTAAAAATTTCACCTGACAGGTACGCCAAAACATCGAGTGCAACCATCACCAGCAAGCCTGAAAGGATTGCCAGGAAAATTCGAGCAATTCTTGACTCTTCCATTTCTACCTGCTTCCATTTTCAGGGTAGCGATATAGGATGAAAAAGTCAACAGCTTACCTTCACAAACTTTTTTCCAAATGGCCTTCCTCTTGCAACCAACTGAGTACGGTGATACTCAGGAGTAAGCGATGAGACCTTTCCGGAAAAATGTTGCCATTGCGATCGATGGAGGGGGGATCAAGGGGATGATTGTTACAAAAGCGCTATCGATGCTGGAGGAATCTCTTGGGGTGTCAGTGCACGATGTCTTCCGACTGGTGGTAGGGACATCTACAGGTTCCATCATCTCCGCTGGGATTGCGTCTGGATTATCCGCAGAATATCTTCACGAACTGTACACCCAACTGGCGAAAGATGTTTTTCCATTTTCACTCCGTAAGGCTCTTTTCCCCCTCACGCGATATCGTTATTCTCCCAAACCATTTCGAGAACTGCTGAATACCTATTTTGGGTTTCGAAAGATAGGAGATTTTTGGATCACCCTACCACAAACAGATCTGGTGATCACAACGTATGATCTTGAGGAGAACAGGACACGTTTTATTAAACCCTGGAAGAAGGAATATGAAGATTGGTTACTGGTGGATGCTGTACAGGCTTCCTGCACTGTTCCAACGTATTTCCCTGTAGTGAAAGGGAGATATATTGATGGGGGTGTTGGCTCGTATGCCAATCCCTGCTATATTGCAGCTTATGAAGCAATCGAATGCTTACAGTGGGATCCATTAGAAACCACATTGATCAGCATTGGGACCGGCAGAGATCCTTATTCCTACGAACCGGCTCAAAGTCAGCAATGGTGGGCATGGCATTGGATCGGTAAGGTGCTGGGTGTATTTCTCCAATCAGCTTATGACCAGCAGGTCCATCTTGTAGATAACTATTTCGAAGGGGTAGACTTCCGACGTTTCCAGGTAGATTTGCGGGAGCCTATTGAAATGGATGATATAGAAAAAACTGTCAGACTTGAGGAATATGGCAGACAATTGGGTGAAATGATCCTGCAAGATCAAGTAGACAGGTCGCAGGGGGTGGAGATCAAACAGCCTATACAGATCAAGAAGGGTTTTGAATAACAAGTCCACTTTTTTAGAATGGCACATTTCAGATTTTTCTTTGTCAAATGACTAGCAAAGAATTTTGCTATAATTCAAGAGCCGTTGCTTTTACAGTTCCTCTGGAAGTGATTTATTAATTAAGAGCGGGAATACTAAGGAATTATCATCCCACCTTTATAACGCATTTTGTCCAGTGACTCATATGAAAAAATGCCCGATATGTTCCGAAGAAAATCCAGATAAAGCAAAATTCTGCTTCATTTGTGGAAATCCATTTGATACTGCAACAATCAAATGCCCAAATTGTTCAGAAGAAATACCCAGCGATGCCATCCTGTGCCCACAATGTGGTCAAGTTTTTACCAGGGTGGAAAAATCTCATAATGAACAATTGGGGCAATGGAGATATATTTACAAACTGGGAAAATACTTGTATGTAAGCTGCGACAATTGCTTAAAGAGCTTCAAAATCGAGCGTGATCGATGTGTTGAAAGGGATGACGGGTATACCATCGATCCACCTGAGAAATGCCCTGCATGTGGAATGCCTTCGGATATCATCTATTTCGCAGGTACCGAACCGATGTTTTCCAATGCAATGCGGAAAGCAGAACAAGAACAACGAGCGGCAATCCTGCGAAAAGGTAAGTTAAACAGGGTTGTTCTCATCTTGAATGTCATTTTCCTCATAGTGGTAGCCTGCCTGGGCTTTCGAGGCTGGGTGCGGGGAGATTTTAAACCCAAACCCACTCCAACTCTCATCCCGACCAAAACTCCTCGCCCGACACCCACCCAGCGTCCTTTGATTTACAAAGGGACGGAAGAACCAGAGAATGTTTTAGGCGCATGGGAGGATGATAAGATCTCTGTCAGATATGATGAGTTTGGCACTCTCAACCTCAGTTGCTCATACTTTATTCCGGTTGAACAGGATCAGAGTGATTGAAGTTTTTAAGAAATGTATTTCTCTGCAGATTGCAAGAATTAAAGCAAAACTCTTTTGACGTTATGCGTAGAGTAGTATTGGTGTCCTAGTGAGCGAGAGGATTTGACGTGTCCCTCGATGGGAACCAACGACCGTGAAGAAAAATCCGCCTTTCAGCGGATGTTTTGTCGGGGCGAGAGGATTTGACGTGTCCCTCGATG